>PLZS01000108.1 GCA_003153555.1 Candidatus Melainabacteria bacterium | reverse complement strand
AAGAGTATTCCAGTTGGCTACTACCAAGAAAATTTCTTTCCTACCGACTTCCAGTATTTGACTGGCACTCCCACTGGAGCTATTACTCTCGTCACATTGGCCTTCGGAACCGATGGACAAGGTGTAGCGCAGCTGAACAAATTCGCTGACATCAAAGTCAACAACAGTTCTTCTGCCAGGAACTTGAATCCAATTCCTTGCCCATACTCAAACATGGTACCTGGATTCTAAATCGATTTATTGTAATTTTAGAGGGGGCAGATCAATCTGCCCCCTTTGCTTTCCCCGTCCGAAAAGCTTCTTAAAATGCACTGCTGAGTGCCATTCTCTAACGCTATTTGTGCGGATTGACCACTATTTGCATACTGTTCTTGCAAAGCTTTCCAGGCAACCGCCATCGCTGATAGTGGCATCAGAACTAACAAAAATTTGAAATAGTCGAAGACGACACTACGCCAATGAATGAAGAGAAATCTTTAAACATCCACCCCGATACCGTATTTGGTGCGAAACCAAATCCCCACAATTAATATATCGAACAGAACACAAATCGTAATTTCTAACGTTTGAGCCTGAATGAGGTGTGTATACTCACTGGAGTGAACTTCGATTAGACCTAGAGCATGCGTAACCGAACCGTCTCAACAGTTAATAACCAATCGGGCAAGGAAGTTGCCCTGAAGTCTCTTTTGTCCATGTGTTACTGCGCACCTATGTGCTGCCGCACGTACTGTCCCTAGCGGGACATTAAAAGCTCTGGTCGACAGGACCTAACACCTTTATCTTTTTATGGCATTGTTCCAGGACTCAACACCTCCGAAGAATGAAGCCAATCAATCTAAAATTCAACACCACATATAGTGGCGCGTCATTGCGCGGCCACGAACCAAGGAGTATTTAACATGGCAAAAGTATTTTTGACTAACGCGACTGGCTATATTGGCAAAGCTGTAGCGAAGGCGGCACTAGCGAAGGGTCACGAAGTAACAGCATTGGCGCGTTCAACCGAATCTGTAGAGAAGCTTGAAGCAAATGGCGTAAAAGCATTTCGTGGCGATATCAAACAGCCTGAAAATTACATCGACGCAGTCCGTCAAGCAGATATCGTCATCCACACTGCAGCCACTAATGACGCCGACTTCGGCAAATTCGATACTTTGACAGTGGACAGTATCATTGATGCGCTGAAGGGAACCAGCACGACCTTCATCTATACAAGTGGCACCTGGGTTCTAGGCGACACGGGCGATGCCATCGTCGATGAGCAAACGGCCTATGCGCCGTTGCCTATAGTAGGCTGGCGTGTGGACAATGAAAAGAAAGTGATTGCTGCAGCCCAGCATGGGATTAAGTCAGTGGTTATCCGACCCGTCATTGTGTACGGAGATAATGCTGGCATAATCCATAACCTTTTCCAACAAGCAGAAAAGTCAGGCAGGGTAAATTACATAGGCAATGGTGAAAACCACTGGTCACTAGTTCACATTGATGACCTCGCTGACCTCTACCTACTCGCCATTGAAAAGGCTCAGCCAGGGTCTCTGTACAACGCCAGCACCGAGTACATAACGGCCAAGGAAATCGCTGAACATATCGCTAAAGCAACTGGCAACGCTCAGGCGAAATCCCAAACGATTGGCGAAGCTCGCCAAACTCTCTCGATCTTTGCTGATGCATTCGCGCTCAATCAAAAAGTCGAATCTGTCAAAGCGAAGACTGAACTCGGATGGCAACCAAAAGCGCCAAAGTTTGCGCAAGACATTGCAAAAACAAAATCACTAACCGCAGGGCGCATCTAACTCCTCCAAAACATGCGCTAAAAGGAGCTCTCAGTACTTTGTTACTGGGAGCTTTTCCGAGCTCACGCGTCCACCGTGCTTCGAACCTGGAGCGCACGTCAACGAGTCGCGGCTACAAATTCAGCAATTTGTCGATAACAGTCTTGTTCTTCAGCAAACAAATTGGGAAATGAATAGAAGCAGTGCGGCATGCCTTCATAAACAACCGTTTGGATATGAGTACACTCAGCGTTAAGTGCATTACGATTGAGTTTCAGAGTCTGTCCAATCAGTGGGTCAGCAGAACCAGTCAGTACGAGCGTTGGCGGCATAGCACGAGGCGGTACGCCTATAGGACTGACAAACGGATCCGTCCAACTGTCAAAATCAGCGTAAGAAGCACGAGCATAGGCAAGAAATGGAGCATCAAATACGATACCTTTAGCCGCCAGTCGATTGTACTCACTGTAGGATTCAAGGGCCATGTCCAACCATGGTGCCAAGAGTATGAGTCCCTTGGGCGTAACCCTGGATTTCCCAAGTCGATGCGACAGTGATGCTGCAAGATTAGCTCCTGCTGAGTCTCCACAAAGAAAAACAACGTCAGAATCAATCGAATGTTGTTCTGCGTCGTCCAATAAAGATTGGAGCACTTGCTCGCAATCATCTAGTGCTCCCGGAAAAACAGTTTCTGGCGCCAGCCGATAATTGACACTGACAACGACGATGTTATTTGAATGACAAAGCATACGCGTGATGTAATCAGTGTCTTCAGAACATCCAACCACGAAGCCACCACCGTGCATGTAGAGCATCAATGGAAGGCGCGTGGAGTTCCCTACCAGGGAATAGATCGCACACCGAATTCCACCAATTGTAATCTCAGAGACCGAAACCTGTTCTCGAAGAATCTGAGGCGGCTCTGGCAAAGCGCCCTCGTCCGCAGAAAATGGATCACCCATATGAACACTACGCAAACATGCGGCCATAAGCTCGCGCAAACTCTCCGGCTTCCTTATCCTTCGGATTAGACGGTACAGCGGTTCGGCGGCATCAGGTTCGATCATTTCCGATTTATAGCAGAAATAAACCGTCCAGCGGATTAGGTTGGTCGTGCAAATCCCAGACTCTGCAACAGCAACTACCAGCGATGCGATAATGATTATTGGTTAATACATTCATTCAACCTAAATCTATAAAACCGAACATAGCGACTATGTGGGTCTGAAGAAAGAAATGCACAACGGCGAAGTACGGCTAAAGAAACTCCGATCTGAATTACCTGCAAATGCTGTTCAAACTGATTGGATAGAAAACGCACGCATGATAATCCTTTGCGGAAAAGTGATTCGCAGGCGCATGGTGGCAAGTATATTCCAGGCAGTCGACGGAACACTCTATCTTAAAGTCACGGAGTCTAAGCCTGCTGATTCGGAATCAAGGCTCGAAGCGGGAGTGTATTTTGATATTCAAAAGGTTGCTCCCATGTCCGACTTTGCGTCTACAGTTCTGAGACCAGGCATGAACGATATCTCGAACATAATACGAATGTGCCGAACAAAAAATCTGCGAGAAAACAGCGCCAGCATCTGGAAGATGCGCAAAAAGGTGCTAAAGGCGATTTCTGATCTACGCAGATGGATACAGATAGATAACTATGAAATCATTGTCGACAAACCGGATCGTTACCTTAGCGATGAAACGGATGCATTTATGATCCGTCGTCCAGATTATGCCAGTGGTGGCATAACAGAGGCAGAAAAACAAAAGCTAAAAGAATTCATGGACAATTGGATGCACCGCGCGAAGCGAACGGAGCCGATAGAGCGCGATAAACTAATCTCCGCAATAAATAATCTCTACCGCTCCTTCGGATTGAAACAGCCGCGCATCGTGATCGCTTCGAGCCCACTGGTGGTGGCAATTGCTGGCAGCTTTGCCACGGCTCTGTGCTATACCCAAAAGAACAAAACTGCCGACGCAGATTCGAGCAGCGAAGCTTTTAAGGCTCTCGTCTCGGATGAAATGTATGAGGCAACGGTTCAAACTGCATTCTATGGGATTGAAGATGCGGTTGACGCCGCTACTGAAACGACCTTCGCAAGATTGATAGATTATAGTAAGAGTTCTACACTTGTCAGGTCGATGCATGGAACCGCTGGAGACGCAATGAACAGTGCCGTATCTGACGCAAGAGAAGCGACAGTAAGCAACGACAATTCATTTGCAACAAAGGATCAAGATCAGGAATTCGAGAACAATATTTCCGAGGCAATTTTTCAAGCCACATCAGTCGCGAGTGGCACGAATCAACTTCGTCAAGAATTCGATGGAGAATTTCCTGCTACGAGTTCACTGCTAGAGCGACTGGCAACCGAACTAAGCGATGGCGATGAAAACGTTCGCGACCTCATGTTGTCGTGCGTTGGTGACTGCAGGAAATTGATGAAAAGCGGCAACACTCAACGATATGACGAATGCCTGACGTCGGCACTAAAAGAAGTGCTTGGCTTAAAACCTCCAGCTGCGGAAAAATATTCGGCGTGGCAAGATGTAGTCACCAATTGCGGTGCCACCATTATGCATGAGGAATTTTGTATCGTTTCCGATTTTCCGGAAATCTGCAGCATTGACGAAGAAAGCCGACCTCACGGCACTAATGGACCGTCGTATCTTTGGAAAGATTCTTGGAAGCTTTATCACTGGCAAGGTATGCGGGTGACTCGGCAACTAATCGAGAAGCCTGAAACGATAACTGTTGAGGACATAAAGAAGGAACCGAACCTAGAGATTCGTCGGCTGATGCTCGAACGATATGGATTCAAAAACTTCCTGATCGATAGTGACGCGACTGAAATCCATCGAGATGAATGCGGCGTGCTTTACATTCAAGAGATAGACCCAGCTTTTGAACCCATTGTTATGGTTAAAGTCGTCAATTCAACCACAGAACCAGATGGCAGCTTCAAAGAATACTTCTTGAGAGTACCGCCGCATATTACAACGGCGAAAGCCGCTGTTGCATGGACATTTGGAATGACCTCCGAGGAGTATTCTCCGCTGGTACAAACGTGACGCGTGCTCACTTCAGCGCTAGCTGAAGGCACGCTTTATTGTCATTGGCACGACATGGGGTTCACGGCAACCGCCAGAATTCCTAATTGATGTCCTCCTGCCTATAGCTCAGGGAAATCCCTGTAGACGATCAAATCCGCCAACTGTAACCTTAACTCAGTGTTGCTAGAGCAACAGCAACACTACTTACCAAACAACCTAATCCTGCTGGTCGAAAGTCCTGACTTTCGTCAGCACCAGTGCACTACCAAGACGAACATGAATCAACCCAACAAGTTCAAGAAATTGGTCCAGGGCTTGCAGCAATCTCAAAGGCTGTTCCAAGCGAAGGTCTTGAACAACCCAAAATTCAAATGGTATCGACGTGGAGTCTGGCTCGTTTCGCTTTCATGGGCAGCAGTGCTGACTGTACAAAGCGTTCCTTTCTATACGGCGATTGGCCTGGGCGAGAGTTATTACAAACAAGGCGACTATGCTGTCGCAGAAGTGAAATTCAAAGAAGCGCTGAAAGAATCAGAGAAGTTTTCCCCAACCGATTTGCGCCGGGCAAAAGTTTTTAACAACCTGGCTGAGTTATATCGCACCCAATATCGGTTTAAAGACGCTGAACCCTATTACGACAAAGCCGTCGAGATCGCAAGAACGCTCGGAAACAATCGACCGGAATTGCCTATGAGTTTAAACAATTTGGCTACACTCTATCGAGATCAGGGGCGCTACGTTGAATCAGAAAAAATGTTTCGTGAAGCGCTATCCATCTGGGATAAGCGCATTAGAAAGGACGATGCCAATCGGGCTGCGATCCTAAATGGCACCGGAAAAGTTTTGCGCGATGAGGGCAAATATGCTGACGCAGAAAAATACTACAAAGAAGCTCTTGCAATAAAGGAAAAATCTCTTGGACGAAACGACGTTGGTAATGCGGTTCTTCTGGACAACTTAGGCGGCATTTATCGAGATCAAGGAAGGTACGCCGAGTCTGAAAAATATTATCTTCGTGCACTGCTAATCGATCAAACCGCGTTGGGAAGTTATCATCCTTTCACCGCTACTGATATGAATAACTTAGCCGGACTGTATCGCGACATGAATCGTTTGGACGAAGCAGAAAGTCTATATAGACAAGCGTTGGATATTCGCACCAACGTGCTTGGCTCTTCTAATCCATTGATTGCCAAGACATTGATGGGAATGGCGGAGTTATCAGCCAAGCGGCATGACTACGACAAAGCTCAGCCGCTGCTGAAACGAGCAATCTCGATTCAACGCAAAACCTTGGGAGACGAACATCCTGATCTTGCCACCACTTTTAACTTGTTGGGCAATGTTTACTTAGCGCAGGGAAAAATAGCGGATGCGCAGAAGTTACAAAACCAATGTGTCTTCATTCGCGAAAAGAGACTCAGCCCAATGCATCCCGATATCGGCGTTGCATTGGTCGATCGAGCACGCACAGAGCAGTCGAATAAGAATGAGAACAAGTTTCGCGACGACTTAACACGGGGCACGAAAATACTAACTGAATCGCTCGGTGTCGATCATCCTGTCACCAAGCGCACTCTGGCTGGCATCCGCTCAACGGTTCCAAAAACTTAGGACTGACAGGGCGGCTATGGCGCTCGTAGGTTTCGATGCCGGCAAAAGGACCACGGCGCTCGTAGGCTTTCGATGCCGGCGCTCCCAGGTTGCCCGACTTATAGATTCCTTACGGACTGACTAACGCAGCCCGATAACGGCTATGATCTCGGAGGATGTAATGCATGAGGGCTCTGTGCCCTTCAAAGCGGGTTGTCAATTCATCAGGAAGAGCACATGTTTGGGATTAAAAAAGAAGAGAAGTTAACGCCAGATCAGGTGAAGGGCGCTTTATCCAAGGTTATGGATCCGGATCTTAATACCGACATCGTCACGTTGGGAATGATCTCTGAAATAAAAATTGAATCCGGCAAAGTACGATTCAAGCTTACCTTGACGACTCCCGCCTGCCCCGTCAAAGAAAAAATTGAGAGCGACTGCAAAGAAGCAGTCGGTGGATTGCCGGGCGTGAAAGAAGTCGAAATTGAGACTGGAGCAGCCGTCGCGAACACTCGGAAGGTTGCCGGTCGCGAGCCGATTCCCGGAATTCGACAAGTCGTCGCCGTCACCTCAGGCAAAGGCGGCGTCGGCAAAACCACAGTAGCAGTCAATCTAGCTTGTGCTCTGGCCAAACTTGGCGCCAAAGTCGGCATCCTCGACGCTGACATCACAGGACCCAACGTTCCGTTGATGATGGGAGTAGACGACTACCAGCCGACCGCGAAAGACGACAAAATCATTCCACCCGAAAATTTCGGCGTCAAAGTAATTTCAATGGCATTTTTCGTATCCCGCGACACACCAGTAATCTGGCGTGGTCCCATGTTGGACAAAGCGATCAAACAATTTTTGCGCGACGTCAATTGGGGCGAATTGGATTACCTAGTAGTTGATATGCCACCTGGCACGGGCGATGCTCAACTGAGCTTGATTCAAGCCACCCAAGTATCCGGCGGCATAATCGTGACGACGCCTCAGGATGTAGCGCTCCTTGATGGAAGAAAAGGCTTGGCAATGTTCAAGCAAATGAACGTGCCCGTTTTTGGCTTTATCGAGAACATGAGTTACTTCCAGCCACCGGGTACAACCGAACGCTACGAGATTTTCGGACACGGCGGCGGCAGGAAGCTAGCAAAAGAAATGGAAGTGCCATTCCTCGGTGAAGTGCCACTTGAGACTGCTATTCGCGAGGGTGGTGACAAAGGCAAGCCAATCACAGTTTCGGATCCAGACTGCTCGGTAGCCAAAGCCTTCACTGAAATCGCCAAACAAGTGGCCGCTCAAATCAGCATTCATGCGCTGACACCGGATAAAGTCACCGTCGCCTAATTCACGGTAATCGATTTCGATAAAAAAATGAAGAGTAGAAGAGGCGACTTTTCTATATACGAGACTGCATAAAATCTAAAGTTCGAAATCAGTTGATTGAGTTATGATATTGCCGTTGGCATCAGGCAAATAGACGGTTTTGATTGGAGCACGGCTCCAGATGGGTGAATGCTCGAAAGTTTAGAAATCCGCGAATTCGCACTTATTGAAAATGTAAGGGTGGATTGGACGCCAGGACTGAATGTTCTAACCGGTGAAACTGGTGCCGGAAAATCGATCATCATTGATGCACTGAATGCGGTGCTTGGTGGAAAAGCCGGAGCAGGCTTTATTCGCATCGGCAGCGAGAAGGCGTCTATTGAGGCGTCCTTTAAAACCAATGCGATCATATCCGGTTGGTTGAAGAGACAAGAGTTGATCGATGACGAATTAGCGACACTCATCGTCAGTCGCGAAATCACAAAATCAGGCTCGCGCATTCGCATCAACGGCACTCTCGTGAACAGCGCGATCGTGCAAGAGTTGTCGCAATTGCTTTTAACGATCCATGCTCAACATGAAGCGCGCACATTGATGTCCCCACAATCGCAACTGGAGATGTTGGATAGCCTCGGTGATCAAGCCCATCGCAAATTGTTAGAGAAGGTGCGAACGCTTTGGACACGGCGCAAAGAATTGATGGCCCAAATAAAAGACCTTGATACTTCGGAAGACGAACGACTCAGACGTTTGGATTTCATCCGCTTTCAAGCTGCCGAGCTGAAAGAAGCAAACCTGCAAGATGGCAGCGAAGATGAAGATTTAGCCAAGCAGCAAAAAGTTCTAGCCAATGTTGCACTGCTCTCGACTGTCGCCAGCAATGCCTACGAAGTGCTAATGGGCGGAGAGAATCATTCCAGCGATAAATCTACAATCGATCTTTTGCAAACTTCACTAGCCGAAGTTGAAAAAGGGGCGCGCTTAGATCAACAGTTAAACGAACCAGCCGACTTGCTCAAACAAAGTCTGGCTAACATCGAGGAAGCCGCGAGGCACTTACGTCGCTATGGAGCAGCGCTGGATACGGATCCAGAAGCACTTTCAACAGTTGACTCGCGATTGGCAGTGTTGGCGGCAGTGAAGAGAAAGTATGGTCCTTCACTGTCTGATGCAATTGCTCATCAAGAAAAATTGTTGGAGGAGATGGACAAGCTCGAAAATGCGCAGTCGCACACGGCAGGACTACAATCAGAGTTAGCCACTCTGGACTCATCATTGAACGAGTGTGCGACGGAGCTTTCGACAAAGCGCCAAAAGCTAGGCAAGAAACTGAGCGAATCGGTGCGAACAGAATTAGTTGATTTGGGCATGGAGCACTGCAAGTTCGAAATCAAATTTGATACCACCAGTGATGTCACGCCAACGGGCTCGGACCGAGCCGAATTTATGATTGCTCCAAATCCAGGACAACCGCTCATGCCTCTAGCAAAGATTGCATCGGGAGGCGAGCTGTCTCGAGTGATGCTGGCTGTGAAATCAATATTTGCAAGCGCTGACGGCGTTTCTACAGTGATATTCGACGAAATTGACACCGGTTTAAGTGGCAAAGTGTTGCAGGCAATGAGAGACAAACTGGCGCGGTTAGCCAAGTCTCATCAAATTCTATGCATAACCCACCAACCGATTATCGCTTCTGTCGCTGACAACCACATCGAAATTCACAAACAACAAACTAAGGATCTGACCAAGGTTTTTGCGCGACAGCTCGACAGCGATCAGCGACTCCGCTCCCTCGCCTCTATGGCGAGCGGTCAAGAAGATGAAGAAGTAGCTTTGAACTTTGCTCGCTCATTAATGGAACAAGCCAATCAAGTTCGCTCCTGACAGGTGCCTGAATTCGGCTCAGACCAAGCCGTTACGTAACAAAGTTTAGCGCCGCAAACCACCGGGCGAAATCGGCTGGTCAAGCCCGTATGGTAAGATTCATGTTTGCCAAATCGGTGGGGCGTCGCCAAGTGGTAAGGCACCTGGTTTTGATCCAGGCACTCATAGGTTCGAATCCTTTCGCCCCAGCGCACGCTTGTCCGAAATAAAACACTCAGTCTTAGACCGCAGAAGGTTATCGAATCATGGAGAAAATCAAACTAGCCGTAAAGCAACGCGAAGGCAAAAAACCTCGCCAGCTGCGACGTGACGGCTTTGTCCCTGCCACTTTGTACGGTCCTGGACAAGATTCGGAAAACGTTCAGGTCGATGCCAAAGAGTTCAGCCGCTTGCCGGTTGCAGCTTACAGCCATATGATCGAACTCGATTTCGGTACAAAAGCGAATGTTAATGCCGTTATCCGGCACGTACAGAGACGCAGTATCAACCACAACCTTATGCACGTCGAGTTCTACAGAGTCAGACTTGACCGCAAACTGACAATGAGTGTGCCTTTGAAGTTTGTTGGCACATCCGAAGCAGTAGTTTTAGGTGGTCAACTGCAAGAGAACTACCAGGAAGCTGAAATTGAGTCGTTTCCAGGAGATATTCCAGATTTCTTGGAAGTCGACCTGTCGCTAATCACCGAAATTGAAGGCGCGATCCACTTCGCTGACCTGAAAGTTTCCGACAAAATCAAAATCTTGAACCCTGCTGATGAAATCATCGCTAAGGTGACTGCACCGAGAGCAGTAGCTGAAACGGCTACCGAAGCAACTCCGCAGACTGCTACCGAAGCCGCCGCTGCACCAGCTGAAGCTGCCGCAAGCTAATTTTGGGGATTGTCGAGCTCTTTATTTCGCGAACACTCAAGCGGAATTAAACAAGCATGGGTTACTTTGCTTTCACCGGCATGGTATGACATTAATATGGGCCTGCCAATTGCGGGGGGATTTTTGTGCCTTTTCCAATCCGTTCGCTTAGCTTCAGAATCCGACCGCGCACCAAACGCGGTTCTTCCTTAGCTGAATTTGGACCCGTTCTTTTTGTCTTTCTGTTTTTTGCCCTGTTTCCAGCTCTAGATTTGATGGCAGTCGCGGTGGGAACCGCTTCTATTTCATTGGCAGCCAGACAGGGAGCATCGGCTGCGGCGTCATCATCAGACTATGGGGCAGGACTTTTGGCGATGCAACGAGAACTCAATGCCGTCACGGGTTCGGGCTTAGGTCACTTCTTGAACGTAGTTCCAGTTGGCGGTTACAGCGCCTCGGGCGGCAATCTCTGGGTGGAACAAGCAGATTTCACCACAAATGCAATCCAGTATTGTGGACCAAATTTGAAACCTCCAGCACCAATCGATAGCACTAAATTCATTTATGAATACGCATGCGTTGCCACATGTCAGGTCGGACCGCTGTGCAACCTGGGTGCGGTGCCTTTCATCGGCAGTATTCCTGGTCTAGGACCGCCAGCTTCGATTAAGTATGTCGCGACAGTAGCCGTGGAGTATCCAACTGGATTGTCATCCGGGGCCCCGGCAACTGGTGCCTGGGTGGCTGGTGCAGCCCCCTTCTAGTTCATATACGCTGCTGCGCCTGAGAGCATCCATTCATCGTGTCACTCTTCACACCGCCCATGGTGACTTGAAGATTACGAACTCGAAGAAGCGCTTACAGACTGACCATCCACATCCGGCGCCCGTAGCGGCTCTCCCGATGCCATTTCTTTGGCACGTTCTGAAATAGTTGCGCTGACGGTGCCGGCTGGTTGTTGTAACTTTTCGCTTTTCTCACCAATCGGCAAACGAACAGTAAAAGTCGAACCCTTATTCAATTCGCTTTCGAGCTCAATGGTGCCCTTGTGCGCTTTAATAATGGTTAGGGCAATCGCTAAGCCCAGCCCAGTGCCACCACCGTACAAACGACTACGAGTGCGGGATCGTTCAACTCGGTAGAAGCGATTGAATATTCTTTGTTGATCAGCTGGCGCAATACCAATTCCTGTATCTATCACTCTAATGATCGCCTGTCCGTTAGTGGATCTTAGAGTAACCGTCACCTTGCCGCCAGCTTGCGTTGCTTTGATAGCGTTGTTAGTCAGGTTCAAAAACACTTGCTTTAAGCGGTCACCATCAGCAAACACATAGATTGGAGTCTGTGAAAGTATAAATTGGATTTCAATTTGCTCCGGTGCAATCACCGTGACAGTGTCTTCCACGCTTCCCAAAACATCGCGCATATCGATGATTTCTTGCTGATTGATCACTGCTTGTCCGGCATCAGCGCGCGCCAATTGCAATAGATCTGAGACTAATCTGATCAATCGGCCTGACTCATCAGAAATAGTTTGCAAGGCTTCCGCGAGAAGATTGGCATCGATGCTTTGTCCTCGACGCAGCAAAAGCTTTGTGTAACCTTGGATAGAAGTCAGCGGCGTGCGCAGTTCATGGCTTGCATCCGCGACAAACTGACATTGGATATTGAGAGATTCTTCCAACCGGTTTAAAAGCCGATTAAAAGATTGGCGCAGCTCCGACGTTTCAATTGGTTCGTTTGGATCAGTTTCCAACCGTTGACGGAGGTCCATATTCACCAACTTCTCCGTTGCCTGGAGCAATTGGCTGATTGGCACGAGCATTACACCGGCAAGCAACCAGTTCACCAGAAACAGGAGCGGCAGCAAAGGTAAGTAAAAGAAGGACTCGAAGACGTTTCCAGTCATCCCACCGAGGGCGTTAGCAACGATGATGTGACAAATGGCAATCGGAATGATGCCGGAAATCGACATGACAAGCGCCATTCGCGCTCGCATCGATCTCGACCATTCATACTTTCCCATGCAGCTACTTGCTCTCGCCCGAGACTAACTACCCTGCCTTTTGCGGAATGATAACCGAGAACTCCGACAAGCAGGCAAACAGGGTTAATATTCTACCGCTGTAGTGCTGTTTCACAAAGGGTTCTAGTTTATGAGGGCTTGCCAGCGAGCAACCTCAGACCCGGAAATCAATGGATGGTCAACCCTGACCAGCTTATTTGCCGCTTCCTACTCGCTTTCTGAATCCAGCCTTAAGCTGCTCGCCTTTATATTTTTGAAGAAGTTTGTTTGTCTCAACAAATCTCTCTTTTGATCAAGTCCAAATTTCAGCGCTTGGACGGCTCAAATTTCAGAGGTAATCAGTTCGATTTTTTTATTGCCGGCAATTCGATACTTTTTACCAAGGCTCCAAGGCACCGCTGGCAGTATCACATAGTTTTAGGCCCAGGAACCTGCCACTTTGCTCTCTCTAAGCTGAGATTGCCTTAGGTTAGGCACTACTCAGACGTGCATCGTCGCTTGGAAATTTAGTCCTGGCTCAGTAGCATTCCGAGCCATTTCTCGTGTATCTGTCCGTTAGTGACTAAACAGCTCCCTGTGTAAATGGATTGGCCTCCGCTCAGATCAGAATACTTACCACCAGCTTCTTCGATGATTATTTTCATCGGTGCAAGATCCCAGGGTTTCACACCTACCTCGACGTGGGCTTCAGCTTTACCTTCAAAGACATAAGCAAACCCCAAGTAATCGCCAAAGCCTCGCTGCCTTGACGTCCCCGAAATGAGTTTTGTAAATCCAGACCAATACCCTTCGGCCAAAATTCGATTGGCGCCCCCGAAGCTTAGTTGCGAATTTGCTAATTCATTGATGTCAGAAACTTCTATGCGCATTCCATTTTTAAAGGCGCCGTGACCCTTTTCCGCCCAAAACATATCGCCCATCGCCGGTGCACCGACTACTCCAAGGACAATTTGACCATCGACTTCCAAAGCCAATAGGGTGGAAAAAAATGGTATGCCGCGGGCGTAACCGTAAGTGCCGTCAATTGGATCGACTATCCATTTGCGCTTCTTGCCATCCTGAGTTGCCCCCTCGGACTCACCTTCTTCTTCGCCAAGAATGGCGTCCTGCGGATATCTCGAAGTAATCGCCTGACGGATTATTCGTTCGCATTCCTTGTCGGCGGCTGTAACTGGAGAGCCATCTTCTTTCGTTATTGTTTCGATGCCGTCAATAAAAGAGGCCAGAGCAATTCTTCCTGCTTGCTCGCACATGTCAAGAGCGAAGACAAGCTCAGGGCTGAACGCCTCAAATATAGGTCGCGGACTACTTTCATTTTCCATAAACATATCTCTCCAACTGCAATTGGCATAGCGGTCCTCACAGACTGACCGTGACAGACGCGTAAGTTAGCTTCAAGCATACCTAGGACATCAAAAGAACTCCCGCGACAGATGTCTCGGGAGTTCCTTCGTAGATCAGGTCATCTGAACAGAGCCAGTGAAGGCGTCTACTTGTCCGTTTTAGAACAAGTATTCGTAAATGCCGCGTAGTCCGCGTCCAACACCAACCCCTATGTCTCTAACGTCAATGAATGTGCCTTTTACCAAGCGTTCATAAATGAAACCTTTCTGACGCTCAGCATATGCAAGACGCATATCTTGTTCGATGTTCTTATCTTCTACCAACTTCATGCGTGCTTCAAGTGAATCCACACGCGCCTTGAGGGCATTCAACTCACCTCTGAACTCATCCAACAAAGCTGCAAATTTTTCCAAATCTGCTTTATCTGCCTTGGTAGCAAGTCTTTCAGTGATGCACTGCTCGTATTTGTATAGAGCAGCGGCTAATTCGAAACGTGTTGCGGATTTTTGTCCGCGGAATGTACGATCCGGATAACCCACGAGAACGTGGCACGGATTGTTTACGAGCTCCTTGAGAGCATTGTAGGCCCATTCATTTCCCACAACGTCTGTCAATTCACTTACATTGGTAGCGCCTTGTGCGCTTGCCGCTGAAGTATTGATCAAGGTGCTCGCACTTACGGCAACAAGTGCGGTAAGTAAGGATGCGAATCCCTTTGTCATATAGTAATCACTCCCTTGCAATGACCCGATCTAACGTCCGCCATCATAGCTTAAATGTTCCATAGCAACGTAGACTTAAAACCCCAAAATTTGTTCCACGATAAAACAAGTGACTAAAAACCGCATGTACAGCTGCGAAACGCATCCTTAAATAACGTTAACAATTTAACATTTGATCGCCCAAAATATATCTTTTGCGAATCCCCAAAAGACTGAGCCCCATTAGCTTCCTGGCAACCGGCTTCTCAAGAACTCAAAGTTACTACATGACATTCCGGATTATCAGACATGTGACGGATAGTCGAAGTCGCCCTTTACTAGCCGAGCCACCAAGAGTAGTGCCATGTTCAGGCTATCCCCATCACTCAGGTACCGAATGTGGTGCAAAATATCAGAGGTGCAGTGCCTCTTTTCACATAATAAGGATGACTGCGAGCGTGACGAGGAGATGATCGGTTTGCAAGAAGGACGTAAATCTGTACAACCTTATTCAGCATGCAAGCTTGCATCGACTATGCCGCTACAGCGGACCAACGCTTTGCATGCGACAATGAAATTCAGAAGCAGGAGATGTATATGGATCTCAGAATCGCTCATTTATACGCTCATTTTTTGAATATATATGGAGATCGGGGCAATATCATCACCCTGGTCCAAAGAGCTCGCTGGCGCGGAATTACAGCCACTGTTCAGCCAATTGGATTGGGCGAAAAGATTGACCCCGACTATTTCGATTTCTATTTCATCGGCGGCGGTCAAGATAAGCAGCAACAAACCATTGCAGAGGACCTAGTTCTCAGGGCGGACGAACTGCACAAAGCGGTTTCTTCCGGTGCAGTCATATTGTCCATTTGCGGCGGTTATCAACTGCTTGGGCATTATTATCAGCCACACGAGGGTCCCCAACTGAAAGGGATTTCGCTCATGGATGCGCACACCGTCGCAGGAAATCGACGCATGATTGGCAACGTTGTGGTCAAGCGCGATGACGGCACAACACTTGTCGGCTTTGAGAATCACAGTGGCAAAACATTTTTGGGTCCGTCGCTAAAACCTCTTGGCAAAGCGATGATAGGCAACGGCAATAACGGTGACGATATGTTTGAGGGTGCGGTCAGTGGCACTGTATATGGTACTTACTTGCACGGCTCGATCTTGCCAAAAAATCCACACTTCGCCGACGAATTGTTAACTCAAGCGCTTGCAAGACGTCATGGAAAATTCACCTTAAGCGCCTTAGATGATGCTTCAGAACTGGCTGCACACAAGCGCGCCCTTAGCTTGCCGGCCTGATTCTCTTAGGACGCTTTTTTGTCCGAAAATGTTCGAGTCTCTTGTTCGCCCTCATCGCTGAGCTTGGTGATCGCTTCGCCCAAATCTTTGTTTGCGGGACCATCCAGCACTTTACCGTTCATATCAAACCGAGATCCATGCACGGGGCAGTCCCAACTCTTTTCAAGCGAATTCCAAGCAACAATTCCGCCCATGTGCGGGCAGATTGCCGAACGTTCGCAAAAATTGCCTTTGTCGTCGCGACAGGCAGCTATTTTTTCCCCGTTTCGGGTGACCACGACACCTTCACCAGGATGGATTTGCATCACCGAGGTGATCTCAGGAGAGGTGAGATATTCAACGAACTGAGCAGCGGCGTTCAAATTTTCCTTAATGAAATCAAATGGAGCGCTGATCGGCAGCCGGGCCGGATCGAATAATTTGGCCGCGGAATTTTCTCGACCACATAACTCATCAGTGAGCAACATACCGGCAACAGTTGCAAAACTCATGCCCACTCCAGAAGCACCGGTGGCGATGTAGATTCCTTTGCTGCCAGGCTGTTTACCGATATAGCCAATCCCGTCAACAGGTTCGTAAACCTGACCTGACCACTTGAAGTCTACTGTCGTAAAATTGGCGCACCACTCGCGCGCCCATTGCTCTAATCGCAAGAAGCGCTCTTCAGCATCGTCTGCCTGTCCCGTTTTATGGTCTTCACCGCCAACGACGAGCATTTCGTATTGCAAATCATCTTCGATCTTTTGCAACCGCACATAGTGATATGGATCTTGAGTATCCCAGAACAAACCTTTTGGCATCGAACCGATTGGCACGCGTGCGGCAATAACGTAAGTGCGGTAAGCAGCCTGCTTCATGTGGACGCCCAATCCTGAGATTGGACTGTTAGTAGCAACGATCACTGCATTCGCACTGACCGCTACATTCTCTTGATTTGTTTTTTTGACAACCACAGTAGCACCATCATCGATACCACCAATGTGAGTGTTGGCAAAAATCTGTACCCCTCTTTCAAGGCAGGCTTCAATCAATCCATCTAGATATTTGAGAACATGAAACTGATATTGATTCGGGAAACAAAGCGATGGGACTATTTCTTTGCGCTTCAAAGGACAGTCAATAAGTTTCACGCCGGCAAAACCAATTTCGGTTACAGCTTTGAGCTCAGCTTCTAGTTCCGCCTGCTTTGACTCAGGGCTGAGAAATAGATGTCCATCAACCTTTTCAAAATCGCAATCAATTTGCTCTTGCTTGACGATAACTGCAATTTGATCCATCGCAGCTCTATAAGCTTGAAAGACTGTCTTTGCATTGTCGAGCCCGTGATTTTTGATTATTTCAAAGTAGCGACTGTCCAGAACATCGGTGACATGCGCAGTTGTACGTTGAGTTTCGCCGGCACAGAGCGGTCCATCGTCGACAACAATGACGGATTTGCCTTCCGCCGCCAGCAAAAACGCTGCTGTCAGACCAGTAATTCCTGCACCGACTACACAGACATCGCAAGTCTTGGCCTCAGTTAGTGTCGGAAACCTCGGGATATCAAATGTTTCAGTCCAAACGGTCGAAGTTTTGGCGGATTCTGGATTCATGTTGGTTTCTCCCTATGGTCGGTCGGTAGATTAATGTCGATCCTCGCGCCCAGTTAGTTCCAAGCCAAAATTTGGCTTGCAAATTCTTGACAACATGCTATAGTCTTAGTCACTTACTAAATTAATCACCTGACGCCTCTGCCCAATAATTCACCCTCTCGATTACAATCGAAGTAGAGTGAATGCTTCAGGACCAAAAACAAAAATGAAAAAACTAGCTTTTGTATCCACACTTGGTTGCCTGCTGAGCTTCTGCGCATCAGGCGCTTTGGCGCAAACTTATAATGCCAATGGCGTTGACTCGAGAATCATTTATGGTGGTAATGGACTCTCCACTCCTTCTGGGTCTTACATAGGTGGAGGAACGATGAGTGCCTCGGCTCGAGGCATCCAACAAAGTGGACCGCAAGTCAATCCCGGACTACCCCGAGTGCCCTGGGGTGCCAACATCGGCACTTGCGGCGATAACCAATACACCGACCATAAGATCGGTGCTCAAGCCCCGGTACAACAAGGACGCGGCGGTCCTGGCCTGAACAATTTAGGTGGAGCATACAACGCTCCTAGTTTGCCAAGTTCTAAGTGGGGCGCCAACATCGGCACCGCAGGCGACAACATTCGCAGCGATATGAATCCTGGTTACTACCGAAACAATCAGAACAACCAGCAGTTCATCCAAAATCAGATCCAGATGCAACAACGTCTGAATCCACCGCCACCGACACCGATCCAACGCATGCTGCAAAGCAGTGGCGGCGGTCCCTTAAAGTACGAAGGCAGCAACGGTCACGTTAACTACTAATATCGAATGTCTTGCTGAGCCTTTTTCGCGCGTCTTGCGATGATTGCCAGACAGCTCTTGCCGTTATCGACAAACATGTGCGTGGCGTAGACTTCGTACTTCTGATGGTCCAAATTATTCAGCTGTGTTTGGGCATCAGCCAAAGTCTCTGCGTTAATTACCAACCATTCGTAGTGCATGACTTCCCTCGGAGCGACGCCCTTAATAATAGAACGTCGCAGCCTGCTTGGCCACCCAAGTGTTAAACTAGCTGGCTGTGAATAAGCGCCTGCTTAAAGGCGAAACCTCTACATATAAAAGGACAACCATCTTGAAAAAGATAGTGGTATTGGGCGGTGCCGGCGCTATGGGACAAATCATTGTTCGCGACCTGGCAGAATCTGCTGATATCGACAGCGTCGTGATTGCCGATTTCAATCTGGCGTTAGCCGAGAAACTAAAAAATGAAATCGGTGGTGTCAAGGTTTCTGCCGTTTTTGCCGACCTGACCAAGCACGATCAACTGGTGACCCTGCTCACTGGCGCAAAGGTAGTGATCAACTCAACGCCGTATTATTTCAATGTCAACGTTATGGAAGCCGCTCTGAAGGCTGGTTGTCACTATATGGATCTGGGTGGACTTTTCCATGTCACTAAGAAACAACTGGAATTGAATGAGAAGTATAAGCACCACAACTTGCTTGCTGTGCTCGGAATGGGTGCAGCTCCCGGCATGACTAATGTCATGGCTGCAGAAGGAGCAGAAGAGTTGGAACGTGTGGATTCCATCGATATCTATGTTGGATGCGTTGACTTCGTGCAAGTCGACCATCCGCTGGCACCCCCATATGCACTCGATACCATCCTCGATGAATACACAAAAGAGCCCATGGTTTTTGAAGAAGGTGAGTACAGAGCGAAGCCTCCGATGTCTGGAGAAGTGACGGTTGATTTTCCTTCTCCCGTCGGAAAAGCGAAAGCGATTCTGACACTGCACTCCGAAGTTTTGACGTTGCCGCTTACGTACGCAAACAAGGGCGTCAAGTCGGTTACGTTTAGACTTGGCTTGCCTACTGAATTTCACGAAAAACTCAAGCTGCTTGTAGATTTGGGTCTGGGTGATACGGAGCCTGTTGAGATTCAAGGAACCCAAATCGTACCTCGAAAAGTGCTTGCCAAAATGATTGAGAAATTTCCTGCCCCTGCACAGACACCAGATGACTGCGAAGTGATTCGAGTCGACGTGAAGGGTGCCGTCAAAGGCGTAGAAAAGCTGGTGCGCCTGGAAAGCATAATCTACGCAGATAAAAAGTGGAAAGTTTCATGCGGCGCACTTGATACAGGAGTGCCACCGTCTATAGTGGCACAAATGATCGCCAACGGTGCAATCACAGCCCATGGTGTTTTAGCCCCCGAAGAATGCGTGCCCAGAAAATCGTTCTTCGATGAATTGGCGAAACGAAATATTGTCATCAACAAGAACACCCTACAAGCAAACGCCGTTTGCTAGGCTGCCGAATCGGTTCAGACCACGTTAACAAATCAGATTTGTTATTGAAAAAGAGATGAGACAGCCTGGTTTTTGGCTTTGATTTTTGCTGTCTTGGCAGATCTGATCAGGGTTTCTAGATCGTCGCCATCATCAGGCAAAGCGGCTATGCCAAAGCAAAGTCTGAGCGTGCTTTTGTCTAGACCGGGTGCAAGAGGTCCAGCATTTAAAACCTGAATCACTTTGTTGGCGATAAGTAAAGCAGTTGGGCTCTGCGTATTGGGGAGCAATAAAGCAAAATCTCGCGCTTCGAAGTGCCCAGCAATATCTAACGGGCGTTTGATCATCTCTATTCGCAAAGCCACCGTCGAAAAGGCTTGCAAGGGAATGGGATTGATCGTAGGGTGACTGATTTCAAAAATGATCAGAGACACCGGCACTGCGTATGCATCAAAGCGATAGAACTCGCTTTCGAGAAACTTAAGCAAAGCAGAGAAACTGTGTAATCCAGTGGTCAGGTTGATCAATTGATCGGACAGAACCTGCACGCTTGTCGCCGCTTCGCCCAGGAAAGCAAGATCGTTGGTTTTCTCCTGTTGATCGCCGTCTTCGTTGTCATCTATCCAATCATCATCTGGTTCGTCTTCTTCGATCTCGGTCCCGACTGCCTCCATCTGCGGTGCTTTATTAGTTATAAAAAGGGCAGCACTGCACTTCTCAACAATCTCGCTAACCAATGCGAGGTCTCCTGTGTCACAGTTCCAAATTACTGTTCTGTCGTTGCCGTCAATTTCTGTTAGTTTCAACGATGGAACTGCCGCCCCTTTGAGCCATCGAGCCATCAATTTGATTGAGTTAGTACATCCAGGTAACGCCCACGACAGCTCAACGTCGTAGCCCTGGTGTTCTTTGGCAGTGCTGATTACAGTACTCAGTACTTCGACTCCAGGGGCACCATTTCCCTTCGCCAGAAAAATGGTGCGAATCGGTTCGCCAAAAGTTGAAGAAGGTCTCTGCATATAATTAACTATAGTCCAATTGACCGCCACGGTCGAACATGGGTGGTAATGGTGCTGAGCCTCTCGGGGAAATTACAGAGTGCCCTCGAGTGCGTCAAGGGCTTCGTCGAAGCCCATCTTGTGTTCTTTGCAATGACGCATGATTTTCACGGCTCGAGGTATGTCGATTCTTCCCGATTCAATGTGGCGCTTGGCCGCACCTGCCAGGTTTACAGCTGGTTGATCGATTTCACCTGTATCAAACAGCGTTCGGAAGAGAGACGTATTGTGCGCGTTCGAAATTGTGAGGGCCTCCTTGATTTGCTTGTCATCAATGAAATTAGCGGTTCTCAGCAGTTTGACACGATCAATTTCAATCGTCATAGTTTTCGCACGTGGCGGTTTTATCGGCTCACTTCCAGGTGTCCTTGGTTGTTCTTCAGGTGGAGATTGGCTTTGGCTCGCTGATCCAGACCCGGTTTGTGGTGTCTCAGTTTGCCCTGTCTCAATTTGATGTGCCTCAGTTTCACTCGCACCAACCTGAGGAATTTCGCCAGTCACAGCTAACGATAGATTTTCCAATAGCTGGCTCTCCGGGCTGGTTTCGGGTGCAGTTGGTCCAGACGACGACTGCTTCTCGTCCATAATCTCGGATACTTCGGGCAGAGCGGCAGATTTACTAGCTGCGATGGATTCTGATTCCGCATTTGGCTCTAGTGCGGCTTTGCTCTCGGCGCTGAATTGAGATTCCGCATTGGACTCCAGGGCGGGTTTGTTCTCTTCGCTAAATTCCGATTCTCCTCTGGGATCCAGCAGAAAATCCCTTTCAATCACAGATGCTGTTACCGGTCTGTGTTCATTGTTTTGCAAAATCTGTGCCGCCTGCTCGCGATTCATTTTTCCGTCGTTGATGCTCACCAGAAGTTCTTTAGCAGTATTCAAGTCGATTTCAGTAACATAACCTTGTTTCAATAAAATCGATTCAAGATCTTTTCGATCAATGAGTTCAATCTCGCGCGCACTGATGAGTTCGCCGCCTGACATCAATCGCCCGAGCACTAAGAGCTCTCCCAATCCAGCCACCGGCTCGGTTACATTGATGTTGTTTTCGCGCAGATATTGTCGCAACGAGCTCGATCCAGAATGCACCGCCTTTAGTGCTTTAACTCCATCCTCATAGCTCAGCGACTTAGCCTTGATAAATCCAAGGATCATTAAAGCAGCCTGGAGAGTATATTGAGAGAGGATGCCCCTGTTTACAAGCACGCAACCCAAGGGCAACCCGACACTGATGCTATGACGCAATTCCTCTTCCAGCTTCGATCTTCTGATGATGCCGGCACGCTTCAACAGTTCGCCAAGTTTGTGTCTTTTCGTTCCTTGTGTGACGGTGCCCAATCTCTTTAGAACTATGTCAATCGCCAGACCATGATTGTCGACAAGTTGCAAGGCTTTAATCGCGTTATCAACAGACAGTTTCTGCTCGTTGACCATAGCGAGCACTTGCGTAGCTGCCTCGACAGTTAGTTGGTGAATGTGACCTTCTATCGACAGAACCTTGCCAATAGGCATGTGCATTTTTTCCGACAACAAAAGGTCCGTCTCGAAGTTTTCGGGACTGATCAGCCAAGACTGAATCAGCAAATCCTGCAACCGTATTGGACCTTGCTGCTCTCCGTCTGGATCAAGTTGAGCGGAGCGAATAGCGGGACGCACCTCCTGCGGTGCGTTCTCAACCAATGTTTGATCAAATCCAGATGTGACGATCGGCCATTGCCATTCTCTAGCCTGGTCTTTGGCCAGCGTTGCAGCAGTGATCAGGGTTTTAAGCGAGGAGCCCTGTGCTGGAAGATTGGCAACTCCGCAAAAAACGATCAGATTCCCCTCATGTTGACCCGTTTTCAAAGGAAATTTTGTCAGAGTATGCACTATGCGCTCAGCCATAAAGGTTGCCTGACTTAAGTTAGTGTTGGGCATCAACAGCGCAAAGTCCAACGTTTCGAAATGGGCGAAAGTGTCAAGCGGCCGCTTGAGCAATTCGATTCTCTCACCAATCAGACCGACTGTTTCAGCGGAAAGCCACTGATTTTTTTGATCGATCCGCTCTGCTTTGGTACTCATCTCAAAGACAATCAAAGAAACGAGAACACCCCGTTCCTGAAACAGTTGAAATTCCCGCTGAAGAAATAACAGAAAAGCCTCATATGTGTATAACCCGGTCTCGGCCGAATATAAATTAGTTGCTTGATCGTCTACACCAGAGAGGAAATTTATCGCCGCGCTGCGCTCCTTAGTCGGTGGTCTGATCCCAAGCAGGCGCCTGTTCAAAAGGTCACACACAGCAGGCACCCATTCGCTTGCTTGCGGTTGCAATTCGCGCATGACATCGATAAGAGTCCGTCTTCGATCGAGATAGTCGAGCATCTGCCTAGCCAAGACAAATTCCGCCGGTAAGCTAGCACTGCCATTCTTTCCAGATTTGATCAAGTAAGATTCGTATGCCAGTCCTTGTTGCGTTAGGAATCTTTTTTGCTCCAATAAACCGAGCCCTTCCCGCAGCAAAAGGTCCATCGGTCTTGTCACAGAGCGGGTCTCGGTTTGCTCGCCTTGAGAGCACTTAACGTTTCCGATTCGCCAACTGATTATCTCTCTGGCTGCAGCATCCCCTGTGGCGGCAGAAAAGGTTGCATGAATAATCACACCATGCTCGAAAAACACCTGGCCAATTTTGTCATCATTGCAAATTTCGACCTTCCCCGAAAACCGGCTGTAGGCAAGCGCTGGAAAGACTTGTTGCAAATTGCGAGTCGGGTCGGGCTCTGGTTCGTCTGCTAAGCGCAACTCTGGAAAAACAGGTGTTGAAAAAGAAGTTCCTGGTCCTAATTCAGCCTCAGCTCCAGCATGGGCACGGCGAGACTGATCAGCAGCCTTGCGTTCATTTGCCTGGATCATGCTCACAATCTCGCTCACGAGATTCACATCGGATGTCTTGTGTTCCAAAACTACAGTATTGCCTTGGCAGCGATCATCGCTCAAACACCAATCCGGATCGCCTTTGAGTTCATATTCCCACCAATCCTTCTCGTTGAAATAAGGAAATTTAGCAGTCAGGGTAAAGCTTCTCGAATTTGTCTCTTCGGTCCAGACCCATTCGATCACACTGCCCGGCATCTCCTTGCTTTTTGCAAACATAGCCTGGAGATCGCGCAACATCGGCGCGCGGTTTGTCTCAGACAATCTCAACCTGGCGACTACTTGATTCACTTCTGCTGATTTTCTGACGGTGGACATTACCGATACCTTGAGTTATCCAGGGTTACCAGTGAGATTCCACAGCTATTATATTCCCCAGTCGAGCAAGGAGTGAAATCTCTCGAGTGCCTGTCACTACTCAAGAGAGGCTATCGCCCTAGATTCGGAAGGTTCCCGAAAAAAGAAGGATTGCGTCAAACTAGTGCGTGGCCCAACTCTTCGATGGTCGCTTTCAAATTACCGGGCTCTGACACATTGAACAATTTTGCGGATCTATCTATCTTCTTGACTGTGCCAACGAGAACTTTTCCTGGTCCAATCTCTATAAAGGTATCAACGCCTTGCGACAACATATATTCAATAGTCGCACACCAACGCACTGGGCTTTCCATCTGACGGCCCAATTTCTCCTTAATCTCACTTGCGCTGATCGATGGTTTTGCATCGAAGTTTTGCACCACTGAATAAGTTGCGTCTTTGAACTGAACTTTTTCGATTTCGCTTCCAAACTCTATAGATGCTGCTGCCATCAGTGGTGAATGAAAGGCACCGCCAACGGGCAATGGGATCACTTTGCCACCGGCGGCTTTGGCCTTCTCGCCGGCCTTAACAACAGCGGCTGGATTCCCGGAAATGACCAGCTGATCGCGTGTGTTGAAATTAGCCACGATCACAACGGCTTCAATATCTTTGGCACCACTCTCTTTCAATTCGGCATGGGCATCTGCGCAGCACTTCTCCAAAATATCAGCTGGTACTCCAAGCACCGCTGACATAGCGCCTTTAGGACATTCTTCCATGAGGTGCGCACGTTTTTCGACAAGTCGAACTGCTTCGTCAACAGTGAGCACATTGGCGGCGACAAGTGCGCTTATTTCCCCGAGACTGTGTCCTGCGACGAAGTCCGGTTGGGGTCCGCCCAGGCTTTGATAGCATTTCCAGGCCGCCAGAGAGACACTCAAGATCGTCGGTTGCGTATTAACAGTGCGCTTCAGTTCGTCTTCGGGTCCTTCGAAGCAAAGTCTGCTCAAAGAACGTCCGGCCAGTTTATCGACAGTCTGAAACAACTGCCGCGCTTCCTCAAACTCATTGAACAGCTCGGCACTCATGCCGACGCTCTGTGAACCTTGACCCGGAAATAGGCAAGCGATCTTTCCCACTTTAGTCTCTCCTTACTTCTAGCCTAGTCTTCTGCGTTGTAGTCGCCGCGCTTGTCTTTCGCGGTCCACTTCACGATTGCCGCTCCCCACGTCAGACCACCACCAAACCCGACAAGGCAGCAAATTGCCGGCGGTTGCACCTGTTTCCTTCTTATTGCTTGCCACAAGGCGAGGGGAATGGAGGCAGCGGAAGTGTTGCCGAGTTCGTCGACGTTGGAGACGATCTGCTCCTTGCGCATATTCAGGCGCTCGGCAGCTGCGTTGATAATGCGCCGGTTTGCTTGATGAGGCACCAAGAAGTCTATGTCTTCCACCCTGATCCCAGCCTTCGCTGCAGTCGCACGCACTGCCTCAGGAACGGCATGAACAGCGAATTCATATATAGCGCGACCATTCATTTGTAAGAAGCGATCCATCGCCTTTGGAGGCGTTGTTCCGGCATGGGGATATGCAGTGCCGGTGTTTGGAATGTGCAAAAGGTGCGCGCCAGTGCCATCAGCCCTTAAATAGGTAGCCAGAATTTCATTTTCACCGTCGGCAGCCTGAAGGATAAATGCACCGGCACCATCGCCAAAAAGAATGCAGGTGTTGCGATCTTCCCAGTTGAGAAAACGCGAGTGAATATCTACTCCAATGACAAGCACTGTCTTGAACGTGCCAGAACCTACGAACTGTTGACCAACAGCCAATGCGTAAATAATGCCCGTGCAAGCAGCTTCCAAGTCAAAGGCAGCGGCGCGAGGAGCCCCGATCGCCGCTTGCACCATGCAGGCAGTGGAAGGATACAAATTATCCGGAGTCGATGTGGCGACAATAATCAAATCGATGGTGCTTGGCTCGATTTGAGCAAATGCGATTGCGTCTTTAGCAGCGAGAATGGCAAGCGCTGACGTAGTCTCTTCCTCAGATGCAATTCTTCGTTCGCGAATGCCAGTGCGACTGGCAATCCACTCGTCTGAAGTTTCGATGAATTTCTCTAGATCTGCGTTGGTCACAACTGCGCTTGGAATACCGGCGCCGACACCAATTAGCTTCGCCCCAACCGGCATGATCACGTCAAACAACCCAATGTGACAGCGAGACAAACAGCGCTGAGAGCTGACACCGCGGTAACGTTCAAGGTGCTTTCAATCTTGCGCACCACATCGGCAGCTACCATATCTTTTGCCACTCGAATCGCATTCTTAACTGCTGTGTGACGCGAGCCACCATGGGCGATGACACACACACCTTTGACACCAACTAGCAACGCGCCACCAGCCTCGTTGTAATCGATTCTGTTTTTCAAGGCTATAAGAGCGGGTTTAGCCATAACAGACGCAAGTCGGCCATGCACTGTTCTCATCAACTCATGGCGAAGCATGTGGGTGATCATTTTGGAAATGCCTTCGGCGGTCTTTAGAGCGACGTTTCCGGTGAAACCATCGGTAACGACCACATCGCATTTCCCCATTGGAAAATCACGTCCTTCGACAAAGCCTATGAAATTGATTTGTTCATGAGCTTTCAACAACTTGAAGGCGTCTTGAACTAATTGATTGCCCTTAGTTTCTTCCGTACCAATATTTAGCAAGCCAACAGTCGGCGTTTCAACACTGCATAAGCCTCTGGCGAGAATTGATCCCATCAAGCCGAATTGCAAAAGCTGGTTTGGATTGCAGTCAACATTGGCGCCAACATCTATAACGACGACACGTTTATTGGGCAGGGCGGTGGGCATCATGCAAGCGATTGCGGAGCGATCGACGTTTTTGATTCTGCCCAGACCGATTTGAGCGGCTACAGCGGCGGCGCCAGTTGATCCGGCCGCAACCATGCCATCAGCCAGACCCTCAGCCACTTGCTTGGTGGTCACTACAATTGATGAATCTTTCTTTCGAGTAACAGCGCGGCTGGGTTTCTCGTCCATGGCCACGACTTCTGAGGCGGGCACGATCGTAATGTCCAATCCGGTTGTCGAGAGCTTGTTCAGTTCTGCCTGAATTGCATCTGCAACACCGACGAGTTGAATCGCGACTCCATATTCTCTTGCCGCAAGCACCGCGCCATGTACCACTTCGCGGGGGGCGTAGTCGCCACCCATGGCGTCCACAGCTATACGAATCATTCCCGACTCCCAGTTGCTGCCAAGTGCTGTCGAACAGCACCCAGCTCAATGAACCTACGTGCCTTGAACTCTGTCTTCGCGATGGGCTGGACGACCGGAATAATATCCGCACGAAGTGCAGACATGATGGGGGCGGCAGGTAACGCCGCAATTCGTGCAGTTGGTCAAGGTCGTTAGTTCAGCTTTCCAATGCGCTCTGCGGGAATGCTGCTTTTGATGTGATGTCTTTTTCTTTGGAACAGCCATGAGTGGGTGGAATCCTCCATCGGGTTCGGAACTGATTATTATCTACGAATTTTCTTTGGAATCTTCATTTGGAAATAGAGTCTTTAAGTTCTTCCAGCGCGGGTCTATCGGGCGGTCGTCTGTTTTGGACCCGTTGCCCTTAGAATTTGCCGCCGCTTTTTCGCTGGATGCCCCATCTGCAGCACGTCCAGGGGGTCCGGGACACTCATCGCCACAGGAGCAGAAGGTCGGCGTTGCCAACGTTACAGCTTGATACACAATATCACTGATGTCAAGATTACCGTCGTCCGGTAAGGGTTCAACGAAGTCACCGCGCAATAACTCACCGTCATGTTTTTCGTCCTCATTCAGCTCAAAGAACGAAGTAGGAACGAGGCGTTCGTCTATATCAACGCTCAGGCTGAGGAAATAAGGTCGCAGACAGCGATCACATTGAAGCTTTAGAAGCGTTTTAATTTGCCCTTCAATGCGAACACCGGAAGCACTCCACATGAGCGTCAAATCCCCGAGCACAGGCTTGATCGCTTGGGTCTCGCTTAATTCTTCGCGAAAGGCAAAATCAAGCCGATGATGCGGCATTCCTTTTAAGTGATCAATATGGACCTTCACGAAGACACCTTAATCCCAAAAGCCGCAATCGCGCGGCGGTTTAGAGCGCTTTTGTGGAACCGGTTGAACACCCAAAGTGCCAACACGGAACCGCTGAACTGCACACTCAGTTCAATGCACTACTGCAAGACATGCTTCTTGTGGGGACGGCTGACCATCAAATCCACAGAACCGCCCACTTGAAGATGCATAATATTACAACACAACCACAACTTCTTTGCCTTGCCCACCGTCTTTCGATCTTTAGAGGAAGCCAATGCAATCCGACCCGAGCGACTGCCGCGTTCTTTTCGCTCGCTGGGTTTTGCCTATGTCGAGCCCACCGATGCGCAACGCAGCGGTGGTGATCGAGAATCACACGATCACAGATGTCCTCTATCGCGACGAACTGACTTATAAATATCCGCCCGAATATGTAGAAAAGTTGACAGAGAACGCGCACGAGTACGGCGACGCGATTATCTTGCCAGGTCTGATCAACTTACACACTCATTTGGATTACTCTGCATTGCGATGTTTCGATGTCGAGTCAGGCATGTTTGATTGGATTTGCGGGTTAGTCGCCAGAGCATCTGAGTGGAAACCAGAGCAATGGCTGGCCTCAGCGACATACGGCGTGCGGGAAGCCGCTCTTTCTGGTACCACTTGCCTTGTTGACAGCTCTTTCACAGGACTTTCAGTGCACGCGATAGCTCGCATCGGATTGCGCGCAATTGTCGGGTTGGAATTATTTGGACTGCGAGATGATGAGGCTAGCGCCGTTTGGGGAAATTGGTTGACTAGATTCGACAAGCTCAAAAACACCGTAGAATCGGTTGCTCGCGTTGCCATCGCTATGGAAAAAATCAAGCTCACGGTCGCCCCCCACGCACCATATACAGTGTGTCCAACGCTTTGGTTGAAAGCAACCACTTGGGCCCAGGAAAAGAATATGCCCTTGCTCGCTCACCTCTCAGAATCAGCCGAAGAATGCCAATGGATTATGAGCAGCAATCGCCGTATTGATGAATATTTGACCCACGTCAAGAAGTTGCGGGATCCAAATCTTGCTACCACCGAGAGTGGCATCCTGGAAGAGCTTACACATATCAGATGGAAGGGACGCGGTCTTTCACCGACCCGACATCTGAAGAACTACGGATTACTAGACGAGAACCTCTTAGCCGCACACGCTGTCAATCTGGATGATGAAGATATAGGCTTGCTCGCTGAAACGCGAGTGAAAATTGCCCACTGCCCACGCAGTAACGCCAGGTTAAGAAATGGCCGGGCACCACTAGAGCGCATTATCGCCGCGGGGATCAGATTCGGCTTGGGAACAGACGGTCTTGGCTCCAACGATGACCTGAACCTCTTGCAAGAAGCTCGTTTTGCCGTTGATTTGCACCGCAGTGCAGCACCGGATCTAAAATGGACCTCAGCTCAAATTCTCAGCAGCCTCACCACTGATGCGGCACGAATCTTGAATCTCGATCAACAAATCGGCAGCATCGAACCCGGCAAACTAGCGGACTTGGCTGTTTTCACAATCGATCACCTTGAGCACTGCGCAGACAATCCGTACGATTTGTTGGTCCATGGAAAAACAACATTATCAGACCTTTTCGTTGACGGCTCAGCTGTAGTGGCAGCCAGAGAGTTAGTCCAGCACTGACTTATACCGCATAACCCGGGTCCACGGAGTTGAACCAAAATTCCGGCAATCACGATCAAGTTCATGGGAAACCACAGTTTTTGCCATCGCGGCTAAACCGAGTGGCAAAAATAAGATATATTTAAATCAAACCACACCACACAAAATGCGGTTATGTGAAACTCAAGTGAAAATGGTTGTTCATGAATGTGAAAACAATGTTCATGAAGTGAAATCAAAAGATCTACACACCCATCGACTAGTATTGCGGACGGTATCACATCGCAAAACTGCAGCGGAAGCTCAACGAGTCCAATAATATGCGAAACAATTTGAATCTCGGAAGCTCTAAGGCAGCCTGGAGCCACAATGCGCCATCAAAGTATTGGCGCTGAGATAAGTAAATCTACGAGCAGCAAACTGCTGAGACAAGCAAATTTGTAGAACACAGCCACCAGGCAGTCGATCGCCCTTTTGGGATCAATTGTTTGCGGGCAGTGCAACCCATGAGCATCCAAATTGTTCAATTGCAATTATGTGATGCGCCTGAAATTGATTGGAGGAGTTGTGATGAACGCAAAAGAGATTTCTAGCAACACTATTGAGTGGATCGATAACGACGGCGAGGAAGTAACCGAGAAATCAAATTGCGTTTCTTGCTTTGCTCCTGTATTGACGTCAGGACTGTGCGCCAATTGCACAATGATTCGCCAACTTTGGCAGGAAAAACTATCCTTGTCTCAGCGCCTGAAAGAGGAAGTTGAGGTGCGCAATTTGGCTCTTGACCAAACCATTCAATTACAAATGGTGATCAAAGATTTGAGCCTGCGGTTACAGTCGCAGGGACAATCTCTTCAGAGAATGCCCTCTGCGCTCCATAAGGATGAAAGAACGCAAACCATGTGGTTAGAGCACGAAGATAAAGGGGAACTTCAGCACACCGTTGACCTCACCGGCGCTGACGCCCCGTTGGGAACAGTGCGGCATGCGCTATCAGATTTTGTCCACATTATTGATCCGGAGAAGATAACGCATCTTTGCGATCATCTTTGTGATCAAGGAAAAACAATGATAAAAAACTGCTGCAGCAAGATTATTGGAGGGCAAAATTCAAACACCTGCCAACATGATGATCATAATCAGCATGATCATAAACACAGCCTCTTTCAAAATCATGTCGAGTCGATAAAGCCAGAGAACAGAGAGAACAGTAGCGAGCACCACGATGATGAGCACCCGGTTACATATGACAATAAATTGCAAGACATTTTGATGTCCGAAAGTAAGCATCGCCACGTCGCCAGCGTCACTCATGAGGCGATCTGCCACTGGCGCCAAGGACCGCTGTACAAGGCTAAAGTGAATGCCTTGGACGAAATGGATGAAATACAGGAGCGGCTGTGGCCGGGCTCTCGTAAATAGTTGACTGCGCACCGCCTACAGTATCGATAGCGAACACGACATGGATCGCCTGCGTCATGACGCGCATGCGATCCATGCTTCCAATTGCTAGAACCTCGACGCCAGGTTATTCATTGACCAAAGAATCATCTTGCACATGCCAACCATCTGAAACACGATCAGAAGGCAAGAAACTGATGATTCTGCAGGCGCCTTAAATTGCTGATACTGCCTTTAATTGCAGCTACTGGGCGCACAGTGACGCAAGCGAGCAGCGCGCCCTTGTCAACGGCGACAGGGGAGTCCGGTGTGGCTGAACCATATAAATTCCTCTATACTGTGATTTAGGTTTCATGCAGCCAGGCTCTGGGAAAGTAGCGTTTAGCAGCCACGCGTCTGAGAGATAGGAAGGTCGGAGTCTAATGGATCGTCGCCAGGATCATATTTGTAGCGGAAGAACCTGCATGTTTTGTAGAGTTCTCGACAACTCACCGGCTAAAAATGCCATTGGCAGCAAAGCCTATATGGACCAGCAGGTCATTGAACGCGTCAAAGAATTAGAGCAACGGTCTCTGCTTACCAACACGGAAAGTCGCATGAATTCCGTCAGAGGCGAAGAAATCGAACGCCTTGCCCTGCTCGACACGCTCACCGATCTATACAATTCGAGAACATTCATCAAAGAGATGAAAGACGAATTGAAGCGCGCGAAGCGCTACAAGCGACCTGTTGCATTATGCATGGTGACTATTGATGGCTTCAAAGACATCAGCAGACAATATGGTGCACTGACTTCAGACGCAGTTTTGAAAGTGATGGGAAACGTGCTCAGAGGCGCTATTCGCGACGTCGACATTCCTGCGCGATACAGTGCAGACGAGTTTGCGATTATTTTTCCGGAGACTAATGCGTCCGGTGCATCAATTGTGGCGGAGAGAATTCGCCAACGCATCGGCACCCAAACTATTACTCACAATTGGCACAACGTAAAAGTGACAGCCAGTGTGGGCTTGGCAGCATTTCCGGCACACGCACGAGAGCACGACGAGTTGCTTGCCCGCGGTCTAGAGGCCATGGAATCCGCCATGCAGCGCGGTGGCGACCGAGTTTGCACGAGCTAAATTGACGCGCCTCACAATTACCTTATGACATTGTTGCCCTTGGCATAGAGCCTGCTTCTCTGCGTTAGAATGAAGACGTTGTTTTGAACGAGATTTACTAATGGCAAAAAATCGCTCCGGCCCTCTAATTAAAGATTGGAAGCCAATCGCTGTCCTGGTTGCATTGGGCTGGTCACTTGTGACGTTGATTCATGTAGAGCCCGAGAAGACTGTCGATGACTGGATTAAGCTCGGTAGCCTACCTGCCAATGAACTCCGAGACGAAGTTGACAAGCGGGTCATGGCGCTGCCTAACTACTCGAAGATGAATGAGTACGAAAAAGAAGACGCCGGTAAGCGCCAAATGGACGAAGCCCAACTTGCCAACAATATTCAAATACTTCGCAAATTCAATGGTTATGTTCTTTTCACAAGCTTGAAACTTGGTCTTGATTTGCGTGGTGGCAGCCAGCTCGTTTTGCAAGCGCTACCGTCACCACCACAGGTGCCTGAGATCAATCCCGAAGTAATGCGTGGAGTTGAGACAGTAATCAACAACCGCATCAATAGCCTCGGTGTATCCGAAACGTTAGTGCAACGCTCTGGCAAAGATCGATTGATCGTTGAGCTGCCGGGTATTAAGGACCCACAACAGGCCAAAGATAGAATCGGCACCACTGCCTTGCTCGAGTTTAAGGAACTTGCACCGGGCGAAAACGGACTGCCTGTCTGGAAATCCGTTGACTTAACCGGTGCCCAGTTCAAACATGCACAAGCCTCACCGATGGTATCAGGCGGTCTTTGGAGAGTTTCATTCGAATTCAAAGCAGAAGGTGCAAAGAAATTTGCCGACCTGACTTCGCGTTTGGTAGGCAAACAAATCGGTATATTCCTCGATGGAGAGCCGACAGACCGTGGTCCAGATGGTCGACCGGTTCCGATATCTGAGTACCGTGGTGTCACCGTTCGTGAACCAATTCTTGGTGGCACCGGTGAAATCACGGGCAATTTCAACAAGGACCAGGCAGTAGATCTATCCGTAAAATTGAACGCCGGTGCCCTTCCTGTGCCCGTCAAAATTCTCGAAGAAAGGACTGTGGGCGCTACTCTTGGTCAAGACTCAATCCACAAGAGTCTGGTCGCCGGTGGGGTCGGCATCGCACTAGTCATGGTGTTCATGGTGCTTATATACGGTGTGCCTGGATTGATCGCTGACATCGCCTTGATTCTCTACACACTAGCGACGCTGGCCATTTTTGAAGCGATTCCAGTAACTCTCACGTTAGCCGGCATAGCTGGTTTCATCCTATCCATAGGGATGGCGGTTGACGCCAACATTCTCATTTTTGAACGAACCAAAGAAGAACTGCGCGCCGGCAAGTCTCTCTATACCGCAATCGAAAACGGCTTTAGTAGAGCGTTTACATCAATCTTTGATAGTAACGTCAACAGCATGATTGCCTGCGGAGTGATGATGATGTTCGGCACGTCGATCGTAAAAGGATTCGCCGTTACGTTGGCAATCGGGGTTGCCGTGTCAATGTTCACCGCGATCACCGCCACTCGAGCACTGCTGCATCTGGTGCCAAAACAGATTGGCTTGTTCGGGCATCGGTTTGACAAAAAGAAACCTAAAGTACAAACCAAGGAGGCCGTGTGAACAAGCTCTCAGTAGATCTCGTCAAGTATAGATGGCTCTGGTTTGGCATCTCGGGAGCGATTCTGCTGCCCGGAATCGTTGGCATCATCATGTGCTTGCAGCAGTTTCACGCACCACTAAAACTGGGAATTGACTTCACTGGTGGTTCAATTCTTCAATATCAGTTCGACAAACCGGCAAGTCTCGAACAGGTTCTGACTATTCTCGATCAGTCTGGCCTGCCCGGCTCACAAGTGCAACAAGCGGAGATCGGCGGCAAAGAAGTGGTCGTCATGCGCACTCGCGCCTTAGACGATGAGCAACAAAAGCGTAAATTGGATGACAACTTAAAAGCGCAACTTGGAGACTTCAAGGTTTTGTCAGTCGACAAAGTGAGCGCCATGATCGGTCCAGAGCTCTTGCAAAGCGGGCTGGTTGCCATGCTTATCACCTTTGCAATGATGGTTGCCTATATCTCTTATCGCTTCAAATTTGACTATGCGATTTGCGCAATCATTGCCCTCTTTCATGATGTTCTGGCCTTGTGTGGCATCTTCGCAATTTTAGGATTGCTCCTCGGCACTGAAGTAGACAGCCTCTTTATAAGTGCAATCCTGACTGTGATCGGATTTTCTGTTCACGACACTATCGTCGTCTTTGACCGAATTCGTGAAAACGCAAAATATGTTGGCAGCAAAGCCACAGATCCGACCAGAGGGGGCGAGTACCGGAAAACTTTCGGAGACGTAGCGAACGACAGCGTCAATCAGACACTGGCTCGTTCCATCTACACCTCTCTGACTGTGATCATTACACTCACTGCACTCTTTCTCTTGGGCGGAATCACTACCAGAGATTTCGTTCTAGCAATGTTGCTTGGCGTTATATCCGGTACATACTCTTCAATATTTAACGCCAGTTGCTTACTGGTAGTCTGGAGAGAAATAAAGCAAGGCCGCAAGGTTCAGACTGCCTGAAATTACTCACACAATCGGACCTTCAAAGCCGCTATTTCTTTTCGCCTAGTTGGTCTATCCTCTAGGTGGGAATATTCACTATAGGGTTGCCTAAGGGCGAAAGCGGATTTCTCTTGTAAAGGGCAGCAGACGGATAAGAGTATGGACGAACAAGACAAGCATCACTCGCCAATTTCAGATGAAGACAAATGGGAGCTGCTCACCCGCCCAGAAAAGTTGGGCGAATTGCTTCTAAAGCACGGCATGATCACACTCGGTCAGCTGGAAGAATTAATCAAAGAGCAGGAGTCGAGCGGCATGCCGTTCGGTGAGTTGGTTCTGTCCAAAGGCATCATGTCACGCCAAGATTTGCTAACGGCTCTGGATTGGCAGCATAAAAGCGATCAAGTAATAATCGACTCGCTCACAGAACTGATCAATAAGCACAAGAAGGAATAGCGTCGCGCGCTGCTCCGCATCCGGCAACAGGATCCACCTCCTCATGTAGGTGGTTTATTGTTCTGTTCACTTGCCTAAAAAACGAACTGCCAGGAATATAGCAGTTCGTCTTTTTTAGGGCTTAACTTAGATCTTCGATCCGAGGATCGTCTAGACAGACTAGCGGGGTCGACTTACCTCGCTGCAGCAACCGCTTTTCGCTTTGCGGCTGGTTTGGCAGGTTTAACAGGCGCGGTCGCCTTCTTCTTCTTCAGCTTGAAAGGACCTTCAGCAGCCATCCGCTTTTCCGCATTGGACAAGATCTTTGATGCAGGCACTTCAAGCGCTGAGGCAAGCCGGCTCAAATTCTTCACCGATATGTTGCGTGACCCTCGTTCTAAATCTCCAATGTAAGATCTGTGCAGCCCACTTCGTCTAGCCAGATCGCTTTGTGATACGTCGAGTGCCTCTCGGCGCTCTCTCAATATTAGTGACAGTGCAAATACAAGCTGGTCGTGCACGAAATAGCCCCCCTTTGCCGGTTTCAGCCACTTATATCTTTCCATTAGTGCTAAATAATCCTTGTCACCCGATCGGGTGATCTTCCTCTCCGCAGAATAGTGACTCTAAAATGCGACAACAGACCCGAAGATCGTTCAATGGTATTGAGAAACTTTTTGCAAGATTAAAGGGTCAGTAGTTTCGTTTACCAACCGGTTCAAGAGTGGCACAGAGTCTTTGCTTTGAGACAATGCCCAAAATGCATGCTCAACCAGAATCGGATTTTGCTCGCAACCAACAAACTGCAAAATCGAATCGACGATTTTTTTATGTGTCACTTCGTTCTCAGCAATTGCAGGAGAAGCCAGACTGTTCCCTAGCACTACAAGTGCATTGCGCAAGAGCCCGAAGCGTTTCGGTCGTCGCACAGGACTACTGTCTTTGAAGCGTAACTTGAACTCTGTGTCATCGCTAATCCTGAGCAAGTGACAAAGATCTATGTAATGTCCGGATCCAGACGACGGCTGAAACTCTGGCCACGGAGTCTCAGGTGGACGTTGATTGTAGGGACAAACGTCCTGACAAACATCGCAACCGAATACCCATCTGCCGAGTTTAGAACGAAGATTCAAGGGAATCTCGTCCTTATTCTCTATCGTTAGATAGGAGATGCATAGATTGGCATCAACATCCCCCGCCGGCGTGATCGCAGCTGTGGGACAGGCATCGCCGCAGCGAAAACAAGCACCGCAAGTTCCTAAGTATCGTTCGTCAGCTTCGAGTTCAAGATCCGTAAAGAGTTCAGCAATGAAATAATAGGAACCAGACAGTTTCGGTCCAATGATCATCGTATTCTTGCCGGAGAAGCCCAAACCGTGACGAGCTGCATAACCCTGCTCGTATAGCGAGACGTCATCTGTGAATGCCTTTCCGAGCAGCGGGCGTCCGATTTTGTCTTCTATTCTCGCTTTCAGTTCTCGCAACCGAGCCCGAATTACTGCATGGTAGTCAAGCCCAACAGCGTATCGAGCCACTCTTCCGTACTCTAAACCTGGGTCGGCGGGCGGTTGAGTGTAGTAACTGACTGAAACAATAATGGCGGACTGACTGCTTGGATATAGAAGTTGTGGGGATGTTCTAAAATTAGGGTTACGCTTTAAGTAATCCATTCCTGCGGCGTAACCTTGCTTGAGCCAATACTCGAACTGCTCACGCTCCTCAGTCATAGGCTGGAGAGATCCGATCACTGCTCTCTCGAAGCCAATTGACCGAGCAATGTCCACAATCGTTTGCTTGATACTCATGCGTTCAGTTTAAACCAACGAGGAATTGTTCAAGGTGTCTGACCTGTCAATCACAAAGTCTGAAAATTCCTTTCGCCTGGAAGATTTCGAGTACGATTTACCGCTGGAATTGATTGCTCAAGAACCGCTTCTTGAGCGGACCAAGTCACGTCTTTTGCGATTGGATAAAAATTCCGGAGAATTGCAGCACTGCCTTTTCGAAGATCTTGTCAGATTGCTCTCTGCCAGCGACACACTTGTGCTGAACAACACGAAAGTGATCCCAGCTCGCTTAATTGCCAAACGGCACAGCGGTGGAATGATCAAATTGCTTTTATTGAAACAAATCGGCAGCTCGCCTCGGGTTTGGCAGGCGCTGGTCACTCCCATTAAGAGATTGAGACCAGGGGAGAAACTGACGGTGGCAACGGACACAGGAAAGACTTTTGACATTTCTGTCCTCGATATCGAAATTGGTTTCGATGGATTTAAAAGATTAGTGGTTGATTTAGGCCAACCGGAGAACGTCTGGAAGCTGCTAAATCAGGCGGGTTACGCACCACTGCCTCCATACATCCAGAGGCACTATGACAAGGAACCAGCGCCTGAAGAAGCCGCACCCAAAAATATATCTAGAGAAAGCGATCTCAGTCGCTATCAAACTGTTTATGCAAAAGAACCAGGCGCGGTGGCGGCGCCAACGGCCGGATTGCACTTTAATGAGCCATTAATAGAATCTTTGAAGAGACGTGGAATCGATGTTCAGTACCTAACTCTGCACGTTGGCGCAGGCACGTTTAAACCAATCGAGAGTTCGCTAGAGGAACACAAAATAGAACCGGAAAATTTCAGCATTTCAGAACAAACTGCTGCGGCAATCAATCGAGCCAAAAAGGAAAAGCGCAGAATAATTGCCGTGGGTACCACATCATTAAGAGCACTGGAGACAGCTGGAGAAAGCGGTCAGGTTGCCGCAGTCGAAAATGGCGTGACGCATCTGTTCGTCAAGCCTGGTTATCAGTTTAGAGTCGCGGATGGTCTGATTACAAACTTTCATTTAAGCAAATCAAGCCTGCTCGTTTTAGTTGCTGCTTTTGCAGGAAGAGAAAAAATCTTGCATGCTTACGCAGAAGCAATTGAAAAGAAATATCGCTTTTATAGTTATGGCGACGCAATGCTGATCTTGTGAAACAACCGCACGAATCCTGCCAGCGAGAAGTGATCGAACCTTGATGCCGGCTGGAAGCCGGCGCTCCCTGGTTTTTATTCAGCTAAGTCGAGACAAACACCGTTGCCGCCCTTCTCCATAATCATCTCAGCGGCAACTTCAGCTTGAGCGATAATTTCTTCTATGCTCTGCGCATCGGGGAACTGTGAGATGCCAATGCTCGATGACAACTTGATCTTATTCCACTGGGAAACGACACTCAAGTTTTCGAATTTAGCCCTAATCCGTTCTGCCAATATGCCAGCGCCCTCAACGGGAGTCTCCGGCAAGATCAGCAAGAAACGATCTTCTCCGTAGCGACCGACCATATCAACATCGGCACGACATGCTCTGATCAATGTTTCAGAAGCACTGTTAATCGCACCTTCAATCGCCAGCACGCCATACGAGTGAAAGATATCAGCATAGCCGTCGATCACAACTACACAAACGGACAAGGCTCGCTTATAACGCCTGGCCCTAGTCAGTTCTCGCCGCAGTGACCTGAGCATGTAGCGAAAGTTATAAGTCGGCGTATCTTTATCGAAAAAAGCTCGTCGATCAATTTCTTCTTCATTGAGATCCTCTCGCACGACTTGAGGTTGCGAAAAGATATTTGGCCTGCCTGGATTTAGGACGAGGTCGAGCGCCTCGGATTCGTTAATGTTCAAGCCGACTTTATTTCGTACATCTGATACTCGTCGATGGAACAAGTTGTCCCGTCCGACAAAATCTTCTTCGTCTTTTGGCATTATCTCTGCCCTACCCCAAGCCCAGCCCAGCGCAATTAGCTTACGCGATATTTGATAAAAGTACGAGCCCTCATGGCAATTTTTCCTCTAAGTAAGGGGTGAAGAAATCGAGAAGCTCAGTCATCTCCAAGTCTGACTCCTCAACATCGTGGGCTGGCTCGCCCGCTCTGGAGGCGACGGTGTGTAAACCGTTGGCATCCTCAACGATCAATCGCCAACTAACTAGATTGCCTGCTCGCTCAACAAAGCCGTTACGAACGGAAAGAATTCCACTTTGTTCAACCAAGGAGCGGAGAGCTTGAGCCTCTTCCTCTGCCATGGCATTAACATCCAGCTCACAACCCTTGAACTGTGGAACTATTCCTCGTGTAATTTTCATGAAGTAATTGAGCTTGAGTTCATCGTGCTGCTGCTCATTTACGAACAGATCAGGCTTAAGCAAATAGAGACGCACCATATTCAGTGCCTCGCTTGCCGATCGAAATCTAATTTCCTCTCGACTCAGCTTGTTGCTGAAGCGAATTTCTTTGCTTGTGCAAAAACCGTTTGCCGCTAGACCGAAATAGACCAAACCAACCGGCTTATCAGCTGTGCCGCCTCCCGGACCAGCGATACCTGTGACACTGATACCGACATCAGCTCCCGACAATTTGCGGATTCCCGTGGCCATAGCTTTTGCACATTCAGCACTGACAGCACCATTTTTGGACAAAATTGATTCTGGCACTTGCAAGACTTGGTGCTTCGCCTGATTTGAATAAGTAACCACATTCAGCGTCGTAAATGTCGAACTGCCGGCAATATCGGTAAGCCGCTTACTGACAAAACCACCCGTGCACGACTCAGCTGCAGACAAAGTCAAGTTACTCTCCATGAGCAACTTTCCGACAACTGATTCCAAAGTTTCTTTGTCTGTGCCATAGCAGAGTAATCCACTTTTGTTTTTGATTTCATCAATCACTGGTGCGGCAATCTTTTTAGCATCATCAATGGTGCTAGCCTTGGCAGCGACTCGCAGCCTGCATTCACCCATGCCCGCATAGGGAGCGACAGAGGGATTCGAGCTGCTCAGCAAGTGTGCGAACTGTTCAGCAAGCGCTGATTCGCCAATTCCATAATGTTTCAATTCGCAAGACCAAAGCGTTCCTTCCACAAAATTCGATTGTAGATAAGGTCTGGCTGTTTCCGCCCACATAGATTTCAACTCGGAGGGCACGCCTGGGAAAGTGAGAATTGTTCGCTGTCTGGATGGCTCGAGAATCTCAGCCTTCCTTAGATCGGCCTCAGACACGCGCCAGATCATTCCCGGAGCGGTTCCTCTCGGATTGGGCAACCACTCCGCACCTTCAGGCAAGAGTGCTTGCTTACTATTTGATTGCGGCATCTTGAAATTACGGATGCGAAAAAACTCCTCTATGTTCGCAAGCACAGATTGATCCATGATCATTTTTGCGCCAAAGAAGTCAGCGATAGACTCGGTCGTCAAGTCATCTGGAGTCGGACCCAAACCGCCAGTCGTGATAACGACGTCCGCCCTGCTCAAGGCATTCCGCAAGACCGAATGAATACGCTCCTTGTTGTCGCCAACCACAGAACGAAAGAAACAGTTGATGCCAAGCTGCGCCAGCTCAATTGCAAGAAACTGCGAGTTGGTGTCAAGAACATCTCCAAGCAAGAGTTCTGTGCCAATTGAAAGTGTTTCGGCAGTCGCCATACAGCTCCGAATACAGAACGTGCTCGTTCGCTAGCGGGGACGAAAAGAGGTTTAGCCGATTGAATAATTATTCGAGTGAGGAATTTGATGCGGCAGAATCATGCCGTGACCATGGCCACCACCGCCCGCTGGAGCAGTGCCGTCATCGACGTGATAGGCGAGAAGGGCCCAGAGACCAATCATCCCGACAACAAGTGTGAAGCAGACGAAAAAGAAGATCAGCCAAGTTTGGCTGGGATCTTTGTGGGTGGGTGCGCTCATTGCGTCTAGCTCCTTTCTGACAACCTACTCGATACAGACTTGCATCAAAACCCTTTTATTGATCTGAGCAAGTCCATTGTCGCTTGTTGATTGTACGCATGGTCTCGGTCTGGATACGAGTAAATTAGAATGTTTTTTGCGGCTTTGTTAAGGCTGATGCAACCAACTAATCCGTCAGCCTTGCGTCCGGTTGATGGATCTGTGAATTCGCCAATCAAATATCGCATCTCTTGCCCCGCCACTTTTTCGTTGCCGCGGCTTTTGAGGTCGTGAAATTTGGCCACAGTGTAGACAGTATTGATTCCCATATCGTAAGCCCTATCGAGCAAGTTCTTGGCATCCCGCTCGCTGGTCAGACCAGAAAGCCCATAAAAGGCTATTTGTTGATGACTCGGTTCGTGTTCGATGACAAGAAATCGCATGATTTGAAAATCCGCAGCCATCAGATATTTGTAGGCGACAGGCAGTGGCTCTTCAAACTGAGCAATTTTCAGGGCCGTGCGCTGCATTCTCTCTGGAATGGTGGCATCAACTGCAATGCGCCGAGCGAACATAAAAAATGTAAAAACTCCCGAACTGACCGTGCAAATCGTCAGTACAACAAAGCAGATCAGCAAAGTTGCCCACAAGGGCAAGCGCTGCTTCTTGCTGTCGGATGCGTTCGTTATCAAGTTATTTGATACCAGTTCTGCGTTCGTAGGCAACAATCGTATTTGCCAATAGCATCGCCACAGTCATCGGGCCTACTCCACCGGGCACCGGTGTAATGAAGCGTGCAACTTTGGCGGCGTCGACATATTGCACGTCACCTGAGATGACGGACTCTCCTGCTGGGCCGTGAGTGTGGTGAATCCCGACGTCGATTACGCAAGCACCTGGTTTTACCCATGAGCCTTTGACAAACTCCCTCTTTCCAGCTGCAACCACGAGGATATCGGCGTTCTGACAGATCTGATCCAAGTCCTTGGTGCGACTGTGGCACATTGTCACGGTGGCATTTTTTTGCATTAGCAACATCGCGATCGGCTTACCAACAAGGTTTGAGCGACCAATGACGACTGCATGCTTGCCTTCTACCTCAACATTGTATTGTTCCAGCAGAGCCATGACGCCGACAGGTGTGCATGGGCGTAAACCGGTTTTACCAGCAAACAAGCGTCCCATGCTTTCTATCGTCAGACCATCGACGTCTTTGTTTGGATCCAAAACGGACAGTACTTCCTCTGATGAGAGATGGGCAGGCAATGGCAATTGAACGAGAATTCCGTCAACAGCTTCCGACTCGTTCAAAGTGGTGATGCAATTCAAAAGTGTTTCCATGTCGGTTGCCGCAGGAAAGGTGTGCATGAAACTTTCGATCCCGACTTTCTTGCACGACTGCGTTTTGTTTTTGACATACAAAGCACTGGCCTTGTCATCGCCGACGAGGACGACAGCTAGACCAGGACGACGCTTGCCCGCCGCCAATAGCATATCCACCTCTTGCTTGAGAGTCTCCCGAACCGAAGCTGCAAGCGCTTTTCCATCCATCACTTGTCCGACCGACTGTTCTTGCAAAACCATTTACTCAGGCTCCTCTAAAATTCAATTTGCTCAAAACATTTGGAAAGATCCAACCGCGGATAAGCTTTCTCTCCATACTTCAGATTAATTTCATCAGTGTCGGTGACGATGCCGATCATTTTGAAGGGATTGTCTTCAACCCAGTCTTTCAATCTGCTTTCAGGGATACAACCGACGAGTTCATAGTCTTCTCCACCGTACAGCGCCCAGTCTACCGGGTCTGCGCCTGCCAGTTGAGCAATTGAGATGGTTTCGGCTTCAATCGGTAACTTTTCTAAATCAATATCCATCCCCACATTGCTAGCTCTGCAAATCTGCGAAAGAGCATCAGCCAGTCCATCGCTTGCGTCCATCAAGGCTCCGCGTCCCGATGTTCTCCGCACCATTGACCAGGACTCGCATAGCCGAGGAAGGGGACGCACGTGGGCTGACATCACCTGCGGGTAGTTGGAGATTGTCTCGGGCTGATTGAGCAGAAGCCATAGCCCCGCGCGGCTTGCACCAAAGTCACCGGTGACGATGACAAGGTCGCCAGGCTGCGCACCAGAACGCAGCAAGCATCCGTTTTCATGCACTTGCCCTTGAACAGTAACGCTGATGCTCAGAACGGGACCTTTAGTCAGATCGCCTCCAACAATTTGGGTACCATAGGTTTTACTGCACTCGATCATCCCTTCATAAAGTTCTCTAAACGCAACTTTATCCAGATAACAAGGCAATGTGATACTGACGAGCAAATGCCGCGGACGCCCCGCCATGGCAGCGACATCACTCAAATTGACAGCAATCGATTTCCAACCCAAATCGCGTGGGGAGATGAGCGGCCAGATAAAGTGGGTGCCCTCAACAAGCGTATCCGTCGTCAAAAGAACGCCATCTGTGACAACTGCACAATCGTCGCCTATAAACGGGCTATCTGTCCAAGCCTTGATCGATTCGACTAAATCCTGCTCACGGGTAAGAAACTTCTTTTGATCAGACATTTAAAAGCCTTTGACGGGCGAGCGTACAGGAGTTGATGCTACAATCTGGCAATAGGGATGTCCAGGAACGCTTAGAGAAACGGAATTATTCCAAAGTCAGGTGAATTGTGTCAGCGATTGCACAAATAGTAATTGGCTTTCTCCAACTTGTTAATTTGCTTGTTATAGTTTGGTGCTTGCTCAGTTGGTTTCCGAATATACGCTGGTACGATCAACCGTTCAAAACACTAGACCAAGCCGTGCAACCAATTATTGCCCCATTTCGCAAGCTTATTCCGCCAATTGGCAACATCGACCTATCGCCAATGATTGCATTGTTTGTGTTGCAAGGCGTACAGATGCTTGTCAGAAATTTTCTACCCTGAATAGGTCAGGAATCTTTTAAATGCTTTCACGCAGATCGTTCTTGTTAGGTAATCTAGCAGGATTTGCAATTGCTCCAGGCTTTTACTGCTCATCTGCATGGGCAAAAAAGGTCAAGGTTGAACCAGCTCGCACGGGTCCACATTCCTTGGCACGGGTGGATTGGCCACCGGCAATCGTTCCGGATCGCCTCGGCATTGCAGACAAAGGCTATTGTTGCATTGCTGACGAATACGGTCGTTTAGCGATTGTAGATTTGCGCAAGCCCAGCAACCCAAAAACTCCGCCCAAAGTGGTTGCCGAACTTGGTGGACTGGGCAAGAAAGTAGTTGATTTCAAAGTCTTCTTAACACGAGCCTATGCGCTCGTGCTCTCGGCCTCGGAATCACCGGATGCTCAATATTCGCTGATCGTGATCAATCTATCATCCATTACCGATCCTTCGATCTTAACCAAAATGCCGCTGGATAGGTTTTCAGAAGCGCTTTGTGTCGCCGCAAGCGCTGAGTTGGTTTGCGTCGCAGGAACATCTACAAGCGGCGAAAATCTCGTTTCAATATTTGCTGCAGGCAACGTCAAGGGCAGCAAGATGGAGTCAACACCGCTTTCTTCCGTGACTACGGATCTGCCTGTTAGTTCGATGGATTTGCAAGACCGCAACTTGCTGGTGCTTGAATCTGGTGCCAACTCTCAGTTGCAATATTTTGGCTTGATTGATCCTCGCACGCCAGTGACAAGAGGCACGATTAAATTGGATGGCGATTTCAAAGCCATGGCTCGATTTAAGGACGCCGCCATTGTAGCCGGTACCAGCTCAGCCCTTAGCCCAAGCGGCGGCACTTGCGTAGCAAAGTCAATTGCCCTCGAGCCGAAACCACGAGTGGTGCTAGAAGTCAATTTGGATCCGATCAGCAATGTCTTTGATGCATCTGCTCAGAAAGATCGCTTTATGATATTTGGTGAATCGAGTAGCGATCGCCTGCTCGCATCTTTTATTTGCACAAAAACCAAAGCTATCATCAAAGAGCAAGTTATCACTCTGCCCAAACAAAGTGGTGGCTACGGTTTACACTCGAGCGTTGCACTGAGCGGCAAAAACGTTTACGTCGCCTCCGGTTGGGCTGGTATCCAAATGCTTTCGCAGGTGGGAACGAATTGGACATTTGCATACAATTACACAATCCCTCGGTTACCTGCGTCAAGCCTCGCAACATGGGGCGACTCGGTGGTGCTGGCTGGAGCAGATTTAAAACTCTACGATATTCAACATCCGGCGAAACCAACTTTGGCTATTGTTGCTAGCCTTTCCAGTTCCGTCAAGTCAGTAGTGGGGGCAGGCAGCTTTGTACTTTGTTTGACCAAGGATTCAATGCTGCTGCGCAAGATGGACAAGCTGAACGATACGGTGGCCACAGTAAAAATAGTCGGTCAACAAGTTTGTTTCGACAAGACTCAACAACGAGCTTACGTTCTCAGAGAAAATCCGAAGAAAACGACAACACTGAGCAAGCTCCAAGTCTATTCAAACAGTCTGAGCATCGACAAAGTCTACGACGTGGCGGGGACTTTTGCACGCGCCTCTGCCAACGGAAGTGCGATCCTGCTGGGCGGACTGAACGATGTCTCGCTATACAAACTCGGTGATACTGCCGATCTCGTTGGTAGTCGTCATTTTGAAAATCTGGGCGTGCGAGACGTTGTTTTACTCGATGACTTTATTGTCATCGCAGCAATTGACCAGAGTTCAAAAGGTTTCTGCTTGATCTTATCCAAAGACGAGAAAGATTTGCACGTTCTTGGATCGATAGATTTGCCGCATGACGGCGTCGCTTTAGCCGCTTTCAATCGCACTGCTGTTGTTATAGGTCGTACACCAGAAGGGAAGGATCTGGCAACGTTCGTCGATTTCAGAACGCCCGCAACGCCGAAAATTATCACGTCAGTTCCAACTGTAGAAGCCGCCTCGGCCGTAACCATGAAAGAGCAACTGGCGATTGTCGCCGGTCGCGGCATGGATTTGCTAAGCCTTACTTGAGATCAAAGAGAAATCAATCTCTTGTGGCCTACCTCCGTAGCTCTATCCCTATCCACATCCGAGCTAAAGGTCAGAGGTGCAGATGGCGCCGGTTTTCAAAAATTCTTCTTCAGATGGAAAAGAGCCACCCATCATCGGGAAAGATCCTGAGGACGGGAGTATTGTCATTTTCGACAGCGGAAGAACTGCTTCGTTTAAAGATGGGCAATGGCAACCTGGTGTGCTCTTCCATAACGATCAAATACTGAACGATTTTAGAGATGTAACTGACACCATTGAGATCGGTCGGATCATGCAAGAAGCTGCCGACGTCCTGCGTAAATCCACAAACAAGCGTGAAGTGGCGAATTAACTACAAAAACAAATACAGATCATACTCAAGCGAATGATGAATCCAATAGCCGTATGGGTTAATTAGCCGGACTTATTCCCAACAACTCAATACTTGACAAGCCGAATTAGACTGATTAGTATGATTACATACCAGGCAGGAGAAATTCACTAATGATCGGACAAATTGAGAAGCGCACCAGTGCCGCACAAGCAACAAACACATTTAGTGAGCCCGGTCTCTCTTCCCTAGACTGCAGCTCAAGCTGTCATAGCTCTACATACTTTCTGTCCTTTCTAATTCCGTTTGGAGTTGTGGGTGCCCTTTATGCGCCGGAAGCAATTCAGACACAGCTCTGGGGCTTCGCTGCCATTCCAGCCGTGCTAGCAGGCACGACCGCATTGGGGCTCTATCATCTATGCAAAATTATCAAGCATAGAAAATAATCATCAGGTTTGGGCAACAAAATATGCGCTTGAAGAAATTTAGGCGCATATTCTGGCGCAATATAAGTCTTCAATCGCACATTTGAAATGAAGCGCATTCATCCGCCGTAAATGAAATAGAACGCACGCATCCTGCGTGCCTCTAGTCACTTGGACAACGATTCAGAGCGCGACGATCCTGAAGCGTATAACCATATGGTGCGCGGCGTTTAAGGGGACTGGACAATGCCGACTTGTGCTAGACTAGTCAGTATGATCACTCAACCAAGCATCGAATTGAGCACCATTAATGACTAAGGCGCTACGCAAGCCTGCCACCAACAACGCCTTGAATGTCGCGCACGAAATCAGCGATCGAGCACGAGACAAACGCGAGCAAATTATGCAAGGCGCACTGCGAACTTTTCTGAGCAACGGCTACTCAGCGAGTATGGACGCAATCGCAGCGGAGTCCGGTGTTGCGAAGCAAACCCTGTATAGTTATTTCGGGGCTAAAGAAGAGTTGTTTAGCGCTCTTATGGACCGACTGCTGGAACATTTTGTGCATGCAGGCATGACCCCTGAGTTGCGTTCATTGCCCACTCAAGCATTCCTGCGCAAGCTTGCACAGATCACTTTGTCTCAAATGGATGATTGGGAATATGTTTCTTTGATGCGTCTGGTGATTGGCGAATCGGCGCGCTTTCCAGAATTGTCCGAACTTTACCTTTCGCGTCTGGTTAGTCCAGGAATTGCCAAACTGGCGCAATACATTCGAGAAAACGATGAACTGGCCTTCGGCGATCCTGAGGCAGTGGCGCGGATCATGCACGGTTCGTTGATCAATTTCATCATTGCCCAGGAAATTCTTGGTGGCAAACATACGATGCCGATGTCTCGCGATCGGCTAATCAACTCGCTCATAGATGTGATTCTATTCGCGGCTCAACAAAGCGCCCAATCTCGCTAGTGCCCTGGCTCTGAATCCCGTCATGTTTAGTTTCATAGCCAAAGCGGGCGAGAAAGTTGATTCATGCACGCCCAAATATGCCGCTTGAATTGCTTCAAGCGCATACTGTGAAAACTACTTGCTTCCTTTCGTCTTCCCGAATCTGTGGACAGCGTCAACGTTCGGAGGGCGAAATTCCTCTGCTTCTTTTATATTCTCGAAATTTGATGACTCAGTAGCTTTATCAACGAGCTCTGCCTCGACGCGTTTCTTTCCGCGTTTCCCTGTTAATGGATCGGGAGCCACTTGCCCTTCTATCTTATTGTCTTTCATTCGTGTCCTTCGGCCTTTCTCAAGGCTCGTCATTCTCAAACCAATGCTGCTTTCAGCCCTCTGACGAGAAAACACCCTAAAAGTTTCATGCATGTATTTGAATACACTGCCGATTCAGACCATATGAAGGACTCCAAAGGAGAGGTCACTGGATTACAGTTCGGCAGTTATGCGATTAGATCTTCTTGGTCGGTCGGATAGTTTTGCTGGTGGTGGTTACAGACTTGTTAGTGACAGCCTTGCTTGCAGTGCCGACTTGTTTCTTCGGAACGCTAATGCTTTTCTTGGCGCTATTCTCGACTTCAGGTTGCACCTCAACGCTGATTTCTTTTGGATCAGCAGGCAAACTTGGTCGAATTTCGCTTGGTGGCGCACCCATGATCAAGTCCTTTCCTTCCCAGTGACTGCGAATAATTGGTACCTGGGATTCTTTGCGATCGAAAGCAACTTCTTCTCTCACCTTGTCTTTCATGTACTCATACGCTTCGCCCAGCGGCGTATTTGAGCCTTTCATCTTCAAGCCTTCAATAAGGTAGTGCGTGAAAACTCCGTTTGGATATCTATTTGATTCCCAAGAAACTTGTGAAGGTTCGCTTGAACAAATGACGAGTTGCCCGGTTCCTTGCGCGACTTCTTCAGCATCCATATTATGGACCCGCATCAGTCCTTTAGTGGCGCTGGCTGCGCCGCTGTGACAAGCGTCCATAACCATCACAACGCGCTCGGAGTTGACCCGCTCTTTGACGAGTCCAGCAAATTCTTTCAAATTGATGCCTGTGCTGAACAAGCTGTTCCGATCTGTATTGTATGCAACAAGGTAATTTACGCCCTTCTGGTCAGCCGTAGATGGGCTACCGTGCCCAGAAAAATAGATCACGACGAGGTCATCCGGTCCGGTTACACGAACAAGCCACTTGTCACCAATTTGCGACATAATGTTTTCGCGCGTCGCCTTATCATTGAGCAGCAACCTAACGTGATCCGGTGAAAAATGCGCGTCCTTAATTAAGTAGTCATAAAAGGCCAGCGCATCCTTGTCCGAATATTTCAAATTCATTGACGCGTCTTTGAATTTGCTAACCCCTATCACTAGAGCCCATTTATCTTTGATCGGTCGATTCGATTTCGGCTTATCAGAGACAATACCTTTGAAAATTTGCGCATTCGCTTCAATCTTGTCAGTTTCATTTGCGAAATTTCTGATCCTCGTCAGCGCCTCATAGTTATCCGGCAATGAAGCCAGCAGCTCCACATTTTGACCGAGACTGACCTTGCGAATCTCTTTAGCAGCCGAGTTAAAACTTCCGGCTTCGTCGCTCTTATCCTGCAATCTTGCAATGTTGGATAAGCCATCTAATATGGTGGCAACATAAGGATGATCTTTTCCTAAAGCCTGAGCGTCAATGGCAAGAGCATTCTTATAAAACTTCTCAGCCAGTACGTACTTGCCTTGCTTCTCATACATAGCGCCAATATTTTTATTGACCTCTGCCACTTCAGGACTGTCTGAACCTAGCGCTTTCAGCCTTATAGCAAGAGCCTGATCCAGAAGCGGTCGCGCTTCACTGTAACGCTCTTCCAGGATGTACAGATAGGCCAGATTGTTGAGCGTTTCGCCTACCTCGGCCGAATTTCCACCCAGAACTTTTGTGCGTAAGTCGCGGGCTTTGAGCAAATACTTTTCAGCTTCATCGAACGCACCTTTCGAGTCAGTAGAAAATCCCTTCTCTCCAGAATCACGTCTGCCGACGTGAGTTTTTAGAACACCCAACGTATTTTCTGTTGTCGCCACTTCAATAGAATCCGGTGACACTTTATTTTGAATACGCAGAGCCCTGACCAGTCGAGGCTCAGCATCACCATACTTACCTTGATCTTCACTACATTTAGCAAGATCCAGCAATGTGGTGGCAAGGCGAATATCTCCCTCGCCAAACTTTTCCGCTTCATCGAGTGCGGCGCCGAGCAGTTCTTCTGCTTCGACATAGTCTCCTTTTTCAAAGGCTCGTTCGCCCACCTGAGTGCACGTTTCCCAATTCGACTCACCAGGTAACGATGCTGTTTTTAATTTTGGATCTGTGCTCAGATTCAGAGTTAAATCGATGGCGCTAAAAATCGCGGTACTTGCTGCCTCGATTTCTTTTTGCTTTTTCGAATCTTTGACAACAGCAATGCCAGTGGGTCCTAATTCATAAGCATCTCCATATTTTTTCTTAGCCTTGATCGGATCCCGCGATATTTCTCCACCCAGCGATTTTAAATATTGCTCGGCAAAAGTTTTCTCGTTAACTTGATCTTCCGGCTTCTTCGTTTTCTGACCCAACTTCGTCCAAACAGCAAATTGGGCAATGGTGCCACGAACATCGCTCAGATGAACGTTGTTGAACTTGCCTTCGCTCGTCAACTTATCGGCAGCCGCAAGTATGGACGCGAACTGCTTCCACTCACCACGGTCCGGATAGTTACCAACAGTGTAATCCACACCGGCTGGAGGCGGGGGTGGAACACTGCGCGGAGCTATACAGATTGTCGGCTGGTCGGTAAAAACGGTCTTGCCTGGGGGAATAGTGATGAGGCGATCACGAGCCGCCATCATCGTTTGCGCGGCACCGCTATTAGGGTGAAACACTTCATTTGCAGGGATGACAATGCGCAGTGCTTTGCCTGTGTTGTTAGTCAGCTCAAGTTGGACACTCTTGGTTAAAACGCCATCTCCGTGCAGTTTAAAAGACAACTGCTTACTATTTACGGCGTTTCTAAACGATGAAATTTGTTGATTCGGCGCAAGCGGAGCTGTCGATGGAGGCAGTGCTCTCGCTCCTGCAGACATCGTCGTTTGAGCAACAGCAGTAGGTCCGGCAGCGAAAACTGGAAGAGTCTGAACCGTCAGCATTGCTGCCGCGCTCAGGGAAGTGACTATTGGTCTTAAGTTAAGCAGCTTGCGGCTTAGACTAGCCGCGGATAAGGATCGATCCGGTCGCAACAAAGAACGAGCAAACATAAAACCCCTCAAACTCGAAACATCCCGCAGCAATGGTGCATGCCTCTTATCAACGTCCCACATTTAACAAAACTCATTTCTCTCCGATTTTAGGACCGGGGATCGTAAATGATTTGTATGCCATAAGAAATATTTATCTCTTAACGATAGCATCATTGGCATTTTCGGATCTGGACTGGCTGGCGATCTGGGTCCTTTTTACTGCTGCTTCACTGCAATCATTACCCAGAGCCATTGACATCACAATTGACCGGGCGCCAATAACAACGAATACTGCGTACTGTCGCGCATTCGCCAGGGGAATGCCAAGTACTAGTTTGGAGGGTTCTTGTGAAATTAGTGGCCACCATTGTCAGCCTGATGTTGTTGTTGCAACTGATGCTGCCAATTCAGGTATTTGCAGAAGTAGGCGGAGACTCATTAAATCTTCAGGGTCGTGCACCCGTTAGTAAGATCGGCGCACTGCTACTTGTTGAAGGATTTGCGGCTATCAATGGCACTGCAATCACCATCACAGGGAAAGGGCAACTTTCAGCTCAAACCCAAGACCTGCTGCAAGGCATTTTAGTAAAGCCCACTACTGTCATCTCAAACGGCCGAGCCCACACTGAGGCAACTGCTTTTTTCAATGATGGACCCGGGCTAGGCACCCTAACGAGCGAGAACTGTCCAGAAAGCGTAGACCTCCTCGATGGCAAAACCATCAAAGGACCTATTTCACAGTTATCGCCCGACCAAGTCACGATTGCCGGACAGACCGTGGCTATGAGTGCAGTGAAAACAATTCACTCACCGCGAGCCTACAAAACAATGATCGATTCGACTCAAGCGCAAGTGAAGAAAATGACGTTGAGCCCGACCTGCACAAAACCGGGATCGGCGGCCAAGCCAAACAAGAAATTACTGATAAAGGTCGCGATCGTAGTAGTGATCGGGGTAATTATAGCGACGGCGATTGCCGTTCCAGTTGCCTTAACCACGAACCACGGTGGCAACAAGACCACCCCAATCGTTTACCCACCTTCTTCGCCACCTCCGCCTCAATCGGTATCGCCAACGCACGGAGGGTTCCGTCCACCGCCGCCTCCACCGCCTCCACCACCACCTCCTCCACCTCCTCCACCTCCACCACCGCCTCCACCACCGCCTCCACCTCCTCCGCCGCCTCCTCCGTCACCGCCGCCGGGTTAGTTTTAACGAAAAGTTGAAGTGAGTTAGCGAGAAGGCACTAGCGAGGAACGGTCCACAAGGCAGCCGTGATGGATAACTGCGGATATTCGTTGCGTGTTGGCGATATCTTGAATCGGATTAGCATCGAGAATAACTAGCTCGGCGGTATCACCGCTATTGATACCACTTGGTCTGCCAAGAAATTCAGCAGCCTTTGTCGTGCCGGCGGCCAGCGCATCCCAAGGAGAGAATCCGGCATCTTGCATCAACTTGATTTCACGATGCAAGGAAAAACCCTGGAACGTGCCCTGATTGCCGGTATCTGAACCGGCAAGAATTTGCACATGGGCATCGGCAAGTTTCTTGAAACTCTTAAAGTTATTCTGCATGTCCTCTTGCTGCCACTTTAGTGTTTCTGCGGCCTTTTTTGAAAAACGCTTTCGGTCAAGATATGCAGTCAGTGCAGCTGGTGGTTCCATCTCTCTCAGTAACGGACTTCTTAATAGGATTGGCTTCAAAGTGAAATTCGCCATGTCACTTTGAACGGCCATTGTCGGAATCGAAATAGCCTTTGATTTCGACCAGGCGTGAAGAACGTGATTAGGAATAACTTCGTCATCAAAAAAGTGCGTCACGGCGGTGGCACCGCACTCAATCGCGTCTTGAGCATGCTCCCAGGATCCAATATGCACCACTGTTTTTACACCCTTGTTCGTTGCTCCTTTGACAGCTTTTGCCAAGGTCGGACGATCAAGACTGCCGCGACCATAAATCAGTTTGATCACATCAGGTTTCCATCTTTCAATATATGACTCCACTTCTGCCCGTGGATCATTCTTCAAATTCCAATTTCCAAATCCCGTACCTGCGCAGTAGATATCCGACTCATCCCGATGTTTGCGGGATTCAGTTCGCTGCAAATTTCTAGCCCGAAAAATCTCAGCAAAATTTCCATAGAAGAGGTCAAGGTAAGCACACACACCTGAGTACAACATTTTTTTTGCAGTCTTTTCTGGTCCCAAATCCTCATACTTACCATTAGGGAGCGGATTGCCACCGCAATGTACATGCAGATCAATCAATCCAGGAATAATCCACTTCCCGGTAAGATCAATGGTTCGATAAGTCTCTCCATTTTTCTTTTCTTCATTGGCGATTCGTCCATCCAAAATCAAAATGTTGCGAGTAGTTATAGATCTGTTTTTGGGATCGACAACTTTTGCGTTCTGCAACAGAAGCGAGTCCGCACAGGCTGGACTTACCATAATAACAAGGAGCACCATCGCAAGCAAGATTTTATCCACGAATTCCTCCAGAATGGAAAGCCAACGCATGAGCATCGGCAGTATAACACAGGATCGAGCAATCAATACAATGACACCATATGTGGTGCAATCCGAAAGGCTCAGGCGTCAACTTAGGACCAACCTTAGCGTCGCCAACTGGGCTCCCAAATCGCACCGAGCAACAGCACCGCAGTCGGTGCGTAATTGGTTTGCAGAATCCAACATCGAATCCAAAAACAGCTCAGCTGTGGCAAAAACGCAAAAGTCGGCATCTTGGATCATTCCACCAAAAGCACAATCACCATTACTACTACTCAATGTGATGCATTTCCGGATACCTCCAGGGTTAACCCCAGACAATTAAGGCGACAAAAGCTCTTTTACTTAAGAAAACCGTACAACACAATGTATTCAGGGTAGATAGGAAGAAGATAGTTTTAACTGACCCTATGAGCACGCGTCCGATACCTGGAGGAGCAATGACATCTGCAGAACCAAAAACCCGACGACGGTTTCCACATTTGACATCGAGTGCCTTCGAGCACCCTGCGGATCGCGCGGCTCTCGAAGCATTGAAAAAAATTCCGCTACTAGACGTAGCCTTTAGAAAATTTCTTGAGTTAGGTCTCGAACGAATCTTGCGCATTCAGTTGATGGGAAGTGCAATTCACGTAACTCCTAAGCAATGCTCGAAGGTTTATAAGCTCTTCAAGGAAGCAGCAGACATTCTGGACATGCATGAGCCTGACTTGTTCCTGATGGGAAATCCAAAGGCTAACGCTTTCACCTTTGGCGTGGAACGACCATTCATTGTTATACACTCCGGATTGGTCGATATGTTGACAGAAGAAGAGCTAATGGGTGTTCTAGGTCATGAGCTTGGTCATGTCAAAGCTGGACACGTGCTCTATCGAAGCATGGCTTATTTCCTGGCAGAAATGGCTAAGAGCTTTCTCGGACTGGGGCAAGTCGCTTCCATCGGTCTTGCCATTGCGATGTACGACTGGTCACGCAAAGCCGAATTGACTGCTGACCGAGCTGAATTGCTGGTTACCCAAGACGTTGAAACTTGCATTCGCATCAACATGAAGCTTGCCGGCGGATCAAATGGCGTTTACGCTCAAACAGATCACGACGAGTTCTTGCGCCAGGCTGATCACTATGAAGAAATTGACCATACGACTCTGAACAAGATTTATAAGCTAATGAACGAGATCTGGCTGACACATCCAGTTCCTGTATACCGTGCAAAAGAAATCAAACTCTGGTCAGAGACAAAGCAATTCAAAGAAATCATGGCTGGACGCTATCCAACTGAAGAGCCAGGTGACGGTCTGCGAAGATGCCCGCACTGCGATTCAAAAATTAGTCCTTCATTCTTCTTCTGTCCAGATTGCGGCAAGAACGCGCGCATCTAGTTGCGTTCGGATCTAATAACAGTCTGCGCAAAGATGCTCAACTTGTGAGAAAAGCGTGGTGCCCATGGGCATCGCGCTTTTCGATTTCGACTATTTATCCTTGTGCTTCAGCGACGCAGCAATGCGGCCTTGCTTCAATGCGCATGGGAAGACAAGTTCGCACGTAGAATCACACGGACAGCAGGTTCTACGTTGCGCATATCCTGCGATTTCGAATGCTAATTTAGAAGCGAACTTAGTTTAGTTATTCTCGATGTTTGGCTCAACATCGACTACATCATCACCATTGGAGTGCTTCAGAGCTTCTCCACAGACCGCGCAAAATGACTTATCGCGATTAGCCGGAGCCTGGCATCGAGGGCACTCGTAACCGGGCGTTGGAGTATAGCCAGCCTTTGCGTCAGTTCTAGAAGAGTTCGGCGCATTTGGATCTAGCGTGGTCTTCAGGCTTTCGATCTCGGCCTGTAACAAACCAATTTCATGCTCATAACCAGCAATCTCATTGGTTTTATCTTTCAGCAAATCGTCGGGCACTTCAGCTGTTCGCTGATATTTATCACAAACCAAACGTCCGATCTCGAGCAGCTTTGCTGTACGTTTCCGTTCCAAATCTTTGACCTGATTGACCAGGTTATACGATTGCAACATTTCCTGCGAACGCGTTTGTACCTTCGAAACTTCTTTCGTGATACCTTGCACTAAATCATCGAATATCGTCATTTGGCATCTCCTGCAGCATTTTTTTCTTTATACCTGATCAATGTTCATAACGCTCCAGTATTAACACTATATTCGTGTAGTCAATAAACTGAGCGGCTCGCCGATTGCATCTATTTGATATCGAGCATCGATTCTTTGTTGGGATTCTGAGGATTGTCGATGCTTGGATCCACTGACGCAGCTGGTGGTGGTGGTTGAATTGCTCGTCCATTTTTGATGTCGAATCCTTCAGCCGCTGCGGTCGCTACTTTCACCTGATTCCGCCCTCCTTGCTTGGCGGCATATAAGGCTTCATCAGCTCGCTGAAACAATGCTTCTTCGTTATCAGCATGCAAGGGATAACTGGCAACTCCAAGACTTGCTGATATTCTTCCCGGTCCTTCAATTTGTTCTTCATTAATAAGTCGCCTGAGACGATCGGCTAACTGCTCAGCCATATCAATTTCCGTATTGGGCAGGAGTAAGCAAAATTCCTCTCCGCCGTACCTTGCCGCGGTATCTATCGATCGAGAGGATTGTCTGAGCATTTTACCAATCATCTTGATCGCTTCGTCACCGGCTTGGTGTCCATAAGTGTCATTGATTTTCTTCAAGAAATCGAGATCGATCATCACCAACGAAAGGGTTTCGCCATAGCGACGAGCGCGTTCAAATTCTCTCGTGAAATTCTCGTTGAAACTTCGACGATTAGCGACGCCGGTTAGACCGTCGGTGACAGCCTGTCTCTCACGCTCCTGGTGAAGCTCTGCATTTTCAATTGCCACGGAAAGATTGTCAGCCAGCGAACCAATCATCGAAACGTCATCAATGCTCCAATCTCTCGGTTGAACACAATCTTGCAAGAACAGCACGCCGAGAACTCGATTGCGCATCACCAACGGAACGATCAATCCAGAGCGAATGCCCAACTTGCGCAGAAAAGTTTTATTGTATTTTGAGTGAGTATCAAGTGCAGGATCGTCAAGATCATGCGGACTTTGCTTTTCTAAAGCAGCCTGAGTAAATTCGAAGCCTTCATCAGAGTAAAAGAGATTTTTGACCGGTTCGGTGTTTTGCTGATGCCACTCGAAAACGACCAGTCGATCAGGTGTGTCTACCGCGCGCAACAAGAGACAGCGGCTGACACCAAGAGTGGTACCAATTTTTTCAACAGTTAAATCAAGCACCTCTTGGATGTGGACCGAACTTCTTACGGCATTGCTAATCCAATAAACCAATCTTTCACGATCGACCTGCCTCGTCCGCAAAGTGTCTCGCGAAGTCATGTCGTGGATCAGTTCCATGGTCTGACTTTCCAACATTCTCGTCCTGCTTTCCATTTCTTCGTACTGACCGCGCAGACGCACATTCTCGCGTTGCAGTTCTTTGAACTCCCAGCCATGGTTAAGAGCGACTCCAAATGGATAATTGTCGAGATCCTCAACAATCTCGTCAGGCTCGGTCTCATCGGCTCCAGCGATCAGAATGCAGGCGCACAACCGAGAATCATAGGTGACAGGAAAGCACAGAACAGGATCCAGGTCCTTGTGCATGGACACACCAAGTTCATCGGCGTCTACTTCAAAAATTCTGCGGTCCAGACCTTCAGTTTCAATGTCGGCAAAAGCTTCGGCAAGCTTGCCAAGCTCTTTTTTACGAGGACCGAAGAGAAAACGGTCCCCATAGGTCTCCAGATCGGTGTCCCACATCAAAATGGCGACTGCTTGAGGCGAGCAAATTTCGGCAATAATCTCGGCGACGGTAGCCAGCACCTCGTCCAAATCAATTGAGGACAANNAGCTTTTCTCAGCCGAAATTCACTCTAGCAGTTAAAATGAATTCCAGCACTCTTTACTAGGGCCAGCTTTCTGGCCAAGAGCTCCGAGGAGCCAATATGCCCTGGATTAATCAAAAGAACCCGCAAATGGTCGAACGTGCTATCGCTGGGCTTTGCTATCTGAGCGGAGGACTAATTGGTCTTCTTTACATAGTGATCTCGCGCAGCAAGTCCCAATCTATGTTTTTCCGATTTCACTTTCTGCAATCGATGATCCTGATAGCCCTTGGATTCCTACTCAGCCTGACATTGTCGATTATGAACAATATTCTCGGCGGCATGGCAAGTTTGATGCAATTAGGCGAACAGGCCAACACCATTCTCAACGCTGTCGGAATTGGCGTCGAATGGATTATGCGAGGTGGAATTCTCTTAGTTCTCTATGGAATGGTCATGGCATTCCTCGGCAAATACGCCGAGATTCCAGTCGTTTCGCCACTGGTCAGGCAAAACATGCGTTAGTATCTATGCGCACCAATCACTCTGCAACATTGAACGAATCCCTGAACAAGTCAAAGCACGCGGGACGCGTGCGCTCCATTTCAACAGGACGCGCACTTTTGCTCGTTGCCGCAGGGGTGCACTCCCGTTCAACGAGGCGCCGGATTTGGCTCATCGCTGCATGCCTGATTTGTAGTTCACTAAATACGGTGCCGGTTAAAGCTCAGTATTCAAATGAACCGAAAATTTTGCCACCGTCTACGGATGCTATCGGTGGCGGCAACCCTCTCCAAGGGCTGGGAAGACCGGACGAGTCAACCCCTTCTCGACGCTCGCAATTCGAATCAACGGATCCGGCAACTTCCACTCCCCCAGCTGGATCCGTCAATCCCAACATCCCACCAAATCTGCCACCTGAACCTACCTCCGATCCGATCCAACTGCAACGAGAAAAGGAGGAGAAAGAAAAAGAGTTAGAGGCGCAGAAAAAGGAGGAAGCAAAAGAAAAGGGAAAAGAAGGAGCGGCGAAATTACCAAGCACCGTGGTGGACACGCCCATCAAGAAGGCTTTGCTCGCTCTACACCTTCGCAATTATGAGCAAAGCATGGCTGAATTGGACAACATTGTCGAAGCTAATCCCAAGAATGCTGAAGCTCATTATCTGAAGGCGGTGATTCTCGTGCTGACGCGAAAGTACGAGGCGGCCGCAGAAGAATATCGCTTGGTTTTGAAAAGCGCACCATCGCCAACGTTGAGTCGGCGAGCCAAAATCGGACTGTCGAAATTGTCTCACTGATGGCGAAATTACTTCGATCCTGGGAGCGCCGGCATCCTTGCCGGCACCGATCCCGTCCGCTCGACTGCTCAATCAACTACCGGCTGCGACTCGATCTGCTCTCTCGATCAACTCTTTTAGCTTAACTGGATCATCTGTGATGATTGCATCAAGTCCATTTTTCGCCGCCTCGACCCAATCCCGCTGCTCGTTTAAGGTCCAAGCATTGACCTCAAGACCTGCCGCGTGAGCATCGTCAATCGCAGTAGCAGTCAAGGAACCGTAGCAGGGATGCCAGCATGTTGCACCCAATTTTTGGGCGTACTCCTTCAGGTCAATCAAAATGGCATCAGCCAAGACCGCCAATTTGAGCCCCGTTCGCAATTTGTGCAGCCTGCGCATGAACTGATGATCGAACGAACTGATAATCAATCGATCGCAAAACTCATACTCAGCGAGAGCTGAAAGCAGATCATCCTCTATGCCTTCATACTCAACCGGAGCATTTTTGATTTCGATGTTGATCACAAGCTTGCCGGATACAAGCGCCAACACCTCTTCCAAGGTGGGGATGCGCTCCGCTGTAAAAGCTTTGTCATACCAGGCACCGGCGCTCAGGCGCTTAAGCTCAGGAAGAGTTGCATCTTTAACTAGACCAACGCCATTTGTCGTGCGCGAAAGTTCATGGTCGTGAATAACGACAAGCTCACCAGATGCGCATCTTTGCACATCCAGCTCAATTCCATCACACCCTAACTCGATTGATTTACTAAAAGCAATCAGCGTATTTTCAGGTGCCCATCTGCGGCCACCCCGATGCGCAATTACTTTTGGCCACTTCATCTAAATATCGACGACCTTCTGTGGACGAAGCAATCCCATCTTCACCGTAACAATCAATTTTGGCGGCTCCACGAGAATCTTTTCCAACGGCAGTTCGATGCCATGTTCAACACCAATAAGACCTTGAATGTTTTTGAGCACCATCAGTCCCCGTTCGCGACCGACTTCGAACTTGATGCGCTCTTTCTGCTTAATTACGAAATTGCCCCATTTTTCCGCACTCGGGTGTTCGTTAATAATGTCGATGACATTTGCGTCTCTGATAATTTCTCTTACGTGACCAGAGAGAATACGGATCAATCCCGGAATGTTTTCTGGCGATCCAAACGAGTCAAGAAGAATACTGTTGATCAAATAGCCGGGCATCGAAGTTTTCTCGGGGCGCTCGTGCAAGTAAATGATCACTCCTGAGAATGGATCGCTCGCAGTCTTCAAGAAACGCTTGGCCACGTCGACCAACTCGCTTTCGACAGATTTCAACTTCTGCATAAATTGACCACTATGGTCTCTTCCGAAACAGCCACAACTCAATTGGCGTACCTCTGCGTTTGGTAAATTAGGTATCCCGACACTTCCCAACTGACGGAAGAAAACATTTTAGGGGCCCCACTTATAAATATATGACTCAAAACTCACGATCTGACAATAGGAGGGCACCCCTCAGCTATTCAGTGTTCTCTAAAAGATGGGATTCTGAGGCGGGTCTAGTTGCCAAAGTGATATATTAAATCGGATTAATGTAGCTGGAGAGCAGGTCCGGCAGACTTTCAGCAGACATCGGAGAGATATACAGTGACACCAAAAGCAAAATCGCCCGTTATTGCGGCGATCATCCCAGCCCGTTATGCGTCTACCCGCTTTCCAGGCAAACCGCTCGTCAAGATTGCCGGCGTGACGATGATCGAACGCGTCTATCTGCAAGCGGCCAAGTGCAAGCTGATCAGTCGGGTGATCGTGGCCACGGATGATCAGCGTATTGCTGAGGCGGTGAGAGGTTTTGGTGGGGAAGTGGTGATGACTCGCGACGACCACGCCTCGGGCACAGACAGATTGGCAGAAGTGGCCAGTCGACTACGCGATATCGATATCATCGTCAACATTCAAGGTGACGAACCTTTGATCGAACCCGAGTCCGTGGATTCCGTTGTGACACCACTTTTAGAGTCATCGGTTGAAATGGCAACAGCCGCCAGGGTTCTGTCAAACCCTGCTGAAATTGAGAGCCCACAGGTTGTCAAAGTAGTCGTCGATCAATTTCAAAATGCCTTGTATTTTTCGCGCCGGACGCTTCCGTTTTATCGCGATACGACTGATAGCTCAGAACTGATTCATCTGGGGCACATTGGAATCTATGTCTACACACGCGAGTGTTTACTAAAGATCTCGTCACTAGCCCCGACGCCCCTTGAGAAAGCTGAATGCCTAGAGCAACTGCGGGCACTGGAGAACGGAATTAAGATAAGAGTGATCCAATTTGAAACGCAAGCTCTGGCTGTAGATGTACCTGAGGACGTTGAGAAAATAGAATCAGCGCTGAAACTTTTACACATTTGACATACAATCTGATTGGTATTCAATTGCCGGCTATTTAGTGAGATGAGCATGAAATCAAAAAGAAATATCGCGACGACACTGGCAACTATGCTGGCGTTATCAGTCTCGTTGCCCTCAATGGCAACAAATAGAATTGATTCCAGACTACCTCGCTATGCGCCCGCTTACGTTCCAGACGCAAACGCTGGTCGATCAATTGAAACAAAAAATTTGCCTGACTTTGCCACCACCGGTGCCCCCAGCGGAGCCCGCGTCGACATTAATGACCAATCAAGCGGAACTGCTCTAAAAGCAGATGCTGCGGCGACGATGATTCCAGTTCAAACAAAGTTGACACTGGTCTTAGAAAGCCCTGTTGACGCAAAGGTCAGTGTGCCTGGTGATTTGTTTGAAGCACATGTTCGCGACGACCTATTCCTGGGCAGCAGTTTGCTCCTACCCAAAGGCAGCCTCGTTCGAGGTCGTGTTTATGAAGTCACCAAACCAAAATGGATTAGCAGAGCAGCGAAAATCGGACTCAAGCTTGAACAAATCGACACTCCTTCAGGAGAAGTAATTCCGTTGGATGCCGCCCTTGAGTTTCACAAAGGTCAAACCAACGCTAAAGGGCAGCTCGATCCAGGCACTAATTTTGGGACCAGGGTTGGTTCGAATCTGAAAGCAGTAACCGGCGGCACATCCAAAGGCACCGCCAAAGGTGCCCTCGTAGCGGTCAACGTTGCCACTTTAGGAGCGCCAGCTGTTGCCACCGTAATTGGTGGCTCTGCAATTGCATTATTTAAGACCGGCGATAACGTTAGCCTGACGCCAGGGCAGGAAATTGAAGTATTGCTGACGAACGATTTGGGACTGCAGTTGAACTGAAGCAGTTACGCCTTGATCGGTTTTTTTCGAAGATGTTGACGAATCATCTCAAGATTATTCTCAAATGTCTTATTTGCCGGCTCTAGATTGAGAGCGCGCAAGAACTCTTCTTCAGCTTCTTCGTAGTATTCACGCTGCTGGAAAACAACGCCAAGATTGTTGTGCACCATGGCATTTGTTGGTGCAAGCTTTACACAGATACGAAGTTCCTTGAGCGCGTCTTCATAATGATGAGTCTCAATGTAGAGATTGGCAAGGTTATAGTGTGATTGCAGTGAGTAATACTTAATTTCAATTGCCTTTTTATACTCATCCTCGGCTTCTTCCGTCTCGCCTTCCTTGCGCAGCAATACACCTAAATTGATATGAGCCTGCAAATTATCCGGCTTAATCACCAGAAAGCGCTTGTAGCGATCAATTGCCTCTTTCGTGCGTCCCTCGAGCTGGAGGATGAGAGCACCTTGAAAGTGGGCGTCCCAATCATTTTTGTTGCAAAGCAAGGCACGGTTGACTTCTATAAGCGCCTCTCTATATTTCTTTTGCGCCGTCAGCTTTTTCGCTAACGCTACATGAACAGCCGGATCAGCCTTGTTGATATCAAGCGGCGGATCGTCTGTGGTTTTGGGAGGCGCGTTCTTTGACGGCTCCGAAGTCCGTCTCAGCGACTCGAACGAAGCTGGAAAGCTCTCGCCCTTATTCCGCTTGCCTTGATCGCCGAATTCATCCTTACAAAAGCCGGGCTGTTGCATTGTGGCAAAAGCGAGCAGCGACAATAAAACCAAACGACGCATTCTTTTACCTAATACTTTGAATTCAGCTAATTTGTAAATCAAGATGCAACCAGAAAACTATATAATACTTGGATGCTGAAACAGCTGGGTTAAACCACTTGCTGCAATGTTCGCACACTGTCATGCTGAAATTGGGAGAACTTGAATTGCGTCTATACCAACGTCATGAGTTTTCAGGAAAGCTCTTTGTAGTTGAAGGAGTAGACGGTTCGGGGAAATCCACTCAACTTGATCTCTTGCGCAATTGGCTTGAATCACGCGGTAAGAGCGTGATCTTTACTGAATGGAACTCATCCAAACTAATTTCCAAGACGATCAAACAAGCAAAGCGTTCAAATAGTTTGATACCGGTCACTTTTAGTATTCTGCATGCCACGGACTTTGCAGACAGACTCGAAAATGTCATTGTTCCTGCGCTTAAGGCGGGCTTAATTGTTCTTGCCGATCGCTACTGTTTTACAGCCTTTGCCAGAGATGTCGCCCGAGGCGTCGATCGAGAATGGGTGCGAAACTTATACGGCTTTTCGATTCAACCAGACGGTACTTTTTACTTTCAGGTCCCCGTTGAAGTTTCTCTGGAAAGAATCGCTAACAGTCGCATGCCAGGCTTCTATGAGTCCGGTATGGATATTGGACTCTCTCGAGATCCCAAAGAATCTTTTCAACTTTTCCAAACCATGATTATCAACGAATACGACAAAATGGTCTCCGAGTTTAACTTCCACACGATGACCGCGACGAGACCGATCCACGAACAGCAACTCATATTCAGAGAAACAGTAGCAAAATTAATCGACGTATAGAGGCGTATCCATGGGTTCTCCAAGCAAGCAGTCCAGCATCAGAAAAACGCCGCACAATCTCGCCGGTAAATTGATCGTGCTTGAAGGAACAGATGGTGTGGGCCGATCAACTCAAGCCGAACTCTTGCAAAACTGGCTGGCAGTGGAGGGTTATGGCGTCCTCGTCACTGAATGGAAATCATCCGAACTGATCTTTCGTGTAATTGATAAGGCAAAGTCCAAGAATGCTCTCAACACAATTACTTTCTCGTTGTTGTATGCAACCGACTTGGCCGATCGCTTGCACAATATTATTTTGCCGGCGCTAAGGGCAGGTTTAGTGGTAATTGCGGACCGGTATTACTACACTGCATTTTCTAGAGACGTGGTGCGCGGAGCCGATCCTAAGTGGGTTCGGAAAGTTTACGGATTCGCGGTCGAGCCGGATTTGATCTTCTATATGAAGATGCCGCTCGAACCATTGCTAAGACGCATTATCACCACCCGCGGTGGCTTGGATTTTTACGAATCCGGACGAGACATCGGCATGTCCACCGACCTTTATCAATCATTCAAGCTCTATCAATCGCAAATCCTACTCGAGTACGAACGCATGGTGGACGAGTACGACTTCAAAGTGATCGCCGCAGACGATCAAATCGATACTGTGCAAAAAATCCTGCGCCAGCATGTGCGTGAGCTTTTGGAAGGCAACAGCGCTCCCACGATAGCTGTTGACCAAACTGTGCAAGCCCAAAGTTAGCAAAATCGAAAAGCGCGGCTGTCCACAGCCGCCTATAATCACGCATCGAAGCGGGTCTGGAGACCCGCGCTCCGTTCCCGAGACGCACTGGCGAAAGTGGATCTCCTTTTTCCTAGACCTAGACTGGGGATTCGACCGCTAATCGACTTTCCAAAAGGAGAGTGACTGGTCCATCATTCACAAGTGCGACTTCCATGTGCGCACCAAACGATCCAGTTTCAACATGCAGTCCAGAGGCGCGCAATTGCTGAACATAATGCTCGTAAAGCCTCTCGCCTTCCTTGGGAGCCGCGGCTCTTGAAAATCCAGGTCTGCGCCCTTTACGCCAATCTGCAATTAAGGTGAATTGAGAAATCACCAGTACCGATCCGCCAACATCGGAAATTGATAAATTCATTTTTCCATCATTATCTGAAAAGATTCGCAAATCAGCAGTCTTCTGCGCCAAAAAAACGCTGTCCTTATCCAGATCACCTTCTTCAACGCCCAAGAGCACGACCAGTCCTTTCCCTTCAGCATCGCCTGGACCGTTGCCGACTTTACCGATCACCGCACCGTCAACGGTCACAGATGCCCCTAAAACTCGTTGCAACACTGCTTTCATTACGAGATACTAACTGCTCCTTTCACGGCTAGAAAGTGCCCATCGTCGTCGGACCGATTCGGCGCCATCCTGGATGGACTGGCGATTTATGTTACCACCCAGATCTCCCAGCAATCAGAGGACAGGTCTGCTCTTAAATTTTGCTTTGAGAAATATTGGCTCAACTACGTTAGGATAACTAAGCGGGGTGGAGCAGTCCGGTAGCTCGTTGGGCTCATAACCCAAAGGTCGACAGTTCAAATCTGTCCCCCGCAACCATTTAAAAGTCCATCGGAATCGGCAGTCTTCAGCGACTGGCCGATTTTTTATTGGGGTGGCTGCGCTACTGCCTTACCTCCTGCCTGCCCGGCCAAAACAGAGAATGGCGCCTAAAGTCCGTATTTCGATATTTCTATGGGTTCCCTAGCTTTTATCTCCCCTGTTAAGCTGGCTTCTCAGTGATTTGCACGCCGTTTGTGTTCCAAGCATCTCAACGAACTGCACACAGGAACATGTTGCCTGTGTGATCAGCTATTCAGTAGCCTCAAAATCCGGCATTACCGGCACGACAATCTTCTCGCAGTCATAACAAATGTATTTATCGTCTTCTGAAGACATGCCAATCACTCCTGACAGCCACTGTCCAAGCTTCGGTGACTACAGTAGGTTCTGCATGAAGCTCCGCAAGGCAGCAATATCCGCAGATCAATTTATACGATCAAGATGGACACAGTTCACACATCAACTGCTTGCACAGCCACAGAAGCAGAACAACTTGAGAGTTGTGCTTTACATGCAACGGGAAATCAATCACCCAAAGCGGTAGTACCCGTGGTGCAAAAGCAACACCTAATACAGCTGAAGCCAGTAGCTCTTCCGCCGTATCGACCAACAGGAATCCGCAATTACTGATCGTCGAAGCGCCGGTTAATATGGAACAAGGGTATAAATACATCCGAGGGCCAGAGAGCAGGCTGAGCGCATCCAGGAGTACAGAAGATCCCATATTATGCCTAGCGATCGTAAGGCCA
>PLZS01000007.1 GCA_003153555.1 Candidatus Melainabacteria bacterium | reverse complement strand
GCCAGCGGATCGCAGAATGCTGGTCCCGCTACGCAAGGAACACAAGCATCTCCTGGACAAGTTGGCTCTGCGAATCAAGCTGTTAAGAATAGCGATCCAAGTCAACCATCTAACATGCAACCGGGCGCCAATGCTACTTCAGTCACCTCAGTCGCACCAAGTTCTAACACTCTAGGAAGTAACTCCAGTGCCACCGCATCCGGTGTACCATCCTCGAGTTCTATAACTAACAATTTGCCGGGCACCAATACTTCGGCTCCTACTAGTCAGTCACAGGATCCAAGCAACGCAAATGTAAGTGGTTCTAGTGTCGGCAATCAAGTGGCATCGGCTAGTCCATCCGCTTCTGACACCAGTGGCAGTACCACGAATACATCCTCCTTACAGGCTTCAAACGGAACCGCGATTCAGAATGATGGCAAGCTGCCCGCTGAGCCAGCAAGAGCACCGTGGCAAATCGACTATAGTCCTAGTCCTGTGCCGACTGCTGATTCCGTTAAACCAACGGATAGTGGTTTAGTCAGAATTCCGGTTGAAGCCTTGCCAACGCAAGCCGAACGGAGCCCTCAGCTTGACACGCCAACGGACAAGTCTATTCTTCGACCAGTTGAAGTCATTCCAACGCAAGGCGACCGGAGCCCTGCAACCGAAGCGATGCCAAATGATGTGCAACTATCGAAACTTCCTAGTATAGTTGCGCAGCCAGAAAGTGCTTTAGTTCGCAAACCCGACGCAGTTGATTTGGCTCCTCCGCAACTTGATGCAAAACCCGCGCAGAGTGAGGTGGTGCCTTCACAATTTGATCCAAGAGCACCACAAAGCGACGTTGCTCCACCCCAATTTGATCCAAGAGCACCGCATAGCGATGCTGCTCCACCACCGTTTGATCCAAGAGCACAGCATGGCGAAGTTGCTCCACCACAGTTTGGCGCGTTCGACAGTGCCACGTCGGTGAATTCAACAAGTTCTCTTCCGTTTGACCCAAGTATGGTTCACGTGCCGCTTGTCGGTATCCACCCGACGTCGATCGATGAACGTGGAGTCAACTCGGCTCCTATTCATGGTGTCATCGAGCCTAGTGTGGTTGATCCAGGCGTGCCAATGGATCTCCGTTTTGGTACTGACATTTCAGTTCCATTGCAACAAGAGCCGTCAAGCTTTATTACTGCTCCCGGACAAGTCGACTTCTCGATCCAGCAGACACCAGAGATACCACTTAATTCGTTTGATTTAGATTCAGCACAGGGGCAACATGGTCATGCACATGGTATCCACTCTTCGCATCATTCCGTTGGTGACGAACGTGGAACTCCGCACAATTCGGAGCACGTTGAACATCAAGAGAAGCATACGCATACTCAGCATAGCGAAGCCGACAATGTAGTTCACCACAGTCAACATGGTGAAGACAATCATGTTGTTCATCATAATCAACACAATGAAGCCGATCACGTTGTGCACGATGGACACCAGAATCAAGTTGATCACGTAGCCCACGATGTCACACACAATCAAGCTAATCACGACGTTCAACATACTCAAACTGATCACATTGAGCATGATGGCAAACATATTCACGCCGATCATGATGAGCACAGCACCCAACACACTCAAAGTGCTCATGAGGATCACACGACTGCGCACCAAATTGAGCACGAAGGTAAAGAGACCCGTGAACAAACTGATTTGCTTCCACCTGCTATCCGACTTGAATCTGCAGAGCAGCTAGATACAACTTATGGAAATACAATTGATACAACTTATGGCAATGCAAATGCAAACCCATTGGTCGATCCAACGCTGAATCCAGACGCTGTTTCAGCAGCCTATGATGAGCAAATTAGGAAGATAGCTGAAGAGACGATTAGAGAGTTGGATGATCATAAGGAAGCGCTGCAAGACTACACTGATAAACTTGCTCAAACTCGGCAAGCCGATCAAGCACAAAACAATAACTATCAACAACTATTGGCTGATCGGAAAGAAACGGCAGAGCAACTTGACGCTGACTATCGATTGAGTCTGCAAGAGCAGCAACGCAAACTGGAAGAAGATCGCTTGCGTCGAGAGGAAGAAGAAAAACTGCGCAAGCAAGAAGAAGACATTCGGCGCTTGTCTGACACTATGTTGACTGCAATGACAACGACGCGGCAGCAAGAACTTGATGAGCGGGTGCGTGCGGAACGGTTGCGCGAAGATCAACAGCGCAGAGAAGAAGACATTCGCCAAGATACAAAACAAGAAACTTACATCGTTAAACCCAAAGATACGCTCGAAAGTATCACCAAGAAGAAGTTAGGCTCACTTGAATTAGTGCCTTTGGTCTATGAATTGAACAAGACTAAGGTTCAGGTTAAATATGCCAGCAATGGCACGCCTTTGTACATAGTGAAGGCTGGCACCGTTTTGCACTTGCCGAGCCGCAAGCAAGTGAGAGAGTACAGACAACGTAAACTCTCACAATCGGCCAACAATTTGAGAGCGAGTGCAGTGCCCGGTTCTCCAGAGTCACAGGTGGATGACAGTCGCCGCGCCAACATCGAAAATATGTTGGGACCAATCTCCGTAAGTAATCACTCGGACGTGGTTCGCTACACAGTTAGATTGGGTGATTCTCTGCGTTCAGTGGCAATGAAGCATCCAGCGCTAAACGACGTTTCATTGTGGAAACTCGTTGCAAGGAAGAATGGCTTGCCAACCACAACGGATAGCAAGGGCGTGCCAATGGCGATGCTACGACGAGGTTCAGAAATCGTTATTCCATCTCAGACTGAAATTGCACAATACAGATTGACGATGACAGGCGAGAATCTTGCCGCAATGCAGCCGAAGAACGATTCTGGTGTACGAACTGAATTGGCTACAACGCAGTGCCCGTCTTGCATGCGTCTCGTCACCGCCAGTAGTACCGTGTGTCCCGCTTGTGCATTCCCAATTGCGTCCGGCGAAGTCGTAGTCGTAGTCGACGGTCATACGAGAGCGGTGTCAACGGCTCGCGTACCTCGCGTACCGGCAATCGCGGATTGGGATGAAACAGTCCATGCGCCCGCAACTGCGGACACTGGTGATACCACCTTGAGCTTCAACAATTCGATTCTCAAATTCCACAGAGCGGAGAAGGATGCTGACACCAGTCTTTCCTTCGCAGCACGCAGGCTTGAGTTTGAAACCGGCAACGTTCTATCGTTCGGTCCACTGACTGGTGAAACAACATTGAGTTTCGAACGGCAAGTGCCAACCGGTGTGCCGTCCGCTCGAACGGATGAGGAAATTCTTGAAAGCACAACTGAGCAACTAAGTGACACGTGCCGCATGGTCAAATCTGTTGTTAAACGAAACGTTTCCGAAATCACTCGCACTCAATTGGAAGTGCTGCGCGATTCAGAATGGGCGCCGATCCTGGCCTACGAAGTATCAGACGCTAACTCGATGCGACACGAATACCTCTCAAACGGCACCAAACGATCAATCATGATCGATTTGCCTGCAAGCGCTGCTCTCGAAATGATCCAAAACGACCTCGCTTCAAATTGGCTGACTTACTGCAAGAAATTCCTGGCAGGCAAGAGACTGTCAGCGTAGTTGTATTCAGAAGCAGCTATTCGTCAGGGTCATCTGATTCGAGATCGGGAAAAATGCTGATTTCGCCGTCGTGAGTTTTGTTGCGCAATTTGAATACAATCTCAGTTGTAATCGGTTCACCATTTACATAGAGCAAATGTACGAGGTCGTGCTTGTCGAACCAACCGGCATAATGCTTCAGTGTTCCAGGCTTTTGCTCCCCGAGCCAAAACAGCTCCCTGCCTTTGAATCTCGCTCCAACGATCTTTTTTTGACGCGCAAGTTCGTCCAGCAGAATTCCAGAATCATCCACGTTGATTACAAAATCTTCGGAAGGTCCTTTGTCATCAAACGGCAATTGCGGAGGATGCATGATTAGGAAATCGTCAGTAAATTCAGCTACTGGTGAGTCTTTTCCTGCCGCAGAAAATAATCTTCCGCGCCCTCCAAAGATAGGATCACTGAGATCTTCTATCCCAAGCTCATCGGCAAAGGACTGCTCACCTTCTTTGAGCGGAGAAGGCTGCTGCTTTTGTTGTTGCTCTTCATCATCCGCCTGCATTGCCCTGCTGCTCCGCTTCTCCTTCGTTTTGGAAATTTTCCAGCGCCGTTCGGACTTTGTGCAAAAGCACCAATTGCGCATCGGTAGACAACTGCTGGTCCTTAATTAGATGAACCGCAAGGCAATATGACAGGTCCACATCACCTTGACCGATTAACCGCTCCGTTAGCAGCCGACAAAACCACGCTGCCGAATCTGAGGCAGGCGTATCCTTTCGATTGATTGAAGAGTTGAAGTCGAACTTGATCTTTGGATCGCGCACCACTTCGGATACTTCGAATCGATAAACGCATTTAGATGTGCAAGGACCACAAGTTGGCAGAGGTCCTTGATCACGCTTGTGTAGTTCAATGAAGTCATCTCGCCATTGTTTGAGCACCGAAATATCGAGACGTCTGTTTACCTCGGTGGGCTGAAATGCCGGTCGCAAAAGGTTCAACC
>PLZS01000124.1 GCA_003153555.1 Candidatus Melainabacteria bacterium | reverse complement strand
CGCACAAATCCACTATGACCGGCGGGTCACCAGGTTGAGGCAATCTTGCTACACACAGTTCATCACCCTTTGGACCTATTTCATGTGGATACGGAATTTTGTCCACACAGCCATTAACTCCATGTGGCACCTCCGGTAGTATCGATACACACAGGTCATAATCTTTTGGACGGACTTCGTCTGGATCGCCTGAACGCGGCATCATCGCCACACACAAATCTACTTTTCGTGGAGGATCGCCTGAACGCGGCATCATTGCCACACACAAGTCTACGTTCGATTGCGAAGGTGAAGCCTTTTCATAGTCTGGTAAGTTTGCAATGCACTTATTGTCCAACTCAGGAGGCAACCACATTGAGTGATTAGATCCAGGACAGGCTTTATGACCTTCTCGGTCGGCCATCAGATTTAGCGCGTGCCCTACGAGATTACTTTCAAGGTCCACCGACTTCTCGCTTTCAGCGGGCCTGGCTTGTTTTTCCCAAGACATTCAAGTACCTCCCTCTCTATAATCGATTTTTACGCACAGTTGTGCTCATTATGTTTGCTGCTCGCTGACGCATATATACGGAGAAACGAATTCCTTGACAGGGATTCGCGCAATTTTTTTGGACGTCGCTTTTAATCTACAAACTTTCAAAAACGGCAAGTCCATGGTCAATATCGACGGCTCAATTCACCATGCCATAACTTGGTCACAGAAGTTCCTCTAATATAAGTCTGGGTTTGTCACACAATTGTCAAAATTGAAGAGCAGTATCTATAGGTTGGCTTCCCGGTCAATACCATTTCCAAAGAAGGCTGAGTTCTCTCAGCTGGATCTGAACAGGAACTCTGAGGTAGCCCATGCGGCATCATTTCAACCAGGAAAGGCAGGACGGTGAAAACCATGACTATGGCAATCATCACAACTCCTTTGGTCTGCAGATCGAACTCGGGGGCATCAGCTACCAGCAGTCCGCCGACTATCACCACCTGAACATGGGCAGAATCCAAGGACAATTCCAACAGCACTCGTCCTTGCCATACATGGAAATTCCGAGGGAATACGAGAACCAGCAAAGAAATTACTACCGACCCGGTCAAGGGAACGACTCAAATTACTACGCCCAACCAAATTACGGAAGTTCTGAGACGAACTATTACCAGCACTCGAACCACAATCCACAAGAGCAGCTAGAGTTCAACAACCCTTATCCGAATCAGGGACAAGAGCATCCTCAGCACCCGCATCACCCGCATCACCCACACCATCCCCACCATGGCCATCACGGTCACCACCAGCAGCATCAGGACGGCAATGGGGAGCAAAGCTACGGAAATCAATCCAACGATCGCACCGCACCAGGCCATCGCAGCATCTATACATATGATGGCGCGACGAGAGCAAATCCCGAGCAGGCGCTTGAAAGTGCGAGAGTAGTTGCTGAAGTGGCACGAAGAATGGGTATCGACCCAGTTGTTGCGGTCGCTGCAATGTTAGTAGAGAGTGGAGGCAATCCCCACGCTGTAGGGGACCATGGACATAGCTTTGGACTTTTCCAACTAAACAGTCGCGGCGAATTGGCCGCCGCTCATCTGACGCCGGAACAAGCTTGCGACCCAGCAATAAACGCTCAAGTCGCTTTGTCATATTTTAGACGGGGACATTCCAACAATCCAGGCGAAATGGCAGCAGCGGCTCAGCGACCAGCGAATCGCGCCGATTATGCCCGCAAAGTTAATTCGAACATGGCTGAAGCTGAGCGCATGGTTCAACAAATGGGATTAGCTTAGATTCAAGCGCTGGCTTAATTACGCCTCTTTGCCCAGACATCTTTTGACAAAATCAGCAAGACTCTCGTCGTCTTGCGACAATCTTTTAGGTAGTCCGAGGTTCTCATCCCTTGGATTGAGGTCAGGTGTGCAATGTAAACGGTATCGTTTTGCGGTGTTTGTCCAAGATCCAGGGAATTCTCGGGTGCGTGGCTCGGATTTCCTGTAGGGATTCGGTAAGGGAGAGAATCTGACAATGACATGGGACTTTGACAAAAAACCGATGCTTGTCTTCTGGGAAACCACGAAGGCTTGCGATCTGGCATGCCGGCACTGCCGGGCCGAGGCAATTTCAGAGCCCATGCCAGGCGAGCTGACGCACCAGGAGGGTCTGGATTTGATTGAACAAATCACTCAGTTCGGTAAACCATATCCAGTGCTGATTCTAACCGGGGGAGATGTCCTGAGACGCCAGCGTCTTTTTGATCTTATTGCTCATGCGCACCAATATGGAATGCATCTGGGGCTTGCCCCCAGTGTTACGCCATTGCTCACTGAAGCAGCTATCGACCATCTTTATGAGAGCGGCGTCAACACCATATCCTTGAGCCTTGATGGCGCCGGGCCAGAAACCCATGATCAGCTTCGTGGAGTAGATGGTGCCTTTGCCCGGACGTTAGCCATGACCCGTTATGCAGCAAAGAAAGGCATTACCGTTCAAATCAATAGCACGGTCATGGCTAGCAACCTGCTTGAGCTGCCCTCTCTTTTTTCAACTATTCATGAGTGCGGCGCCAGTATCTGGGAGGTCTTTTTTCTCATCCAAACTGGGCGCGGTTCAGAAACCGTGGAAGCCACTGCCGAGGAGTGTGAATCTGTCTGCCACTTTCTTTATCACGCATCCCAATACAACATGATTGTACGTACGGTCGAGGCACCTTTCTTCCGCCGCGTTGTCAGCTGGTATAACGCTGGAACCGCACCAGTGCTCGATGATCTGGCAAGCGTTCTGGTGGCAGACCTGCGCAATCAAATGGGCTTGCCGAGGCAAGTGCCTTCCACTGGCACCGCTCGCACGCGGGACGGGCGAGGCATCGTCTTTATCGCGCACAACGGTGAGGTCACACCCAGCGGCTTTCTTCCCGTCTCAGTCGGCAATGTACGAAAGACACCACTGAGAGACTGTTATCAAGATTCAGCGCTTATGAACTGTTTGCGTAACAATGAGAGCCTGGGAGGGCGCTGCGGCTTGTGTTCTTTCCGTGATGCCTGTGGGGGCTCCCGTGCTCGGGCTTTTGCAGCCACCGGCGATGTCATGGCGCAGGACCAGTCCTGCATGTATGTGCCGTCATTTTAGTGTCTATCTCTTTGATCGCCTCACAATTGCGTTTGCCCGAACATAGACGGATGCATGCTCATTCTTTGACGACTGGCAGCCGTCGGATTACTAGTGCCACTAGATTTGGTGCCTTTACCAATCCTTTCCAAACCTGGTTTGGATGAATTAGTGATCGTGAGCAAATCAATTGTTGGCATCAAATACAGTGGCACCCCAGTATCGCCTTATTAGTCGTTCTTAGTCATTTTCTGTTCGCGCTTACCAGCTTTGTGATCAAGCTTGTCAGCTTTGGAGAGAAAATGCTGTTGTTCTTTTGGTGGCATCGCTGGTGACAGCGCGACGTAGGCGCGGAATTGGAATGCGGCTTCACGCAGCTGCACCGGCGTTGCTTTGGATACGTCTTCGAGTGCCTTAGCTAATCCAAGGCGGGCATCGGCAGATTTTGGATTTTGAAAAACTGTGTCGTGGAAGGCATCCACTGCGCTTCCTGACATACCCTTGCGGGCGAAATCTGTAGCCAATGTCAAATTCTTGCGAGCAGATTCGCGAGCTTTGGTTACTTGTGAAAGTCCGCGTCGAGCGCGATCCGCACCACCAGGCATTGCTGCCGCTTTTGTATAAGCGGCTTGGGCATTGTCTAAGTCGTGAATCATCAATTCCAGATCCGCGAGCGCAAATGTTTGTTTCGCGTTGGGAGTGCGGGAAAGCACGCCTTGAAACTCATTGTTCGCTTCAGTGAATCTATTCTGCGCCATCAACGCTTGCGCATAGCTGATGCGCTCGCCATCATTTGTTGGTGGTGGAATTTTTGATAAATCAACTTCGTCTCCAGAGAGCGAACGCAACTTCGCTTGCGCTAGCCGAAGCCTGATATCACTCGGATTCATTTGCACAGCGCGATCAAGCATCTGCAATGCGTTATCAAAGTCGTTATCGCCAAAGAAACCACCGGTGGTTTCTTTGTTGGCCTTCATGTAAAAAGCCGTAGTCAAACCATCAGCAGCTCTTGCATTACCAGGGCTAGCATTGAGAACTGTTTGATATGACTTGATCGCGTCATCGATTTTTTCAACACGCAAACTTTGATCACCAATGCGTAACTGTAAGTCGGTGTTGTCCGGCATCAACTCAAGTCCAGAACGAAGCTCAGCAATTGAATGCTCGATATCGCCGCGAGTTTCTCGAATATTTGCAATTCCCAGATACGCAGCTGCATTTTCTGGCTTTATTTGAATCGACGCCGAATAGTTAGCCAATGCAGCGACAGTGTTGCCTTGAGTTTCGTAAGCTTTCCCCAAAGCTAAGCGAACCGGCCAGCTGTTAGGAAACTGATACTGAGCCGTATTCAACTCTTTGAGGGCAGCATCCGTCTTGCCCTGGTTCAATAACGCTTGACCCAGTCCGTAGTGAGCAGTCCAATCACCGGTGTTCACTTTGATTGCTTGTTTAAAGTTGGTACTGGCACCACTCGGGTTGTTCTGCTGCAATTGGACCAAGCCAAGTCCCGTGTAGCCATCTGAATATTGGGGATCGAGCTGTATTGCCTTCTTAAATTCAAGAGCGGCATCGTTCAACTTTCCTTGTTCTTTGTAGACCATGCCCATTGCATAATGAGCCTCTGGAATATGCGTATCGGCATCCAGAGCCTTTTGCGCTTCATTCTGAGCATCGCTCAGAATCGAGTCTTTGCTATTACGAATAGTGTTGGACGAAGATTGCAGTCGATTAAGCATGTTCAATGCTTTGCCGGCGTGGGCACCAGGATTATTCGAATCGTGCGCTAACGCTTTGTTGAATTGCTCTTCGGCACCATCAAGCTTAAACTGCTTGGTTAGCGCCATTCCGTAGCCGATATTTGCATTAACATCGTGTGGATTGCGCTTCAATGCTGCCAGATAAAACGCAGTCGCCTCAGCATATTTCCCTTTCATCATCATTCGATCGGCGTTCGCCACACTCTGACTGATACTACCTCTATAGAGACGCTTGCTGCCCGCTTGAGCATCGTTATCCATGCATATCGAGAAGGTTAATGCGGTCAAAGCAGAAGTGAGCAATAAGGAAGCTGCGTTTTTATTTTTGAGATGATTCATATAGTCCTTGAATAATGATCTTGGCTTGATCTGCAAATTATAGTACGGCGCCACTCCGACAGAACCTCATGAAAACAATCATGAAAACCAGTCGAAACATTCAACCATGGGATTGGAAATCTACCGGCGCAACTGTCTCGGCGTAAGGTTCTCGATTATTTCTTATCTTGCGATGTGGCTTTAGAGGATAAAACGGTCGCTTCAACGTAGCCTACCCCTGGAAAGGTGCCAACTCGCCTGGCAGCTTCTCGGGAAAGGTCTAAGACTCGACCGCGCACATACGGACCTCGATCAATTACTCTGATCACCGCCGATTGACCATTTCTGGGATTTTCGACAAGTATCTTGGTTGGGAAAGGCAATGTCTTGTGTGCCGCACTCAGTTTATTCATGTCAAAAATTTCGCCAGAAGCAGTCTTGTGTCCGTGAAACGGAATGCCATACCACGATGCATTTCCAGAAAAGCTGGGAGCAGAATCACTCTGCTCTGAAACTTTTTCTGCAGTAAGTACGGCTTTGGAGGACAAAGTGGTCGTTGGATTTGACCAAGCTTTAATTTCCAACGAACTGAACAAAGCCAAAGTCAAAACTATACCAACTAGACACCTACGCAAATTCATGACTCATCCTCGAAAGAATTCCACTTCGATTTTCCACGCATTGTTGCTTAAATACAGCATATCATTCTGGATCCGAGTGAAGAGCAAGAAGTTATTTGGCAGACTTTGCTGTGGATGTCATAGATTTTTTCAAAGCAGCGACTTTGGCAATCAAGGAAGGATCCTTTTTGATCGACAGTGCTTCCGTATATTCAACTATCGCACCGATTGAATCATGTTTTGCTGCGCAGCTATCGCCGCGTTTTACGCGCAGAGGGAAACTAGTTGGGTCTTCCCCTGAATTACTTAGAAAAGCATTCAAATTCTTGCGGCTCAAGTCGCTGAATGGATTCCAGTACAAAGCGACGTGGAGCATTCGAATGCTCTCTTGCAAATCCGTTTGGTTAATTGCCAGATTGTTCGCTGCTACAGACAAATTGTCTCTTGCAACTTTGATTGTGGGATCAATGGCTAAGGCTTCACTCAACTTCTGCATTGCCAATTCGAAGTTGCCACTCATAGCAGCCTTCGATCCTTCTCGAGTTAGATGCTGACATTGGACTGCAGGGGCCAGGTCTTTTATGGAAACACTCGGCACAACACCATTTGCACCAGCATCACCCCAACCATATAAAGTCATCAGTGTGGCCGAGTCGCTCGGTGATATTCCATTTTGAACAGAAAGTTTAGGAAACATAATATCGTCTGGATTGGGGCTATGACCGACAAGACCAAGAGCATGTCCTAACTCGTGCAAGGCAATGTTATGCATCAGATCATTTGTCATCGGTTCGTCTGGAAATGGAGAATGAGTGAGCAGCTTCACTTCTGCGCTGTCTACACCGTCTCCATCTTCGTGAACAAAGGCTTTACCAGCCTCAGGTACAAGGGCTTGAGCTTGCAGATCGGTGACCCATAAAACTTTCAGAGCAGCCGCCGACGGATCTTTTGTCAGAATGAACGAAATCTTGCCGTTTGTGGCGGTTGTCCATTCATCCAGAGCCTGGCGCAGAAGATCCTCGTAGACAGGCTTGTAGCCAGGCACTTTGTGGCTTGGCGTGATGTAGACAATGATCGGTAAACGCGCCTGAGGCCATTTCATGATCCCATCGGCAGTGGCATCATTCAAATAAAGTTTGACCGCTGCACTTGGATTGATAGACGTACTTGGTTTGTTCCTCAGCTGTTGCTCGAGAATGCCTATAAGCGTCTCGTATTTAGGGGTCTCCTCACTTTTCGGATCAAGCTTGGCGAATTCTTTATAAGCATTGATAGCCAAATCCAACTTATTCAATTTTTGATAGAGACGTCCAGCAGCAAGCCAAGTCTGGGCATCAGCAATTTTGTGATCGAACAGATACTTCAAATCATCTTGAGCAGAATAGTTGCGGCCCAGATTGTACAGAGCAACGGCACGTGTGAAACGAGCTTCTTTGTATTGCGGATCGGTATCCAAAATTGGATCCAGTTTGCCGACAGCTTCTTCATTGAAACCGTCGTCGGCTAACTTTTTGGCGTCCAAGTATTGAACCTTTTGCTTACCGTCGGCCGCACTTATATCTGCTGCGCGAACCAAAGATAAGGCAACGGCGAAGAAAAGCGAGCCGATTACCTTACTCGCGACGGGCGCAATCAATTTCGTTTTGACTCCGATTTAAGAAAGGACATAAGCCCTTCTGGATCATCGGTAATGATGCCATCTACCGGCATGTTGATAGCGCTTTTCCATTCAGCTGGAGAATTAACAGTCCAAACGTTGACCTTCAAACCAGCCTTGTGAGCACGCTCAGCCGCGTCCCCGCGAAAGTCGCCGAAGCCTGGATTCCAGTTGTCAGCGCCGACACGCTTGGCGTAAGCTCCAACGTCGGACAAGATACAATCCGTCAAAATCGCACATTTATACTGTGGTGCCTTTTCATGAAAACGATGCACCACATCATGGTCAAATGAACTGACCACGATTTTATCGGGATAAGGATAACTCTTCAGCAAGGCAATCAAATCATCTTCAATGCCTGGGTAATCGACCGGTGCGTTCTTAATCTCGATATTTATTAGGAGTTTGCCACGCACTAAATCAAACACCTCAGTTAAAAGAGGCAATTTCTCATGCTTAAACTCGGATGAGTAGGGAATTCCAGCGCTCAACTTTCGCAGCTGAGAGGCAGGTGCCCATTTGGCTCCGGCGCTCAATTGACGAAGTTGAGCTAGCGTCAAATCCTTAATAAAACCCGAACCATCGGTGGTGCGGTCGACTTCCTCGTCGTGAATAACAATCAGTTCACCAGTCTTACAACGGTGAATATCGAGTTCGATGCCATCGGCACCTAAGTCCACGCTCTTTCGGAACGCCGCCAGCGTGTTTTCGGGCGCCCATTGCCTGCCACCGCGGTGAGCAATTACCAACGGACTCGCTTTGAGATCGACTGCTGCAACCAGCGATGGTGTCATGCCAATCAACGAGACGACCGTCAGAATAATTACTTTGATTAATCGGGGACGCTTGAAGATCCACACCACATTTTCGTCTGTGCAAAAACTAGCAATTACCATTGATATGGTCCGATATAGATCGTAGCGCTACCTTTGGCCATAACATTGCCAACTTTGACAGTCATACTTTTTTGCTGCGGTGGATTAAACCACAAGCCACCGCCTGCATCTGGGAACATCGGCACAGTGACGGTCAAACTCTCTGCCGTAGCGGAGTCAACCTTGGCGGTTTCGCTGCCAATTTTAACTTCGTTTTCGCTCACGATTTCGGAAAAATTCTTTCCAAAAATTTGAAACTGCTGCGTAGACTTGACGCATTGCAAACTAGAACCGGTAATCTCAGGAGCGCCTTTGACTTTGATATTAACAGGGTTACTCTTCGAACCCGAAGATGTAACGGTGATTGTGTAATTTCCTGCTGTCAAGGCAGAGGGCACTTCCGCCTTGATACTATCCGCGGTGGCATCGATTACCTTTGCTTTCTCATTTACTCTGCCATTGAACATAACGATATTTTGAGTAATGTCAGGATTGTAGCCTCCACCACTCAGAGTAATTGTGCCACCAATTTGAACATTGCTTGGCTCGACATGCGTAATTTTTGTGCCCGTAACCGTAGTCAAATTCCAACCGAATGTTGAACCGGGCATGCCGGCTCCACGAATTAAGAGCACTGTGGTGCCGCGGCGCAGCCGTCCAGTGACGTCGATAGCAACCTGACTGGAGCGCTTGAAACTGTTCTCGTTGACAATCATCATGCCGCGCGGCTGAGCCTTGGGGTCTGGATTAGAGTTAGCTGAGTCGGTAAGAAAGACCCGCACCCATTGAAACTTTCCATTTGTGAAATTCAGCGTCAGGGGCATTGAATTGTCGACCTGGTCAAGGACAATCTTGCCGGAGAACTGTTGGATTTGCATGTTCTTGGCTGTGTAATTGCCCTGCCCAAGATTCTGCACGTCTGCTCGACAGAGTGGTTGCGCGATTGCAAAAGCAGCTAGCAAAGTAAAAATGAAAGGTGAACGCATGTCAATACCGTCGTGTCAAAGTAATATCTGAAGACTATTATACGAGGATGACGCTTTATTGACCCTTGGCGCCCTTCGCTGGTTGCTCGCGCGGTACATCTCTCATCTGAATTAGAGAGCCCCAGCCAGATCCACCCCCCGAGTTTCCACCGAGAATCATCGTTGTGGGCAGTTGACCGTCCCATTTTTTGACACGCTCGTAATCAATCAAGGCTGGAGATTTTTGCAACGCAAGACTCTGCAATTGAATTGACTTGGCCTGTGCTTCAGCGTTTGCAATTGTGATTTCAGCTTCCTTCCGCGCTTTGTCTAATTCATAGGTCTTTTGTTGGGCCTGTTGCTCCATAACCTGCTTCTGGGCAATCGCTTGTTGCAACACTTCAGGCAAGCCGACGTGGGTAATTGGAATATCTACAACTTCCACAAGTCCCTTTACGTTGTCGCGCACCATTGCCAATACCTGGTTCTTGATGACGTTGACGTTTTTGGTGGCACTATCAGCTTTGTAACCGGAAACGACCTGGCGGAAAGCTTCTTGAATTTGAGGCGCCACCAATCGTTCATATGGATTGCCGGCGTATTTTTCATAAAGTGTTAGGACTTGACCTTCAGGAATGCGATAGAGAACGTTAAAGTTAATGCTAATTGGTTGTTGATCAGCAGTCAGTGGTTCACACTGCCCGGTTGCGTTTTCTTGCTTGACAGAGTAAGGAACAATCGAGTCAGTGAGCGGAAAATAAGTTTGCATACCCGGGGTGAGAAGGTTCGGATCCATTTTGCCGAGGCTAACCTTAACGGCTCTCTGCCCCGGTTCGATCACCGTACAAGCCGACACCAAGCTGCACACGGCCATTAAACCGATTATGGACTTAGATCTCATTAGAGTTCCTCTTTGCCTGTCTTCATGCTGACAGCTCAAGTATACGCGCTTAGCGCCAAGGAGCACCACTTTGCAAGCATGAAGAGTCCGAGGTCTTCATCTGCTAGCATATTGTAGGAATCCGACCAGGCACAGCAGAAATGTCAGAAAACACTAACTCAGTTGCAGCCGTAACACGCAATTTTCTTGTAGACACCGACGATTTGGTGGATGAGTTACTCTCCGCTATCAATCGGTGCCACTGGAAAAATCTAAAAATGCAATATCAGCTTTCAAAATTGCAAGCTAGCAAGCCGGCAGATGGGGAGATGAAAGCCTATGACTTGCACGCCGAGTGGAACGAGCTGGATGAAGAAGTGCAATTAAGAATCGCTGTGGCTGGAACTGAAGAATCTTTGGCTTCTCGCCAGCAAGAATGTTTGGAAGTAATGAATGCACTATTTCCAAACGATATTTTTCGCAAGGTCAACGAAGTCAATTAAGAAACTTTCTCTTCTCTGACTTCATGTTCGATGAGCTGGATTTCGGTGCGCTGTAAGTCGATCAGCACAATAATCTTTTGTATTTTTTGAGCGCGATTTGCAAAATCAATCGCCTGTATTTGAGTATTGAAGCGTTTAACAACTTCACCATTACTATCTCTAACGACCCATCGGCCTAACTCAGTAACACCTTGGCTGTACATTGTTCTTATCCACATCATTTGGAGCGTAACAGGAGACAAGACCGCTCCGCAAAAATTATTGTTCCAATCTATTAGATCAATTGAGCCGCTCTATTTTATCTGGATCATAGAGACTGCCTTCTTTCCAGAAAGACATACCAAAGTGATTTAATTTTTCCTTTCCATCGATATCATGCCAACGTTGAAAGAATTCTTCAACCGGAATGTATGCATAGTGTCCGACTGTCGACGGATCCATGAAAACAAATTTTTGATCATCAAAGCCGACTGCGACCACATAATGTCCGTCATCCCAGTCCGACGCAAAATCGGCCTTCTTGTCTGGCCACGCTTGAATCAGACAAAGCACAGGATGTCCGGCTTTTAGAGATTGCCTCAATTCTTCGACGGTCATCTCTTTTTGTATGCTTACTGATAGACCATGTTCTTGAGCATAATTTGCGATGTTCTTGTATCGCGTTCCTGTTTTGTGTTGTGCATGTAATGCTTTCGACAACACGTCCTCACGCACATCTTGCCCGTAGTATGCGAGTAGTGCTTGAAGCGCTGCGACGCCGCACGTGTAGTCAGTGGATTGCCGAACAAGTGGCACGCGAATCAGGTTGGCGATTTGGGCGAGGACGGGAGTTGTGAATAGAAGCAGTATTGATGCAAACAATGCAGCTTTTGTTTTTCTTTTCATCATTGGAATAAGTTCTTCCGAATCTGGAATTTCCGAATCTCTATCTCCGAAATCTCAATCTACGAAATGGAGCGCATCCGGCCCGGATGCTTCAAACCCACGAATTAGTTTTCACTCGAACGCTAAAGCTTACTCCGAATGATTCGAAGCACGCAAGATGCGTGCGCTCCATTTCGCGTGAAAATCCGACGGAGCCCGATCCCGTGGATTACTCCGAATTATCCGAAGCAGGCAAAGATGCGTGCGCTCCAGCTATTAATATTGTGAGCGCTCAGATTGAACAGAGTCATTTTGATTTTGGTCCCGAAATCCATGAGACTGTTCAAGATGTTTATTGATCAGTTTCTTAAACGCTTCCAATTCATACGGCTTACTTATATAGTCATCCATTCCCGCAGCTAGACAAAGCGCCCTGTCATCTATCGATGCATATGCTGTAACAGCAATGATTGGAATCTTGAATTTACTTTTCTGTTGTCGCTGGCGAATCTCACGAGTGCAATCAAATCCATCCATACCGGGGAGTCGAATATCCATCAACACTAGCGAGTAATCCCGCTTTTGATTAAAGAGATAATCGATTGCCCTTTCAGCGGAAGAGACAATGTCGGCTTGCATACCAAAGCTTTCGAAGACAACTCTAAGAACATATTGCTGGGTGGCATCGTCTTCAACAGCCAGGATGCTCATCACGTTCCACTTCTGGAGCCCGAGTTTGTTAACGTATTTACTATTTCTTGCTCTAAATTATCCGAGTAAAAATCAGCCATTGGCAAAAACTTAGTTGCGCCCAATAAGAGGCACGACTTTTCCAAGAATTGTTCTGACTCGACGTGCGTTTGGTGAGCGCTATGAGATGTAGCACAGCAAACGAAACTCATCTCTCGATAATAGTCGTTTCGTCGAATCGACCGAAGCAAGTCAAAGAGCGATTCATTTTGCAGATGCAACTGAACCAGAGTCACATCAACTTTATCTTTTTGAAGGATTTGCATAGCCGCCATGATCGTCTTAACCGTAGTGAGCTGATGCCCAGCCAGAGCAGTAGATATCCAATCGATGGCCCGCTCAGAATCAAATACCGATAAAATTTTCAAACTCATGTCGCACCATCCAGGTTGTCGTCCGAGAGCAGTATGGCAAACAGGGTAGTCCGCGACCCAGCTAAAGAGCAGAAACTCTCTACAGTCATATTACATATATAGCGGCTCAAATGAATCCAGCAGTTGAGGTATCCCCCGGAATCCTTTAGACACGCAGGCAACAAGGCACACGGATGGCACACCAAGGGTGATATCAGACACCCGAACGACCGGGAACCGTGTTGTTGTTTACTTTGGCAAGAAGTAGAGCTACTCTAGCTGTCAAGTCTTTCTCATTATCGCTCTGTGATGCGCCGCAAAAGGACACTTCCAAAGCGAAAACTCGTTGCGCTAATGGCTTGCTTGCTGAGATTTTTCCAAATGCCATTGTTTCTAGCAACTCAATTTCGTCGACAACACTGACAAAAACTTGTTTTGGTCGGCATGAGACATTTTGCAGATTGATTACATTGCGCAAACCAGTGACATTTCGCTGATCGCCGAGATTACGCAGATCGTTTACGTTGTGCTGGTAGCTGACGTTGTGCTGGTAGCTGACGTTGCGCAGATCGATGGCGTTGCACAATTTGCTGACTCGAAGAAACTCAGCACGCTCAAGAGCTTCTACCTGAGGGGTCATATAAGCATATTCGGCAAGCCGATCAACGCGAGCAGCTAAGTCAACCTGGGTGCAGGAACCGCCAAAGACTTTAGACTCTAGTCGCGACAGACGCGCGGTGATTTGGTCATTTTCGAAACTTCGCTCGAGAATCTGCCGCTCGAGTTCAGTTACTCGCGGATACTTTGTTAATGCCTGCAGAACTTTTTCCTTGGGAACAGATTTTTGCACCATAGAACTGTCCGTAGTGCTCAGAGAATTGGATGGCATAACCGTCGCGCTAAGGTGACTCGTCAACCGACTTATCCGATCGTCGAGCGAAGATGAGTCTTCTTGTCCGTAAACAAAACGCTCTAGCCGTGCAACTCTTAGTGGTAGCTTCTCGGATTTGTAGGGATGAGCAAAAATTTTCACTTCCAAACTTGCAATTTTATTGATACTAGATGCAGTGGCCGATTGAGCAAGCGCAGGCATCATGGTGCTCAGGCACGAAAATACGCATAGGCAAGCTAAACCAAGCTTTGGAAGCATCTTGAACAACTCCAACTGGCGACGAAATATGTTTGGTGATTTGTCCGAAGGTGTCAGGGCAAAAAGCGACTCGACTGATCTTCTTGTTCAGGTTTTACCCAGAAATCGATTTAATCCGACGTTAAATAAGATGCTTACGGCAAGATCGATGCTCCTCAGGACAGATTGCATGAAGCCCACTCAGGATGGGCTTTCCCCTGAACTTACGGGTAGACCCCGGCTTGTCAGGAGGTCATATTTAATGCAATTTGGAAAAAGAAATGGTGGAGCAAGCGCGCTTGACATGCCACGATCTGTCAAAACTTCAAATTGCTTTGGTGGCACGCAGAATAGCGTAATGAGAAATGGCCAACACGCTCAAAGCGTCGGTTATCTCTCCACGCATCACCATATTTAGTGCCTCGTCAAAATGAACGAGCTTGTGGGTCAATTGCTCGGTTCCCTCGGGTGATGGTGAACCATGTTTTAAGCCTTTCGCCAAATAGAATATCGCCTCTTCATCGCTGACAGAATTGGAGAGGTGCGATCGTCCAAGTTTTTTCCACTCGGCTGCCACAAGCCCTGTCTCTTCAACAAGTTCTCGCTTCGCCGCATCTAATGGATCTTCAAACTCGGGGCAACCGCCTTCTGGTATTTCCCATGAATAAACTTCAACAGCGTATCGATACTGCCCGACCAAATGAATTCTGTCTTCATCATCGATTGCCAAAACACCGATCGCGATGTTCTTAAAATGAACAACGCCATAAATTCCTGGCTTGCCATCCGGACGCACCACTTCGTCTTCGCGAACTTTGATCCATGGATTTTCATAGACTAGACGTGTTCCTTGTGTTTTCCACGGACTTGTTTGAGTCATTTTTGGCTACCTTGCATGTTATGCACAAGTATATACGTGCTTTCATTTCTAAGCATCTTCATCTGTCTTGAACTAATTTGCCAGACTTCGCATCAGTTCAATATTCAATCTATCCGGGCCTTTCTTGTCCATGCCCGGCACTTCAAGAATCCACGGCAGTGGGCGCAATAGTGGATGGTGAAGCATACGGCGGAACGCCGCTTCGCCAATGTATCCTTTGCCGATATTTTCATGCCTATCTCTACGAGCTCCAAGAGGAGTCTTGGAATCGTTAGCGTGCACGGCAAAGAGCCAATCAAACCCGATTAACTCTCCGAACTCATCAACAGTTGCAGTCAACCCCTTCTTAGTCGAAATATCGTATCCAGCGTTGAACATATGGCAGGTGTCCCAACAGACACCGAGATGCTTGTCGTATCTCATCGCTTTCAGTATGTCTGCGAATTCAACAAAACGATCGCCAATTGTTTGACCTTGCCCAGCGCACACCTCAAGCAACAACCTACACTTTCCATCGTAGTTGTCTAGCACTATATCTAGTGCCTTCAAAACTCTGAGTAAAGCTTCCTCATAAGAAGCTTTACCGGCCGACCCTGGGTGAAAAATGAGTCCTTTCGCCCCCAGTCTGTCGGACAAACGTAATGCCAATCCAAGGTTGCTAATAGATTTGGCGAAATTTTCTGGTGACTCGGAAGCCAAATTAACAAGGTAGTTTCCGTGCACAAACACCGGTCCCAGCGAATTTTTTTGTACACCAGATGAGAACAACTCCAAATCTGCCGCTGTAGGATTCGGCTCCCTCCACATCTGGGGAGACCCTAAAAATATCTGAATTGATTCCGCACCAATATCAACTGCCTTTTGCACAGCGTTTTTCATTCCACCGCTGAGGTGAGCGCCGATCGCTGGTTGATCAATACTTTTTTTCATTCATACTATTCTACCCGCCAGTATGAAAGTTTCCCATCCGAACCTGAAGCCGTTGGAGCCAGTGCACCGCCTCCGATCGCCCTTTCATAAATGACGTGCACACTGACCCGAATATCCCCCACAAAAGGTTGCCGTAAAATCGTTCTGGTTTTAAAAAACCGGATCGCCGCTTGGCAGCAATATAAATCTTGTCTCTGCTTAACGTCTGGAGTGCCGACAGGGTGAAGGAGGAGCCAATGACTTATACTTACAGTCGGCGGATGCAGCAGGGTGCGTTGTGCGTGGAATCCTAGTTAACCTATTTGGGTTGGCGCTAGTTTTATTCAGTAGCGCTTTTCTTCAAGCTTGCAATTCTGCACACCCATCCAGTGTGCAGGCTCCTCCGGCAATGCCCGTCAAAGTGATGCGATTGGAGCCACAGACCGTTGAAGACGCCTCAACCTTTGTCGGTGTCTTGAAGTCTCGTCAGTCTGTCTCCATGCAACCGCAAGTAGCGGGGCAAGTGACCAAGATATACGTGCGCAATGGCGATTCAGTAACTGCCGGCACACCACTCGTGGAGTTAGATCGCTCCAAGCAACAAGCCAATGTAAGCAGTTTCGCTGCAGCGATTGAGTCCAGTCGCGCCGAACAAAAGAACGCCCTGGAAACATTAAAGTCGTTACAAGCGACGCGATTGTCCAAACTGGCAAACGTGAAGTATGCGCAGCAGCAGCACGATCGATATCAAACTTTACGCGCTCAAGGTGCTGTGTCACAGGAACAAGTTGACCAGTGGGACAACCAACTCAGAGTCGGTGAGGGTGATTTGCAATCAGTGGAAGCGCAAGTGCAAGCGCAAAAAGCGGTGGTCGGCAAAGCTGAAAAGCAGGTAAATCAGGCGAGCGCCAGCATGAAGGAACAGCAAGCGCAGCTCAAATACTTCACTGTATCAGCGCCATTTTCGGGTGTGATCGGGGACATTCCGGTTAAAGAGGGGCAATACGCGACGACGGCTACGGTTTTAACAACTATCGATCAAAGTCGCCCCCTTGAGCTCTATTTGTCGGTTCCGACCGTTCAAGCACCGAAGTTGAAAATTGGAGAGGCAGTGCAGATCCTCAACGGTGAAGGGCAACGAATCGGATTAGGAAAAATCTTTTTCATCTCTCCCCAGGTCAGTAATGACAACCAATCCGTGTTGGTGAAAACAAAAATTGAAAACGAAAATAAAGCATTTCGGTCAGGACAATACGTTACGGCCCGTGTGATTTGGAGCAAACAGTCGGGACTTACGGTTCCTACAAATGCGGTTTCAAGAGTGAGTGGACAAGACTTCATTTTCTTGGCCGAGAAAGGACCGGGAAACAAGCTTGTCGCTAAACAGAAGCCGGTGATACTCGGTGATATCGTTGGCAGCAATTTCAAAGTAGTTTCCGGTGTCTCCGCAGGCGATACCATTGTCACCTCAGGCGTGCAGAATTTAACAGATGGCGCGGCGATCAGCCCACAATCTTGATAGGGACCCATGTTTGTCGATTTCTTTATCAAGCGTCCGATCTTCGCCACGGTATGCGCGCTGATCATTGTCTTAGCCGGGCTAGTTAGCCTTCCGACTCTTCCACTCGCCCAATATCCTGACATCTCGCCACCACGCGTCAGCGTCGCATCGAACTACATCGGGGCCAGCGCACAAGTGGTCGAGTCTGCGGTGACAACTTTGTTGGAACAACAGATCAATGGTGCAACCGGTGTCAAATACATCACTTCTACGAGCGGCAACGATGGTAGCAGCAGCATCAACGTGACGTTCGATCTCGAACGTGATGTGGACCTGGCTGCAGTTGATGTACAAAGTCGGGTCAATGCAGTGCAGGGAAGACTACCAGACGAAGTTAAACGCACTGGTGTTAGCGTCAATAAAGTATCTAACTCATTCTTGCTTGCAATCGGGATCGGCTCGCCAGATGGCAGATACACAACGCAGTTTCTCAGCAACTACGCCGATGTCTATTTAAAAGACGCATTGAAGCGAGTTAAGGGTGTTGGCGACGTGATCATCTTTGGTGAACGCAAATACTCAATGCGCTTGTGGATAGACCCCAACCGTTTGGCTCAGCAAAACCTGACTCCCGCTGATGTCACAAAGGCAGTCTCCGAACAAAATGTGCAAGTTGCGGCGGGGCAGATTGGTCAACAACCGGCTCCGGCTAATCAGATGTATCAGATGAGTGTAAAGACACAGGGTCGTTTGCGAACAGCGGTTGAATTCGAAAATCTGATCATTAAAACAGGCGAAGATGGCTCTTTGATCCGCCTCAAAGATGTAGGGCGTGCGGAGCTAGGCGCTGAAGACTACCAGACAGTCGTGCGTTATCGCGGCAGAGACGCCATCGGCATTGGGATATTTCAGCGTCCGGGTTCGAATGCTATGGAAGTCGTCAAAGGCGTGCGCGACGAGATAACTCGACTGTCTAAGCGCTTTCCGCCGGGCATCGCTTATGACTATGCGTTTGATACCACACTTGCCGTAACCGAATCAATCAAAGAAGTGATGAAAACGCTGGCGATCGCCATCGTTCTCGTGGTCATCGTTATCTTCGTCTTCTTGCAAAATTGGCGAACCACGCTTATTCCTGCCGTTACTATCCCAGTCTCTTTAATTGGCACACTAGCGTGCATGAAGTTGTTGGGATTTTCCGTAAATACACTCACCCTATTTGGTATCACTTTGGCAACCGGACTTGTTGTCGACGACGCCATCGTTGTTATTGAAAATATCACTAGGTTCATCCACGACAAACAAATGAAGCCTTCTGAAGCTGCCTCTGCCGGCATGGCTGAGGTTACAGGAGCCGTGATTGCCATTTCGTTGGTGCTGATCGCCGTGTTCATTCCAGTCGCTTATTTCCCTGGCACAACTGGACAGCTGTACAAGCAATTTGCTTTGACGATCGCCTGCGCCGTGGCAATTTCCACTTTCAATGCGCTTACTCTGACGCCAGCGCTTTGTGCAATCTGGCTGAGCGAAAAGGAGGAGAAGCACAACGCCTTTTTCAATTTGATCAACGCCACTATTGATCTGCTTCGTAAGGCTTATGCAGCCAGTCTGGCGATGGTGCTGCGTTTTAGTCCGCTAGTGATTATCCTTTTTATCGCCTCATTGTTCGCCACTTACTGGCTCTTTCAGAAGGTGCCAACTGGATTCATTCCAAATGAAGATTCCGGCTACTTCATCACGATCGTCCAGGCCCCTGAGGGAGTCTCCCTCAATTACACAATTGACGTGCTCAAACAAATCGAAAAGATTGAAGACAAAGATCCGCAGATTCAGTCATCTTTCGGTGTTGCTGGTTTTGGTTTCAATGGAAACAAACCAAACAATGCCCTTATTTTTTCCAATCTGAGACCGTGGACAGAACGCAAAGGCAAAGGGCAAGATTTGGACTCGATCATCGATCGCTTGCGAGCTCCACTCAGTCAAATCTCCGACGCCACCGTGATTCCATTCAATCCACCAGCGATTCAAGGTTTGGGTAACTTTGGCGGATTTGTATTTGAACTTCAAGATGTCGACGGCTCGGACATCAACCTCCTTTCCACGGTCACCAACAAACTCAGTCGAGCCGCGAATCAATCCCCAGCTCTAAAAGGCGTGTTCTCGACCTTCTCTGCAAATAGCCCTCAGCTGGTAATCGAAATCTTGCGCGACAAAACCAAAGCGCTGGGCATTATGCTAAATGACGTTTTTACAACCCTGCAAATATTTTTGGGCTCAGCCTACGTCAACGACATCGACATTGGCACGCGCATTTATCGAGTCTATGTGCAAGCCGATCAACTGTTCCGCTCCAACCCGGAGAGCATCACTCAGTTTTATGTGCGTTCCGAAAGGAATCAAATGATTCCGCTCAGCAGTATCGTCAAGATTTCGCGCACTACTGCCCCTCAGACGATCAATCACTACAACTTGTTTCGTTCCACCGAGTTGAATGGGTCACCTGCGCTCGGGTACAGCTCAGGTCAGGGAATGGACGCGATGGAAAAAATCGCCAAAAAAGTTTTACCTGAAGGCATGAAATACGAGTGGTCCGGTATTTCGCTCGAAGAAGTAGAAGCGGGATCAAAGGCCTTCATAATCTTTGCCCTGGGAATCGTCTTTGTCTTTCTGGTGCTATGCGCCCAGTATGAAAGTTTTTCTGACCCCATCATTATTCTTCTGGCTGTCCCAAGCGCAATGCTTGGCGCACTGCTGGCACAATGGTTGCGAGGATTGCAGAACGATATTTTTTGTCAAATCGGATTGGTAATGCTGGTCGGATTAGTGAGCAAAAACGCGATTCTGATCGTCGAGTTTGCCAACCAACTTCGCCACCAAGGTGCAAACCCGGTCGAAGCAGTCACACGTGCCGCCAGCATCCGCTTGCGCCCGATCCTCATGACTACATTCGCATTCATCATGGGCATCTTGCCGCTCGTCTTCGCTGAAGGGGCAGGAGCAGCCAGCCGCCATTCACTTGGTACTGCTGTCTGCGGGGGCATGCTGCTATCTTCAATCGTTAGCCTGTACATTGTGCCCGTGATCTACGTAGCGGTTGAGTCTTTGGTCGGTCATAAGCGCCGTAAGATAGGTTGATTACGGCTAATTAAGCGCAAATCCTATGGGGTTTTATAGCGCTGCTTAGCACTGCTAAGTGCCACCGGAATCCACAATCAATATGGGCGCTACTCGCGGCCATTACTATGAGCGAATTGTCGGTAATAGTTATTGCCGGCACCGTATACGGTGTTGTCGAGCAGCTGATGGCATATTGCACGGTTGCCTCGGAAACCTTGCTGTGCTATTTTGTTAGTTGAACTTAAGGAGGACCATTTATGGAACCTTTCAATGATCCGACCGTTGTAGCCTATGTTTTGCTGATGCCCGTGATCATCATCGGACTTGCGAAGATGTGGAAGCGTGTAAAAGACAAAAAGGCAGCTGCAGCAGCGACCAACCAAGCCGGTGGGGAAAGCAGCTAAGAACAGCTGTTTTCCGCTCCGCGAGAGCATGCTCGGATAGCCTCTCGCCACCTTTCTAAATTGTCGACCGAGCCCGTTATGTGGGCTCGCGACCTGTTTTAATCTGTGTCAAAATAAAATCCTTTCTGCCCTATTGAGAGGATAGATTTGAGTTGAGAAAACTCAGGCGCCAGCAAGATAGTTGGATAAAGTGGATTGTGATCGATCCGAGCGGGATCAAAATGTGCGCACGTATCGCATTGAGACAGCCACAGCCGGAACCATTCCCAGATTCACTTTGGGGTTAAAAGCAGCAGCGCTTAGCGAGCCATCGGCGTTTTGATTTAAGTCGGGTATGGCGCTCTTATTTGGATTAACAAAACGACTAAACACAATCGGCACTTCGCATATGAACATTCCGTGCCCCTTAGCGTAGGTAAACCCTGGCGCCACCGACATGATATAACCGGGCTGGCGATAGCCATCGCTCTTGCCAAACAGATCGTGATTGGGTATGCCTTCACAATTGAAAGTTAATCGACCTCTAAAAGGCTTCAATTGCGGCTTGTCCCAGGTCCCCGGAATCTTTAGAGAGGTGCCGATCTGAACATTGTACGAGTCGGTGACTGAGTTGGTTAGACGGTTGAGAAATTGAGGTGCCAGGGGCACTCCCATGCTCGAAACAATCGAATTAGTGCCATTTGTATCGCGCGGATTGGACAGATAACTTGCCGACCCGAAAATAACGTTGCCTCGCAACAACAGATTCTTGCGGAAGTTCTTGAAGCCGTTGATACCAAATATGATGCCGGTGCCACCATCGCCTGGCATAATCGCCGGTGGGTAGATGGCGCGACGCATGAATCCTGTGCCGGTCAAATTGGGAAGGTCACCTTGAACATTCCAATCTCCAGTTGGAATTTTCATGCCAACGCCAACTGATACATTTTCGAAGGGATGGTTTTTGGGATTGAGCAGAGCGATCTGATGGAAGATACTGAGATCGCCTATTCCATTTGCGTTCGTACCATGCCTGACTCCGCCACCTGGTCCGTTTGGCGGATAGAGCATTGAGAAATTGTTAGAGACAATGGGCAGAGTCGCCAGAACGCTCATGCGTGGATTGATAATGTAGCGAGCCGAGACATCCATAATGCTCATGCGCTCATACGGCATCCAGGTGTGCGAGAAATCACGGTTAACAAAATGACCGTTGTATGACTCAGTGATGCGCGCTTGCCGCCACCCCACCGACATTTGCAATTTACTTCCAGCTGTCGAGCCTAACCCGGGCACGATCCCTCTTGAGGCCGATCAGCCCTGGGCAAAGGATAACGGCGTGGCAAACAGGAATTCGCTCAAGACGAGCATCCCTGGAAGAATAAATGTCGGCTTGAACATTGCAATCCACATCTCAAAAATCATTCCAGATCCATCCTAAAGAATGCCATGACGTGGCATTCTTTGCAAAGCTTTGCATCCTCCAAGTCAGAGCCAAATCGAGTCGTGTCCGACCGGCGAAGATTGATATCAAAGCGCGCCAAGCTGGGCTGAGGACGCATTGTTTAAAGCATATAACGCAAAATCAGTTGCGTATCAGGCGTCCACAAGATAATCAGACAGGGTGCGATTATGGTTTACCCGTCTTAGTTTCCGCAAGGCCTTATTTTCGATGCGGCGTACGTCTTGCACTTCTAAGGAGAGCCCTGAGGCAACTTGTCTTGCCGTCAATTGCTTGCAGCCCTGAAGTCCAAAAAGCGCTGTCAAAATAACTTGCTCTTGCTCCGTCAGCGTGGCAAACATCTTATCAATCTTAGTCTGCATGATCGTGTGTTCGGCGTATGCTTCAGGCGGCGCTGAATTTTTGTCCTCGACAAACTTGCCGATCGTCTCATTTTCTTCAGAACCGATGAAATCATCCATCGACAGCATCGACATACTACTCTTGAGTACGTGCTCGATTTCAGCTTCACTAATTCCAGTTTCAGAAGCAAGTTCCTCAACGGTAGGATAGCGCCCGAGTTTTTGATAAAAAGGCTTAGCTGCACGTCTTAGCTTGAAAAGAATTTCGTGCACGTGAACCGGCAAACGAATTGTTCGCCCTTTGTTAGATAGAGCTCTCGTAATACCTTGTCGTATCCACCAGGTGGCATATGTCGAAAACTTGTTGCCCATTGTCGGATCAAATTTTCGAACTGCCTGCATTAGACCTAAATTGCCTTCCTGAATCAGATCCTCAAGATCTAGTCCCTGCCTTGTGTAGCGCTTGGCGATACTGATCACCAATCGCAAGTTTCCAGCGACAAGTTGATCGCGAGAGGCTCGATCGCCAAATTGATTGGCGCGTCCCAGTTCAATCTCTTCTAGTCCGCTAAGCAAGCGATGCTTTGCCACTTCATGCAAATACCACCAAATTACACCGCGCCAGACATCAGTTGAAGTATCCGCTTCCGCCGCTGCTGGTGATTCAATCTTTTCCTTGAAAGAGAATTCGTCGGATTCATCAAGAGAGTCTTCATCAGGCTCGATTTTCTTTCTGCCGCGCGATTTAAGCACTGGCTTGGCACCGAATTCACCAACTGTATCGAATCCAATGACAGAGGCGTTGACGTTAAGCAGTGATACCAAATCCAGTTCCGATTCGTATGTCTGGTTGCTCATAAAATTACCTTATGGGATCTGATTCGTCGCACAAAAGTGTGACGTGCAGTGGGCTGCAACAACGATACGTTATCTAACTCGTGGTTGAGATAAGCTCACGAGCCGTAACAGTTTTTCCGAATTACTACTTCGTCAATTCGACGGAAATTACGATATTTATCTGCGTTCTCTGCCGTTCGACAAACAGCTCAAGCGGCTTCTAGCCTAGCTCAGGAATGCACCCTGTCACTAAACCCAGCAGTGATTTTTTTTGATAACTGATTTTGACATTTGACTTGGGACTCCGATATCGAACAAACCCTTAGTTGTTTCGTTCTTATTACAATTATATGTTCGATATATGCTAAACACTAGTAAAATCCATTACGAATCTTTGCTTTACGCAACACTTTTATTCCTGCAAGTCCTGTCAAACTTTAGTACGTTCAAACCCAACACTGGAGCCCGAAATGACTGAAAATTATGACGCTATTCTGCTTGTTTCGTTTGGTGGTCCGGAGGGTATAAACGACGTCATTCCTTTCTTGGAAAATGTATTGAGGGGGCGAAACGTGCCACCAGAACGGATGCAAGCCGTCGCTCATCACTACGAATTGTTCGGCGGGATTTCTCCAATGAACGAACAAAATCGAAATCTGATTGATGCTTTAAAAACTGAACTTGCTGAAAATGGTCCCCACTTACCAATTTACTGGGGCAACCGAAACTGGCATCCTATGCTGGCTGACACCGTTAAGCAGATGCAAGTTGACGGTATCCAAAAGGCACTAGCATTCGTCACGTCGGCCTACAGTTCTTATTCAAGTTGCAGGCAATACCGTGAAAACATTGCCGCGGCACAAGACCAATTAGAGCAAGGGAAAAGCCTGCAGATAGATAAGTTGCGAGCGTTCTATAACCACCCAGGATTCATCGAAGCAAAAGCAGATCGACTCGAAAATGCGTTGCAACAGTTTGGTGACAAACGATGTGATGTTCACGTGGCGTTCACCGCCCACAGCATCCCAACATCAATGTCTTCTACTTGTGACTACGTCTCACAGTTGCAAGAAACAGCGCGATTGGTTTCAGACAGCGTCAATGCAAAAAACTGGCAGATTTGTTTTCAAAGTCGAAGTGGTCCAGCAACTCAACCTTGGTTAGAACCAGACATCTGTGATCACATTCGCATATTGCATGCTCAAGGTTGCGACAAATTGGTGATTGCACCGATCGGTTTCGTATCCGATCACATGGAAGTAGTCTTCGACTTAGACATAGAAGCAAAACAACTTTGCGATCAATTGGGCGTGCAGATGGTGCGTGCCGGAACTGCAGGAACGCACCCAGCGTTCGTTAAAATGATCAGGCAGCTTGTCCAAGAACGGATGGATTTATCTGCTCCCCGACTGGCTTTAGGCGATCAAGGTCCAAGAGGCGATCAGTGCGCTGCTACATGTTGTCCAGCAGCAGTCCGACCGCCAGTTCAAAGTACCGCAGGCAGACCTTAGACACCGGTCGCCTGAGGCTTTTATTCGTTGCTCATCTTTGCAGTCCGTGTTATCTTAGTGCTCGACCTTTTTGAGGACAAACACAGTGAAAAGCATTAGCGATTTCATTCACAAGTTTCTCGGCGAAGAATCGGGACAAGGGAATCAGGAATTCGGAAGCGCCTTAGCGTTTTCAGTGATCATTCTTTGTGTAGCGTTCGGTATGTTTTACGGCATTCAGAACGGTTTTATCAAAAGTTTGACCGACCGAACAAACTACGTAGCTTCACACGCCAAGCAAAACATGTATTAGCCTGGGCGCACCGGCATCCTTGCCGACATTAAGGCTCAGCACTGAGCACTCACTCAGATCTCGTCTTCCGATAAAACCTGAATGCCCGTAACCGAAATAGGTGCGGGCTCTTTGCATTTTAACGCTCCTTCAAACACCTCCTAATTAATACAACAGCGCGGGTATAAGAATTGAAGAACACAAACTCAGCGGTGAACTGTGTCAATAATTCCCAAACACGACCATACAGACGCACGATTACGCTGCCAGGATTGCAGTGACCCGATCTGCCCTAAATGCATGGTCCAATGCGCAGTGGGATCTCGCTGCAAAAAATGCGCCGCACGCTTCACCAGTCATGTGGTTAAGACCAGTCCGGCAATTTTAATCAGGACGTCTGTAGTAGCTTTGATTGCAGGATTCTTGTTTGGAAGTGTGCAGAGCACTCTTATGATGGGTTACAGCATTTTCTCCTGGCTGATCTTAGTCGCCGTCGGCATTGGTGTCGGAAGACTGCTTCATCGTGTGGCATCCTATAAACTAGGCGCGAAGATAATAGCCGCGGTTGTTGCCGGGCTCTTGGTCGGTCTTTTGCTCAGTCCAGCTCGCGATACGACATTAATGTATCTAACAGCCTTGGGTCAGCCTGCTGACGTCGAAGAGGGCGGGGCAAGCTCGATGATGTCTGCTTTTGTCACGCAAGTCGCTGCCATGTTGGTTTTTCTTGGAGCCAGCATCAGCCCGTTTTTCAACAAATAGGCAAAGTGTGCCTAATTTAGGATGCGACTTTGCTCAAATTTTGCTCAAAGTCGTGCCAGATGATGTATCCATCTTCGGAAGAAAAAGAGTGGGATTTTTTTTGAAACAGTTCAGACGTAACATCTCGGTAACATCTTTATTGCTTAATAGGTGCATGGAAATTCGCAGCCCCGACTAAGCGAATCACTGGGTTCTCACCAACCACTCACAAATCAACTTTAATATGTGAATCAAGGAAACGAGGAGTTACACCACATGTCCGGAACGCTAGTATTCAACCCAGCCGCCTACCAAGCCGCCTCAATCAACCAACGCCAACTTACCACTAACATGACAGGCGTTCATACTAGCACTCTATGTGATGGCACCACTATTGATACCGACAGCGAAGGACATGTGCTTCAAGCAGTGTATGCGAGCGGTACCAAGGTAAAACGCAACGCCAACTATTGCATGGTCCAGTCTGCTGATGGCGGATATTGGATAGGCGATAAGCAAGGCCGCTGGTTTCCACTCGACTAATCAAGTTTTAAAAGTTTAGGGCAGTTCGGGCGTCAGGCAACTGGCGCTTCGGGCGTTTATGGGCTCATTTTTGGATTTTCGCTAAGATCTAAATAAGTCCATAACAAAGCAAATTCTGTCTTCAAGCTCACGGAAAAACTTCCGTTCCATTGTTCCAAGGCGTCGACGGAATCGCACAATGGAAATGCTTCGAATTTGTTCGGACATGAAATAAGTAGTGTGGTCCAATCCGTTATTTCGAGAATTTGCTACTTCTTGATGGAAAGTCACTGTTTGCCCTTTCGCATTTGTAAAATGAGTGCTGGTGCCAGGAACAGCAATCACGCGTCCCAATCGCGAAGCGAAATTATTCATGTCTTGTCGAGATACTATTACCGCCGGGTGTTCCATTCCCAGCTCAGTGCCTACTGGATTTCCGAAATCGACCATCCAGATATCTCCACGGTTGTAGATAACCTGTTGACTTGGTGGGTCAGTCGGCCCGATCGTCATTCCTTGCGCAACCCATCGGCAGAAGCACCTTCCAATACAGCAGAAATTGCACTGTACTGCCGTAGTGAATTAGGATTGCTTATAAGATCTGTCATATCATTGACGAATTGTTGAGCCCGGATTTCCATGTCCAGCAGGTTTACTGCTCTATCCAGCAAGGCGGGCTGGCTCAAATCAGTAAGCGCCTGAATTTCGTCCAGTTTTTGCTTAGTGCTTAAATTCACTCGGACCGTTGGTTGTTTTGATGCTGTCACAGGCCATTCCTCTGTAATCAATTATGTAGTCAAATACGTATACAGTCAAATTTTCAATCACCACCAATGTTTGTAGAACTCTCAAAGACGCCTGATCTAGGGGTCTGAGTAGTAATGCATTACTACTCAGACCCCATCTACAAAATTTCTCAAATAAGGGCCTTGACGATTGTAGACGACCGGTCTAATATGTAAATGTGACCGAGGGATGGAAACAAAAAAACAGAAGGCAGTCGGAAACAAATGGCTAGAAATAGTTCCACTAAAGAAAGCACCAAAATGCAACTGCTCGAAGCAGGCATAGATATCATGATCGAGAAGGGTTACAACAATACCGGCATCATGGAGGTCTTGCAAAAGACCGGCGTTCCGAAGGGCTCTTTCTACTATTACTTCGACAGCAAAGAAGAATTCGGCTTAGCGATCATCAACTATTTCAACGACAACCACGTTGTTAAAAAGCGCATACCGCTTGAAGATAAGTCTGTTTCACCAATTCAACGCCTTCGAAATTACTGCGAAGAACTTCGCCGCCAGTTGGAACAGAATGAGTGTAGAAAAGGATGTTTGATCGAAAATCTAAGCCAGGAAATGGCAGATCAAAGCGAAATTTTTCGCAATCGATTGAAAGAGATCGGTGACGAGTCGCTGGCTGTGTTTGCCGCTTGCATCAGCGAAGCTCAAGAGTTAGGCGAAATACCTAAGTACTATGACAGCAAAGAACTTGCCGAGTTCTTTAGCATGGCGATGAAAGGCGCTCTGGGAAGAGCGAAGATTCTCAAAAATTCCGATCCCCTAAAAGTGTTCACCCACCTAATGTTCGATTATTTTTTGAAGGTCCAATAGCTGCTGGTTTGTAGTGAAAACAGACGACCATCACTGACTTCGCTTCGAAACAGGATAGTAGACCGGTCTAATAAAACAACTACACGTAACCCCGTGTCAATCTGAAACCCGTGAGGAAACAACAATGTGCACAACTTCAATTGCATTAAATACAGGTGCTTTGCACCATCCGTCAAACTACTGGCTTAGTTATCTGAGCGCTGGTCATCCGGAAACACCAGAAAAAGTGTTAGCTGATTTGGCTCACAGTGCGGATTACACCATCCGCATGCGGGTTGCCGAGAACAAACTGACACCGCCATTTATTCAACGGATGTTAGCTACGGACTCAAATCCTGAAGTTCGATCCGCGCTCGCCGAAAATCCTGCAGTTTCCGAGGAAATTCTTTGGCAGTTAGCTAAAGACGAAGATCCACTAGTTCGATACGAGCTTGCTGACAATCCACGCGTTGCTCTAACAGTCCTGGTCACTCTCGTTAATGATGAAAACCCATATGTTTCGGTACGCGCAGAGCACACCGTTGAAAAAGTCATTGCCTCATCGCAGAGACTCGCCGCTTAACTATGTCCCGATCGGTAAATCGCAGTCAGCGGATGCGAACTAATGAGTTGAGGGGAAAGCGCCTCGTTGCACCTGAACAGTATCGCAGCAAAGGCGCTCCACTCCTCAGGCAAGCACTGATAGGGTAGACTACTATTCGGATAAACTAGGAGCCTCAAATGACATCGGAACAAACTAGATTGGCGGCAGCATCACATACGGTGACTGAAAAACTGAATTTATTTTCGCCACTAACCGTGCGCGATGTCAAATTGAAAAATCGAATTGGCGTTTCACCTATGTGCCAATACAGTTCAGTGGATGGGTTTGCCACAGACTGGCACCTAGTCCATCTAGGCTCCCGCGCAGTTGGCGGTGCTGGACTGGTGATCTGCGAAGCAACAGCTGTTGAACCGCGTGGTCGCATAACGCCGGACGACCTCGGCATATACAAAGAAGAACACATCGAGATGTGGAAACGGATCACGAGCTTTATCGAAGAATATGGTGCCGTGCCAGGGATACAGCTTGCACATGCAGGCCGAAAGGCATCAACATTAAGTCCCTGGAAAGCAGAATCAAGACACAGCAAAGTCGATCTGAGCGATGAGCAAGGAGGCTGGGAAAGTGTCGGTCCGAGCGCTGTACCATTCTCACCGACATCTAGGACACCGCATGAGCTGTCGATTGCGGAGATCAAAGAAATTCAGCAGAAATTCCTAATTGCTGCCCAAAGAGCACTGCGCGCCGGATTTAAGTGGCTTGAGCTGCATGCCGCCCACGGCTATTTGCTAAACAGTTTTTATTCACCGCTTTCAAACTTCCGCACTGATGAGTATGGTGGCTCATTTGAAAATCGAATTCGATTTGTTGTTGAGACTGCAAAAATATTGCGAGCTGAGTGGCCTTCTGGATATCCATTCTCCGTAAGAATTTCTGCAACAGATTGGGTAGATGGAGGCTGGACAGTAGAGGATTCTGTGAGGCTAGCTGAAGTCTTGAAAACGGAAGGTGTGGACTTAATCGATTGCAGCAGTGGAAATGTTCGCGGTGGTGATAAATATCCATTCGCGCCTGGCTTCCAAGTTCCTCTAGCCGAAAAAGTAAAAAGAGAAGCTCAAATTATGACCGCTGCAGTTGGTCTTATTACGGAGCCGTTGCAAGCCAATGAGATCATTCAAAAAGAGCAAGCAGACATCGTCTTGCTCGCTCGAGAAATGATGCGAGATCCGTATTGGCCCTTGCGAGCTGCACAAGAACTTCAATTGCCCGCAACAGTTGCACTTCCACGCCGATACACATACGCAATTTAGATGGACTGAACATCCCTTCATGCGAATGCAAGTGCGGGCATCCGTCGGACCTAAATTGAAAGCGTTATTTGAGTCGGCTGACACTTCCTGGGTGTCCATCCGTCTAGGTAGATTAGACTTGTTCGGTTACCATGGACATGTGTTCTTACCTTCCAGAACAAACAATGTCCCGAACTAAACACACCCGCCCACCTCAACTGATAGCTGCAGACCGTGTAGGCGATCCGCGCGCAACGCGGGGCTTCGGCGATCCAAGCCGCGAGCATCGAATCCGACAAGTACTGAAAGAACTTGGCATTAGCGAAACAGATGCCGTCGAATCAGACTGCGCAGTGGCACACAACTACTCAAAATTTAGTCCTGGCAACGAAGTTTCAAACACTCCGAAAATCACCGTAAAGCGTCCTCGAAAAGGTTTTTTTCACCCAGCAACCAAATCGCAAATCAATGAGCTTCTAATTCACTTTGGCGAATTATCCTGGTACGGTGTGCAGGAGATAGTATTGCTGCAAAGTCCAAAACATAACGTTAGTAAATTGCACTTCGGTTCGCTTTCAATTCCAGGCAAGATTCAGTTGTATGAACAGCCTGAGGCACCATGGTTTTTGTCGGGTAGTTTGGGATTGGAGGAGAGATTGTTGCTTGAAAGTGCAGGAGCATTAATCGAACTCTCATCAGATGGTATGCGCTGCAAAGTCGACTGGCCATTAGAGACGCTAACTAACTTCATGCTATTTGAGGTTCTGATGCACGAAGTTGGGCACCATATCATTCAACAATTTAAAGGGAAGCGCACAGCCAAAGTACTTAGAACGAAGGAGCACTCTACCCGTTCTGGGGCTCGAAAATTGGAAGAACGCCCAAGTGCTGTACGGCTATGAGCTTCCGGATCTGGCACGCTGTGCAGTTATCGCTGGCAACGAACGTGAAGGTATATCACGTGAAGTTGCCACCATAGCGACACAAGCAATTATCATTCCCATGATCTCGAAGCGACTGAATTGCATCAACGTGGCGGCGGCGAGCGCTGTTGCGCTTTTCTACTTAACCTACGGACTGAGAGGTCGCATGCAAGTTCGCAGCGAACCGCAAAAGAAGCGTCCAGAAATACTGTTAGTCGGTGGCACCGAACACGCGGAACTTGGCAGCGCGATCCGCTCTTCAGCGGCCTTCGGCTGGAACCGAATATTTATTGAGGATCAATTCAATGTTTGGTTTGGCTGCGACAGAATAACAAAATCAGAAGGTCGTGCAGCGGCACGTCGTGGACGCAACCCGATCCGTTTGATACCAAGCAAACGCGAAGACAAATATTTACTGCGCGAAGCAGTCGTAGTAACTACCAAAAGCCTCGGAACGTCTTTGCCAAGGGTGGACCTTTGCAGAGGTCCTCAACAGGCAATAATCATTGCGGATGAAAGTCAAATTGACGTCGAAGCGGAAGACTGGCAAAGGGTCGCCGCAAAAGTCACATTCGCTCAAATTGAACTGCCCGGACAAACCTACAAATACTGTTATCGCCATCTTGCCAGTATCGCCTTAGCAGAGGTCTCACGCCAGGTCGGGCAAAAAGCCTTGTGGAAACCCTCCAGGCAAGAGCCCTTGTACGAAAGCTCGCTTCAAATGGCTGCCGTGAGCGGTGAAGAGGTTTTTCTAGAAGATCTGGATGACTATTAAGAAGCCCGCCGGGCAGCTGTCAGCCAGAAACCGTGTATATTATGAAGGTTATAATCGAGAGACCCGCAATTTATGGCCAAGATTCTGCTCGTCGAAGATGATGTTGACCTAGCTGTCATGATCGTCGAATGGTTATCGTTCGAGCACCACTCGGTGGAAGTGGTGCACAACGGTCGTGAAGGTATGGAGCGTTTGCGACTATGTCAATATGACACGATCATTTTGGACTGGTCTCTACCAGAAATGAGCGGGCTTGAGATCTTACGTTGCTATCGTGCAGAGAAGGGCATTGCGCCCATCATAATGCTTACAGGCAAAGGCGGGATTGCCGACAAAGAGAGTGGGCTAGATTCAGGCGCTGACGATTATTTGACGAAACCTTTCAATATGAAAGAACTGTCGGCGAGACTTCGAGCCATGCTGAGAAGAGCATCTGGTTCGCAAACAAATATTTTGACAGTTGGCGAGTTGTCGATCGATCCCGGCAAATACAAGCTCACCAAGAATGGAAAACAGATTCAGCTCTTACCTCGAGAATTTGCCTTGCTCGAATTTTTCATGCGTCATCCTGACGAAGTGTTTAGCGGAGAAGCGCTGCTTCAGCGAGTTTGGCATTCAGAAAGCGACGCCACATCCGAAGCAATCCGCACCTGCATCAAACGATTGAGACAGAAAATCGATTCGAGCGAAGACGATTCTGTAATTCAAACAATTCCAAGGGTCGGTTACAAGTTACGGATCACCTGATCAGTCCTTGCTATTGTTGGAATGACACTTTAAAACTACGAGTTATGGCGCTGATGGAACCGAACCCACTATCCATAATCGCCATTTTTGTGGTGGCACTTCTTTATTCATCTGTTGGACATGGTGGGGCATCAGGTTACTTGGCTATTTTGGCTCTTCTATCAGTGCCGAAGCAAACAGCCTCATCAACGGCGCTATTGCTCAATGTCTTGGTGGCAGGCATTGCAGCCGTGTCTTATTATCGTTCCAAGTATTTGATTGTCAGATCCACTTTTCCTTACCTTATTGCGTCTATTCCGGCCGCGCTTATTGGTGGAATGATTCGCGTTCCAAACAACATATATGAAGGCTTATTGTCGATAAGCTTACTTGTGGCCGCGGTAAGACTTGCCATTCCATTAAAGGAATCAGCAACTAGGGAGCGCAAAGCGCCCCGAATGCTGGTCGCCGGGATATGTGGTGGTTTGATTGGTCTTGTGTCAGGCATTGTCGGCATTGGCGGTGGCATCTTCCTCAGTCCCATAATAGTGATCGCAGGTTGGGATAGTGCGAAGCACGCTTCAGGCACAGCAGCGCTGTTTATTGTAATCAATTCGATTGCAGGCTTGATCGGACGTGTCGTTACAAATTCGTTTAGCGTAGGCTCAGACTGGACCTTCCTGGTGGCAGCTGCTGCAGGTGGATTGATCGGTTCGCATCTTGGCGCAAATATTTTTTCTCAAAATACATTGAAAAGAGTTTTGGCATTAGTGCTAGGTATAGCTTCAGTCAAACTTTTGGTGGCCTAGTTTCCCGCCTGCAGTGGGTTTGAACATCGGGGTAGGGCGTTCGCTTGCGAACCTACCGCAACCGATGGATACCTGTACGGCTGGATTACACAGGCGTTTTGCATGTCTATTATGGAGACATGGACTGCAACTCAACCAACCAGGAGACCGCCATGACAAGCCTTAAACCGAAGTCAGAAAAACCAAACCTCACCGTAGTATGCGGCAATCGTTACCAGCAAATGGAAGATTCTGAACTCGTATTGTTATGCCAAAAGAAAGACAAAGCGGCGTTCAACGCATTGATGAACCGTCATCAACGCAACGTGTACGCGATGCTCTACAAGATGGCACCAGATTGGAACGACACCGCTGACCTTGCTCAAGAAGCATTCATCAGAATATGGAAGGGCATCGATAAGTTGCAAAATCCAAAAGCATTTAGATCTTGGATGGGACAGATCGTCACCAACCTCTTCTATGACGAATTGAGAAAGCGCCCACGTCAAACCATCATCATGTCGCTCGACGCACCAATGACCGGAGATGAAGAAGGGGAATCACCAACACGCGACATCGCTGACCCAGCTGCAGGACCAGACGAAATCTACGACCGCAAAGATACGCGAAAGACTGTTGAAGCAGCGATCGCAACTCTACCCCGTCAATTCAGAACTGCGATCATCTTGCGCGAAGTCAACGATCTTCCTTATGAAGAGATCGCTCAAATCACACAGACAGACATTGGTACAGTGAAGTCGCGCATCTCAAGAGCACGCACTAAAGTACAAAACATTCTTCGCCCTCAGTTTCGCTCAGAAAAATCTGCATAATCACAGTTCAACATCAACAAAAGGACATGGGGAAATGAGTACTGGAATATTCGATACAGAGGAATCTGAAAACGCCACAAGTAGAAACAATGTGTTTCAGTTGCGAAAACGAACAGTTGTTGAAGTAACCAACGTGGTCGAACTAACTAACATCGTTGATCTGGACAACGTCATCGAAATCAATTCCGCTATCGAACTAAGTTCGCTGAATTCGGGTTGTGAACTCAGTAATGTAACCGAATTTACTCCGGCAGACAATTCAGAGACAGAAACCGCTTGTATGCATGGAGTTTGCTCCATCAGTTGGAAGCCAAATAGACCAACCGCCGCCTAACGCGACGCCTAACTCAATGTGAACACCCACAGCGTAACCCCAACGCAGAAGCATCCTGCACTGCAAGACAGATACTCGGGGCTATGTTTGAAGGAAACTGCTCGTAAATTTTTAGTCGAAGTTATCAATCAACAAATAAGTTCCCTTATTTAATCTAGATAATTGCGCTCGGGGGATGCCGATTCTATATGCGCAATGGACTTTTGCTCTAAAAGGCTCCGACAAATTGCATCTTTCGAGCCTTGAGGTATGCCGCTATACCCCGAATGATGGATACCTGAAAGGCTGGATTACACGCGAACTTCAGCCCAGTAGTATGAAGAAGTGGACAACAAATCAAACCGCCTGGAGGCGACATGAACACCGCGAAGACAGAAGCTAAACAACAACCAACTTTGAGCCTGGTACGCACCGGATACAGTCAGATGGACGACGCTCAGTTAGTTCTGTTGTGCCAAAAACAAGATCAAGCAGCTTTCGATGTTCTGATCAAGCGCCACCAACGTAATCTCTTTGCCATGCTCTATAAGCTCGCGCCAGACTGGAACGACACTGCTGACCTGGCTCAAGAAGCTTGCATCAGAATTTGGAAAGGCATTGGCAAATTGCAAAATCCAAAAGCATTCAAATCATGGATGGGACAAATTGTCACCAACCTCTTCTATGACGAATTGAGAAAACGCCCACGCCAAACCATCATCATGTCACTCGATGCGCCAATGAACGGCGACGACGAAGACAGCCCGACACGCGACATCGCTGACCCAGCAGCTGGTCCAGACGAATTGTATGACCGCAAAGATTTGCGCAAATCAGTTGACCACGCTATCTCAACACTTCCACGTCAGTTTAGAACTGCAATCATATTGCGCGAAGTCGAAGATCTTCCTTACGATGAAATCGCCAAGATCACACACACCGACATCGGTACCGTTAAGTCGAGAATCTCACGCGCTCGCACTAAAGTACAAAACATCTTGCGCCCTCAATTCCGCACAGAGCAGTCCGCCTAATGATCGTTTAAAGTTCTAAATGTTGCAAGAAGCGCAGTGATGCCTGTGTTTTTCAAGGCTGGAAAACTGTTGTCTCCACTTCAAATCGATTTAGATTGTAGTAAGTGTAGCGGTTGTCTATTGGTTGCGGAAGCGTTGTTGCGTATATTGTTGCGCATCTTGTGCGATTGAGTGCAAGGCATTGTCGGCAGTGGTGCTGCTTGGAGTGGCTACTTCATTGCCGTTTCTGACGTCACCAAAAGTTTGCGTTCCATCGCTGCTGGTGTTCATAAAATGTGTGGCAGTGCCAAGGTGCAGTTGACCTTTGCCTGAATCATCGACTTTGTAGTCGAGTTTGACGCCATACTGTTCGAGATCCTTTTGTGCATCGTGCATAATTCTGTCTAAAGCATTTGGGTCACCGCTGTGGAGAACCATGAGGTCCTTCAACTGGCTGGTGTTGCCGTGCAAGATCGAATCTTCAATCATGTTCTTCATCGAGTTTGCTGCTGGTGTAAGCGGCGTGTCATTGCTGTTTTTTTCGTGAGCTCTGACTTCGGCATCGACAATTAGTAAAGGTGGGCAGAGGGTTTCGAGGAGAGCGGTGCCGGTATTTTCCTTATAATGATTCCAGATGTTTGAAGGAACCGACGAGATTTCGTTCCAGAGTCCGCTAGCCAGGCTGGATAATGAATGTCCTACAGAACCTTCTGGCTTGTAATCGATATCGGCCATGTGATTAATCCTCCAAGGATTTGGTATGGGGATCGCACTCTGATTGAGCGTGTTCAGTATTAGTGCTAGTGGTAAGCGGACGCTGTTGGTTACAAATAAAAAGTGGAAAGTATCCTGTGAACGCATGTATACACGCCTGGAAATTTCTGGACAGAAAATCTGAAAAACCTCCAGAAATTTTTGCCCCCAGAAACGCTGACCTCATAGGCGGGATCTATATTTTCGGGGCGGTTTGAAAAACCGCGCTTTTCTAAATTTGGAGCGCGGCTATTTTAGCCGCCCATAACATAGACGGGTCCTATATTTTCGAGGCGGTTTGAAAAACCGCGCTCCTACTTAAACAATCCCTTGCTTCATGGCTTTGACTGCGGCTTCGGTGCGATCCGAAACAGCCAACTTTTCCATGATATGGCGCATATGAGTTTTTACTGTTTCCAGACCGAGTCCAAGCCGCTCCGCTATCTTCTGATTACTCAAACCGTCTGCCACCAGCCGTAATACCTCGGTTTCTCGAGGCGACAAACTAATATTAGTTTTGGGCGCCTTTGGAGGAGCCTTTGTCACAACGGCAGGTTGAATGTCCGGCAATGAATAGGCGCTGAGCACACGGTTGGCGATGCCTGGATCGAGCCAAACCGCACCGTCTGCCACCATCTTAATTACGGTAGATAGCTGCTGAGCCGAAATGTTTTTCAAACAATATCCGTTAGCTCCCGCACTCAAAGCAGCGAAAATCGTTTGATCGCTTTTGTGTGAAGTCAACATTATTACTCGCACATCCGGTGCCTGTTCTCTAATGTGTTTCGTAGCTTCAATGCCATCCATGTTTGGCATTTCAATGTCCATGAGCACGACTTCTGGCTTGAGTTCCAAAACCTTCTTCAAACCTTCGGCGCCATCTGCCGCTTCCCCCACCATTTTCAGGCCGGCGATTTGCTCCAAACTTAGCTTCAAACCCAATCTTGTAAACTCGTGATCCTCAACAATAAGAATGCTGATATCGCGTTTGTCTTCCGAAGTTCCTTCTGACATATTTTATCTGGCACTCTGTTTGAGGCGTTGGGATTCACTGGTTAGTATAGATTCGTCCGTCTTGGTCGGCAAAGTAAATCTGAATGTGGTCATTTTACCAACACTAGTGTCACATTCTATTTGTCCATCGTGAGACTCAACAATTTGACGACACAAATAAAGTCCTAAACCGTTGCTGCCCTTGTATGACTTGTGTCCTGTGCCGTGCCAGTAACGTTCAAATAGGTGCTCTTTGTCTTCGGGCTTAATGCCCATGCCTGTGTCTGTGACTTCAAAAATAACCGAGTTGTCAGCGTTTCGAGCTTGAGCCGTGACGGTCCCGCCACGCGGCGTGAACTTGAGGGAATTGTCAAGCAAATTGGTAATCACTCGGCGAATTGCCGTTCTATCCGCAAAGACTTGATGCAAATCAGGTGGAAAGTCAGAAGTAATTGTCAGTCCCTGATCGTTGGCAAGTGCTGAAAGTTCATTGATACACGTTGCTGCTAACAACTTGAGATCCACTTCATCGAAATACAGGGCTTTAGCGCCTTCTTCGTAATGATAAACATCAAGCAAGGTCTCGATCATGTGCAGCAGATTTTCGTTGTTCTTCTTCAACATGGTGACAAAGTTGATCAAATCAGGTGAAACAGTGCCGCCAATTTTTCCAATCAGCAACGACAAAGCTCGGTCAGATGCGATAACTGGCGTCTGTAGATCGTGGGCCAGTGTGGCAACAAAGTCCTTGCGTTGCAAATCAAGAAGCACTCTTTCGGTAACATCGGTACCGACTAAAATCGTACCTGTGAACTGCTCGCTGTTGGACGTAGGCCAAACCGCCAGATCACAATAGCGACTTGTTTCACTGCCAGTGCCTTCATACACTTGCAAATCATGCACAAGGAAGGGCCGGCTATGATCGATCGCTTCTCTGACTGGCTGTGGAAGCCCTGGCAGAGCGGAAAAGATTGACTCGTTCTTAATCTCACTCTGAACTGAAAATTGTTCAACAAACATCTTATTGGTTTCAATCACATTGTGATTTTTATCCAGTCTGGCAAACCCGACTGGAGCGTGCTCCAACACCGAACGGATGGCTCTTGTCTCGTTACGTTCGCGTTCTGTTTCCTGGCGCAAACGCTCTTCTGTGGCCTGTAATTTCGCAGTATATTCGCGCTGTTCCATTGCTCGGATATGCTCGGATTGGCGCTTTATCTCCTCAGTCTTTCTAAAAAGGTCGACAAATACTGTCACTTTGGAGCGCAGAATTTCAGGAGCAAAAGGCTTCATGATGTAATCGACCGCGCCAACTGAGTATCCGCGAAATGCGTCCTGGTCATCGAGGAACATCGCTGTGACGAAAATAATTGGTGTGTGTTTCGACTTTTCCCGATCTCGAACTATGCGAGCAACTTCAAAACCGTCCATCTCTGGCATCATAACGTCAAGAAGGATAACGGCAAACTCCTTCTCAAGGAGAAATTTAAGCGCCTCCTTGCCTGAATGCGCCTCAACCAAGTTCACACCCAGCGAGCCCAAGGTTGCCTTAAGTACCAGCAGGTTTTCAGGACGATCATCAACAAGCAAAATGTTGACTTGGTCGCTTGTGGTCATCACTGCTCCCAGAAGTAACACAGTCGCTGGTCGCTCAAAAGCACCAACACTGCTCTATTATTGTCAGTATAACCTGTGTCGAATCAGTTGCCTTAATTACCAAAAAAGATCGATACGGAACCGTCGAGCTTTCCTTTTAGTTAGCCACCAAGTTCGGTGCCTAACTTAGTTGACTAAGCGCCTCTAATACTGGCATTTAGCAATGTTTCAAGGGGATTAGCATGTCAGCCGCTCGTCTAGTAAGCTATATGAGAGGCCGGAGCAAGATCTGAACGGAAGTCAATAAGTCTCAGTGAACCTGGAAAACACATCAAGAAGCGTTACCCGAAAAGCCTGCATCTCTTGCGGGCAGGAATTCTCTGGGGACACGGCCGTGTGCCCCCATGACGGCACAACTTTGACGCCACTGATACAAGAAGACATGGTCGGCAAAATAGTCGGCGATAAGTATGAAGTGCTTGAAGTCATTGGTGGCGGCGGCATGGGCATGATTTACAAAGCCAAGCACATCTTGATGAAACGCATTGTCGCCATCAAGATGATGCATCCGCAGTACGTCTCCAGTTCATCAAATTTGAAGAGATTCCAGCAAGAGGCGCAGGCAGCAAGTGCCCTCTCTCATCCCAATATCCTAACTGTCTTTGACTTCGGTCTGACGCCAGCTGGTGCCCCGTTCTTGGTAATGGACTTTTTGGAAGGGACCAACCTCGCTGAAATATTGGACCAGTTCGGGCTTCTACCGACAGACAGGGCAACAAACATTTTCGCCCAAGCCTGCGCTGGATTAGCGCATGCTCATTCTAAAGGGGTCATTCATCGAGACCTCAAACCCGGCAATATCATGCTAGTGGAGTTTGATCAAAGGAAAGATTTCGTCAAAATCGTCGACTTTGGAATCGCAAAAGTGTTGCCAATGGAGGGTGAATCGAATCACCTGACCCAAACCGGCGAAGTTTTTGGCAGCCCACTTTACATGAGTCCAGAGCAATGTCGCGGCAGAGTGCTCGATATTCGCTCCGACATCTATTCTCTGGGTTGCGTGATGTATCGAACGCTGACCGGTAGTTCACCATTCTTTGGACAAGATCCGATGGAATGCATGTACAAGCAAGTTAACGAAGTGCCCGGCACCTTTTTCGACAAAAATCCAGATTCGAAGGTACCCGAAGAGCTTGAAGCGATCGTCTTCAAATGCCTGGCGAAGGAGCCCGACGACAGATTTCCGAATATGAGTGAGCTAAAAGATGCGCTGATCATGTTTGCTCGCAGCACACCAGGGGTGGTGCTGGATCCTGAGGTCTCGGGATCTCTGCAAAGCAGCACCACGCTCGCATCGATAACGAAACCGCTGCCAGATCCAAGCACGCTTGAAGCGACTGCGGAGATAACCGCTCAGCAAACTCTGAAGAAAGCTGAGACGAGCAGTGAACCAAGCCCAGCTAACACTGAAACCATACCGCCGAATGTTCCGCCATCTACACCGTCTCCCGTCAGACCCCCCGCATCTCCGACCACTACAACCGCGGAGCCATCGCTCGCTAAATCAAGTCCACCACCCTCCAGCTTGTTGCGCTGGGCCCCCGTAGGTGGTGCCACTTTGGTGGTAATCATCGGCATCGCGATCTCGTTAGTTATTGCCAACCAACGTTCGCCTCAGCCACAACACACCTCTTCTTCTTTTGATAGCTCGATGGACATCGCAGAAGCCTTCTATAACAAAGCAGATTATTCCTATGCCGAAAAGCAATTACTGGAAACACTAAAGCGTACAGACTTGACTGACGATCGCCGAGCCGAGGCGCTTAACATGCTAGGTGATGTCGAGAGAGAAGCGTTTCAACTCGATGGCGCCGTTGCCAACTATGAAGAAGTTCTTGCCATTGAAGCTAAGTCAAAAAAACCTAGACATAGTTTCGAAGCCCATGCCTTAAACGGTTTAGGGCACATTTACACAAAGAGATCCGAATTCGCCAAAGCACAAAAATCTTTGCAGCGGGCCCTTGAAATCGACAAAGATTTTAGTGGAGACGATCATATTGAGTATGCCCGAACTTCTTTTGAACTCGGAAACTTGGCGTTGAAACAAGGCAAAATTGCTGAAGCGCGCAAACATCTGCTTGCGGCAAAACAAATTATCGAGAATGCAAAAGGACCAAATGATCCTGAGACAGCCTCTGTATACAATGCTCTTGCTCAGGTCTATCAATACGAGGGCAAATACAAAGAAGCAGAAAGCTTGTACCTCAAGGCCTTGCAAATTCGAACAACCAAGTTGACACCAGGTAACATCGAGACAGCAGATACGCTTCTCTGCCTGGGAACCCTCAACTACGTAATGCATAAATATGGGGCTGCGGAATCTCAACTTTTGCAGTCACTGGCAACGTACGAAAAGAAATTTGGCACTAACAATGAGACCGTTGCGGAAAACGATTTCTGCCTCGCTGTTCTTTACGATCAAGGAAAGAAATACGCCCAGGCGGAGCCATATTACAAGAAGGCTTACGAAATTCAAAAGTCGGTACTTGGTGCCTTGAATGCGAAAACATTGCGTACTCAAAAGTACTATGCAAACGTTCTTACCAAACTCCACAAAACAAACGAAGCACAGAAGGTTCTTTCAGGGCAATGATACGCCCGTGAATACCCGCCAGCACCGACGTAATCCGCTAATGACGGCGATACTATGGTTCGTCGTTTTAGCAATAATTTCGTTTCTGGCGTGGACGTTTACCAAAATAACGTTAGGCATTCCAGCCTTTACGACTCTGCCAACCGTATATGAAGTCGGCAATGGTGTTGCTGTATTCGACCGCTTCAATCATCATGTAAGCACAGTTTATGCCGATCGAGACAGCATTCCAGTGCCATTTTCGAAGATGTCGATCCACATGCGACATGCTGCTATTGCGGCAGAAGATCACCACTTTTACGAGCACCACGGCGTCGATCCTCTAGGCATTAGCCGAGCGATTCTGACCAATGTAAAAGCTGGTCGCCTTAGACAAGGTGGATCCACAATCACGCAACAACTAGTGCGCAACCTGTATTTGGATCCAAAAGATCGGAGCATGAAACGCAAAGTTCTAGAGGCTCTGCTTTCGTTCGACGTGGAGATCAACAACTCCAAAAATCGCATCCTCGAAACTTACTTGAACGATATCTATTTCGGAAGAGGTGTTTATGGAATCGAGCGCGCCGCCGGCACATATTTCAACAAACACGCGAGCGCACTCACTGTGGGTGAATCCGCTTTCCTGGCCGGGTTGATACGAGCCCCATCCAGGATGAGCGATCCAAAGTATTTAGCTGACGCCATTGATCGGCAACATCAAGTGCTTGATGCTATGGCAGAGCAAGAATTTATTACTCAAGCCGTCGCAGACCAGACAAAAAGCAAAAAGATCGCATTCAGAAAAGGAGCTGTTCCAACTCAGCCTTTTCCCTATTACGTCAACTACGTAGTCCAATTACTAAAGAACCAATTCTCTGAAACACAGCTCTGGAGCAGCGGATTGCGAGTTTATACAAACCTCGATCCAGAGGCGCAAGCAGCTGCAGAGAAAGAGTTAGGCAAAGGAATTGAAACGGCACCCACGGGAATCAGCCAAGGCGCACTCGTGTCAATTTCAGTGAAAGACGGTGGTGTGCTAGCTATGGTTGGCGGTGTTGGTGATTACAGATCACATCAGTTCAATAGGGCTACAAACCCGCATACAGCAGGCTCCGCCTTCAAACCTTTCGTCTATTTGACTGGTATTATGAGTGGTGCCCTACAGCAGAATACGATGTTGGACGACTCTCCGTTGACCATTGATGTTGGCTTCGGTCAAAGATACTCTCCCAAAAACTTTGATGGTCGCTACTTAGGAAAAATAACCGTAAGAACCGCTCTGACGCTCTCTCGCAACTTGTGCTCGATTAGAATTGCGCAAGCGGTAGGTCCCAACAAAATTATAGAGACAGCTAGAGCAGCCGGTATCACTGCTCCGCTGGATAGTAACTTACCGCTTGCCCTGGGAGCGTGCGCAATATCGCCGCTCGAACTTGCCAATGGTTATGCCACTTTAGCCCGCAAGGGTGTCTTCATGCCCTCACAAATAATCCGCCAAATTGATGACAGTCAAGGCAACAAACTACAAACATCTACGCAACAGAAAACGACTGTGTTTCCTGCCGAACCGGTGCTTGAACTCGTTGACGTACTGCAAGATGTCGTGAACAAGGGCACTGGAACTCAAGCTCGTCTGCCAAAAATCGCAGTAGCCGGAAAAACAGGCACCGCCGACAAAGCTCGAGATATATGGTTCGTTGGCTTTACTCCGGACACAGTGACGGCAGTCTGGGGAGGTAATGACGACTACAGTGCTGTGCGCGGCAATGTGACGGGTGGCACGGTGATGGCCAAGATCTGGCATGATTACATGACGGACTTCTACAAAACGCATACACCACCAACGGTGGCATTCGACGCACCGACGACACCACTGGCAAAGACAGCGGCTCCCATTAACGCAAAAGTTCTTAAGGATATTGAGGATTTCGAAGCTGGCGTAAAAGCCGATCAATCGCAGCTTCCAACGCCTGGCGTCCAACCTCAGGCGGAGGGCGAACCAATGGATGAAAACGAAAGCGGTCCACCATCTGAACAAAATCCAGAGCAAAAGCCACCAGAAGCTCCGGGAAATCCTGAATCAGTACCGCCTCATACCGATCATCCCGAAACCGAGCCAGTTCACAATGAGCCGCCGCACGACACTGAGACGCATCGAGATGAATCAGCAACTCACGCTCACGCGTCCGAAGTTCAACAAGAGATGCCACCCCGCGCACCAGACATCCATCAACCTACTCCGGAGCCTGCTCCTTCCATCCAACACCCTGAACCGGCAGCTGCGCCCGCGAAAAGCGCTCCCTCTCCTGGTGCAGCAGGAAATGATTAGCCGTTGAGTGCAATATCAGGTCAGGACTCAGCATAGCCTGCATACAAATTGTCAAGAATGCATTATAATAGCGGAATGAAAATTCAACTCCAGTTAGTACTAGTGATGCTTTTGACTTCCGTCGTTGCCAGTCAATTCCCTGCAGCCGCTAGAGGCGGTGGCGGACATGGGGGAGGTGGCAGAAGTGCCTCACACGCCGCAACAGGTAGCGCTGCCAAAGCTCAAGGAAGCGCAGGCAAGACACCGCAGAGCCGAAGGCGCGGCGGATTTGGCCGCGGCGGCCGTGGAGGGTACGGCTACGGCAATCTTGGTACTAACAACCAAACAAATCCAAATTCAACTCTACAAGCGGATCAAGCAGCGACTCGGGCCAGTGATCGGAAACGAGCCACCCTCGACGGCAATCAGACCATTAAAAACTACCAGTGGGCAGACTCTACTTCGCATTGACCCGCGGCGAGTCCTGATACCAGATGCAATGGCATTTGTGGGACCTCAATATCTGATCTTCCAAGATGCTTCGCTCACGCGATTTAAATGAAACTGAATTCTTCAACTCGAACGTATGAACGATGAAGCTAGGCAATTACTGATTTTGGCGGAAAGGCAGTCTGTTCTCAGAGGTTGCAACTTTGTCGGATCTGAGCATGTTTTGTTGGCGATTTTGCGAGATGAAACAGGTGCGTGCGCACTAGCTCTAACAAATTTGCATGTCACAACTGACAAATTTGAAGCCGAGTTAAATCGGATTTTGGACTTCGGCGCAGCCCAACAAAAACAACAAGACACTATCCTTCCAGAGACATATCCACTGCACCAAATTGAATTAGGTGATGACCGAGTCATAAATATCACTTCAGTTCTCTTTGAAGCGTTGAAGAATTCGCTAAAGCGGGATGAGAAATCGGGCAGCAGTATGCCTTTTAGTCAAGAAGTCTTGATAGCAATGTTGGAATTTGATTGTCTTGCGACTAAAGCTCTTGAAAATTTGAGGGTCAATGTGACTCACCTCAAATCAGTCTTCAATACCAATTAACGTTCAGGGACGGCGTTAGTCACAAAGCCATTGTTCACTCTTGATAGAACCGCAGACGGGGCTGCGATAAGCACCTTGACAGAGCCTAAAGACAAGCCTACAATTGTCTTGATGATACCACAATTCGACCAGCGCGGCAATTTACCACCGGGAATATATAATGCAACTTTGAAGGAGATCGAAAACAGATTTTCCTCCACACCACACCGCAAGCGCCTATTTAAAGGGCTAGTGCGCCTGCTCGAAAACCTTAAGACGGCTGGATGCACAACCCTCTATCTGGATGGCAGTTTCGTAACCGAAAAGGAAGAACCTGGTGACTATGACTGCCTATGGGACCCTACTGATGTGACCGACAAGCTCGATATGGATTTATTGAAGCCTCTCGAAGATCGAAAGTCCAAATATCTCGGCGATATTTTTGTGTATCTTCCAGAACAACGTGGTTTTCCGTATCTCGAATACTTCCAAAAAGACGAAGACGACAATCCTAAAGGCATTATCAAAATTGATTTAAGGCAACCACTATGATTAAGAATGATTGGCAATTGCGCGTAACACAAAAACGCATCAAGGACTTTGAAGATGCGCTGTTTGAACTAGAAAGACTTCCTGAAAGCAAGGCTCAGCCATGGCTTCGAGCAGCCCAGCGAGAGTCATTAGAATCAGAATTAAGTAATTTGCGCGGACAGGTTGATGAATATGAACTTCTTAAAGCCGGCAAAATCAAATTACCTGGTGCAGAGGCTATCCAGCAAGTACCAGAATTGCTGATCAAGACGCGCATTAGCAAAGGCTTGAATCAAGAAGATCTCGCAGCGAGGCTGGGCGTTTCGAAGCAGTGCATACAGCAATACGAGCAAACAAACTATGCTCACGTAACCCTGAGCGTTGCTCAAAAAATCATGCAAGCTCTAGTTGGAGGTAGTGCAACATCGCAGAGTCAGCCTTCAAAAACGGTAGCGCGAAAAAAGGAAGTGATCGCTGCTGGAAAGAAAGGTACAGTGAAGAAATTAGTTGCTGCCAAAAAAGCGACAGCTTATAAAAAATCCGGAATTCCCAAGGCAGTGACGGCAGCTAAAAAGTCTGCCGCATCGAAGAAGCGCAAAGCAGCAGCCAATTGAATCTATTCCCCAATGTTTGGTAGCGTCATAATGGATCAGTGATCAGCGCGGAGTGACACCTTATGGCAGAGTCGGACGACGAAGACGAATTAGCGCGCCGAAGGCGGAAACGAGAGGAGTCTGTGGAGACTTCCAAGCAGCCTGAGGATCAGACGCGCGAGGTTTCCCCCAAAAGCACTGTCCGCAATGATCGCACCGCACGGATGGGCCTTGTCCAACGTAGCTATCGAGCTGGGGACATTATTGTATGCAGGATCATCGTAGAAGAACCAGGCGGGTATGGTGTAAAGATTGACTCAGAGGCTGAACGAGGTTTTTTACCTACGCAAAAATTACTCACCCTGGGAACCGAAGTAGAAGCGCAGTTTGTTTGCATTCATAAAGGTCGCGTACTTTTGTCTGCGCGATTTTCCAAATCGCAAATGAAACTGCCTAATATTGAGAAAGACCCTTAATGCCCCGTTCTATAGATCCGAGTTTTACGATTCTTAGGAAATACTGTTTGTAGCCACCTGTTTCTACGGCAGGATAACATCGATTTGCGACAGATACTTCCTAGACTGAACTGGCCAGGGATTTAGGTTGATATCCAATTTGATACTGACTAACAAGTCATTTAATAAGGGATATACTCAACATTGTCGCCAACACATGAGCGTTGGCTTTGATAGAAAGAGATTGCTCCCGGCAGTCGGCTGTGATAATTGGAGAGTTGTTATGTCCGTTGAATTGATGCAGAACGCCTTTCCGAAACTGACGGAAGAAGAAATGGACTTGCTGGTGCCGTATGCAAGTTGTGAACACTTCGAGTCGGGGGAAATGATTTTCAAGGCAGGACAGGCAGACGTCGACATGTTTGTCGTAAGGTCCGGTCAGCTTGAAATTCTTAACCCACACGACGGAGATGCAGTGTTGGTCGTACACGAGCCTGGGCAATTCTCAGGTGACATTGACCTCTTAACCCGTCGACCGGTAATCGTCAGTGGAAGAGCAAAAGGTGCTACTCATGTGATGAGAGTCAGCAACGCAAAACTACGTGAAGTTTTGCACCGCATGCCTCGATTGTCCGAGACGTTGCTAAGCGCTTTTCAGCTGCGCAGGCTGATGCTGGAAAAAGCTGGCAAGCTGGGACTGAAAGTACTAGGGTATGCACAATGCAGAGATACAACTGAAGTTCGCGAGTTTCTTCACAAGAACTTTGTTCCATTTACATTTTATGACGTTTTAACCGAAGACGGAAAACGAGTGCAAACGCAGTTGGGGTCCCCGGATACGTTTCCGGCAGTAGAGTGTCGCGATGGCACTCTGTTAATACGACCGTCGTTGCAAGATATCGCCCGCGGTGCCGGAATTTGGAGGCACTGCCCAAGCGGTACCGTAGATCTTCTTGTTGTCGGCGCCGGACCCGCAGGTATCACAGCCGCCGTTTACGCAGCCTCGGAAGGGCTGTCTACGTTCGTCGTTGACAAATTAGGACCCGGTGGACAGGCTGGCGGTTCATCAAAAATTGAGAACTTCATCGGATTCCCATCCGGACTATCGGGTACCGAGTTGGCTACTCGGGGCATCTTGCAGATGCTGAAGTTTGGCGCACAACTTATTGCACCAGTTGCGGTGGCACAACTCTCATCCAAAGGAGATGCTTCAGGCATCGATGTGACGATGGACTGTGGCGCCGTTGTCACAGCCAAGGTTGTCCTTATAGCCGCTGGTGTGCACTGGAAAAAGCTCGAAGCGACAAACGCTTATAAATACGAGCGGGCTGGCATTTATTACGCCTGCACAAGCATCGAAGCGATGCTCCATGACAGTCAAGACGTTGCGGTCATCGGGGGCGGTAACTCGGCCGGACAAGCAGCCATGTTTTTAGCTGGATGTTGCCCAGGACGCCAGGTGCATTTGATTGTGCGCAATACCTTAGGTCCAAGCATGTCGGAATATCTATACACGCGAATTTTGGAATGCAAAAACATCACTGTTCATGAAGGTTCCGAGATTACCGAAGTTCATGGCGACATGCAAATCAGATCGCTGACGATTCAATCTAAGGAGAAAGGCACCTTCGAATTGCCAGCCGCAGCTGTCTTTGTCTTCATCGGTGCAGAGCCGTCTCACAGCTGGATTCCCAGCGAAATCGCTAGGGATGATAAAGGCTTTTTGCTAACGGGAGTCGACGCATCTAATTCGGCATTATGGCCTTTGAGGGATAGAACTCCGTGTGCACTCGAAACAAGCATGCCAAGGGTGCTTGCAGCAGGAGACATCCGGTCAGGAACTACCAAACGAGTAGGTTTTGCAGTCGGTGACGGTTCGTTAGCAGTGACGTGCGTGCATAACTTGTTGCAACTTGGCACTACCTAATCAGGATTGCTAAAGAGAATCATTGCACTAGAATTTGTAGTGCAGCGAAAGATTTTTCGTTGCGCTAAATTCTCGCTTCAGCCGTCAAGGATGCCGGCGCTCCCAGGCTAGCTATATCGACGCGATCGTTTGGGCGAATATGTTTTCGAACATGAGGACGCAGGGTAGGACTCAGCGTAGCCCTGCATACAAATTGTCAAGGGTGCTATAATAGCTGCATGAAAATTCAACTCCAGTTAGTGCTAGTGATGCTTTTGACTTCCGTCGTTGCCAGTCAATTCCCTGCGACTGCTAAAGGCGGTGGCGGTGGCGGACATGGGGGAGGCGGTGGCAGAAGTGCTTCTTCCGCTGGCACAGGGTCCGCTGGCACAGGGTCCGCCGGAACAGGCCAGGGAAGCGCAGGCAAGACACCTCAGAGCCACGGCGGATTTGGCCGCGGCGGCCGTGGAGGGTACGGCTACGGCAATCTTGGTTCTAACGACCAAACAAATACAAATTCAAATCTACAAGCGGATGACGCAGCTACTCAGGCTAGTGATCGGAAACGAGCCACTCTCGACGGCAATCAGACCGTTAAAAACTACCAGTGGCCAAGCACTCCTGCTCGGTATTGAGGAAGAGTTGATACCAGCGACAGGCATTCAACGGGTTGGTACCAGACCGACGCACCCCAATGTGTAGTTGCTACTGATTAGCGATAGCCACACAACCATGTGAAAACAGGTTGCCCGTGCCTGTCAAGATTCCTCAATCCGCAGGCTGCATCATGCTTCCCTCTAACGGAACCTGAAGATCTAGCTTAGCAAAAGGAGTTCCTGTATGAAGGAACTCCTTTTATTTAACTGTGAACTAGCGAATTAGTGCGACATAAGATCGTTTGATACAGAAACTACATTGGCGCGATCGTATGGGCGAATATGTTTTCGGTCATGAGAACGCGGCGTTTCTCGATGTATTCCAGGATGCACGTCACAAACGTAGCGTGACTCCAGGTCAACGGAGAAACTGATAGTGGATCATTTGTATACGGATGAACTTGCTCAGCAAGCACTCCAGATGGCAACGCGTGATCTGCTACCCACTCCAGCATTTTGACTGCGTCTCGCAAACCATCTTGCGATCTCGCCGCAGCGATATCATACTGAGCAAGCCACATCGTGCAAATAAACCATGGATTGCCAGGAACGTTTGCAATGTCTTGCGAAACTTGGTGATAGTAGTCATTCTCATATCGAGCACAACCACCAACATCAGTCTTTATCCAAAGTTTCTCGCGAATGGCATCCATAGTTGCTTTCACTTTGGGATCGTGTGGCGGAAGTCCGGCATAGGCGAAAATTCCGTACATCGCAGCATCAACTGTCATATCCAACTTGTAACCATCTGCGGTGCGCGTGGCCATTCGGCAAAACCGATTATCCTTCTCGCTCCACAAATGCTTGACCAACGCTGCTTGAACTTCGTCAGCTGCTTCTTGCCAGCGCCGATGTTGTTCAAGTTCTCCCAGTGCATGCGCAAAGTGCGCGGCGGCAGATAGACCACCGATTACGCTTGCCACAGTAAACAGGTGAACGCCATAGCGTTCTTCCCACAAATCGTATGAAGGTAAAGGTAAATGAGTCTCTTCGTCCCGGAACTTCACCATGAAGTCAGCACCATGCACAACAAGTTTGTTGTAGAACGGCTTCATGATTTCAACGTTGCGGAACTTGCGGAAATGCTGCCATAAAGACCAAATCACCAGGGCCGTCTCATCTTCTTGAATTGGCAACTCAGGCTTGCCGTCGCGAATCCAGGGATGCCAGCTCGAAGCGAGAGACTTGTCGGGATTGTACTTGTGCATCAAATAGCCTTCGTCCTTGATCACGTCAGCGCAGAACAGGAAGAAGTTATGAGCAACTTCACGGTATCCCGCTTTTGACATGGCATGCGCAACAAGAGCGCCGTCACGAGGCCACATATAAGAGTAGGTGTCTCTGGCAAATTGAGCGATGTCGTGATCGTTGGCGGCGATAATTGCGCCGCCTTCGTCAACCTGTGTGCGAATGACCAGCAGACTGCGTTTGAACAAATCGACAACCTTGGTAGGCAAATTCATATAGTCGATGTGTTCAGGATTGACCCAAAGGCGCCAATAGTTTTGATTTCTCGGCACGAAGTAATCAGGACCTTTACGCCTCACAGTGGCATCCAGAGCGCATACTTCTTCGTAATTCTTTCCAAAACATAGCCAGAGATGAGCGACTTCAGTGCCCTTACCAGGGACATTAAAAGCGATTCTAACTGTGGAGTCGACAGAACCTTGAGCGATCGGATTGCCGGCAAGAACGCCATCTTCAGCGTCTTTCCATGTGCCTTCGCATCCATTTACTTCCTTATTGCCGATTGACCACTGCTCTACCCCGACCAAATGCGGATTAGCGGTGTTAATCAAAAACCAGCGATTCTTTTTGTAGTGAATTACTGATTCTGACTTTGGATCGTAAAAGGCTGTATCTCCAACTTCATTTTCAGAGATATGGAAATCGTGATGGAAGAACAATCTGACTTCGCGATTATTTCCGCTTGTGTCAGTAACATGAATTTCACGCATGAAGACATCGAACAAATAGTCGACCGTATCGTGCATACGGATATCAACTTGCAGATCTGGATGATGCAGCGCAACGTCTGTGACAAGACTTTCCTTCACATAATGGCGCTTAATGTCCCAACCTTGACCAACCCAGGCAAATTTGCCGTCCACCCAGACACCGAAATGAGACACGTGACCGATCGTTTGATTTTCTTGCCCGACATGCGGGTAATAAATGTCCCGAATTCTGTAGTCCTTATCGAAATTGATCAGGACTTTTCCGTTTCCCACTGGAAGATCTCGTGGCATTTTTTATTTCTCCGAAGTCGAAGCAGGATCTACTATGTGAACCAATATAAGAATTCACCGCCGATAACTGATAAATTCCACCCGAACTCGACAGCGAAACTACAATTCTACTATTTGTCACCTGCGTAACATTAGAACCTTCCTGAGTAACATTAGAACCTTCGTGAGTAGACAGACCTTGGAAACGTTGGTGCAGAAAATTCCGCCAAAAATTCCTACTTGACGCCCGATGAGACTATTAACTCATTCAAACCGTCGGTTCGAGCATCACAACATTCACGCCAACTCGAATTAATCGAAGCACCCAAGATCTGTGCGCTCCATTTCGTGTCGTTATATTTCGTAATCCTTGAGGATTAGTTGCCACCGGTGGTGGTGCCCACGGTTGAAGCCAACCCCAATTCAACCAATTTTGCCTCGGCGTCTTTATCGCCCAGATCAGCCGCTTTCTGATACCAAATGGCAGCGGTTTTAGTGTTGTTCTCGACCCGCTCATGATGCTCACCCAACTCTATCATCGCTAGGGTGTAATCTTGCGCTGCTGCCTTTAAAATCCAATGCATATACTGCTCTGAATCCTTGCTGGTTCCTATTCCGTCCCGATAGCACAAGGCCAAACTATACTGAGCTTCTTTTAGCCCTTGTCCAGCCGCCAACTGATACCACCAATGAGCTTGCTTCTCATTTTTAGAGACACCGTAGCCAAATTCCGAGAGAAATCCCAGTTTGTACTGAGCCCAAGAATTCTTCTTCAAAGCAGATTTTGTGTACCATCTGAAAGCGGTCGGATAATCTTGAGACAAGCCCATCATGCCAAGCTCGTGCCAGTATGCAACGTAATTCTGCGCTTCAGTGTCGCCGGCTTCGCCAGCATATTTCATCCACCTGTATGCCTCCTCTTCATCAACAGGCACTCCTTCACCGTCAGCGTAGCAATGTCCTAGATTTACTTTCGCCTCATCGTTGCCTTGCTGCGCAGCACACATGTACCAAGTGGCCGCTTCCTCTTTATTTTGAGTAACACCGATTCCATTTGCATAGAACCTACCGATTTTGTTCTGCGAATCGGCATGACCTTTTTCAGCAGCCATCAGATACCAGCGGGCAGCCTGCTTAAGATCTTTTTCGGTACCAAGCCCGTGCTCATACAATCCACCGAGCGCGCCCATCGATATGACATGACCACGTCCAGCTGCCTTCTTATGCCAGAGCAGTGCTTGGTCGTAATCAATGTCCATGCCTGTGCCAAACTCGTACATATCGGCTAGGTATGATTGGCTCGCAGCATGACCCAAATCGGCGCCTTCACGAAAGCACTTTATTGCCTTAGCGTAATCTTTTTCAACACCCTCACCGTTGCGATAGAGCGTTCCGAGCCATAAAATAGATTCTGTGTATTGTTGAGCGGCTGCTTTGCTAAACCAATAAAACGCTTGTTTGTAGTCCTGCTCGTACATCTGCCCTTCGTAGTAAAACCAGCCGAGATCATGTTGGGCTGCGGGATCGCCAGCTTCAGCGCGGGCATGCAGCTCGTCAAGTTGAGCATTCTCGTTTCTGATACTAGCTTCTTCTTGAGCTGAAGGCACTATAGGTGGTGAGACAGCACTATCAACTCGAGAGACATCACCCTTGTCGCCTTGCTTTTTTCCTTGAGTATTTGCTGACGTTTGTTCACCAAGCAAGGCTACGAGGTCCGCCTGCAAGTCGCTCATCGTCTCATAACGATCGTCCGGCGACTTCTGAAGAGTCTTCAGAACAATGGACTCCAAAGCAGCGGGGATGCTTAAGTTAGGAGCTACTTCGGAGAAAGAGAATGGAAGATCATGCAAGTGAGCGTGGACAAGTCCAAGAAAGTTCTTTCCCAGAATTGGTGGGCTGCCGGTTAGCGCTTCATACATCACACATCCGAACGAGTACATATCAGATCTGGAATCAATCACTTGACCCATGCACTGCTCAGGACTCATATAAAGCGGCGAACCAAAGACTTCGCCCGTTTGCGTCAAACGCATCGCCGTTTTTCCTTGCGCGGTGAAAAGTTTAGCGATCCCGAAATCGACCAACACAGGATATGGCTTGGCCGCGTCATCCTCGACAAGCATGATGTTGCTCGGTTTTAAATCTCTATGAATGACGTTTCGTTTATGAGCGTGAACCAGAGCTGAGCAGATCGAAATGAACAATGGCAGGGCTTTTTCATAGACGATGTGTTGGTGCGTCTGAAGCAAAGACTGCAACGACATACCTTCCAAATATTCCATAACAAGGTATGGCATTCCATGATCAGTAAAATCGAACTCGAATATTTTGATGATATTTGGATGACTGAGAATACTGGCGGCCCGAGCCTCGACCTGAAACCTCATCATCGCCTCTGAATCAGTTGAAAGATCGGCCAGCAGCAACTTGATTGCTACCGTGCGATCCATGGCAATATGCCTGGCCTTGAAAATAGCACCCATGCCACCACGCGCAATCTCGCTTTCAACAACGTAGCGAGAGCCAATTCGCAGATCCTTGGCGGATAAAGGGGCGCCCATTATGAGCGGAAAGCCATCTGTAGGGCAGAGGGTCGTCGCTTCAGGGTATTCACCACCGCATTTAGAACACGTCTTTTGCAAATCGAAAACTTCCGCACATGGACCGCTGAATCAGTTTTTCCCTCCAGGATGTAAATTCATCGGTTTCGGCTTTGAAATTTGCAAACCAGGCACGCAATTTTGTTTCTTGACCAAATCCCGCCCATCGCCAAAATTTGTTTAGGGAGCTGCGCTCCTGTGAAACCAACCTCGCCTAAAAACTAGACACGACAAATCCACAATGCACGGCACTGTACAACTTTAAAGGGCACCGTTGATGGTGCATCAGTAGCTGGATCAAATAGCCAGTGCCTGGTCCAACCCCTAGTCGACAAGGCTTGAATGGCTTGACGAATAGTCGGCGGTCACCAAATTCTGGCAATCCAGCGACCAATTTTTTCATCACACCATAACGTCCTGACCGATTAGCTTCAAAAAATTTGAATCAGGAAGGGCAGCTTAAACTTCTCATCGCGCGCTAGGAACAACCGCAGAAGCGAGGTCGTCTTAGAATAAATGAAGATCAAACTCATTTCGGCTTTACCATCCATTTTTTGCGCAATCGCTATTGCGACTGGCACAGTGAGCCCGCCCGCAAGCGGTTTTCAGGAGCCTAACTCAAATCGATGCCCCCTCCACTATAATCCGAGTAACGAACCACCTCTGACTGTTGAGCAAAGGCAAACAGCGATAAAAGAGTTGCGCAGCAAAAAGCTCGGCTTGCCAATCGCTGGGTTCAATGTCACAAGCATAAAAGGCTCATTCTACGAAATGCATGGTGGCGCGCAACACGGTGCCGCTGACATGCATGCACCGAGAAACACACCTGTATTAGCGGTTGAAAATGGCACCATCGCCAAATTATTCACAAGCAAACGAGGTGGATTGACCATCTACGAAGCCGACCCGACCGGAAAATATATCTATTATTATGCGCATCTCGAAAAATATGCGGAGAACATTCACGATGGAGACGCTGTTAAAAAGGGACAAACCATTGGGTTTGTCGGCACCTCAGGAAACGCACCAGCGAACACACCACATTTGCACTTCTCGATTGGGCTCGGCGACGCCTTGAAAAAATGGTGGGTTACTTCGTCTGTCGACCCATATGAAGTTTTTAGATAGCAAAAGAATTTTTTGACTTTGAGGAACTTAAGTGCTGCAGGCTCCGCCTAACAGGAAGTCGGGCATGGAGCGGACGCATGAAAAAATATTCTTTACTAGTAACGCTGGTCAGTTGTTTAATTGGAACCAGTGCATCGTTTGGCGCCACTCACGTGCCGACAAAGAGTTCGACGCACAGTCAAAAAACTAACATGCAGTATCCGTTTATCAATGGTCACTATGCGCTAACTCGCGTGATGAAGACGAACGGATTCCGCCCTGACGCTCCTACTGTTTTAATCGTAGACAAAGGTAGTCACGCGACGCACGTCTTGCAATTGCAACACCTTGGTCGCAGAGACGAAATCGTGCGCGTTACGACTCTGTCAAACGCAATTGGAACGACGGATAAGCCTACGCCTTCAGGCAGATATCTGGTCGCGATGAAGAAGAAATTTCCAGTCTGGGTGCCACCCAAGACTATTGATCCAGAGCAGAAACCGGTTCCGCCCTACAACGAAACACATAAAAATCCACTTGGAGTAGCCGCGATTTATTTGAACAAAGACGAGCTGGCCTTGCATGGCACTAATGATCCCAAAGCAATCAGAAAGAGTGCCAGTCATGGCTGCATCCGTCATTCAAATGCGGACATTTCTCGGTTGTATGGCATGGTAAAACCGAACACTCCTGTTTATATAGTACGCCAGTTTAGAGGCACAGTTTTAGAGCGAAGTGACTTCATAAAAGCCGCGCCGCCTACGGATTTGAAGCAACCTGCGAGCACTAACAAATCCGAAGCTGAGCCGACTCCATCACGCCGCAAGAGAATCACGTATACAGAGATGAGCTGTTAGACTCAAGCAACGCAGGATCCGGATCACGGAATTGTTGGCGGTACAACCGCGCATAAACCCCGTTAAGACTAAGCAGATCGGCATGAGTGCCGCCTTCCACAAGCTTTCCCTTATCGATAACAAAAATTTTGTCAGCCGCTAGAATGGTCGAGAGTCTATGCGCGATAACCAAACTTGTACGCCCTTGCATCAGAGGAATGAAAGCTTGCTGAATCAAGGCTTCATTGACTGAGTCTAGCGAGCTGGTAGCCTCGTCCAAAATCAAAATCTTAGGGTTTTTCAAAAGCACTCTTGCGATCGCCAACCTTTGACGCTCTCCACCGCTCAATTTATGACCACGCTCACCAACGATGGTCTTGTAGCCTTCAGGCAGTGACACAATGAAATCGTGAATACTAGCAGCTTGAGCCGCTTTGACCAGCTCTTCATCAGTGGCATCTGCACGAGCGTAGCGCAGGTTGCTCTCGATTGTGTCGTGAAATAAGTAAGTCTCCTGCGTAACTATGCCAATGTGCGAGCGCAGTGATTGCAATTGCCACTCTTTAACATCGTGACCATCAACCAAAACCGAGCCTTCTTCCGTGTCGTAAAATCGAGGCACCAACTGAGTTATCGTGGTCTTGCCTGCACCTGATGGACCGACAAATGCCACCATCTCACCCGGTTCGATCTTGAAAGAAATATCGTTCAACGCGGTTCTATTTTCCGAGTAAGCAAAACGAACATGCCGAAATTCGACCTTACCCATAACCTGTTCAAGATCTAGAGAACCAGAGGTTTTTGAACTCTCTTCAGGCATGTCTAAGTATTCGAAGATACGTTCAAAAACAGCGAGTGCACTAACGATTTGCACTTGCACTCCAGCCAGTGCCGAAGCGGGACCATACAAACGATTCAGAAGCGTCGTGAAGGTGACCACGACACCGATCGTCACTGCCTTTTGAATGGCCAGCCAACCACCAAGCAACCATACAGCTGCAGGACCAATAGTCACCATGGCAGTGATCAACATAAGAAACCATCTACCTACCATGGCTAATTTGACTTCCAGATCCATCAAATCACTGCCCACATTGTAAAACCGTTGCTTCTCGTAAGGCTCTCTAACAAAAGATTTGATCAACGTAATACCTGAAATTGAAAGAGTTTCCTGTGTGAGACTTTCGATTTCATCCCGCTTTTGTCTTGTCTTCTTCCTGATTTCGTACATCTTCCGCCCCACCGGCCAGATAGGAATGATCATTAGCGGAATGATGCCAACTGAAAGACATGCCAGTCGCCAATCGAGTACAAAAACAGTGATCAATGTACTTGTAATCGTAAAAACATTGGTGACGACGGTGACCATTGTGCCCGTGACAACATTGTCGATACTGTCGACATCGCTGGAAACGCGGTTCATGATTTCCCCAGTCTTGGTGCTGGTGAAAAAATCGAGCGGCATGCGATGCAGGTGAGAGACAAGACTACAGCGAATGTCCCGCACAATCCCCTCACCAACCAACGAATTCAAATAACCTTGATAGACACCCAGCAGTCCAGCAAGCAAAGCGGCGCCCATCATGCAAGCAACGTACAAGCAGACAGAGGTGAAGTTGCCGTGTGGAATCGCTGTATCAATCAAGCGAAGGGTGCACAGTGGCGGAATCAAGCCAAGCAGCGATCCAAACAGGATTAAGACGATGACCAGCGCCTCTTGCTTCCAGTAGGGTCGGAAAAGACTAGCGATCCTTTTCCACTCGACAGGGCGCTTTACCCGGGGCTTTTCCGGGTTGAACATATTGGACCACATCAGGTGGACAGGAGGGCCGCCGCTAAACATAGACTGAAGGACATCCGTAAAGGAACACGCGGAGCGCCCTTAGTTAGACCAGGGACGGTTGCGGATAGAATTATGGTATCTCAGGAAAGATGATTTATGCGCTTTTCTGCTCGGAACTCTTAGGGTTGCTTACAGGATGCTCCGTCTGGATTGACGTGGCTTACAATATGTTCCTAAAGAGCCATAGGAAATAGCCAGAAAGCTCTCATATCCTTGAGAGCGGAGAGGACATCAAAATATGCGAACCAGACCAATCAATTGTTGAGTTGGAGTATCAATGCCAGATCCAAAAGCCGTCCCACTTGAAAAAACCCAAGAGCGTCCAATCATGCACAAGAGAGTTGAGCATAAAGACGATGGGCGGATTTTGATTTACTACACTTTTGATCAGTCTACGGACAATCAGAAAAAAGAATCTGAGCGCACGAGCGGAGCCGACAAACCATGAAAGTGTTAGTGGTGGGCGGAGCCGGTTACATCGGATCGGTAACAGTCGAACAGCTGTTGGAGCATGATCATGAAGTGATCGTCCTTGACAATCTCTGCCGTGGACACAAAGAAGCAGTCTCAATTAAAGCGAAGTTTGTTCAAGGCGACATGGGAAACGTCGACGATTTAAACGCGATCTTCGGAGCAGAAAAAATAGACGCGGTGATGCACTTTGGCGCACTCAGTTTGGTCGGTCAGTCAGTTGAACAGCCAGCGCTCTATTTCAAAAATAATGTAACTAACGGAATCACGCTTCTGGACACAATGTTAGCTCATGGAGTGAAAAAGTTCGTCTTCTCGTCCACGGCAGCAGTATATGGCGAACCGCATAGTTCGCCAATTACAGAGGATTTTCCACTTGTGCCAACCAGTCCATACGGGGACAGCAAGCTTGCATTCGAGAAGATACTAAAGTGGTACGCGAACGCTTATGGGTTGATGTATGCGGCATTGCGTTACTTTAACGTCGCTGGTGCGACAGAAACAGCCGGCGAAGAACATGATCCCGAGACACATTTAATTCCGATCGTTCTGCAAGTAGCACGCGGTGAACGCTCTCATGTCACCATATTTGGTGACGACTATCCGACCGCAGATGGAACAGGCATTAGAGATTATATCCACGTCAAAGATCTAGCAGACGCTCATCTGCGCGCAGTTGAAGCATTAAAACATCCCGGACAGAGCAGCGTCTACAATCTCGGCAGCGGCACAGGTTTCTCAGTCAATCAGATTATCGAAGCAGCACTCAAAGTCACGGGTAAGCCAATCCCCACAAAGATAGGACCACGTCGCGCAGGTGACCCATCTACGCTGGTTGCATCGAGTCAAAAGATTCAAGAAGAGCTAGGATGGAAACCGCAATTTGGTTCGCTCGACACCATAATTGGTGACGCCTGGAACTGGCATCAGAAAAATCCTAAGGGGTATCACAGAGAGCAAGCCCATGTCTGAAATGCGATGGAATCCAGTTATGGGTGAGTGGGTTGTCACTGCCACTCACCGACAAGACAGAACTTTTCTACCACCTGCAGGATACTGCCCGTTGTGTCCAACCGCAGAAGGTGGCTTCCCCACGGAAGTGCCAGAAGCGCAATATGAATTTGTTGTTTTCGAAAACAAATTTCCAAGTCTGAAACGCGATCCTGTCGCGCCTGCAATCGAAAGCAGCGACCTCTATCCCGTCAGACCATCACAAGGTATCTGCGAGGTCGTGCTCTATTCTTCCGACCACAAAAGCACACTTGCCGATCTGACTTTGAAGAAAATGCAAGAGTTAGTGCGCGTTTGGCGGGATCGGTATGAAGAGCTTGGTGCACGCGAAGAGATAGAATACGTCTTCATTTTCGAGAACAAGGGCGAAGCGATTGGCGTGACGATTCACCATCCGCACGGCCAAATATATGCCTTCTCTTACTTGCCACCAAGGATCGAGCGAGAACTTCACAACGAAGCCGAGCATCACAAGAAAACTAGACGGTGCCTGCATTGCGACATTGTCGCCGGAGAACTGAATGATCCCCAACGCGTCGTTGCCGAGTCGGATCATTTTCTGGCATTCATTCCCTTTTATGCACGCTACCCTTACGAAGTTCACCTCTACTCTAAACATCATCGCGGTTCGATGTCGGATTTTTCGGCTGCAGAAGAAAATGATCTAGCCAAATTGCTCCGGGAACTGCTCAAAAAATACGATGGTCTTTGGGGCTTTTCGATGCCATACATGATGGTCATGCATCAGAAACCAACTGACGGCAAGGAGTATCCCAGCTGCCATTTCCACATCGAATTCTATCCCCCTTTGCGCACTCCCGAAAAATTGAAATACTTGGCTGGCTGCGAATCGGGGGCAGGCACATTCGTCAACGATACTTTGCCTGAAGTGAAAGCCGAAGAACTCAGAGCCGTGATGATTTGAGACCGATGCAAATTGACCTATGCAAAATTGGACCGATGAAAAATGGAGACGAATGAGCGAAAATTCCCGCGTTAAGGCCGTCCATGACGCTTATCTCAAACAATTCCATGCCAAACCGGAATTGATTGTTCGCGCGCCAGGGCGAGTCAATCTGATCGGCGAACACACTGACTATAACGAGGGGTTTGTATTTCCAGTTGCCATCGATCGCGAAATGATCATCGCCGCATCGAAGAACGACACAGGCAAAGTTATCGCTTATTCCCTCGATTACAATGAGACAGACAGTTTCAATCTAAACGAAACAGGAAAGAGCGCAGAGCATCCTTGGGCGGATTACATGCGTGGCGTGGTGCACACTCTGCAAAAGAGAAAATTTGTTGTAGGGGGATTCACAGCCCTTCTTTCCGGAAACGTACCCCAGGGTGCTGGACTGAGTTCATCAGCCGCGTATGAAGTAGCAGTCGTGACTTTGTGCAACGAGTTCAATAACCTATCGATAAACGGCAAGGACACCGCATTGATCGCCCAGCAAGCGGAAAACGAATTCATCGGTGTGCAATGCGGCATCATGGATCAATTTATTTCAGCGCTAGCTGAAGAAGATTCAGCTTTAATGATTGATTGCCGCAGTCTGGACTACCGAGTAGTGCCGCTAAAACTGGCGGCTAAAGGATGCTCCATCGTGATCACAAACTCTGGAGTTCGTCGAGGCTTGGTCGACAGCGAATACAACGCGAGGCGCGCCGAGTGCTCGCAAGGTGTCCAACTTCTGTCGAAACTGACAGGCAAAAAGATGAACAGCCTGCGCGATGTCGAACTCACTGAATTCGACAAACACAGTGCCAAGCTTTCGGATAAGGTGGCGAGGCGCTGCCGGCATGTGATCTCTGAGAACAAGAGGGTTACCGATGCCGTATCTGCCTTAGAAAATGCAGATTTGGAATCGTTTGGAAAATTGATGAATGCCTCCCACACGTCCTTGCGCGACGATTTTGAGGTCAGTTGCCCTGAAGTTGACCAAATAGTAGAACTGTCGCAAAAGCACCCAGGAGTGTTAGGTGCTCGCATGACAGGTGCAGGCTTTGGGGGATGTACTGTGGCAATTGTGGCAAATGACGCTATCGACTCCTTCCGCGCCCGAGTTATTCCGGTATATGAGCAATCGAGCGGCAGGAAGGCGGAAGTCTACGTCTGCGCCTCCACAGCCGGGGCGTCTTTGATCGCTGGTGTACCCGCATAGTGCGAAGATTAGGATAGTTGCACGCTGGGGAGCATTTAATCCTGTGAATTTTAAGACTGGAATTTCCCGAAACATACTTGGTTATTGACTTTTGTGGGTACGAAATTACTATAGATAGAATATCTGCGACTTACTAAATCCAAAGGTTCTTCATGAGCGCTGACTCTAAGCAAGCTAGCTCCGAATTAGTAACTCAATTTGTCAAATCATCAAAGCCAATAACGTCCCGGGGATTGCTTGATTTGATCGTCTGGTCATGGGGAGTGCTCATCTTAGGACTTGCAGTCTATGTGCTCTTTCCAAACGTGCTCACTTTCACTTTTGCATTCTTGGTGGTCACCTCGCGCATGGGTGCTCTTTTGGCAGTTGCGCACGACGCACACCACAATGCATTTTTACCAAATAAAAAATGGAACGATTTAATTGCCGCTTGGTTATGCGCCTATCCTGTAGGATCGATTTATGGCTCTTCGCGAGCCGTTCACATGGCACACCACAAGTTGCTGAACACTCCCGAGGACCCGGACCGCAATTTCCACTTCGAGGCAAATAAGAATACGCCACGTCAATTTGTCTGGCACTTCCTGCGTCTCGTGTTGGGTGGACAACTCTGGACGAGCATTGTAGTAAATGGCGTTTTACGTCCACTCTATAAAGAATCCGCTCAACCCGCAGACAAGCCAGCACCAGTCGTGGTGCTCTCCCGCCGAGGACATCCAGAGATCCTCAATCTTGTACCTGTGCAATTAGTAATCCTCTTGACACTATGGGCGGTATCAGGACAGTGGTGGCTCTACTTCGCAATCTGGCTGGGTCCAATTTTTACTTTGGGCACATTCCTTGGCTTCCTGCGAGGATTCGTTGACCACGCCAGGCTTCCCGACGATTCCTCCACGCAATCAGCTGATCGATTAGTAACTGTTTTGAACGCAAATTTTCTCGAACGAGCATTTCTTGCCTCGTTCGATTTCAAGTATCACGCCGAGCACCACATGTTCCCAACTGTGCCTCACTACTACCTTCCCACGTTACACACCATTCTGCAAGCTGATGAACAGTACCGTTCGCGGTATCTGACGAGACCCTCCTACTCCTCTTTCATCAAGGATTACTGGACTCAAATCAATAGGAATGCGGCCGCAAAAAATAATGCGCATGCGTCACTGCAGGCTTCGAACAAAACGAATTAAGATGCTGCGATATACTAACGAATAGTCTGTTAAATGGCTATTATACCTAAACTTACTACTTCGTTCGAACCACTGGTTTGGCTCCTAAGTCGTTGTATTCAAGCCGCTGACTCTCGCGTAAATCTCTCTCTGCATTATCTGCTTTCTGCATCGCTCTATACGCCAAAGAACGGTAGTAATAAATTCTGCCATTCCCCGGCAAAATCTCGATGGCTACGGTGTAATCAGGCACAGCCTTGGCGAACTGCTTCTGCGCTGCATAAGCTTGGCCACGTGCGAAATAAGCCTCGCCGAAATCTGGATCTGCCGCGATCGCCGAATCATATTCATGTATTGCCTGAGGCGATTTACTCTGCTTCTCGTATATCTGAGCTAGTTCGTAAAAAGCGTCGGTATCTTTTGCGGCATCGTTACTCATCTTAGTCCCGCGCACAAAGTCATTGATCGCCTGTTGGTCCAGCCCAACCGACTCATATTCCTTCGCGCGCGAGATAATCAATCTCGCCAAAGTCTCGTTATTTTCGGCACCGTCTTTGACACTGAAGGCGGTGATCGCTCGCGACCAATCGGCGACTGCCTGTTGATGGGAAGCCAGTTTGGAATAACACAATGCTCGCAGCGAGTAGACATCGGACATAGTCACGGGCTGGGCGCGCAGTTTGCCCTGCAAGCCTTTCTTCAATTTGTCGCCGCCGAAGCCATGCGCTCCATGCGCCTGATATCTATCATGTCTATGCCCCGACAGCTCTCCATGTGCTTCATGTCCATCATGTCTTTGACCTTCAACCACTCCGTGTACTTCATGTCCATCATGTCTTCGACCTGCAACCGCTCCGTGTGCTTCATGTCCATCATGTCTTCGACCTGCAACCGCTCCGTGTGCTTCATGTCCATCATGTCCTTGCCCTGCAACCACT
>PLZS01000099.1 GCA_003153555.1 Candidatus Melainabacteria bacterium | reverse complement strand
AGTTGAAGACCGCCCTGTAGCATTGGATGGCAAGGTGGAAGTGAGGCCGCAATTGTCACTCGTTCTAAATTTCGATCACCGCGTAATGGATGGAGCGACCGCTGCACGATTCATGAAAGACATTGTCGATTTGTTGCAAGGTGGATTGGAGGAGCATGTGAAAGCCGAACTTGTCTCACTCTCAGGCGGTAGCTCGGACGATTAGTTTGGTGGAAGATCAGCTCACAGAGTCCATGCGCTAAAATTTGTGCTGTTCCGGTTCAGGAAGACTGATACTACCGGCGCCAATTTTAGGGATTGGTGTTTGGGCAGTGGAGCTACGTGTTGCTCAGTGAGCGCCCAGTTGTCAAAATCTTTCAAGTCCTTTTTTAGATTAGTTCGGGACTGAGTTACTTTGTTCATTAATCGCTACTTGCAGTACACCGCGGTGTGGACTTCCTTCGGGACTACATCGATATACGAGCGCTTTGGAACAAACAAATTGCGTCGAATCAAAATAACACAGAAGTATTGAGCAACGCTGCTGATTTCTTTTTTCTTGAAGAGAAAGAGATCGTATCGATTGGCTAAGCGAACTAATTTGGATGTCGGTGCATGTCTTAGAAGAGTTGCGACTAATATGGGCGCAGAATCTTCATTGGGAAACTCCGTAAGCCATGTTTCAGCACTATGTAAAAGTTTAGCCGACGGAGTTATGTCGATCAGTCTTGCGATAACTGCACCAGCTGAAGGGTCATGTGGATAAGTATTAAGCCACTTTTTCCCCTTTGATAGCAGTTGTTTATTGTCTTGCTCATACTCATCCACCATGTGGTGCCATAATGCTTCTTGTGGGCTTGCCGCTCTCGATTCGCTATGGTCGCAATCACAGATTTCGCTGTCCGAAGTAGTATCGGCGGTTGAAGTTGATTCCGAAGGAGCGGATTCTTCTGACAGCCTCCTCAGGTAGGTGTTGATGCAGTAGTAGCAGATACAATTAACGCCGCTGCCAAATGCTAACGGCTTATCGAGAGTCTTTTCAAACGTTTGGCAAAATGAACACTGTCGTTTGCTAACGGAATGATCGCGACTACTATTAGTGGCCATCTGCGCCGAAGATAAGATCACGCATTCGTTGCATATACAGACCTTGAGGCCAGTAATGAGAGTCTTCACTTCAGCTTGACTTTTATTACACCATCCGCAAATCAAGCCAGTCATAGAAACCTCTGCAAATGTCTAATAAAATGATATTCGAAGCGATGATACTATCGAGGTAATGAAACGTGTCGTTATCACCTTGGTTTGGCTCGTAATGGCAGGCGGGTGTACTCAATACGCTCCAGTTACCATCACGTCAATGCGAGTTCCAGACAGTTCGCCAAAGGCCATCGCCATAGCGAATAAGTATGCGGGCTTTAAAGCTACCCCAGCTCCGTCGTTCTGGTATGAGGATAGTTCAAAGTTAACCGAGCCAAGTCTGTCGTTCAAACTCAAAGCGGAACCAAGCAATCAAGACGTTCTATTTATCGTTTTGGATGATATGTCGCCAGTCAATCACTTGGAGAACTTCATCGGTAAGCCTCCTTTCACGTCAGCGCGGGCAGCGGCTAACATTGAGCAAGTCAAGGTGGATGAGAATTTCCAGTGGTTAGGCAACGTCAACTTGCACTGGTTCGTAGGAAGGTACAAAGAGAATGGCAAGGATCTTAATGTGTTAGTAGGTGCTTTCCCTTCGCGGGTTAGCGGCAAGTCCGTTCTCGTGGTAAGCAAAGCCCTTGATATATCCAAGAATAGTTACGATTACAGGTCGACGTTGTGGCTGTGTGACCAAATGTGCTCGGCTGGCGGCCAAAAATAATGCAGTCATAGAGTTGCATGACTTACGCTTGCTGTTTGGGAACGTGCCAGTCAAGTAATGTTGAACCACGGCAATATTGATGAATCGCGTAGCCTCACGGCTTGTGCAAAGCATATCAAATTGATGCTTGGATCTAATGCTGTATTTTAAACTTCCGGCAGTTCTAAAGGCACCATAGGTGGTGTCTAATTTGAATTGCCTGATTTGATTGTTCAACAGCAAGCGACGATCTTTCTTAGAACTAAATCTAAGTTCGCGGAAATTTCTGCAGAAGGGGCCAATCAGGGGCCAATAGCAATTTCAAACCACCCCAATAAAAAATCGGCACATCCTCGAAGACGGCCGATTGATCATGTTTTAAATTGGCGTGCCTGGAGAGATTCGAACTCCCGACCTCATGGTTCGTAGCAATCAGACCGCAAACACAATTTGATGCGGATGTATCAGCTTACATGCCTTTTGATTTCCTAGGGGGCCCAAAAGGGGCCCGAAGAGATTGCTAAAAGTCCTGAAAAGCTTAGCCGACGAGGGGAATCAGCTTCTTTGCCGTTCGAAATCCGCATGAACAGCCAGTCATCAAGCTTCGAAGAATCTAAGTGCATCCTGAATCATAATTGTGGATGTTGTCAGATATTGGGTCGTCATGAAATAAAGGTGCACAGATCGGTGCACAACCTCGGTACTTGCTCAGAAAGGACGCTTTCCACATTAGGCAAGCCTAATTGGTGCTCAGACTTAATCACGTGAGATGATTCGGACCCCATAGAGAATTAAACATGCCTCATCAAGATTTGAAAGACTCAGAGCCAGAATTGAACGGGTCTGCTCTTCGTTATTTGGCACGCACCGAACGTACGCCCAAACTTGACGCAAGTTCTATGGATGACACAGGCTCACAGTCGCGGTGGTCAAACATGCGCTCCGTTGCGATGATAGGCGCTGGAGCCGCAGTGCTGTACGTAATATCGATGCTTCTTCTTGCGTTAAACGAATATCTCATCGAGCTAGATTCAGTTGCAAGTATTCTTGCGGCTACCCTTGTGCGCACCTCTGCGCAGATACTCTTACTTTTCATGTTCGTAGCGCCAGTCTTTCTCTTGCTGCGGTTGAGTCGTTCTAAGCCGTGGTATGTGGGCGCGGGCAATTTCGCGCTGTCGGTCTGTTCAACACTGCTATCACTTGCAGTTGTCTTGATTCTAGTGTCGGGGCTTGTTAAGTTCGCTCCTGCAATGACAGAGGCGCAGCAACAGGCTTACACGGTCCAAGCTGCACAGATAAGAGCACACGCCAAGCAAGAGAATTGGTCATCAACCAAGTGTGAAAAGGTGGTCCGCGAGATGGCTAAGGATGTTCGCGAGCGCATCAAATAGGACGTCACATCTACGGTGCACCCAAATGAAGGATTTGTTTCCTGAATTCAATCAACCAACTGACAAGCAGTTCTCCGCGCTTTGGAAGGATGCTCTGATAAGCTTCGACGCGAATGTCTTGTTGAATGTTTTTCAATATGGGCACTCGACACTTCACACATTCATGGATCTCTTAGACCAACTCCACGATAGGCTGTGGCTCACTCATCAGGCTGCTTACGAGTACCAGAAAAATAGAAATAGTCGTATTAGAGCACAGGAAGTCGCCCTCAAAACGCCTGCCGCCCTTGCGAAACTGGAAGAGGTCTACCGCAGTATAAAAAATTTGCACCATCCAATCATTGATTATGGGGACTTGTCGATCGCTGCGAATGACTTAATAACGGCGATTCAACAGCCAATGCAATCGAGCGAAGCCATGGACAAATATCGTAAACGGTGCGCAGAGATGCATGCTCGAATTAACACTTTGTTTGATGGAAAGGTTGGCGAAGCCTATAGTCCAGAGGATTTGGCTAAATATCACAAGGAAGCTGCGGACAGATTTTCTAAGCTTATTCCGCCAGGCTTCATGGACAGAGACAAACTGAAAGAAATCGAACAAGAGAAGAAAGAGCCAAAAGGCATTCTACTTCCTGACCCGTATGGCGATGCCATAATTTGGTTTCAATTGCTAGACCAAGCTAGGACTCAGAAGAATCGTCCGATCATTTTTGTCACTGACGATCAAAAGGTTGATTGGTGGTGGAAAGAATCAGGGCAGCCAGTAGGACCGAGACCGGAATTAATTGCGGAAATGAAAAGGGCCGGCAATGCCTTTTACATGTACGATCCGCGCAATTTCATGAAACACGCAGCTGAGCATGTGTCGAAGCCTCCGACGAAGGAGAATCTGGATTCAGCAATGAAAGAAGTCCAGTCAGTCAAATCAGAATTAGTGAAACGACTCGAAATGGATTTGCAAGAGCTTATCCACGGAACCAAGTCTGAACCACAGTTTCGATACATTTCTGGCAAAGAAAAGATTGGAAGTAGGTCTCTTCGGTTTACAGAGCAAGCCTTGAACTACATGCTGAATACGCGAAACTACGGTGGAATTATGGAAAAGATTTCCGAAATTTGCCTACGGCCAATGCCCGATGATTTCACAGAGGTAACCGGGGCGGATAATACGACTGACTTTTACGTTATCAAAACAAAAACGACTGCGGATATGGTGACTGTTTACGCAATCGAATCCGCGATTTAAGCTGAAACTTGCAGCCAAAACCAATAACCCCGCTTCAACTGTGTCTTAACATGCCAACATTCACCAACTACCTTATCCGACTATCTCTCGGCGTCCGAGTCTAGAGCACGGCAAGCAATCTGCTGATGTCTCGTACAGAGTCATAAAATCTGATTGGAATCGGTTCGGTTCTGGTTGCACCATCGTTCGACTAAAATCTACTGCATTAATAAGATGGGAAAAGCTGAAACGAGAAAAGAGTAAGGTGACCGGGCGCCGCATCCATCCCCTCACCAGTTCAGACATGCATGCCACCACTGGCGATGCCGGGAAGGCTGACACAGCTACCAGCACTAAAAAGAGTTGTCAGTATCATCATCTTTACCCTCAAAATTCAATATCACTTCCAGGGGATTAAGAGGACAAAGAGGATTAAGTGACGGCTGGATTCGTTCCAACGCCCGTAATATCGAAGCTGGTAGATAGTAGCAAGACCGGCTTTCAATCAGACTCTTTGGTCACTATCAGTATCTCAAGACTTCTTGTATATTCACGCTAGACACGGACAGGCTCAGCGCATAGCCATGGACCAGCCATACCCATTGCATAGCGAGAGTGGCATGGGTTCAACGTCTAGCCATGGTCAGTCGTGCCCATTGCGTACCAAGAACGGCATGGGTCCTGGCTTTGGGTCCCGGCTTCGGTGTTTTAAGGCCCGCCCCACCCCCCAGACTGGGATTCAAACAGCCCGGCCCGATCACGCCCGTCCATCCTCGGCAAAATTTTTAGAAGTTATTACAACTGTGGCGACCGCGGTATCACCACCCGTAGTATCTACATTAACTGATGGTTCTTCCCGGCTTCGTTATTCCATTCGGTATAAAACCTAGGCTCCAAGCCAGTTTCGCGAGTCACTTTCGTGAGTTTTTAATTAATAAGATGCCGCTTGAATCGTGGTACAAAGTTGTAGTGAGCACCACAAAGGCTGAATGGCGAAAGCTATTGCGCCTGTCTTCTTGCGGAGATTTTAGTATGTACCAACTCGAACCAATACCCGCCAAAGAATGGCTCATTGCCTATCTGCGCGTAAGCACTCCAGGGCAGGAAAGCTACGGACTTTCTCTTGGCGAACAGTATAAGCTCGTGGAAGCCTATTGCGAGAAACATGGACATTTACTATTCGCGGTCTACATGGATGCTTTCACTGGCGCTGAGGAGTGGGATAAGCGCTTGGTATTCCAAGCCGCAGTCCAAGAAGTAAAAAACAACATCTTCGCGACCGGTCTGTTGGTTCCAAATTTTGACCGGTACAGTCGCCAACTTCTCAGTTCTGAAACCGTCAGAGTGGACCTACAGCGAAACGGCAAGAGCCTGATTAGTGCACAGCAGGACCTAGACCTATCGGATCCGTATGGTGTTTGCTTCTTCCAGATTGGGCAGAGCTTTGCCGAGCTTCAACGAAAGCAAATCATCAAGCGCCTGGTCGATTGCCGACAGGCAAAGATTGACCGAGGGGGCTGGGGCGGCGCTCGTCCACACTACGGATACCGAGCTGAAGGCAAGGATCTGAAAGAGGACAAGGACGAACAGTGGGTGATTCGGCTCATTGCAAGGCTCTATAAATATGCAGGCTACAACCAAAACGAGATAACTCGTTATCTGAATGCTAGGTATTCAGCAGAGAAGCTGCGAAATCCAAAGGGACCGCACAAGTTTGCACCGAAGCAAATGCGCCCCACGACTCGCCCGCGCTATGCTCCGTATCAACGGTATAAATCCTACGAATGGGGACAGCCTGCCGTCCGCAATTTGTTAATCCGAGTTGGACTTGGACACTTGTACAACAGCACGCGGGGACGACCGCCGAAGAATCCGACAGCCACTTACACTCGCGATGGCAAGCCGCCCTACGGATACTTCAGAATCTACGGAGCCCTCACACCCAACCCTGACGAGCAGCACGCCCTGCGTCTCATCCGGAGGCTCTACAAGTTCACTCTAGTTAGCCCGGCAGCCATGGCTAAATTGTTGAACTGTCTTCGAGAAGATGTAATCAGTGCTCATCCCGATAGCGATAAATTTGCATGTCGTGCTGTTTCTACTTCGAAATTGCAAAACATCGCCTGGAGCGAAGGCATGGTGCTTCATTACTTGCGACGAGATGGCGTTCTTGAGAATGTCAGACGAGGCACCAAGAAGTACAGCGTTGCCGCAATCACGAAACGCCAGCGAGCCAAAGGCTTGAGCACAAGCGAATTTCAGCGCCCCAGGAAGTAATCAATGTACGAAGAAGAAAGCGAATACCCTGAACGAATCACGCTAGTAGACTGCTTCTTGGCGTTTGTAATACTGTCCATGCTCTGGTTTATTTCGTTGTTTCAGAACAATTCAAGAGGAGTGTCATGAATTCCACATTGCCAGCGCTACCGAATGCGGTGACGGATGCCATGCACCGCGCAGGATACCAAAACATCTGGGACCTGGCGAAAGATTGCGACGTGCATCCGACTGATGTATATCGAGCGCTTAGCCCTTGCTGCATCGATGTTATAACGAGTGGTGCAGCAAACGAACTTGCTGTCTGGTTAGGCATCATCGAGAAACTCAAACTATCTATTAGCGACGTCTGCGCGGTCCTCAGACAGTAGAGAATCATGTTCGATTGGTGATTAAGCAGTTACTTTATCCAAATTGATAGATCTGCGTCAAAACCAAATTGGGCTACGTTTGTGTAACCGAGAGCGGTACCAACTGAGGTAAGGATTAAGTTCTTTAGTGCGGTGGTATTCCACAGTTCGAAGGCGCGAGCTATATCTGGCACTAAAGGTGACAAATTTTCGATGATTTCAGCTTCGGTCCAAAACGTACCTTCAAACGCGGTGTACAGACTGTTTAAATTGTCTGGGTTCACACTGGTTAATGCTCCCTTCTCGAGGAAAAGATGCCTGCTTAAGGCAGCGAGTTGAACTTTAGATGAGTCGTTCAAGCAAGGAATCAAAAGCTGTATCCGGTCTCCATCGCTTGCGCCAGCAAAGTGAGTTGTAACCCAATCGTTATCAAAACCTTTCGAAAACAACCCGCCATATGAATGCAGCAAGGCATTTCGAAATTCGAGACTAGTAATATCAATACTGGCGCAAGAATGCGATTCTAAGTATGTGTAAGAAGAATGCTCAACTGAGATGTCGTCCAGTAATGGTACCAAACACCTATTGAGATGTGTCGACAATTCTTGAATAGACTGTGTTTTGAACTGGGTGTTTCGAATAAGGAAACACATAGACAGCTCGGCGAATTCATTCCGGGTCAATACAGAAGCCTTATCGACGGCATCATTTAGCGTTAAGGCAAGGCGTCCGCTTTCGTTTTGCTTTGAACGCAGAACAATTAAATCTAATAGATTCTTGTGTCGCACTGTGTCGTCAGTTCTCGCATACTGGTGCTGCGCTTTTGCAAGCACATAAAGAAAGTCAGGGTCTTTGAACGCTTCTCGCTGGAGAGCGGCTTCATCATCCAGTCTCTTCATTACCTCTAGCTTGAATTCCTTGAAGCGGTCATCCATCAATGCCACACCCAGCTTCATATTGGCGCTCATGCTATCCAAAAGCATGCACACTTGATCAACTGTGATTCCCTGGTTGAAGGTGGTGTCTCGGCCACTCTGCACAGCCAAACCAGTTCCGGCGTTTTGCTCTTGTTCTATTTCGCTCATTTATTCACATCCGGCTTCACATCCGGCTTTTCAATGCCCGTATCGCTCCCAGATCCCTGACCAATATTTGTATCGCGCCCAGATTGAATTGAATTTGCTCCACTGTTCTGAGTCTGAGTCTGCTTAGTTTTATTCGCTGCCTGTTTGGCGCCAAAGTAAATTGCAACTCCAACCCCCACGATCGCTACAACCACGCCAATAATGTTAAGTGTGCCTGAATCCATTTCGCTTTGCCTCGATTGTGCCGAAAAGATAATCCGTCAATCAAACATACCCTGCTAAGGACCGGACTGAACACCTTAGCGAAAATGAACTGCGGAACCTTGTATGGTGCCGCCCATTTAGCTATGCTCGATGTCGGAATCCAACATTGTCCAAACGAGGCAACCAGCAAATGAGCAAACCGAAGACGCCGACAGCACCTACCTACGTACCACCAGCGCCGTACACACAAGCACCGCCAGTGGTGACACCACCGAACCCGGCCAGCGTCATACCGAAAGCGCAGACAGCGGCGGAGATAATCGGGCAAGCGAACCAAATCGAGGGAAACGGCGCCGGAACAAGCCTACCGTCAAACCTTCAATTACCGGGTAATCCGCTCGACCCTGCCGGAATGCAGCCTTACGAGCAGTACTACTATCAGCAGTACGTTCTGCCGGCCATCGCGCAAGGACAAGCGAACCTCTACGCGAACGGGCAGAACTCAGGCAGCTATGCCGGCGGATACATGGGGCAACTCGTATCAGCAGGAGCGGGGCAAGAGTACTCTGCCGGATTGCAGTACGCGCAACAAGCCTATAACGATCTTCTGCAAGGTCGCCAAAGTTACTACGCGGGCGCTCCCGCTCTTGCAGCGCAACAAAACGCGCTAGGCGTGCAGCAAGGCAACGACGTGGCAGGGCTCCAGCTGCAAGGTGCGAACATGCAGAATCAGTACGCAGGCAACAACAATGCGAATTTGAACACCTATAATTTAACGGCCAACAACAATCAAAATCAATTTGGATTGACCAACTACGCCAACACCCTGAAAGCCTACGAGGCGCAAAACCAGGCACGAGCCAACCAGCTCTATACACTCGGTAACGCTGGAGCAGGGCTCTTGAGCAGCGGACCCGCACAATCATTCGGCAGTGGTTTGTTGAGCGGCTTAACTGGCAGTGGCAGCAGTAGCACCGGCACCGGCTCAACCGGCAGCTCATTCGGCAGCGGGCTGACGAACATGTTTAGTCCTGGCAGCTTTATGGGCACTGAAGGCAGCGCAATGATTCAATAAGGTGGAAATCATATGGACCTCTCGACTTCATCAATCCCAGCGCTACGAGTTGGGTGGATAGATTCCGCAAGCCGAAGCGACAAGCTGCGTGGCTTCCTGGAGGTGGCACAGTCTCAGATGGTCTGCGTGTTGGTGCCCTTAATCTCAGCGGAACAAAACCAACTTGTATTACTGATGCCACCAGCCAAACCGTCGCGATGTTCGTAGTGCAAAAGCTGCGGTGATTTCAATCGGGAGCAGCACCAAGCTTGGATTTCAGGATATTCAAAGTTGCTAGAATATTGTCTGTTGTTTCAACCCGCGCCAGTCCACTATTTTCGGAAAAAAAGACTCGCGTTCGACCGGTCTGTTCTGAGACTGCATTTTCTTGATAGTCCAAGTACTCACTGACAATGCCTATCATGTAGGATTTTTCCAGTCCCTTGGTGCCTGTCAGATGTGCACCTGAATGTTCTGATTTTAAGATTACTGGTCCGCCGCTGTTCCCGGGATAAACTGTGGCATCAATGATAAATGTGTCGCTTTCACCAGCGTAAGCATCAGCGATTCTTGAGATTATTCCGCCTCTTACGATTGGATAGGTCTTGTTCAGCGGTCTTAACTGAGGTACTGAGTAGGGAAATCCAACGACGAAAATGCTGTCGCCTTCCATGCATCCGCCAGACTCCATTTGAGACAATGTTGAAAAATATGGGAATGTAATCGGCTGAAAGTCCGTGTCGCTCGCATATTCATCTTCTAAGCGCAATCGTAGAACCGCGACGTCTACTACAATACTGGGGTGAGAGCACCATAGTGGACCTTCTTCTGAAGCAAGCAAGAAATTGTGCACCTCCGCCTTGCCTGATGACTTTTTTACGAATCTCATAACAACCTGGGTAGCCTTGTCTTCCTCAGAGATGCCCCTTAGTACATGCTTGTTAGTAACAACATACAGAACCATCTTTAGCGCGAGAGGTGGTCCCGGGTCGTGGACCCCTACAATGTCGCCATAGAGAATTCCAGATCCGCGCCACTTCGTCTCTTTTCCATACGGAGCACCGATCTCGACGACTGCTTTTAAATAATCTTTCGAAATGAAACTCAAAGAGGGCTCCTCGGCTGTATTCGTCAGACTGCTTGCGACTGAGGACAATTGCTTCCATCTCCTGTTTCTCATCTACCCAAACTTTCCCGTCAAACTCCTCAGGAATCATGTTTCTGTCCATGTACTCGTTGAAAGCGAGCTTATTGAAGAAAGTTTCCGGATATAGTATCGGGACATTTGCGAACGCTGGTTATCAGTCCAATCCAAAAGGCGAAAACTTTCCACGACGGCTAAGACACCATCTGTGGTGTCAGCGTTCAGAACTCGATGCAGCCATACCGAGATGTCAGCAGCCTCAGCCTCGTCGACAGCTTTTAGAGACCTTCCAGAGGGATAAAGAGGATTATGAGCGCCAGGTTCTAACGCTGGTGCTAACACCGGTTTTACATAATCCTCTTTGTCCTCTTTATCCCCTGGAAGTGATTTTAAAATTTCACGCCAACCCATTAGCTGACCGTTCCGAAAATCGCAGGGTTTACGTGATAAATGAGAGTAGGCTTTTTCGTGCTCAATTCGTCGCGCTTACTTAGAATGTGGCGCTCATGCAAAACGTCCACCGCTTTGATAACTCGGTCAACTTTTCCATTCTTGAATCGCGGAAGTCTGTGAATATCATTCTGTTTACAACTCCTTTCACGATTGTCCATTAGCCATCTGAGAACATACTTCGCGTCTGAGACGGACGGATCACACCCCATCATTTCAAAGGCTGCTTGGGCATGCCCGATAAGCAATGCGCACAGATCCAGTGCACGAGTCATTGTTTGCTTATTGATATTCAAATTGACGCCACCATGTTCGACGACATGACAGATTCCCGCAATGCGAAGTGCGGCGCCAGGAAGCTTGCCGGTCCAATCTTGAATGAGCTCAAATTCGCCTCGCTCGCCTTGCTTTGATTCAATCATTTCAGCGAAGGCTACGAACTCACTCGCTGCATGCTCATCGAGCACTAACACGCGCGGCTGTTCTTTCTTGTTAACAATGAGGGGTTCTATAAACAACAGTTTGTAGAGACACGCATTGTACGCAATCTTTGCGGCTGGCTTTATAGGCTCACTCTTGCCTATTCTTCGTGAGCCGATGTTCGATTCAGGAATGCAATATAAGAAGCGTGCAAGGGCACCATTGCCTCTGAATTTTCGCTTGGACCCTTGCGAGAGGTCGGCAATGATAGACGGCTGCACGGCCAGTCCAAATGTCAGCGCAGGCTTATCGAGATGAGCTTGGCGAGAGCCTCTATCTACTCGAACAGACCCGCCGGCGTGCGCCTGCAGGAATACGTCGATATTTACATTCCCGTCGCTGTAGAGACCGCTCATCACTTCGAAGATGCCACCTTCATCGGCGAGCACCGCCATTCGCTCGCCATGTTCGACCAGGAGGCTTTGCAATTTTTCAGGTGTTATGTCTGATGTCCAGAGCCGAGGCTCTTTCATTTCTTCTGGCATTTCAGACTCGAGCGAAGAACATTCTGAAATGAGGCGGTCACGTTCACCAGGACCCTCAGCATCGACGGCTAATTTGCGAGTTTTTTCGATTCTTTTTGCCAGCACTTCCCGTTTAGTTTGGTTTTCGAAAATCGCACCTTTATTCGTCTCGGCTTGTTCGCGCTCCCAGGTGACCAAAGGTTCACGTATCGCAGACAAGACAGCCGTCTTCCGGCTCGCTGGTGGCATCGCGACAACACACCAAAGGGGCAAGGGCTCTGTGTAATCATCACCATATGGAGAAACTACAAATCGCTTCTGAATACAGGTAGCAGCAACGGCTAGAACCAACATGACTGCCATAGCCTCAGGTGTCTGCGTGTGTCGGCTTAACTCTTTTGCAAACTCTCCTAATACTGGCGGAAGCAGTTCGCAACCGATCGAAGGTGTTTCAATTTCTCCAAAGAGCACCGGGTCCTGCCAATCTAGTGCGGCACCATCGTCCTTTACTGCAATAGCCGGTGCGAAGTCGTGTGTATTGTTGTCTAGAATCTCTGCGGACGGGCTCGAATTGTCGCCGAATAAATTGACCTTTGGTTTACTGTCCATGGTTTGCGTGATTCCTTAATACATCTAGCCAGTCGACTGACTTGCCGACAATGGGCCCGGGTGGTAGCGCAATACTTACGTTCTTTCCATCACGATAGAGACGCTCAGCAAGCTTCTGTGCTGCATGTTCACCAGCGCCACTTGCATCCTTATCCGCGCATATTATTACTGTCTCTACCGAGCCAGGAACCACCAGGGATGCCATTCCCACGGCGCTTATCGTGCACCACACTGAATAGCCCTTTGCAGAATGAACAGCCAAACAGGTTTCTATGCCTTCACCAACGGCAAGGACTTTCGACTCTGGGAAAAGTCTGATTGCACCACCGCGAGAGCCGCCAGATAGAGCGGGACTCATTAACTTCCTCGGCTGCGGTACATCCGCTTTCGTTCCCGATTCTGTCAGGTATGTCCGATGAACAGATACCAGTTCTCCTGCGGCAGATGTGACCCTGGCAAGCATCGCGGGGAAAGTCCCTATTAACTCTTTTTCGTGCCAGTATCCCAACGCCGGATGCAAGCGAATCGAGTCGGGATAAACACTAAGAATGATCCCCCTGTTTCGCAGATAGGTGTCCACCGCATCACCAGGTTGCACGGCGCCACCCTCGTTCCAGACCCTCATGATGGCTCGGGCTTTTGCTTGGTCGGGCTCGACTGGGTCTCGTGCCTCCTGCGATCTGATACCGCGTGGCTGGACACCCAGCTTTCTTATAGCCGCGAGAACCGCTAGCTGATCGCAACCAGCAAAGCAGTGGACCAGGATGCGCCCTTGTTTTTCGGTAATGGTGAAACTATCGCCACCATGCACCGGACAGTTCGCAAGGAATTCTGAACCTGACTTGCGGGCACCAAGCGCGGTGACCAAGTCACTCATGGCACTGTTGCGCCAGAAGTCATTGTTGTATATCATTGGTTTGCCTCTGAAAAGTAAGTTCGTTGAGACGCCTGGTTGCTCGGGCGTTTTGATTTTCAAGGTGCATATTTCCCGTGAGCCAGGTAGCTCTCGATTCTTTCGAGAAGGCGCATGCTGCGCTCTTGGGCTACGGCAACTCTTTCAAAAGCAACTGTTGTGCGTTCAGTTAAATCGATCTTGGGAGTTTGTTCGGCGTTTTGAGACAGGGCAGTGTCGCGAGACTTTAGAAAATCGATGAAGTCGCAATGAACGTGTTCTATTTGGTCCCGCACCGAATCTAAGCAATCCGTGATGTAATCGCTTGATCGGTTGACGGGAAAACTTTTGTTTTCTATCGCCAATTTCGATGCGATTTTAACGAGGATTTGAGCATGTTGAGTGTCACCTTGTTTGCCTGATGACGACAGCACAGCCGCGTACCCTTCCAGCCATGATTTGTATTTGGCAACTAATTCCATTGCCTGGACCCAAAAGCGGGGCAATGCTGCTTCGCGGTACCCGGCTCCTGTTGCGTACAGCAGCAGCGCGCGTAACTCGTCAACAATCTTGATTTCATCCGCCCTTTCATATGTTTTCGTCATGCCTATGCACCTCTCTTACGCGAAGCGCTAATAATGTCAGTGGCTGTTTTCTTCGCGATGGCTTTGGCATCATGCGGTGCTACTTCGCGACCCTTCAAAAAGTCGCTAATATGAGCAGCAGAGACTTGAATCTTCTTGCCAATTCGGTAATGCCCTAGTTGACCCTTCCAAATCAGGTCCCAAGTTTTGCTCCGTCCGGTACCAAGTAATGTTCCGGCTTCTAGTACTGAATAGAGAGTCGGCAATTCAGTTTTTTGTATATCGTGGTTTGTCATTTGAAACTCGCTCCATGTTTGTGCGTGCTGTTGTATAAAACGGCCAGTCGCGTCATGGCGTCAACCGGGGGTGATTACCAACGGTTTTACATGACATTGTCTGCGCTTAAGATGAAGAATACCGAAAGGAACAGGCACCAATGTCGGTGCCTGTCTCATGTTTTCTTCAAGCTGATTCCGTTCTACTTGATTAAGTGGCTGCGATAGTCATCGAGACGCTTAGCGATGTATTCAGTACGACGGGCTGAGCGCAGCTCATCGCTCTGCGATTCATCTGAATTTTTTTCGAGCCATTCGTTCAGCCATTTCCAGTGAGCGTGTCTACAATCTGTTCGCTCTTTCCTTCCATCAGCGGAATACCAGGCGTCGCCTTTCGCACAAAAGCGCTTGTTGGAAAGTTTGTCCTTGAATTCTTTTCCGCAATGCTGGCACCGATTCAGAAACTCAGAACGCGCCGGGTGGTCTATGACTTCTGGCGAGTCAGCGAACGAGTGAATCAAATTTTTTCGTTTCTTTTGATCGAATTCACCTCGAAGTATGGCTTCATCAAATGAGATTTCCGTGTGCCACAACCACTTCGCGAGGTCTTCAACTTTAAACCCAAGAGCACCAAATTCTACTAAAACCGATTCTGTTGCAGCCTCGTCTGAAGCCCCTCTGTTGCCTATCTTCCAGTTTCCATCAGGTAAGAATTTGACCTCGACAGAAGTTGTGGTGTTATCGAATGCGGCAGCCCGATAATAATGCTTGATGCGCGCGAAAAATTGGGAGCCTTTTTTAAGCTCACTTCTAGTACTCAAGTAAGCCGAGGTTCCATCGAGCGCGGACAAATGCTTTCCATAATCTTCCGGTTCGTTGATTTCGATTCCAAGAGACCACCGATGCAGAAGCATCTGCACTAGTTCACTATCCGACATAAGGTTAGTCACTCGTTTTGCAATCAGCCCTAAAGCCTTGTTCTGCTGCGAACGCTCTTCATTACTTGACGGTGCCGGAAGCTGGAGCATCTTTGCCAACACGGTGCGACGAGCGACCTCAAACCGTAAGTCACGCTCGATCTGCTGTTCAATAAATTCTATTTCGTGGTCGTCAAGCTTGATGCCATTTTTTATAAGTTGTTCGTGAAACTCGCTTCTAGAAAGTTTTTCGCGCTCAATTACCTCCAAGTCTTCACTCTTGTAGATGAGCCAAGGTTGGCGCCGTCCATCCTGTCTTGCCGTCCAGCCATCAGGCAAAACGCGCTTGCGAGTTGTTCTCGGGTCTACGTCGCCGCGACAACATTGACGTACATAGTCCTCATTCAAGCCCATGCGGTCTGCGAATTCTTCTGGAGTTAGTCCTTGCGCAGTCATTTACCCGTTCCTTATTTCTACATGACGTGATATCATGTAGCACATACTAGCACACCGCGACACGCGCATCTGAGGAAGAATGGCAACCAAAACAACCAAGAAAGGCGTAGTGAAGAATGGCATTTATATACGCGGAAGTAGCTATTACATATGTGTGAAAGTAAACAATGTGCAAATCAGAAAGTCTTTCGGCAAGGATAGAAGGCAGGCAGAGCTAGCTCTTGCTGAGATTCGTAAGCAAAGCACAGTCGGTCGAATCACTGATGATTGGAGCGGCTTCGAGAAGTTGACTCAACCGAAAAAGTTAAAGACTTTCGCAGAAGCAGCCGCCGAGTACATGGCGGAGAGAGCGCACAACAAAGCGAGCACATTGCGCACGTACAACGAGCATCTAAAGAATTACTTGCTGCCTGAGTTTGGACATCTGCAAGTCTCAGCCATTGAGGAGCAGCACGTTGCACAATTTCTATCCAGAATCGCGAATCATTTATCAGCTTGCAGAGCCAATAGCACTGTAACTCTCCTGCGCTCAGTCCTCAAAGTTTGCGTCCGTAGAAAGATCATTGAAGAGAATCCAGCTGATGGAGTGCCAAGACTTAGAGAGCAGCAAGCCGATGTTGACCCATTGACGAAAGAAGAACTAGAACTCGCCTTGTCTAAGCTAACCAAGCTATTTAAGCCAGTCTTCACCTGCTTGGCGTGGACTGGAGCACGCCCTGGTGAGATGCTAGCTCTCCGTTGGCAGGATGTTGATTTCGTCCGGAGCGAAATTCATATCAATAAATCGCGAGTGAAAGGTTGCGAGGATTTGCCCAAGACCGGCTCGTCTGAGCGCTATATTCCAATGTTGCCACCAGTGGTTCAAGTGCTCACAGCTCTAAAGCAAGAGCGCAAAGTAGCCGAGCTTGGCGGCAATGACTATGTATTCGTAGGACAGAACGGTTTGCCGCTCAACCGCCATCTTGATACCACCTGGTCCGCCGCCTTGAAGAAGGCAGGATTGAGACACAGACCGTCTTATCAACTGCGTCATACCTTTGCATCTATATGTTTGCAGCAAGGTGCCAATCCCGGTTGGGTCGCAAAAGTGCTCGGGCACTCAACTTTGCAAACTACTTTCAAGCACTACCTGCGGTTCATCAATGATCCATCAAAAGAGAATGAGCGGATTGTATCGATGATGTTTGAAGCGAAAGAGCCAACAAAAGAGGCACTTTGCAATTAAAGGTGCACAGAAAGGTGCACAGTGTGTAAATGCTTATAACCCTCATCTCTGGAAAGGCGCCAGGCATGAGGGTTTTGTTTTTGTGAATTGCATAGATTAGCCGACGAGGGGAATTGAACCCCTGACCTACGGTTTACGAAACCGTTGCTCTACCAGCTGAGCTACGTCGGCAAAAGTCAGGACGACATTATAAGGGATGTGCTGTTAAGAGGGGAATGGACGTAGTTCTATCTTAACGGTTGAGCTGTCAGTAGGTGGTCGCGCGCTGTGTGGAGCATCGGTAGATCCAGCGAGACGCCTGCGCCGTTGGGAAACTGTGCCCCCTTAGTCAGCGCCGCAGAAGGCGCTCCCCGGTGATACGCTCGGCCCCACGTCTCAACATCCGCAGTCTGCTGTCAAGGTCGCTATGGGGTGCGACGGCAATTCAGTAACGGAAAGATTACTCGCTGTTACATCGTTTCAAGCAATTTTGGAACATTCTAGTTTTGAGTCCCGTCGACCGCTCCGAACACCAAATGAAACACACGCACACAATTTAAGAGAGGAATTATCATGACCACTATCATAGAAAGCACAGATTCCGGAAGTTCAGCAGTTGGCCTTATTCTAGGCATTCTTTTGGCACTCGCCTTAGTGGTTGGTGGAGTTTACTTCTACAATTCCGGCGCAATGTCGGGCGGCAGTACAACTAATAACACAACTATTCTTCCAGCTCCTAGTGCTCCAGCACCTGCAGCTCCAAACATCAACATCACTACACCAGCTCCTGCTGCTCCTGCGGAAGCACCAGCTCAGTAAGCCGATCCTAAATAACTAGAACAATGCGCTGGATTATTTCTGGCGCATTGTTCGTGGGCACCACATTCAGTGCTAGCCATTTCTTCGCCATTCCGTTTTCTTTTCGATAATATTTCTGGACCATGCATGGGCATGTCGATGGCACTACTTCGCATATGAAGATCATTCTGATCTACTAGATTAATTGCATCGATAGAAGCGAGTCATACAGATGCGTGTAGCAGATTAATTCTGCTCACTTGACTTTACGCAGGCTTTACTTGATGTTAAACGAACAAGCAAGCGTACAGTGTGTTCCCGCTTTAGCGTGTTTACGAGCCATCTTTGTCGTCCAGGCAACGTTGATCGATCCAACTTGCAGGCGTATGCTGAATTCAGTATCACGGATCGCTAACACCACTAATCCCGCGCAATGAGCAAGACAGCTCGTGCGCCTGCTTTGTGCCGTCGGAGAAATGGCGATGGGTAAGAGAAAACGACCAAGGAACTGCATGTTAGAGAGGCAGCAATATTGCTTCTGCACTGCAGGTCCAATCCTTTGGAGTGAAAAATGGTAATTTCAATAAAGATTTTGATCGCGGCTCTGATGGTTGGATTAGCTAGCGATTTGCTTTTCCACGACAGCATCGTGCGCTCAATCCCGAATGGACTGAGCGTGCTGATCTGGTCACTGACGCTCAGTTTAGTGGTATCTCTGGTGACCGCAGCAAGGAAGCTTGAGGTAAACAGAAAATGCTTATGGTGGCTGGTTCCGGTGAACTTGTCTGCATTTGCCTATATGTGGCGCGACTCCGCAATTCTGCACAGCATCGATATGTTTCTGATGTTTTTCAGTCTTGTCATGCTTTCGTTTTCTCTCAAGGGAAATGTGGCACAGGCAAGCGGCATCCTTCAATATTTTGCTGCATCTTTGGTCACATCCATAGATGCTTTGATCGAGGCGATGAACCTGATCAAAATTGATCTGCCGTGGAGACGATTGGTGCCTCCGAGTGTAGTTGGGAAAATGCCCGCAGTAATTAGAGGGGTCGCCTTTGCCATTCCGCTGCTGCTGTTGTTTTGTTCGCTTTTCATCAGTGCCGATGCTGCTTTTGCGGGCTTGCTAAACAAAGGACTGAGTTTGAATCTTTCAGATGTCTCGATGCATCTGGCAATTTTGATCGGCTTTAGTTGGTGCACAGCAGGCTATCTGCGCCCGATGTTCGCAGCCGAAAAGTCACTGGATCTGCCCGCTGATAAATGTCCACTGTTCAAACCAAACCTCGGTAGGTTGGAGTTGAATGTAATGCTGGCGCTACTCAATTTGCTTTTCCTCTCATTCGTAATGGTGCAGTTTCGCTATTTTTTTGGTGGCACAAGCATTGTTGAAACAACTTCGGGTTTGTCTTTCGCTGAGTATGCGCGCAAAGGATTTTTTGAATTAGCCACTGTGTCTGCTTTGGTTTTACCAATGCTTTTGGTCGGAGACTGGCTATTACCAAGACATCGCGACAAGTTCGATAAAATCTTTCCAGCCCAAGCGGGCGTACAAATAGGGCTATTGTTTGTGATTATGTCATCAGCAATTCAACGCATGAATCTGTACCAACAAGAATACGGATTAACTGAATTGCGATTTTACGTATCAGCATTCATCGGATGTATGGCCGTTCTCTATGTAATTTTTGCTGCCACAGTTTTGACTGGTAAACGTTCCAAATTTGCCTTCGCCGCTTGCTCTGCCGCTTTCGTAGTGGTGGCAATTCTGCAATTTGCAAATCCAGATCGGATCATCGTCGCGGCAAATATTGAAAATGCAAAACGCGGCAAACCGTTCGATGTTTCCTACGCATTGTCGCTCAGCAACGATGCAACGGCCTATCTAGCGAACAATGTAGCAATATTGCCTTTTGAAACACAGAAGGAGATAGCTGCCAACTTAGTGGACCAAGAGCACCACGCCTGGCATTACGATCTCCGCAGTTTCAACTTTGCCAGGTGCGAAGCGTATGACGCGATTCGTGACAATCTTCCTCTGTTGAACGCAATTAACGCAATCGGTTCTATCCCAAATCAAGGCACACATTAGCTTTTCCCGGATCCTCCTGAAAAGGACGGGCCTCACTGCCTTGCCAAGGGCGGTGGGGTACCGTCTTTGCAATGTTAAAATGTACCGTGCCCCGGCAAATGCCGGTCAATACAGCTAGTTAACGCGATCGCATATAGATCAGCGTAGTAAAGGGTATCAACACCAAATGATTCAAAAGACTACTTTGCCAAATGGAGCGCGCATCCTAACTGAAGTAGTGAATGAGGTTTATTCAGCATCCATCGGCGTGTGGGTCGATGTGGGCTCGGAAGATGAGAATGAGCACAATAATGGCGTCTCTCATTGTCTGGAACATATGTTGTTTAAAGGCACCTCGAAACGTACTGCTCAAGAGATTTCGCAAGAAATTGAGGATGTGGGAGGAAGTCTCGGGGCTGCAACTGGGAAAGAAAATACGTGCTTCTATGGGCGTGTTATGGGCGATCAACTGCATGTTGCCGTCGACTTGCTTTTGGATATGATCGTAGATGCAAACCTCGATAAAGACGATTTCGAGCTAGAGCGTCAAGTCATACTTGAAGAGATCAAGATGTATGACGACGATCCTGAAGATTATGCGCATGAAACTTTGATCCTGAATATCTGGCCCGGCCATCCTCTAGGACTGCCTATCACCGGCACATTTGAGACGGTTTCTGGAATCGACGAAAAGATTGTGCGCGCGCATGTCGATCAATTTTATCGTCCAGAGCGACTGGTAATTTCCATTGCCGGCAACTTTGACGAGCAAAAGGCAATCGATCAAATCGCCGCGGCAATTTCGGATATGAAGCCGGGCAGCGCTCAGAAGAAGGTTGGCGCCCCGAAGATGCATAAGTACCGTGCAGTCAAGCATCGGGATATCGAGCAAGCGCACATTTCCATTGTTAGTGATGGTTTGAAAATCACAGACGAGCAACGCTATGTTTTCGCAATTTTGGATCTTTGCCTCGGTGGAAATATGTCATCACGCCTCTTTCAAGAGGTTCGCGAAAAACGCGGCTTGGTCTATACCATCAACAGCTTTCGGGAGAGCCATCGCGAAAATGGATTGTTTGGTGTCTATGCTGGTGCCAGTCCAAAACAGGTGGGCACGGTGTTAGACCTGATATCTGAAGAGTTTCTGAGAATGAAGAGCGATGGTTTTACAGATGCCGAAATTAATCGCGGGAAAATCCAATTGCGCAGTGAACTTTTGTTAGGGCTGGAGTCTATGCGCAATCGAACGGCTCGAAGTGCTTATGGTGAGCTGTTTTACGGAAGACAGTTGACTGTTGAAGAAATTGTGGCTGACATCGATCGTGTAACCAGCGCTCAAATCAAGGATCTAGCAAATGCGCTGATCAAGCCTGATTTGCTTTCGATGATTGTGGTCGGTCCGGAATCCGAGTTGCAGGCTAGTTACGAGCTGGCTTGCTAGGTCAAATCCCACCGATTGGTGTGCGATAAGGAATTAAACAATGAATGTCGTTAAACTGAAGGTGAAGAGACTGCCGCACTGTGTGGCTCTGCCGACGTATGGCACGCCTGGGGCGGCGGGGCTAGACCTAGCTGCGGCGATTCCGAAGCCAGTGGAGCTTCGGGCCGGCGAACGCATGCAGATGCCCACCGGAATTCAAATTGAGATTCCCGAGCGTCATCAAGGTCAGGTCGTGCCACGATCCGGATTGGCTGCCAAAGCGGGAATCACCCTGACAAACTGCGTTGGCACAATAGATTCCGATTACCGAGGCGAAGTGATTGTCTTGCTAATCAATCACGGCACTGAGACATACACTTTTGAGCCCGGCGAGCGTGTCGCTCAGCTGGTTGTGCAGCCAATACCATACGTTGAAATAGAGGAAGTTGACGAACTTTCTCCAAGCGACGTGCGTGGTGCAGGTGGTTTCGGCTCAACAGGCAAGACGGTCTGGACTTCCGAGTATCGAGGACAGGCGTGATGCTGATCAGGAGTTGTGAATGAGCGAGCCGGGAGTTTCAACCAGAACTGTAAAGGTAGTTATAGCCGGGATAAACGGTCGAATGGGACGCGCGAGCGCTCAGGCGATCTTCTCAAACCCCGAGTTTGAGCTGGTTGGCGCCTATGGCAGCGCGTCGGCATCCTATGTCGGCACGGACGTGCGCTCAATAGCAGGTGTGGCGCCTGACAGTAACACTGCTATACTTGTCAGCAACGATTTTTTGGACTCTGTGGCTGGGTGCAAACCGGATGTACTTCTGGATTTCACCAAGGCCGATGTCGCTGTCGCTAATGCGAAACGCGCTCTTGAGCAGGGAATCCACCCAGTTATAGGCACATCGGGCATTTCCCCGGAGAGCCTGGAGGAGTTATCTAAGTTGTCTTCCAAATTGAAAATTGGTGCCATGTTGGTGCCCAACTTTTCAGTTGGAGCAGTCTTGATGATGGAATTCGCGCGCCAAGCCGCATGCATCTTTCCAAATGTTGAAGTCGTCGAGATGCACCACACTAATAAGGTGGATGCTCCTTCTGGCACAGCCATGCACACTCTTAAGAAGATGGCAGAAGTAGGGAATAACTTTAACCCGCAAGTCGTGAATGAAAAAGAGTTGATGGCTGGATCTCGTGGTGGCAAAAGTGATGCCGGCATCCGGGTGCATTCGCTCAGACTGCCTGGTTTGATTTCTCATCAAGAAGTGCTGTTTGGCTCTGACGGCGAGCTTTTGACGATCAAACATGACAGTTTTAACACCAGTTGTTTTACCAAAGGTATATTGCTTGCTTTGAAATCAGTACTCGATTTTGACCACATGGTTGTGGGACTAGATCGCGTGCTGATGCAAAATGTCCATTAGGGAGGAGACGAGGATAAATGAAGAAGTCAGTGCGACCCATCAACGTAGCCATCGTTGGTGCCACAGGTAGAGTCGGGCAAGAATTGTTGCGGGTCTTGGAAGAAAGAAACTTCCCCATTGGAGAGTTACGCCTTTTGGCCAGCGCTCGTTCTAAAGATCTGACCATCGCATTTAAGGGTAAAAACTACCCCGTTCAAGAAATTAACCCTGAAGCATTCAAGGGCATAGACATTGTATTAGCCTCGGCTGGTTCAGAAATCATAGAAAAGCTCGCACCGCTAGCCGTCGAGCAAGGTGCGGTCGTGATCGATAATTCTAACGCATTTAGAATGGATCCTTCAGTACCACTTGTGGTGCCTGAAGTGAATGGTCATGTTTTGAAAACTCATAAGGGAATTATCGCCAATCCCAACTGTTCGACTGCCCAATTGGTCGTTGTGCTCAAACCTTTGCATGAACTGGGTGGATTGAAACGCGTTATTGTCTCTACTTATCAATCGGTAAGCGGTGCCGGTAAAGAGGCGATGGACGAACTCGAGAATCAAACTAGAGCGATCATGAATGACGAGGATTATTCACCTCAAGTTTTCCAACGTCAAATCGCTTTCAATTTAATTCCTCATATCGATGTGTTTTTGGAGAACGGTTACAGCAAAGAAGAGATGAAAGTCGTCGAAGAGACTCGCAAGATTTTAGAACTACCAGATCTGCCTGTCACATGCACAGCTGTGCGTGTGCCTGTGTCAATCAGCCATAGCGAAGCTGTCACAGTTGATCTCGAACGCGCCGTCAGTCCGCACCAAGCGCGCGAGGCATTAGCCAACAGCCCGATTATTGAAGTGTGGGACGAACCGGACAAAGGCATTTATCCAACACCGCTTGATGCTGCTGGAAAAGATCCGGTATTCGTTGGCCGCATTCGCAGAGATACTTCATCCGAAAATGGTCTCAATCTTTGGGTGGTGGCAGATAATCTTCGAATCGGTGCGGCGCTCAACGCTGTTCGAATCGCAGAGTATGTCGTCGAACACAATTTATTGATGCAGCCGGTAACAACCTAAAAGGAAGTGGACTCAAACGTGATCGTGAGGTATGAACAGTGATCAAAACTGACGCGCCACTATTTGGGCGTGTGATGACTGCAATGGTTACGCCGTTCGACGATGAGTTGAAAGTTGACTTCAAGGCGACTGAGAAACTTGTCAAACACCTTCTCTCGACCGGAACAACTTGTCTCGTCGTTTCTGGAACTACGGGTGAAAGCCCCACCCTTGAAGATTCCGAAAAACGTGATCTGCTCAAAGCTGTGATCAACGTGGCGAAGGGTAAAGCCAAGGTCGTTATGGGCACTGGCTACAATGCCACCGCAAAATCTATCAAAGCCTCACAGGAAGCACAAAGCTTGGGCGCTGATGGACTCTTGGTTGTGGCACCGTACTACAACAAACCGAGCCAGGCAGGCATGCTGAAGCATTTCGGTGAGATTGCCAAATCGACCAGCCTGCCAATCATTGTCTACAACATTCCTGGTCGAACTGGTGTCAACATCACACCTGATACCATGCTCGAAATGATTGAAAGTAATCATAATATTTATGCTTTAAAAGATTCGACAGGAAGCGTTGAGCAGTCCGCAGAGATCGCCGGCAAGGCGCGGGAGTCCTTCAAAATCTATTCTGGCGATGATTACCTCACTTTGCCGTTCCTATCAATTGGCGCGTCTGGAATCATCAGCGTAGCTAGTCACGTTGTTGGTCAGCCGATTTCGGACATGGTTGATGATTTTTTTGCTGGGCGACTCGATGCTGCTCGAGAAAAGCATTATAAATTCTTGCCGATTTTTAAAGGATTGTTCGCAGCTCCCAATCCGACTTGTGTGAAATATGCGCTCTCAGTGCTAGGAATTTGCACAGAGCACTTGCGTTTACCGCTAGTGCCTCTAGATAAACATCAAAAACAAGTCATCGATCAACTTTTGAAAGAAGCTGATCTGATTGCCAAGTCATCGGTCGTCTAATCAGGAGTTACATGGTGGCAGTCGAAAAAAATGGGTCAGGTGAAGTCGAACTGGGCACGAATGTACTCAAGATTATTCCACTTGGCGGACTCGGTGAAATTGGCAAAAACACACTTGCCATCTGTTACGGTGACGATATCATGCTTGTCGATGCGGGGCTGGCATTTCCCAATGAGGATATGATTGGTGTCGATCTGGTGCTACCCGACATTTCATTTTTAGTCGAAAATCAAGATCGACTGAGAGGTCTCGCGGTCACTCACGGACATGAAGATCATATTGGTGGCATCCCCTTTATTCTCAAAGAAATCAGTATTCCTGTCATCTATGGACCAGCCCTGGCCATCGGTCTCTTGGAAGGTAAACTCAAGGAAGGTGGGCTAGAGAGTCGCACCGTAATGAGAAAAGTTCGACCTCGCCAAAAAGTGAAGATTGGTTGCTTTACCGTTCAATTTATTCGCTGCACGCATTCAATAGCAGATTCCTTTAGTCTGATTATCAACACCCCCGTTGGCACTTTGATCCACACTGGCGATTTCAAATTCGATTTCACACCTGTTGATGGCGAACTCTTCGACATTGCCAGCCTGACGAAAGCGGCAGATGAAGGCGTTCTGATGCTCATGAGCGATAGCACTAATACAGAGCGAGAAGGATTCACGCCTTCGGAAAAAACGGTCTGGAAAAAAATCAACGAAGTATTTGCCAACGCACCAAAGCGAATAATTGTCACCACATTTGCCAGCAATGTTCATCGCATTCGGCAGGTGTTGCAGGCCGCAATGAAATACGATCGCAAAGTTTCGATTCTTGGTCGATCAATGTTGAATCTCGCTGGAATTGCGCGGGAACTAGGTTACATGACATTCCCTGATGGATTGTTGCTCCCCATTGACCAAATCAGCAAGCTTCCTCACAACAAAGTTGTCATTCTCACAACCGGCAGCCAGGGTGAACCACTATCAGCATTGACGCGTATCGCAAACGACGAACACAAACAGATCAAGATCATGCCGGGCGACACAGTTGTTATATCGGCGACACCAATTCCTGGAAACGAACGTTCTGTCGCTAACACGATCAATGCTCTCTTCATCCGCGGTGCCGATGTTATCTACGGACGGGATGCGGGTGTTCACGTCTCCGGTCACGCGTGTCGGGAAGAGCAGAAGTTGATGATCAACCTGTGCAAACCAAAGTTTTTCATGCCTATTCACGGTGAGTATCGGATGTTGGTCAAGCATGCTGAACTTGCAGTTGATTGCGGATTGGAAGAGCAAAATTGCTTCGTTTTGGAAAATGGTGATGTTCTCGAGTTGAACAAAGACCGCGGCTTGAAGAACGGAAGGGTCAAAGCCGGAGTAATTCTCATCGATTCTTCTCGCGCCTGGCATATCAATGAAGAGATCGTCGAAGAACGGCGTCACCTGGCTGATGACGGATTAGTCACCATTGCTATTACACTCGACGAAAAGAAACAGATAATTGCTGGTCCAGATGTTGGCTTGAAAGGTATTATTCTTCCGCGGGGATTGTCGCCTGAAGAATTCGTGATCAAAGTTCAAGGTGAAGTGAGAAACATACTGCATGTGAAACCGACCGTGAATGCTCTGGAAGAACATGATCTGTCGCACTTCATTCAGGGTGCTCTTAACAGATACTTTGCTGAGAAGATGCGCGCCAAGCCGCTTGTGCATGTACTTGTGCATCAGGTGTCAGCGAAAAAAGTAAAATCAGCGCCGCCTAAAGCAGCCAAGTCTATAGAGCCAAGATGACTTGGCGTGAGTTATCAGCCGATCGCTTGTTTGAACTGCGGGATCCGTTGGTAATTGACGTACGTTCTCCTTGTGAGCATGACGCTGAATACATTCCAAATTCGGTTAACATCCCACTCTTGGAGGACGAAGAGCGTGTCGTGGTTGGCACCATTTATGCCACTGAAGGCGAAATGGTGGCGCGCCGAAAAGCTTTGAAGATAATCTCTCCAAAAATTCCTGACATTGTCGACCGGATTATAGAACTGAAGCAACCCGGTCAACACATTGTAGTTCACTGCTGGCGTGGAGGTCTGCGCAGCGAAACTGTCGCCAGCTTTTTGACCGTGGTCGGCATAGATTGCTGGCGCTTGTCCGGTGGATTCAAAGCCTGGCGTAAACACGTGATCGAAGATTTTACTGGCGACAAATATACCTTTCAGTCTATCGTTTTGCATGGACAGACTGGTGCCGGTAAATCCGAAATTCTTTGTGCTCTTGAAAAATTGGGCGGACAGGTTTTAAATCTTGAAGTCATCGCTAATCATCGTGGCTCCGTATTTGGTGCTTTAGGTCTCCAAGCTCAACCTACACAAAAGAACTTTGAGTCCGAGGTCTGGCTGAAACTGCGCGAATTTAAGGATGGACCGGTCTTTCTAGAAGCTGAAGGTCGAAAAATCGGTAAATTATCGTTGCCTGATTTTCTAGTCGAGAGAATAAACCGAGGTCGTCGTATTTTAGTGGACTGCTCAATTGACACCAGAGTGCAAAGAATCGTCAAGGATTACGCTGGGATTTTTAGTGAGGGCGTGAAACAAGAAGCTCTTTCATCTATGCAACTTTTGCGCGAACGCATAGGCGCCAAAAGAACACAGGAAATCATCGCTCTCGGCATGAACGGTCACTTGCCTGAAGCTGTAGAGGCGCTCCTGACCGAATATTACGATCCCATGTATGACAAGCAGATCGCGAAGCACGCACCATATGAACTCACCGTCAGCGGTGATGACGTTCCTGCCGCCGCAGCTGATTTATTGAGCTGGGCAAAACTTGAAGATGTCACTGCTAGCGGTGCCAATGTCACGACTGTGAATTGCGCTGTCGAAAGAGCCAAAGATTGAGCTTCAAAGATGGACAAAGTTGAGATGCATTATGTTACGATGAAATGAGGAGTCTTGCATCTCCTTATTGATATCAGCGCTCGTTTCAACAAGGCCCTAGAGTTCAAGTACAATGCGATCAGATTCTGGCAATATAGATCCAAGTTTCCATCACTTTTCAAATTTGTTTGCCGACAATGCAACAAGGCTCATCATCAGCTTGAGCGCCCCAAGAATACGCAGTCGTAGATTTATGAGGGCGTCAGTCTTGTTGAACTACTCTAAAGCTCAGACAATTGAAAAATGAGAGAGCTGAAGTCTATTAACTTGCGAAAAACTATTCTAATCCCAATTGTTTTCCTTGCGTGGGCTTGGTGTGTCGGCGCAAGTTTTGCCGGAGAATTGCATGCCTCAACTCGCGCTAAAGATCTTCATCGCTTCGATGACAATTTTCAAATTACCGGAGACTACACAGAGTTCGACCCAGAGAACAACACTTTCACTGCGAGCGGAAATGTGGAAGTGCGAATCGATGGACAAAATGCAAAACTCGATGCAGACAAGGTTGTATTCGATGACAACAAGGGGGTCATGGACGCGCATGGGAATGTGCGCATCCTGCGCTTTGGTACGCTAACCTCAGGAAGCGCCTTCAAATTTCGAATTGGCTCGGATGAATATCTAGTTACCGAGCCGAATATTCAAGTCAGTAGTCCACGTCTGATCTGCAGATTGAAAAATGACATGCGAACCGTTTCTGAAATCAATGTTGAAGGTAACCGCCTGATATCAACTGACCAGATTCGTCGACACATCAAGACCGCACCTGGCGATCCTTTTGATCGCAATAGAATTGTGGAGGATCTGCGAGCTATTAATAAGTTGGGCTATTTTGCTGATGTGATGGCAACTCCATTTCTTATTAACCATGGACAAGCTGTATCCCTGATGTACCGTGTGCGCGAGAATCCACCTGTGACGGAATTTTGCTGCCTCGGCAACAAAATAATTTCGACCAAAGACATTATTCTCTCTCAACCATTCTTAGATCAGCTTGGTATGCCGGAGAATGCGACCAAGCTTTCTGAATCAATAACCTATCTCGAAAACATGTACCACGACCGAGGATGTCCAGCAGTCCGTGTAATTGATGTTACCAAGCTTCCTGATGGATCTATAGCATTTCATATTGATGAAGGAACCAATAATCGGCCGGTGTCCGGGGTGATGTCAAACATTTCTCTGAACTTGTCGAGCGTAAGTGCAGAAATTACTCCGGAAACTGATCTTTCCAGTTTGATGCCAGTTTATCGATTAAAGTCACTGTCGAACGCATTTGCTAAACCACGCTTCGAGAACAAGCTCGACTCATATCCGGGCTTTAGCTTTGTTCGGTCTTCTCGCTCATTTGCAGATTTTCTGCATCCAGCAAGGCTTTATGTTAGTGTGGGTTCCGAAACAGGTGCAAAAAACTTCCTAATGGATCCGTTCTTTTCCGGATCTAAACTCGGCGCAACGAAGGGCACTGTTTTATTAGTCCCGCCAAAACATGTTTCTCCAGCTGGTCTTCTTCCTCCAATGTTATTCAAAGACGATGCAGGACATCTTATTCGGTGACTTACAAGTAGATGAACACACTAACAATTTTTGGACTTATATCCGTCGTTCTGATGCTTGTGTTCTACGCTCTTGAAGCACGCTCTAATTGGTTCGTGCTTGCCTTCGCGGTCTCGTGCGTGATGGCATCTGTCTACGGCTTCTTGCAAGGCGCTTGGCCATTCGGAATGGTAGAAGCTGTCTGGTCGCTGGTCGCACTTCGGCGTTGGTGCTTTAGGAGAAAGCAAATACAGTAGAGCCGGCCGGATGCTGGGGCATCTTTAGATCGGTGCATTCGCAAATGTGCTCTCACGAAAACTGTCGTCCAATAATTTTTCTGAGTTGTCGTCTCAATTAGGCTAGTATTGGCATATAATGAAAAGAGTTCGTAAAAGTGTCACATGGCTTGGAAACAGCCGGGAAGAGTTACGTTCGTGGCCGAAGAGCGCAACTGAAGACATTGGCGCAGAATTACTTTCTATTCAAGAAGGTCGCGAGCCCTCAAGCTGGAAGCCAATGCCTACCATAGGCGCCGGCGTAAATGAGATCAGAGTGAAGGACGAAGGTAACGCAAACAGAGTCATTTACGTAGCTAAGTTTTTGGAGGCAATATATGTCCTTCATGCTTTTCAAAAGAAAACTCAGAGAACCTCTAAACATGATTTGGACATAGCCGTTAAGCGCTTTAGTGAATTGAGAAGTAGAAGGGGCGATGCAAAATGAGCAAAGTAAGCAAAGCGGAATTTACAAAGGGCTCTGGTAATGTTTTCCTGGATCTTGGTTTTGATGCGCAAGAGGCGGAGGAACTTTTACTCAAGGCGCATCTCTTTCACAAACTTCAGGATGCGATTCGTGCGAGTGAAATGACTCAAGTAGAGGTGGCAAGTCTTCTTGGCACGGATCAATCAAAAGTATCAAAAATTCTTCGTGGAAAGATGAGCGACTTTTCTGTTGATCGTATTACTAGCTATCTGTTAAAGCTTCGCTGGGATTTACGCATTGAAGCTCAGCCTGCACACCCGAAGGCCACCAGAGGGCGCGTGATTTTAGGAGCTGAGAGTGCACGGTCCGTTAAGCCCAAGTCGAAATCTGCCAAACGGGCATGAGTTTGCAGCAGGCAGGGATTAGATGAACAATCTCAGAAAATATCTCAACAACTGACGTGTCCTCAACGAGCATCAATTAAACTGTCTATTTGAATGTGAGCGCAATCGGGAGTTACTATGGCCAAAATTCTTCAACTGGTTGGCGATTTTGTCGAAGACTACGAGGCTATGGTGCCTTACCAAATGCTTTTGATGGTTGGACACAGCGTTGATACGGTCTGTCCTGGCAAGAAAGCTGGTGACAAGGTAAAGACGGCAATCCATGATTTTGAAGGTGATCAGACTTACACTGAAAAAACAGGTCATAACTTCGGTATCACTGCGGAGTTTGACAAGATAGATTTCACAGCTTATGACGCATTAGTAATTTCTGGAGGAAGAGCACCGGAATACCTGCGTCTGAACAAGCGTGTGCTTGAGTGCGTTAAGCATTTTTTCGATAAGAATAAACCGGTGGGAGCCGTTTGCCATGCCGCGCAAGTACTGTCTGCTGCGGGAGTATTGAAAGGTAGATCAAGCATGGCTTACCCAGCATGTGCACCAGAGGTCACTGCATGTGGTGGTACATTTGTGGAACAGAACAAAGATTTCACGAATGCACATGTCGATGGCAATCTTGTCACCGCCGCCGCGTGGCCAGGTCATCCAGCCTGGATTAAGAAGTTTTTGGACTTACTTGGAACAACGATTAAGATCTAGTTTCGGCCAATCAAACAAGTTTTGCATCCTAATTAGCGGCGTTCTCAGGAAACTTCTGTGTTGTATGTTTTCTTAGTGTCATTGACTATGAAAATGGCTTTACTGCGTAGTCTTACGAATTGCATTTAACGGACATTTTATGTAGCGACTTGCATCATGACATCTATCAAGCCGACTGAGTTTCAGAATCGTTCGTTTATGCGATCTCACCTTGGTCGAAGGAATTTCCGGGATCTTACTGCAGATGTGTTCTCTGTCCTGCGTTCAAAGGCGACAGGCTTAAGTACGTTTGCTGACTAATTTCAATATAAGGAGAAGTAATGGATACATCATTCATTCAAATACCGCTTTCTGATGGCGGTTTGTTTTTGTTTATCGGTGTCGGCTCACTCGCCCTCATCTTATTCAGGAGAGCTTGTCAGACCAACGTGGTCTGTCCTAAGAACACTAAGGTCACAGATCTTTGGGGACACTACGGGCATGATGAAACAACGCGCCGCCAAATTGAATCACTAACTACGAGACTGAACTCCAAGCCACCAATGGTACCGGAATGGGATATGCCTGGAGCCTACACCGCAGCTCACAGATGAAGGGACTCCCCCCCCACACACACACACACACACACTACGACTTCCAAGCGATGTTCGAACTCATTTAGAGTAATGATCGAACGCCGCTTGGTTGTTCCAATGTGCCAGAGTGCCCAAGAAGTCTAGCGTCATTTCGCATCGATTTTATATGGATTTTATACAGGGTGCTTATTGTTCTATTACGTCTAGTCTGCTATCGCCAGCTCAAGGCATTTTACTAAGTTTGTTCAAGTCTACACTTTGTGAGTTCTCTGGTGCAGGCTGGTCGACCGCAAGGTTTCAAGTCGAAGGTATTGAACGATGATAGATCGTACTAACAAAAATGATGGTACACATCATCATACAAATGATGGCAGTGCTCATCATCACCGGCTTCATGAAGATAGTCATGCTCCTCATCCACATGCTGGTCATTCGCCACATAATCAACACCAGCCGCATGAAGGCAATCATAAAAATGACGGCGGAAATTCGAGCCACCATAAAGTGGTTGACGATACAGTTCACAAGATTGAAAAAATCTTGCATCATAACCCGCATGACTTTTCGCATGTTTTTAAGGAGATAGATCATCTTCGACATCAAGATCCAAAACATTTCAACGCCGATTTACACTCAGTAAATAAACAGCTGCATGCAGACAAGTACTTGCCGAAACTGGAGATTATCCAAGACGATCACGTCGGGAAACATAGCAAGGTTGAGCATGGATACGACATTGTTGCTAAAGACCCAAGTTTGAAACATCAACCAGGAAACCACACAATCGTCAGCACCAGCCATCATGCTCCCAAGGAATCGAAGGAGTTACAGCACGCATACCACAGCATGCACTACGGGCACGGCCATTACAACGGCTTTAAACAGAGCGTTGAAGGTGGACACGGTGCAGCTGGTGGCTTTGATGGAAAGGCCGTTGGTGGTCACGTACCTGAAGGGGCAAGAAAAGAGCTGATTGATCAAGCGCTTAAACTTGCTGGAGTTCCAGTCTCGGCCGCCACCGAAGCAGCGGTGAACAAAATAGTGACGAGGGAAAGCGCTTGGAACCCGAACATTACCAACAACTGGGATAGTAACGCTAAAGCCGGACATCCCTCGACTGGTTTGATGCAAACTATTCCAGGTACATTCAAGCAGTATGCGCTAAAAGGTTACGATCAAAATATACATGATCCGCTCTCAAACCTTGTTGCCGGGATTCGTTACGCTCAGAATGATCCAAAATATAGAAACAAAGGCGGACTGCTTTTTGTAGCATCCCGGCCTGGTGGCTACTGACCGCCCTCCATCCATCAGTGTGACATTCCCGGCCGCAAGTTTTTTGAGCGCTGGATCTGGGGCGGTATCATGCCTTTGGCTGCCAATACACGCCACGCACTTTCCATGACCAACTCCATTTAAACGGTATGCATTGGTTAAGTCACGTTTTTGCGTCAAATTCTCAAATTCACTGATAACTATCAAGGGAAGAAAAGCTGTTGCTGTTGCTTTTGCTTGTGATCACGGGCGGTATCACTCGCAGGTGCGCATATCTTGCGTAGCCTTACGAAGAGCGTTTAACGGTGATTTTATATGACCGACGCGACCATGTAAAAGCAAACCCAATTGTCGCATCACAAGGCAATGATTTTAAACCTTATCCAACTAAACAGCGCAGTCAAATCCGTTCTTGCAAGTTCGTGGAGAGCGAGCTCATTAGACAGGAAAGTGAACCACACGCTGGTCGCCATGTTCTTATTGCTGGCACCATTTTTGTTTACTGCAGCTTCGTTGGCGCAAACGCAACCGCCACCTCCCGGTGCCAATCTCGGTCTCGATAATGGCAATGACCCGCAATTGTCACCAGGAGCTGGTCAAACTCAAGCGACTACGCCAAACAGTCCATATGATGATGCGAAAGGGCAGACAAGCCTGATTCAACAGGCTGCAGAGCAAAACACTCAACAAGCGATCACCAATACGAACGACAAGTTGCTCCAAGGAAGTGAGCTAGCCCAATACAACGATACATATGCTGGTATAAAGGCCTTTTGGGGCGATGACATGATCAGCAATTTCTTCGCCAATATTGGTCAAGTAATTGGTCGTTGGTTTACCGAATTGATCAACGGTTGGGTATCAGACACAGTTCAATTCCTCACCGCATTCTTACGTACTTTCGTGCTTAACCCGAACATCGCTGTTAATGGATTGAATCAAAATCCTAATGGCGCTAACGGCAGCGGACAGAATGACGACATCTCTCCCTATATCCGCCAGGGCGCTGACACGATGTACGGAATTGCCGTTGACCTGCTGCTTCTTCTTTTCATTCTCTGCATTTGGAAGTACTGGGCAGACGCCGCATGGAAGGGCGGTGCCGGTCTCATGGGCGCGGTTGGCAGATTGATCTTCACGGCGGGCTTGTTGCTTGCCTGGCCGACAATCTACGCATTTGAAATTCAAATCACCAACGAAATGATCAAGGCCATCTACTTCAATTCAGCCGATCAAGTGGTCATGTTGGATGCTGCCATGGCATCGGCAGTTAAGGGTGGTTTGGTCGCTGGCGTTGGACTGCTTGCAAACACGTTCGCTCCAGTTATCGGTTCGGTCGCAGGCGGTATCACGGGTGGTGGTGCAGGAGGTATGGTTCTGGGAACGGTCGGCGGGATCGTTGCTTTCGCTGGTTTGATCATCTACTTAATCCTGGGTGCGATACTGATCGCCGAACTCGTCTATATCCTCGTTCTCAAAGCAATCCAAACTGCGCTGTTGACTGCGCAATACATGTTTGCACCTATCTTCATCGTCTTCTTCGCAACGCCTGATACTGAAGGTGTCTGCTCCGGTTTTATCAAATCATTTGTTGAAGTCAGCTTGTGGACATTTGTTTGGGTGGGCTTGTTGAAGATCATGGTGATCATTTTGTTCTCCGACTTCAACCCATGGGGCAAGATCGTCTTGGTTGTTGGCGTCTTGCAATTGATGATTCAAACACCATCGTTTATGGCCAAAGCTCAAATCAGTCCGGTATCCGACTTCATTTCTGCCGGTCTGGTAACAGGCGGCATAACGAAAGGATTTGCGGCTCTGGGTGATCTTGCTCAAACCAGAACTGCTCAACTCTTCAAATACGGCATGACAGACAAGTTTGCTGCAAGAGGTTTGGAACAATCACAAAAAGTTGGCATGAATAATTTGTCGCAGACTGGAATGGATCCAGAACTATTACAGAGTCTGGAAGATGCTTCCGGTGGTACATTCAAGCCAGGAACGCCGCTGGGACCAAACGGGTTGCCAATCAAATCTCCTAATGGATCAAAAAGTGCACTAACACCATTACCGCCCGGCAAGAAAGATCCTGATAAGAAAGATGAAAAAACCGGCAAGGAGCCTCTCACAGGCAAAGAGCTGAAGACAGCTGAAGATGCCAAAGCTAAGAAAGACCCTGCCGTTGTCGGACAACGCCCTGGTCCTAGGAAACCTGGCCAAGGCACTGCGATTTCAAGCACAGCAGGTCAACAATTAAGCACTCCCGGACCTCAAAAGCCAGGTCAAAAAGATGGTGGCATGGCTAGTGCCGGTAAGGCTGGCGCTGTTGTCGCTGGTGGAGCGGCCGCTCTTGCCGCTCTTGGTGCCGCCGCTTCTTTGCGCAATGGCGGAGAGCAAGACGAAGTCAGAAAGCAAGAACAGGCACGCAAGAATGCTGAAGATCAGGCTTTGAATGCTCAGAAATCTGCTAATGATTTGAAAAGTCATGGCGCTGAATCTGAAGAAGACAAGAAAAGGAAGGCTGCCGAAGCGGCAATTGCTGCTCTTCAGCCACCTGCAGTTAAGCAAACATTGCAACAACAAAACGCACAAGCGCAACCTGGCGACAAGAAGTTGATGACTGAAGAAGAAAAGAATGCTAAAGCCAGAGCTGATGCCTTAACCGCTCTTGGTGTTAGTGCAGCGACCGCGAGCAGCCTAAATCCCAATGGTGGCAAGGGTGCAGGTGCCAGCCCTTCCAGCCCTTCAGGATCTTCATCTTCGTCTGGCTCTCCTAAATTGGAACCGATCATCACTGCCGGCTTGCCGAAAGTTGGCGGTCAGACCAAGCCTGGCTCAGACACCGTCACCGGTGCAGTCCTTCCTCCAATCAAACCGCTTGATGCTGCAAAAGCTGCAGAAGACGCCGGCAAGAAAGGAACTCCTGATCCACAGAAGGGTGCAATGAACCAGGGTCAAACTGGTCAGACATTGAACATGGCTCCGACCGATCATGAACATGAGCAGCTGGGCCAAAATGAAGCTGGCAAAGATGGCGACGGTGCTGTAGTTAAACAACCGATTCAGGTCAGACCATTATTGCCTAATGCTTTCGCACCAGGTGCAAAGAAAGATCTAACCCCAGGCCCTGTAGACAAGACACCAGGCAGCAGCAAAGGTGGAAGCGCAGCCGTCGGAACTGCTTCCACTGAGAAAGGCAGCGTTGTTCCTGAACTGAAGACTGGGTCACCAGTTGTCACACCTGGAACTGGCAGACCAGTATTGCCGACCGAAGTCAAACCACAAACAATTGTGGGTCCAGACGGCAAAGCTATTGTCGCTCATGGTACCGGTTCTGGTGCACCGGGCAGCTTGCCAGTTAGCGATATCGAAATGCCGGTTGCAGACGAAACAGTGCGCGGTTTAGATGCTCACGGCAAAGCGGTCACGGTCAAAGTGACCAGTCGCCCAGGCGCAACGCATGGTGGTGCCGGCAGAGAAACCGTGCAAGCGATGGTTCAAGGGGCGGTGGAGCCACCTGCACAAAAACTAGCTAACACAACAACTGCGGCGCAATTGACTGGAAGTACAGCGATGCAAAAACCTGGTATCGTCAGCCCGGCCGCTGCGGCTTCAGGAGTTGCTGCGCACCTCCTTGGTCAAGCGTTTAGTTCAGCCGCTGTGACTCAAGGTCGCAACATTGACCCCTCGACTTCATTTATTCCAGAACAATTGCAGGAGAGCGTTTCTGATACGCCCCCTGATCAGCTTAGCCCGCGAATGAGGCCATCCAAGAAGTTCAAACAATCCAATTATCGCATGGTAGCACCCAGAAATTTAGCGATCGACCTCAGAACCGCTAAAGGTCCTACCTTGGGTTCATCAACTGATGGTAAGGCTCACATTGTTGGTAACAGCAAGGGCGTTGTAAACCACGTTCGCTTAGGTGCCGGTGCAACCGAAACACAGGAAGGTTTGCAACTGCTGGCTGCTGGTTATGCACAGACATTCAGCTCGGACTCCGAAGCTTTTGACGCAGCCAGAGAATCAGCAATCGATGCGAAAGAAGATGGTCCTCGAGGGCTGTTCGAACGCGCTGCAGCAGGCTTCATGGCATACAACGGCAGTAGCTTTAAGCAAACTGGAATGGCCAAACAAAGATTTCAAAAGTCTCTGTTCAAGCACGCAGTGCTTGGTTCGGAAGCTTGGGTCAATGGGCAAGACGGAAATGCCTTCACCGAATACCTCAATAATAGGTATGGCGAAATGACGTCAGCCGAGCAAGCTAAGGGAATCCACCAGATGATTGATGACTCTTCAACTGAATCGGGATGGAACCCTAAGATTATCGCAGCGACAGACACAATTGGGGCAACAGGCAGTGAGATGAGCAATAGCAACAGGGCTGCTGCTGAAAACACTTCGATACTGAAGGAACCAAATTGGCGCAGAGCACCAGCTATCTATGGTGTTGCTGCCTTTGCTGAAGCGAAGATCAACCGCCAGACCGGAGCAAATAAACCACATCCGATGGTCACAGATGCTCTTGTCGCTCGCGAAGCAGCAAACGCAAATGCCGGTGAAGTTGGTGCTTGCGTGGCAATTATGCTCGAATCAAAGAATTTTACAGAGGGCAAAGCTGCTTGTGCCGATATCGAAATGGTAAACGCCGTATCGGCGCTCGTTGCCGGTGAACACCAAAAAGATTACGTGTCTGCTTATCGTAGTATAAGTGGCATGGTTAGTCACCTCGGTGGTGGCGGCGGCGGCGGCGGTGGAAGCCGCGGTACTGCTCAATCTGTGACTATGGCTGCTCCATCAGGCGGCGGAAATTCTGGCGCACTAAGTATCGGCGGCTTCAGCACGGTCGGTGGTTCGGCTTCGATGCCTCAGAACAACAGCGTCGATGTTGGCTTGACCGACAGCGGCTCGGCTGGAATGGGTTCACTAGGAAATCTACCTTTGCCGCCAATGAATCCGCCTTTGAGACAACAAACCGACATCAACTACCGCACCAACCAGAGCGGAGGGGGATTCGGAGCGACGCGTCAAGCTGTAGATATGTCAGTTTCCGGAACACCAGGACAGCAAGATATCCGCATCGTTGGAACGGGTGCCGGACCTGCACCGGTTCAACGCACTGAACTTGACGTTAATGCAAGAGTCGTCGGTGACCGCCAACAATCAGCCTTGCCGCCCATCAATGCGATCCCACCAAATCAACAACAAGTACGCCAGGTAATCGACTTCAACATCAGACCAGATGCTGGACAAGGTGGAAACACTTCGTCCAACCAATCTATGAATTTCAACGTTGACACTCAATTGAGTTCGGGCAACCCTGAAGTACGCATTGTTGGAGATGCTGGTTCGAGTGAAAGCTTGTCCAACGAACAATATGTTGAAGCTTACAGACAATCATCCGCTTCTGGTGGCGGCAGCACCACAAACGCAGCTGCTGTTTCTTCGGTAGCTCAAGCAGCCGCTGCTAGCTCCAAGAACAATATCTACACGGCACAACAAATCATCATGGAAATGCATGCAGCTGGTTTCACAGATGAACAGATGCAAGATCAACGCATTGCTCAATCGGCTCTTGATGTGTGGCGGGATGAGCCTTCGATGCTCGGAACCGCTGCCATCACCGCGCGCCTCATGGGACCAGCTGAGTTCAGCCAAGGCACAACTCAAGTCGTGCAGAAAATGATCGACTCCGGTTGGAGTACCAAAGATATTTCTAGACCAGACATCTACACTGCACAATCGATTATGCAAAGTGGCGAGGCTCCTACGAGGAAATACGTGCAGGCTGTCAGAATGCTGCCAGCGTACAATCCCCGACCAAACGCTCAACTACCTCCTCAAATCGTGGCAGAAGCTCAAAGAGCCCATCATACAGGCGCATTCGATGATTTTGTGACGAGTATGCTCGGTGGCGGCAATCGCCATTAGACTCAAGTTCAGAATCGCTCCCAATCAGTTCTCGAAGCACATAGGACGCGTGCGCTCATTTCGTCAGATAGACCTAATTTTCAAAATTCAACAATCAGCTCCGGGTCATTTTATGCAAATTTGATGAGCATTTGTTTATCCTTTCATTGTCAAGATTTGATTGGCGTTGCTCGGTGATCGCCCTTACTACATTTAAATAAAGGCAGCTGTGGTGCGTTCGCATCGTTGCTGATTTACGAATGAAAAGACGGAACTTTGAATATTTGATATTGCAAGTGCAGACTTTTTCACGCCGGTCATTTTTGCTTCCGACTGTCCTGCTTGTACTAAGTAGCAATTATCCAGCTTCGGCAGCCAACGGCTTTTTAGGTAAGGATAATTCAGCGGCAGCAACCCCGACTGGCAGTTATTCCCCGCAGCCATACACAAACTCCTTTGTTGACCAGCAAGGAGTTTGGTTCGGAACTGCCCCACATATAGGCGCAGAAGTCAAAGTTGAAAACCTGTTAAAACAAGATGGGCAAGATCCAACTGAGCAGTACGGACCTCTGAAGCAAGGTGGTATGAAGCCTGGAAAAGATGAGCCTTCTGCGCAAGTTCCCACTCCCCCTCCAGTCGCTAAAAAGGATCAAGCCGATCAACAACCGCCCGTTAATCCTCTCCATAAGGAAATGACCGATTACAAAAACTTGGGCGGTGGGCATGGACTCTGGGGACCGCCGAATCCAGCTTTAGGACCATTTAGGTACCATCCGCCTGATCCAAGTTCTCTTGGTGCCTCTGCCAACCCGGCCACTAACACCAATCTTCCAAAATGGATGAGTACTAGTGCCGGCACCACCAGTAATGTGGAATCAATGGTCGCTGCAGCTAACGCTGCGCACCAGGGTGCCAATGAAATGAACAATCCCGCTCTGCACACATCGCAGGCGCAGTTGCAGGGCGGAATTCAACACACTGGCAACGCTAGTGAAAGTTCAGCCAATGCACAATTTAGTTCCAATGTCGAAACTGTTCGCACCAGCTTAATCAATGTCGCTAATGAGGGCGCCGGCTCTGCGACCAGTGCCAGTGCACCTAAAAAGACTTTGAATCAGGCTGTCTGGATGATTCAGCAAATGTTCAAAGGCGTATTTATACCGATGTCCGTATTGTTTTTGTTGCCTGGTGCGGTCGCTACTCAAGGGATGAGCCTCGTAAAAGCCGGCTTCAACAATCATGACAACAGTAGTGATTCCAACCCGTTTTCAGGGATCCTGCGTGCATTGGTCGCCTTGTTTCTGATTTTCTCCACGCAGCTGATCGTCAGTTATTCGATCGATGTTGGTAATTCTCTTACTTACGAAGTCACGCAGTATAGTAGCTCATCCGCGATAACAAGCTGGGCAGATGCGATGTTCAATCCCAATCCGAACCAATCGCCGAAACAGAGAGAGGAAACCGCTCAGAAGGAAACGAGCAAGGAAGCGATTATGCGCTCCGGGTTCGGCATCATATCCGCGCTTTTGAATTATGGACTGATGGTGCTGATAGCGTATCAGGTAGTAATGGCTTGCTATCTGTTTTTGCTGGGGCCGATTGCCGCATCTTTTCTTGCCTGGCCAGGTGGAGTGGGCAAGCTTTTTCGGCCGGTATTTTCCAGCTGGCTGGAAGGGCTTTTTAATTTAGTGCTCTGGCGCTTTTGGTGGTGCGTGATCTTGTTGTGTATGTCGACACGCATTCAGTGGCTGACAGAAATAGGAAGTTACGATCCAAAAAGCCCGTGGGAGCCAATCGTTTTTATTGCCTTCACTGTGATGTTGACTTACATTCCGTTCATGGCACTCGACTTCAGACCAGGAGATATGGTCGATCAGCTCCTCGAAAAGACTGATGCCATGAAGGGTGGCGGCGGTGGCGGTGGTGGCGGAGGCCATGCCAAGTCGCATCATGCCAAAGCATAATGTGTTCCTAAGTCGAACGACTGGCTGCATAGACTAACCTCGAATAACAAGTGTGACTCATCAACTGACCAGGTGCTCAAAATGTCTTTCAAAACTGCTATCCAATGTATCAAGCTAACTCTTGTGATGATGCTTTTGCTAACGGTTCTCGCTATCAAAGTTGAGGCGCAGGGTGGTGGTAGCAGCAGTAGCAGCAGCAGTCAATATGCTGGCAACGGCTCGATTATAAGTCAAATGGAAGATTGGGGAAAACAAAACCCCGAGATGAAATACTTGCTACCAACATCACTAGGTGGATCAGATGCTCGCGACGATCAAAACAATCAAACAAATGTGCTGGTCGACCCTAGCAAGTGGCCAGGCGGACCCTATCTGACGCGCTGGCCAGACACACTTAAATCGGCTTCGAAGTTTACAACAACGTCAGTGGAGGCAGGTCTATTAAACGAATTTGCTAAGGAAAATCCAACTAACGGAGATACAGCCTCCAATACCCAGTCTGCTCAGCAAGCTGCTACCGCCGCGCACCATATGGCTAAAACAGTGCAAATGCCCGGCAACGCGGCTAAAGCAGCGCAATCGTCCCAGCAAGGCCAAGGCATGGCGGCTGGTAATGGCATGGGCGATGTTGCTAAAGGTCAAGCAGCAAGCGCAATCGATTATTGCGCAAAATATATGCAGAACTTCACCGCAGAAGATGGCAACAAATGGAACAAAGTTCGCAACGAGTTATTCGTTCCGATTGGACTTTTACTGCTTTTGCCAGGCGCTGTTCTCACTCAAGTGAGAGCAATCATGATTGCCGGCAATCCAGTTCTTACAACTTCAACAGAATGGTCTAGCAGTAATCCTTTCGAAGGAATTCTTCGCAGCATCATTGCTATATTTCTAATTCCTGCCTCGTATTTGATCGTCAACTGGGGTATCGACCTCTCGAACTCAATCACTTACACGATCGCTAGTGAATACCAGAGAATTTTTGGTAACAGTATGTACAAAGACGCTCTTTGTGCGGAAATCAAAGCTTTCCCGACCCGCGGCCCACAATCGAACCAGAATACAGGTGTTGGTAAAAATTGGCCAACCGGCCAGGTGAAGAGTCAAGCTGATTTCGAAAAATATTTCCTGGAAAACAAGAAAGAAGATCCATGCAGTGGTGTTAACGATCCGCAAAACGATAAGACTGATGAAGGCATGCCAGCTGGCGCTATGGCTGCTCGCGCTGTAGCCTTCAGTGGCAATGCTGGACTGACAGGCGGTTGGAATATTTTGTGCGCCTTCCAGATGGCATATTTGTTCTATCTCTTCTTTGTTGGGCCAGTTGTGGCAGGACTTTGGGTTTGGCCGATCAGACAATTCCGTGAAGCATTTCCCAGTTGGGTGGAAGGCGTATGCACAATCTGCTTCTGGAGCTTATTCTGGAATACCACCATTTTGATAATGGCATGTTTCAAGGGAGTTGATGAATCGGGCACGATTATCATGAGTGCTTTGAATTTCCTGGCCACATCTTCGGTTAAATATGCATTTGACTTCGCCGGTTTAATCAAGGCAGCTGGAGCCGAAGCCACGAAAAAAGCCAGCGAAGGCGCAAAAGGAGGCGGACATGGGGGCGGGCAAGGCGGTGGAAAGGGTGGGCAGAGCAAGCATGGCTCGCATGGACAACACGGATCGCATGGCTCGCATGGCGGTGCACATCATGCAGGCGGCGTCGTAACGCCCCCAGCAGATCCTAATCTGGTTGTTGCCAGCGTAGGTTCGCATGGTGGCGGCGGTGGCGGTGGTGGCGGCGGCGGTGGTGGCGGCGGTGGCGGTGGATCTGCTGGTGAGGCAGGACTTGTCCTTGCTCGTTTTTCGCCTAAAGATGGCGGCGGAGTCAAACCTATCGATGTTGGGCAGATCACGCCTCCTCCGATCAGCAAAGGTGGGGTTCATAATGGTGCAATGAGCCATCAACCCGGTCAAAACACATTCAAAATGGGCGACTATATGCTTCAGCGTAGTCAGGGAGAAGATGCGCTCAAAGATAGTCATGGCAATGTTGTCGCAACGTTCAACCCAGCCAGTTTCGCTGATGGTGCTCAGCATCGAATCAATTTTGCTGGCGGTGCATTGACCTACCAGAGTAATTCAAATTCAGAATTGTTTACCATGTCTGCTGGTCACCATACGGAACAGTTGGCATTCAATCACAGCAATCCGAATGCTGATATGCACCCGGTCAATCAGCACGGACAGCATCAAATCGCTCTGCCAACAGCAAGTGGTGCTTCGTTGCTTCTCTCCAACGATGGAAAGTCATTGTCAGTACCAGGCACAAATGGTGATGTGAACAACCTCGACCTCTCGTCCAATAGCCAAATGCAATTGCCAGATGGCGGATTCGTTTCCAGTTCTCCAGCTGCGGCTGGAAACGGAGCTGATATCGCTGTTTTCAACGCAGCCCATCAGCAAACCGATGCCTTCTCGCTGATTCATAATCCAAATGGCACCACGTCGATCGGTCATGCCGATGGTCATCATCATCCTCTGGGCATGATCAATTTCGCTGCCACTAATAATGGTGGCATGTCAGCTGCGTCATACGATGAATCTGGCCGTCTTTATCAGAGAGATACGCTGAACGGAGACGCCACGAGAACGCAATACTATGATCCTGCCAATCCTCAAAATTTGCTTGGTGCTTCTGAAACTCATTACAACGATAACGATGATTATACGACCAACTATTTCGGTGCTGACAACTCCCTGGTCGCGAGTTCGCAATTCCAAAATTTACCAAATGGTGGCTCTATGGAATTCCTGCGTGATGCTAATCATCATCTGGTCAGCAGTCAGGAACAGATTCCTAGCCATGATGGCAGCTACGCCTTGAAGAACACTAATTATGCTCTCGACGGCTCTGTGACAAATTCTTCCCTTGCCCATTACGATCAAAATGGCCATGTCGTTCCTAATCCAAATGTTCCTAATGTAAATAACGATCTGTCCAGAGGAGCGGTATTGGCAGACTCAAGCGGCGTTCGTCCTGAGGGCGGTGTTTTCTCTAGTAGTGTGGTGGCCGGTGATGCCGGTGATGCTGTCCATGTGCCGTCACAACAACAACAACAACCACCGTCACAACCATTTGAGGTTGCGAATAACTACAACACTCCATTCACATCAGGCCGAGTTGATATAGTGCCACCTATTGTCTTCGATCCAACCCCAATAGCTAATCAACCATTCAACGGTGGGTCTGACACATTTGCTAAAAACTCACTCGACCAACAGCCAGCCGGCGCTAACTCTGAAACTCGTTCCGTACTGCCAGTCGATCTCGCTGGCACCCAGATACCCGGCGCACACACAGAATTCAGTAACGTTGGTGGCCCACAAGGACCTGATGTTGCCTATTTTAGCCCGGTTACGACCGCGTCCGTTGACGTAGTGCCACCGGCGACAGCATTTGATCCAACACCGACTGCCAATCAACAGTTAGCTTTCTCCGCCGGTGATACCACCAATGCTTCATCGCTTGAACACGCGCTAGCTTCACAAGCAGGCAGTTTAACCTCATCGACTTTTGAACTCGGCAACAGCGTTTACGCAGCGCCAGCAGCTCCGCCAGTTCAAGATGTGCAAGCACAAGCACCTGTTCCAGGACAATCCAACGAAGGGCAACATGTATTGCCAGTCGATATTGCTGGCACGCAGATGGCTGGACCGCAAACAGAATTTAGTAACGTTGGCGGCACCTATGCTCAGACTGGTGAGGCACAACAAGGACAGACGGCTGATGTTGCCTATTTTAGCCCGGTTACGACCACGTCCGTTGACGTAGTGCCGCCGGCGACAGCATATGATCCAACACCGACTGCCAATCAACAGTTAGCTTTCTCCGCCGGTGATACCACCAATGCTTCATCGCTTGAACAAGTGTTATCTTCACAAGCAGGTGGTTTAACGGCATCGACTTTTGAACTCGGCAACAGCGTTTACGCAGCGCCAGCAGCTCCGCCAGTTCAAGATGTGCAGGTACAAGCACCGGTTCCAGGACAATCCAACGAAGGGCAACATGTATTGCCAGTCGATATCGCTGGCACGCAGATAGCTGGACCGCAAACAGAATTCAGTAACGTTGGCGGTTCCTATGCTCAGACGGGTGAGGCCCAACAAGGACAGACGGCTGATGTTGCCTATTTTAGCCCGGTTACGACCACGTCCGTTGACGTGGTGCCACCGGCGACAGCATTTGATCCAACACCGACTGCCAATCAACAGTTAGCTTTCTCCGCCGGTGATACCACCAATGCTTCATCGCTTGAACAAGTGTTATCTTCACAAGCAGGTGGTTTAACGGCATCGACTTTTGAACTCGGCAACAGCGTTTACGCAGCGCCAGCAGCTCCGCCAGTTCAGGATGTGCAGGTACAAGCAGCGGTTCCAGGACAATCCAACGAAGGGCAACGTGTATTGCCAGTCGATATCGCTGGCACGCAGATAGATGGACCACAAACAGCTGGACCACAAACAGAATTCAGCCACGTTGGCGGCACCTATGCTCAGACGGGCGATGCACAACAAGGAAAGACGGCTGATGTTGCCTATTTCAACCCGGTTACGACCACGTCCGTTGACGTAGTGCCGCCGGCGACAGCATATGATTCAACATCGATAGCACAACATTTGAGCAGCGACACGGTGAACGTGCAATCGTCATCGCTTGAACAACTGTGCTCTAACCAGGTTGGTGGACTATCAGCATCAACAGCAGAAAATTCGCCACTTGCCTACTCGGCACAACCACTGCCGTTTGAACAAGACGTTTCGAGACTGCCAATTCCGGAATACGGCACAGACCAAGGCCTATCGACTCCAGCAAAACAACATGTGTTGCCAGTCGACATCGCTGGAACTCAGCTTTTGGCTGGCGCAGTTGGTCATCTTCATCCTCCAGAGAGTGGCGCGAGGTCAATTGCACCAGCTGCACCAGTTGCACCAGCTGCCCCAATATCCCAACCTCAATCCGGTCAACCAAAACGCGGACTGTCTTCCATCTTCTCAGAAATTGATACCACAATGGGCAAGAAGTCACCTCAGAAACCGCCCATCAAACCTCCCGTTGTTGATCCGGCTACTCAAGACGCTAGAAGACTAGCCTCAAACACACCGGCAAAGGAAAACGGTGAGCCGTCAGAACTGATAGGCAAAATGACAAACATATCGTACCAAGCTACAAAAGATGCTTTGCCAGGGCGCTTCAACCCGTCTCTGGAAAGACAAATGCTTGATACCAGCAATCATGTTCAAGCGATGCCAGGAAGCGCATTGAGTGCAGCTCTTGGACGTGCCAACGCAGCATCGGTTAACGCCAAACGCCCGGACGAATATCTAAATAATGCTCTGATGGATTATCACTCGATTCACTCACTGCTCAATGCGGGGAAAGTGCATGAGGCTCAATTAGTTTCGAAATGTGCGCTCGGTAATCTTGCAAATTGCCAGGGCAATGATCTGCAGTTTCAGGCGCTTGTTCAAGCATTCATCCATCTCTTTCAACAGAAAAATATGACAGAACAAGTAGACGCATTCAATCAGGCGCGACTGTCTGGAGAGAAATTGTCAGTGCCTGGAACGAGCGGCAACATCTGGAATTCTTAATCACTCAGATTGAATATTCACTGGTTGTAAGACCTCAGGACTTGACGACTTCTTGTCTAATGTGCCTTAAGTCAGGTATAAATGGGGCGGATGAAGAGGAAGACCGCGCTTGAAAGGCAGACATGTCGAAAATTCTCATCGTTGATGACGACAAAGAGTTGACCAACGCCCTCAATCTCTACTTTTCGTCTCTGGGACAGCTCATAGAAGTTTGCGACTCTGGAGAAGATGCCGTTCAGCTGTTGGCATCCTTCGAGTATGACCTGATCATTTTGGATTGGACGTTGCCAGGCATAAGCGGCCATGAGGTCTGTAAGACTTTCAGGGAACGGGGCGGACAAACTCCGATTATCTTTCTGACTGGAAAAGAGCACGTTTCTTTTCTGGAAACTGCTCTTGATTCAGGCGCAGACGATTACATGGTCAAGCCGTTCGAAGTACGAGAGCTTTTCGCGAGAATCAAAACATTGCTGCGCCGTCGCACCGGTGCATACAGCTCCGAGTTGAAAGTCGGCAATTTGGTCCTCAAACCAGAAATGAATTTACTGTTTACATCTTCAGCTGAAATACGTTTACGAGTCAAGGAAACTGCCTTGCTGGAGTATCTTATGCGCCATCCAAATCGAGCCTTTAATGCGCAGCAACTCCTCAATGCCGTATGGTCATCTGATAGTGAAGGCAGCACCAATTCTGTTCGCACGTGGATGAACTTACTTCGACGAAAGCTTGAAGGCATAGGTCAGACGGATCTGATCAAAACGATTTCTGGCTCTGGCTACATGATTGAAGATGAAACAGCTATCGAAAAGTAGCACCCCGACCCCACTCCGGTGCCTACTTTCAGGTGTTTGCATAGTTCTACTATTTGACTAATTCTTAAAGCTTTGTCCTTCGTCCAAGCGAGCGGTAATGTTCGTCTCTGCGTGGCCTATTAGCGTAGTTTCCGCATCGTGTTTGACAACCATTTTATGGTCTGACTGCCATATTGACGGTGGTTGTAACGCACTGGTGCAATGGCGTGATTCTCTGATTTGTCGAAGTCAAGCAAGTCATTAGGTGTTCAATCCAGCATCAAAAGGAGAAGTTTGACATGAGACAAGTTTTCGAGATGAATGCACCGATTGAATCGAGTCAGTCTTTTGTTTTCGATATACCAACCAGCATGCTGTGGTTGCGGGCTATGGAGAATGATTCGGAAGCGCAAAACTGCTTAGGTACTGCATTTTTGGAAGGAATCGGTGTTGAGCAAAACAGCTCGGCTGCATATTATTGGTACAAGTCTGCGTGCAATTTGGGCTGTGTGAATGCTTTGTCTAACTTGGCGTATTTGTATGTCCAGGGAATTTACGTCAAGCAAAACTATTCCTTTGCCAGACTCTTAATTGAGGAGGCTGTGTCCAGAGGATGCCCACACGCTGAAAACAATCTTGGCGTGATGATTGGCTGCGGCTTTACTGAGGAGGCGGATCCAACTGTCGCCAAAGTGAGTTTCGCAATCGCTGCTGGAAAGGGTGTGAAGGCTGCGCAAATGAACTTGGAGTGGATCGCCCTAGCGAGTTAGTTAGCTGGTAACACGATTCTGTTTGGCTTCGGTGAGGGTGCTAACGTGAAATACCTGCCGCAGGTTGCTTTGATCATTGTCACGCAGGTGCCGGCTTATGCAGCTGCTAGCGTGCAGGCGGTACCTGGAGAATGGTGGCAGTTGGTTCCCTGGTTGCCTGATCGAACTAATTTAGGATCACTTTTTGTTTCTGTCTTGCTTTTGCAGATTTGCTTGGTTGCTCTTGTATGCGAATTAATGGTTAAAGTCGTCGGCGAAAGGGGCGGACGCACTAATGCTCCTGATCCAAATTCGTTGACCGAGAATCAGTTGCCCTCTAGATTCGGGGAAAGTTTGTACCAGCACTTAATGTCAGGAAGGGCTGGCAAAAGTCAATTAACTGATGCATATTTTGGATTTGTGAGAGGACCAAAACGGGCAGCAGACTCAAGTCTTTCTCCTTTGGTTGCTGAGGTTCCCGAATGCGAAGGTGCGAATTCTAACTCAAGGCAGGAATCTTGCATAATCGCAAACGACTTGTCTGGCTTAGCTAATCAAGCCGAGGACTGGCCGCGGCTTCTCTACTTTAGCGTTCTTGATGTCGCAGACGACAGCCAGATTTCACGGCAATTGAATTTCAATTCGATCAATTTTGCTTGCGATCATATCTGTGATGCAATTTTCGCAAGTGATATGAACATCGCCGATCAGCTGATCAAATCTTACGGTGCGGTTCCCACGGTTATGAGTCTTGTGGAACGGAAGCTTTCAAAAGCAGCGATTGATTGTCACTGGCGCCTGCGGAGAGAAGCACAAGTGGGAGAGTTGGTGATCACAGGCGGTAGTGCAGCTCTTTGTTTTAGTTCCGCTTCGAGCGTGTCCCCAGAGGTTTCTCTGAAGAATGATCGTCTTGAATCAGCCGATATGATCCAGCTGGAGCCGTTACCAATATTGACTAGCATAGTTGCTGAAACGCTGATTGTGTCCGATGAGAGAACTGTGGAAGAAGCAGGAGTGCCGGTGCTTTGTCAAAAAGCACTGGAGTCCAAGATGGAATTACTAGATGGTGAGTTGACGGTTCTACAGCCAAACTACGGAGATTCTGGCGCAGATTATAATTTGGATGATTTGTTTAAGGACATCTGCACAAAAGAGCGCCTTCCATATCTTAGCCAAGAGCCAATCTCAGCACTAGCCGCATCTTGAGCGATGTACGGTTTTGTAGGCTGGGGCTCTTGACCGCTTGTACCACTATATTTGGTGCGTTTGACGTGAATTTTATTGACTGATCACTACAATGCACAAATGTTCTCTTACTAGTTTTCAATCAACAAACGTATATTCAATTGTTGGCTTCAGCATTGGCGACCTCAAAATTTCGTTGGTTTCGAAAGCTGTAACTTCCTGTGAGGTTTGCTTTGGCAGTCTCAGTGTGTCATATCTGTGGAGCATTATTCAACTATCGAAGCAAGACCTGCAGAGACTGTGGCTCCGCACGTTCACTTTCTACGTCGACAGTACTAACATGTATATCGAAAGCATCCGAAGCGATTAGCAGCGACGTTGATCCACTGATTTCGTTGGCTCTGGAACGTGTCGTAAGCCAGCAACTCTTATCATCATTCAGCACAGATATAGAGAAAGAATCTTGTGCGACTATTTTCGGTGCTGACCAATCTTCGCTTCAATCTTGTGCGTCAGGCAACGACGTGCAAGTGCTCGAGTCGGCGCCGGACTCATACATTAAGAACAACAGCTTGCAGTTCGCTCCGAGCGAAGGTGGAATGCAACTCGCTGTGGCTGAGTGCAGAGTGCGAGGTGCGGCAAACGGTGGCAACGACTCGGGCAGCCCGAACTGGTCGAAAGGGCAAATTCTGCAATCTCAAAACTCGGGTTTACTGCAGTGCCTGCCCCAGGCTCATAACCGGGCTGTTGGTAGCGCAGTGATTGAAAGAGGACAAGCGATTGCCACAATGGAAGGCGATGTTCAGGCGCAACTTGCTGCTCTGTCAGGCTGCGGCTATGCTCAATTTCCACACGAGCTTTTGACAAAGCTCTCTAGGGTGGTCGAATGTGCCTCACCTGCACCAGATGCAGTGTTAGAGTCTGCTGTGCAACAAATTGATGCTGACCGTGCCACGGTCGCCGCAGCATCTCAAAACATTCAAGAGGTTCTGCCTGAAGAAGAAGTAAGCCAAGGACTTGCAGGCAAGCAAAGCAATCAACTTCAAGATCAATTCTTAGATAAACTACTTGCCGTCGTTGTCGATTCAGTAGCACCACAAGCAGTATCACATAGAGGAAAAGAATCTTCTCGTCTCGATCTCGAGAGCGAAGAGCATGGGAACGATTGGCAATTTCCAAATGATTGTGATCACAATAATATCGCCACAGAGTCTTTGTCGACTGTCTACACTGCTAGCAAAAGTAAGAACTCGTCAAAACGCTCTGAGCATTCGCAAGATTTTCAATATGCATCTGAAGAAAATTGCTCGAAACAGAGCGAACGAGCAATTTTCGCTTTCTTGATCAGCAGACTAAGTATGCCGAAGTTGCTCTGGCTACTGACAGTTGCTGGAGTGACTTGCATCGTGGCTTTCACTTGTCTGAATATATTCTCTGACAATTTCCCTAAATTGAGCGGATATTGGCGATTCGAGTTCACCGAGCCGCAGAGTCCAGATGGACACCCGATGACTGTGACAGCCAGGCAAACTGGGTTGAACATTGTTGGCCATGGTCGTGATGAATACGGTAATTTCAGAATCGAAGGAAGGATTATTCCTCCGAACACTATTCAGCTGAAAAAGTTTTACCAACACAGCAAAGAAAAGCCTGTCGTATTGGAAGGGCAACTCGCACTTGATAGAAACAATCCGTTTTATGCAACAGGACTTTGGACTCACAAATATGTTGTTGGCGGATTTTTGCGGAACCAGGTCAGACAGGAGTCCGGCATGTGGCAAGCAGATTTCCTGGTTGACAATGAGCAGTCCGGAAATGAAGTGAGCCCAGGCGAATTTGCTCACTTCGATTGGTTTGAGAAATTGGATTTAAGTACAAAACTGATGATTGCAGCCGTTTCGTTAATTGGTGCATCTATCAGCTTGTTTTACGGTTCTGTGCTGATATTTGGACCGGCTGGTAAGCTCAATCGTTGGGCAAACGAAAAGTATGTGCCGTCGCAGTTCAAGGCACAACACAGAAAGGCTATGCAAGAATTGAGTCAACCGCTCCAAGCTGGTGGTCTTCCTCTTGGAAGAAGATGTGAGTGGAAGCCATGGCGGCCTTGGGAAGTCAAAGATCTTGCTCTTACACCTGAGGCCCGGGAGATAGATCCACATATTCTCATTTTAGGATCGAGCAATACTGGTAAGACTCGATTGATGGCTCATATGATCGCAAATGATATCGAAGCAAACGATCGAGCGCTTGTTGTTATTGATTCAGATGGTGGCTTGACTGATTTAGTAACAAGCTGGATTGCGACGCATCCAAACAGAAAGGCAATTTCAAAAAGAGTGAGACTCCTTGATCCGTGCCATACAAACAATACGCTTGGATATAATCCACTACAAATGCCTGAGAACAACGATTTGCAAAGCGCCGCATCTGCCATCGTTCATGGTTTCAAGGCCATTTACAAAGAACCTCCGGGTGCGCAGAGCCAGTGGAATCAACAAACAGCAAACATTTTGCGCAACGCGGCACTCTTGCTCATGGTTAATGGCAGAACGCTGGCAGATCTTCCCGCATTGCTCAATGACAATGACTTCAGAGATGTTCTCCTGCAGTCCATCGAGAAGCGAAAAGATGAGAGAGCAGAACACATTACTTTGCTTGATACTTGGGGACAGTACAAACGTCTGGCCAGAACAGAGCAGTGGATTACTTGGGTCGAACCAATTTTGAACCGAGTGGGTCCGATGCTGAGTGATGCACGCACAAGACGAGTGCTAACAAAAACAGAAGGTGTTGTAAACCTGACAGAAATCATACAAAATCAACAAATCCTTATCGTCAAAGTGGCAAAAGGGCAGCTAGATCAAAATGCAAATCTGCTTGGCAGTTTACTTGTCACCGGAGTGAAACAAGCCGCGATGGCAATGGCTGAAAAATCAGGTCGGAGCGCCAATCGGGTGGCGATGTATTTAGACGAATTTGATAATTTCATTGAAGTAGAAACGGTGAAATCGATTACGGGCGAGAGCCATAAGTATCAAATTGGTTTGATCGGTGCGCTTAAAACATTGCAAGATTTGCCAGAGGATTTTCGCAATCAGCTGATAATTTCTGTCGGCACTATGCTGTGTTCTGCGCTCGCTAAGAAAGACGGCGATTTGTTGGGGCCACAGATGTTTCGCGTAGATGGTAGGAAAATAAAACACCAGACGATTCAGAACTTTTTCAATCAAGTCAATTCATCACCGCAATTTGAGTTTGTTTCAGATGAAGAAAAGCTGAACATCGACCGAGTTGTCGGTCAGGAACACCGCACTCTTTTTTGCTATCGGGTGGGAACAGTAGCTGGAATATTCAAATTGAAATCACATGACTTTGATACTGTGCCCCTTGATCAATTTAGCAGACGCATTGTCGAAAAAATGTTTGCCACTGGCGCTCCTGAATGTTTCAAATAAATCCGGGTAGAAGCGGCTCTCGCAGTGGTCGGTTGTTGCCATGGTCGATGATTCAGTTTGTGTGGCATGAAGTAGGAAACTTTTATCAGGATTTTACATCAAATCCGTCAAAATCTTCATACTTGAGTAGGCAGGTATAGTTCTTGAGGAATGAGAAATGGCAGAAATGGCACCACATACGCCAGCGGAAAAACAACCGGCAAAACCTCCGGAGTGGTTGACCAAGCATGAAGCCGGAATGGACGAAGTTTCCAAAAAGTTTTGGGACTCAGCATACTCAAAACTGGACGGACAGAATCACTATTTAAAAAATGAAGGACCAAGGCAGGCCCTTGAGCGCATGAAGACTCATGAACTGCTGGGTGGTCTTTCGATTGGCGACATAGCGAAAGAAGCCAAGGACAAAGTAAAGACCGAACTGGGCAAAAACGGCGAACTGCATCGCAACTACTACACCAGCAAAGACCAGGTGTTGACTCCCGAACAGCAACAGAAAGAAGTCGGCGCGCTGGTGGAGCATCAAAAGAAACATCAGCAAGCTGAACGACTGACGCCTACAGACAAAAAAATAGGAGAGTCCCTAACTCCTGATGTAGCTGCTCAAATGAAGAAAGCAGGTCTGGAAGTGAATCCAAATAAACTGCATGATGGGATGGTCAGGCAGATGGAGAACGACAAAGGTCTCAACAGCGCCGGGATGGAAAAGATGAAAGGCTTCCCGGTTGGCAGTCCCTATGTTGCCACAGGCGCCGCTAGTGCTGGGAAAATGGAACAGGTGTTGGCAAAGCAGAAGTCGGACCGAGATGCCGAAATGAAAAAGCCAGAATACCAGGGTCTCTCAGCCAAAGAACTATGGACTAATAGAAACTGGCAAGAGTATGCCAAGAATACTGACGTGGGTCATTTACTTAGAGAAGATGCAAAGGGAAACAGCCCCGCTTTTGCGAAAATCGAGGCAGCCGACGCCTTGATCAAAAAACTGCAACAGGCCGAGAAGCCAAAATCATAGAGAAAGCATCAAGACGCACGTTGTGGCCAGAGCGCAGTGACACTGGCAAATGCAGTTCTCAATGCAGACGAATCGAGCCGTCCTATTTTGCAGCTAGCCAGCTCCCACTAAAGCCGGCGCGCTTCAACCCACGTATGAACACTTCATGGTTCTTCATCAGGTTCCATATCAGGGCGCTTCGATAGTTCTCAATCATGATCACAATCGGACCTTGGTCGATTGCGAGGAAAGACGGGTCAACCCAGCCGGACGGTTTGCTTTCGTCATATGATGGATTAAAGGCATCCTGAAAGCCGCATGTTCCCCAGATTTCCGGGCGTTTTTTGCGCCACTGCTTGAGAGTCGGAATCACCAGGTTCGGTGCGTATGGAACTGACGCTGCCAACGCTGTCGGCGCAATTGTGCCGTCGTCGAAGTCGTTCGGGCAGCCACGGGACGAATATCCGCGGAATTCCACAGGTTTGCCGCGGAACGTTTTTTTGTCATCGCCGTGTCCCACAGGTCCGTCGCACGCAGTTAATCCCCAGCATGTCTTGCCGTAATCCCGCCAGCCCATTGGGTTGGCGACTGCGTATGTGTGTTGCGCGATCAAAATACGGCGGGCATTCTCAAAATAATCGAAACCTAATTTTTCCACGGCGCTGTCTTTTAGACCGCGGAAATCAATCCAGCACTGCGGATATTGATAGCCGTAGGTGGGAGCAAAACTGATGCGCTTCTTACCGTAGGTGCTATCCATCTTATAGTTCTTCACATAGTTCGCCCAAGCCTCGGTAGGAACGGCATGCGTAGGCGATCCCAGCGCTAAAACGAGAAGGATCGGACCCTCGCAGAACATACTCCACTCGCTTTGTAAAAATCCTTTGCCGGGCTCAGGTTCCCAACCCATCGCGATGTAGCCGCTCGGGCGATAAATCCAATTCCACTCAACGCGCTCATAGAGCCGTTTTGCCAGGTCGCGAATTTCCGTTTCTTCAGCGTTGTCGCCGCTGAAATACGACTGGCAAGTGAGCACACCGGCCATGAGCAAGGCGGTGTCGATCGTCGATAGCTCGCACCCCCAAGTGCGCAAGCCGGTTTTACGGTCCAAGAAATGATAAAAGAATCCGTGATAGCCGGAGATACCAGTGGTGCCTTCGCCCTGTGGTAGTGTCCAGAGCGTGCGCAGAGTTTTCAAAACATAATTGACTGCCTCGCCTCTAGGCTCGTACGCTCGTTCTGCTGCGATCGCATGCGAGGTAAGTGAGAAGCCAACGGCGGCGATGCTGCAAGCGGTATCGCTGCGTGAGCTGTCCATCGTCAGTCCGTTGCTTTGCTCGCTGTTATCAACGAAATAGCGGAAGTGCGCTTTTTCCAGTTCAGAGAGGAACTGGTCGGAAACTGGCGCTGTGGTTTTATGCGTTTTAGTCGCAGCCTGGAGTGGCGCACCCGATAAGACAAAACAAGTAGACAGTGTCCAACCGAGGAACTGGCGCAGAGCTGTAGTCATAGTTCTATATGCGCCAGGTTCGGTTGCCATCACGAGATGATGCTAAGGTGTGCTTCATTCCATCTGCGCAAACCACAACAGTCTCGTATAAGTCAGATGAATATTCGTACTTTGTTTCAATAGTGCGCACTAGCAGTTCAATCACGCCTGCAATCGTCATGAACTTGATCGAAGTGCCAAACCCGTCGTATTCAATCTTGCTGGTCAGGAGTTCTCCTACTGAATTTCTAGTCTCTGAGGCAACGAAAAACGAGCGCAACAAACCAAGAAAACTGGAAGAAAGTTCGCCTTGATAATGGTATGAAACTGTCGCGTTGATTTCGTTGTCTTCGGGCTGGGAAGCGTTTCGAGTCGCGATTATGCTATCGTCGCCTTTAATGCAACGGCCTGGCGCCGCGTCCAACCCGGGAGGGGCAATGACTAATTCCACGTTGGCAGGTCTTGGGCAATTTGCAGATTGGAGCACCCGGCGTGAGACGTCAGCAGTCGGATGTGTTGTGCGCCTTTTGTGACCAAGTGCGTGATGGTGTTCCATAGGCAGCAAAAAGATCTCACCTGGTTTCAGGTTTTCAATGTTGTCTTGATTTAGCTTTGCTACTTCGCACAAATGGCTTTCAATTTCGGCAGTAACCGGCTCGCGATCCAAACTCTTCTTCAGTGCTAGTTGAACAATGGAGCGGGCTGTTTCACCTGCACTGACTCGATAGACGCATGAGAGATCCGGAGTTTCCAACATAGTCATGAACGTCACGTTTATAACTTTTTCCAACTCAAGCCGGTCGGGCGATTGTTCAACCTTGGTTATCGATCGGACGGCCGCAGATGTTTGGGATAGTGCCTTCATCAAAATATCCTTCTAGAATCATTGGAATAGTTCGCAACTTCATGGATGCTAGGAGGCTGTACGTCCTTACTGGGTGCCTGTGTTGCACCTGTGGAATCCGTAATCACTCTTCCTCTTGGCAAGAATCAACGATAAAACTAGCCCCATAAAATTGTCATAAAATACATCCCTTAGTCGAAGATTTGATTGACTTTCTAAGTTAGGTGAGCACCAACGCCTCAGCACCGGGCGATTAACGACGTGCCAGTTGACGAAAAACTATCGTTTTATCTTCATTTGACACCAGTTTTCTTATCGTATTAAAGTTGGAGCAAACACAGGGATCATTAGGTGTTGAATAATTCCAGTTCAAGCTATACCAGATGCCATTCTCTGCGACAGAAGCGGACGATTGATCCCAGTATGCACTTTCTACAATCAGGAAGAGCACAGTAAATAAACGAGAAGGGGAAACTGAATGCTCTATAGAAAAATGCTCGGTTCCAAGATACATCGGGCCAGAGTTACACAGGCGGATCTTAGCTATGAGGGCAGCGTTACAATCTCTCCAGAACTACTTCAAGCAGCCAATCTGCGCCCGTATGAAGCTGTGAATATTTGGAATGTGACGTCAGGCACTAGATTGGAAACGTATGCTATCAGTGGTCGGCCTGGATCAACTGATATCTGTATAAATGGTGCCGCAGCTCATCTGATTTCACCGGGAGATATCGTCATAATTGCTCGATTTGTGCAAATTGAAGAGAAAGATGTCGGTTCTTTCAAACCGATTGTGGTTTTTGTAGACGAACAAAATAGAATCAAGGAGATCCGGGAAGAAATCCCAGGACCAGAGATGGCAGCCACGCACAACCGATTGTTTTCTCTACATTGAATTTGACTTTCATCGAAAGAAGTTGTAAAAGCACTGAACATACATGGAGACAGGAATGCGCCAGGTCAGTGCAAAGCTTTCCGCGTGGTTGATTGAAGTACACAGTCAACTCGCCGTCATGAAGTCCAACGGTTACAAGCCAACAGCTATTGGTGCCCGCGAGTCCCTGGAGAATACGGTTCGTGCCATGATCAGGCAGCGCCCTGCCATTGCCTGGGTTAATGACGAGATCATAAACGGACGTGATTATGATGTACCAGTGCGCATTTATCACCCTGCACCGGCTCAGGCGCGCCCGGTGATCGTGTATTATCACGGTGGCGGGGGAATGGCCGGAAACGTCTCGATATATGATCCAATCTGCCGCAAGCTAGCGGCCGCCACCGGTCATATCGTGGTATCAGTAGAATATCGCCTGGCGCCAGAGAACCCGTATCCAGCCGGCGTGATTGACGCCTACACCGCTGCTCACGGGGTATGGAACGCGCTGGATCGCCGTTCCTTGCCATATGAACAAATGCTTTCGCTGGCTGGCGACTCCGCCGGTGGTGCCCTGGCAAGTACTGTCAGCGCAAGATCGCAGTTCGATCCTTCAGTCAAGATTACCAATCAAATTCTCATCTACCCTTCCCTCGACTATACGTTAAGCCAGGCATCAGTTGTCGAAAACGGCACCAATTACTTCCTCACCAGGGACCGCCTCGTCTGGTATTTCGATAACTACTTTCAGCATGGCGAAGACCGTCATTTGGTTTCGCCTCTGTTCCAGGAATTCACGGCTGCGCTGCCTCGCACTTTGATGGTCTCTGCTGGTTTCGATCCATTGTGCGATGAGGCGCTAGAGTACTTGGTGCGATTAAAACAGGCCGGCGTTCAACATCAGCATGTTCACCTTGATGATATGGTGCACGCTTTCCTCTTTATGGAATCTTTAGTGCAAGAGGAGTGTGATTCTGTCTACCAGACCATCGCAGCTTTTCTCAACAATCTAATATGAAGACAAAACCGCAGTAGAACTCCAGAGTACTTACTGCTACCTTCGGTGAAGAATATTCTTTATGCAAGCAACTCGTGCAATGCTGCCGTATTTGCGAAGATCATTTTAAATCCACCGCCTACTCTGCTATAGGCTGGCACCACCGGCGGTGAAATAACACCCTGATCTCACTACTTTGAATGCGATTTTGCCGCATTTATGTTCTGTAAACAAAACTTTATTCGGCTGACTGCCGCTGCACGTGGATCATTTGGGCCAATCTCCGTATCATATATGGCCAACGCACGCTTATACAGCGGCTCTGCCTTCATCTTCTTGCCTTGCGCAAAATAGCAGTCACCAAGACTAAAGAGACTGTCGGCTACCATCAGATCATTTGGTCCGAGGGTTTTCTCATATGTTGTCAACACACGCTTAAACAGCGGCTCTGCCTCCACAGCCCGTCCTTGTTTTACATAGCACCCTCCGAGGAACATAAGGACCATAGTGACGTGTTGGTCGTTCGGTCCCAGAGTTTTCTCATATATGGCCAATGCACGATTGAACAGCGGCTCCGCCTCCACAGCCCGTCCTTGTTGCTCAATGCAATTCGCGAGGCAGGTAAGCAACTCGGCTAGATCCAGGGATTGTGGTCCCAGAGCCTTCTCATTGGTTTCTAATGCACGCTTCAACAGCGACTCTGCCTGCGGGTACCTATCTGTTGCTGCAAGTGCCTTCGCTTCATCAAGGAGGTCTTGCGTCAACCTTGTCTTGCCCGAACCACTAGTTTTTTTAACAGCTAGATACGCCTGGTTTACAGGTGCCTTGCGCGCAGAGTGAATTTTTCCGACAGCTTCCAATGATCTATCAGCTACATCTAAGTCGCTCTTCAAGTCTACGCCGCTTACCTCCTGAATGGCTGGTTTTTGTGCAGACGCTTCCTTGCTGCTTTGGCCCCAATTTGGTAACCATCCTCCGTTTTGAAGATTGTCAAGTCCGTAGCCGGAAATCCCAGCTATCGCGGCAATCCCAAGCAACAACGCATAAAAGTGAGTGCTTGGCATTGAGATTGTTTTCGCTTTCGCTTTCGCTTTAGCTCTGGCCTCCACTCCACTCTGCTTGGCAGTACCGGAAATAGAATCACCGCGCTTTAACGCACCCAGATCGTTTGCAATGTGGCCGATATTTTGGTATCTGCTATCTGGAGACTTCGCCAGCATTGTCGCCACTATCTCCTCAATACCCTGAGGAAAGTCAGCGCCTAGAGAAGCTTGTTTCAGCGTTAATGGTGTTTCTGACAGGTGCTTCATCATCGTGGCTAATGCGTTTTCGCCAACGCATGGTGGCGCACCTGTCAGCACCTCAAAGAAAACACAACCAAGGGAATAGATGTCCGCACGATGATCGACACGTTCGCCAGCGCATTGCTCGGGGCTCATATAAAGTGGGCTACCAAAAATTTCTCCTGTTCGAGTCAGTGATTGCATTTCACCGCCCTCATGTTCAGCGAATCTAGCAATGCCGAAATCCAATATCTTTATGCTGCCTTCAGCCCCTAGAGGCATCCCTTTGACGAGCATGATGTTATTGGGTTTGATATCACGATGAACCACACCGCACTCATGGGCATAGGCTAGTCCAAAACAGACCTGCACAAAAATTGGTATTGCCTGTTCTAAGGTCAGGCAACCTGTTCTCGCCAATCGGTCACCTAAAGTTTCGCCGTTTACAAGCTCCATTACCAGAAACGGAGTCTGGTCATTCCAAATTCCGAAATCATTGACGGCAATAATATTCGGGTGGTCGAGAGAAAATACTGTACGTGCTTCTTGTTGAAACCTACGAAGGGCTGTTTCAGACATGCAGTTTTTATCTATCGTCTTGAGCGCAAACTCTTTGTTTACAAAGATCTGGTTCACTCGATAGACAAGACCCATACCGCCTTTTCCCAGGCGAGAGATAACTTGGTAACGGTCGCCGATTGATTGTCCCAGCTGAAGCTCAGTGCCCACAATAGTGTGGGTGGTGTCGCCATCTACTGCTGTTTTGAGATCGTTCAATTCTGGGTTCGTCAAATGCTTCTTATGCTCTCGTTCCTCATTGAACTCTGCTGCACGTGCAGTCGTTTTGACTGCGTCGTTAGAGCGTGGGCTAATTGTGCAGCAGCCCGAAGATCACCTTGATGACATGGTGCATGCTTTCCTGTTTATGAATCTTTGGTTCCCGAGGAGTGTGATTCTGTCTACCAGACCATCGCAGCTTTTCTATCATTAATAGATTTTACGATTTTACACAAGGCCGTCTATTTGTAAAATGAATTTGCGTAATGCTTCGGTCTGTGCTCGAAGTCCGTTGGATTCGCAAGGCTTTTAAGGCTAGTGGTCTTGAGAGCTTCGTGCACGCATTACGTATGCGATACCAGATCTCTCTCAATTGGAATTTGTTTTCGTAAAATTAGTTTGGCGATTTCATCGTTTAGTCTGACCCCGCTTCGCGGCCCATTTATCTTTGAAACAATGCTTTCACTATCTCCCCCAAACTGTCTTCCTGGCCAGGTGGAACCCATGTTATATTCACGCGCAATCAATTGTCGGCCATCAGCGCCAGCGTAAACTCTCTGTGTACCAATGACAGCACCGTCCACTTGATCTGAGATGCCAGTGGTTACCGCTTCCGAATTGATACCAAGCGCGTTCTTGTAAATAGCTTCTAGATTCCCAGGTCGCGATTGATCAACCCGAGTGTGTCCAAGCCAAGTCAGCGGCTTGGTATTTGGCCCTGCACCCAGTTCAGGAAAGTTTGGATCCAATTTCCCCCGCACAAGCAATACGTCTTGCAGTGTTGAAGGCGGTGCTAGTTCAGTACCAAAAGTAGTACCACCATTTAACGTCGCTGATTTAACTCGAATGCCTGCAAAGCGCGTGTCACCAGCCAGTTTGCTAAGAACGTTAGGAGCAACTTCTGCTCCTTCGCCGTAAGCAACTAGATTAAAACTCTTGATTCCACCAGGCATTTTTGGTGCTAGCGTGGCAACAGCATCTGCTGCATAAATACTATCGTCCGCACCCATGGGCATGGGAAACTTGCCAGGGGTAAAGACACCAGCACCGGGTGAGCGCCAAGCATTGACATTGAATAATCCTGGCACCACCGGTCTTGATTCTGGAAGAAGATGGAGAGCGACAATTTGACCGCTGTTCTCATTTACCATGCCGTTTAGTCCGTTTATTTCAGACATGCCAGTCAAAGGAATGCGTTGTCCGAACATACCTCGGCCAACCTTATTGCCCCATACGGGTCCCATAGTGAAACCATCCATCGTCAATAGAAGGTGGTGATCCTTTGCTGGATCGAACTCGGGTCCGGTATGCAATGTGGCTGTGCGGAGTTTCCCCTGACTGAAAACCGGAAGTTCTACATCATTAATACCGGGATTGAGCGTAATGCCATCTAACGCTTTGGCAATCTTTGCTTCTGTCTTGGCTGTGGCACTTGCCTCTAAGCTAGACGAGAGCAACCGACCAGCCGAGAGAGCACCTTTGCCTACTCCAAGAACCGCTATTGCTCCAGCTCCCACTTCTGCAAGTAGGATGTAGTCATCAGCACTGCCTTTGTCGTTCCACACCTGATTCCAGCTCTGATTAGTACGGTTCCATAGATCGTTAGCCCATGGAGTAGCAGACTGAGAAGCATTGTGTAGGTCCGGTTCGAATTCTGCCTTTCTGGACATTTGATTGTTCCTTATGGAGCTCTGCTAAACGTGCAGTCGTTTTGACATCTTGACTGTAGGCGAGCGAGGTTGCCAAGAAGTTACTGAAGACCCAAGACCCGCTTTGCTTGCGTTGTTGGATCGTGGGCAAATTGTGCAGCAGCCCGAATCAAATTGTCGTCAAATTTACATCGTAAGACTACGCACGACGACGACAGGCATCTTCGGAATCTTAGCCAAATTATTGGCAGTCTTCCATCGGTGGGATGTGAGTTCTGACTGGGCAGAGAGCACATCCAGGAGTCTGGATGGTGATCGCAGAATATCACTCGCCCAGCGCTCTAGAGCCTGCATTCTTCCAACCAGGACAATGGATGTGCGCCAAGTGTTACAATGCACGACTCAAAAATGTTGATTCTTCTCAATTGAGAGGCAGATAAATGCGTTGGCAATTACGTTTTCTACCTTTTTTTGTGCCCGCCTTGATCCTAGGTGGCTTCTGGTCGGGCTCTGGGTTATCGCGTTCAATCGCCGCTGAGCCACAAGCCACGAAAGTAGGATTCATGTGTGTCGGATCAATCAGCGATGTCGGCTGGAATTGTGCCCACGATGCGGGGCGGTTGTATTTGGAAAAACAGTCGCACAATACGATCAAGACTGTGATAGCAGAAAATATACCAGAGAGCGCCGAGGCAGAGCGTCTGCTGGAGAAAATGATTGCTCAAGGAAATACCATTATTTTTGCCACCGCCTACGGTTACATGGAATCCACGGTCAAATGTGCCCAGCGGCATCCAAATGTTGTATTTATGCAGATGAGCCGCTTTGCAAAACTGCCGAATTTGGGCTGCTATCAGCAGGTTCAGTACCAACCGCTTTATATTGCTGGCATTGTGGCGGGGCGCATGACTAAAACCAATAAACTGGGCTTCATCGCGTCGCATCCGATTCCAAATCTCATGCAAGAGATCAATGCATTTGCGCTTGGAGCTCGTTCAGTCAATCCCAAAGTGCAAACTAATGTGGTATGGATCAACAAATGGTCTGATTTGCCCGTAGAAGCTGAGGCGGTCAAGAGTCTTGGCGAACAAGGCATAGATGTGATCGCCAACGGGCAGGATAACCAGACTGCGATATTGAAAGCGTGTCAGGATCATGGGATCTATTGTGTTGGGCTATACATGGACGGGCGAAAAATCGCTCCCGATCGATGGTTGACTGGAGCGGGTCTAGATTGGGGTCCTTTCTATGCCAGAGTTGTGGACTCTTTTCGCGACAAAACATGGAAGCCAATAATGCTCAATCCAGATATCAAAAGCGGTTGCGCTAAGCTGCTCAGTTTTGGCGACACAGTTCCCAAGCCCGTGCGCGATGAGGCTTTGCAAAAGGAAGCTCTTTTGAAAAGCGGAAAACTTGTCGTCTTCAGCGGCCCACTCTTGGATCGCGAAGGCAAGAAACGTCTAAACGCTGGTCAATCAGCCACTGTCGAGCAGCTCACGCAAATGGATTGGTTTGTGCCAGGTGTAAACGGCTCACTGGCAAGACGTGATTAGAGCTCTGCTCCCGTGCGAGCACGCAAGACGCCTAAATAGTTGCGATTAGAGTGGCGTTCAGTGCGTCTCCTGTATACAAGAACTCGCGTTTCATAGTGTTGTCATCAGCAAGAATGTAGTCTCGCGCTCATCCAACTTTGGCATTTCACGAACTCGTGTATGGTCCTTGCACGACATAGTGATTAACGGTATTTGTCTGCGCTCAAGCTATTAGCCGTGCGTGTGCTTTTGATCATGTGCAACATTCAGAGAAAAGTGTGGTGTTGCTTGTTTTGGTCCTTCGATGGCGCGGGTGATCATGGCATCTGCGTGCTCCCTTCCCTTAGCCGCGGCTGCATCCGGCTTCTCTGCTGGGTAGATTGAATGCAAGAGCGCTGCATTCATCGCTGACATCTCTTGAGCATTTGGGAGCTTGCCTTTCAGGGTCTCCATATTCTTCGGGGCTTCGGTTGCTGCATACTGTCGCGGGGCAAGCTTGCCCCCCACAAACGCCGCTTCGCCCTTGTCGAATTGTCTTAGAACTGACGCAAAAACGCCCGAGTCCACTTTAGGTGGTTCGAAGGCATGTTTGTAATTACAATCAAAAACGCTCATGAGTGCGAATCCAATTTAGTGATGGTGGTAAAGGATATGTCGCGAATGTTAAAGTACAAACTTCAATTATGTAACTATCCAGACTATGCTCAATAATTGTTACCATAAACGTACAGACATCAAATCAATATAAAATCTGCAGTCTCGAGCGAACGTTGCGCAAATGGATAGCGGCGCACAAGCCAGTGCGCGATGCGGCTATCTCTGACCCGATGCGAGTACGCATGACGCCTAAATAGTTGCGATTAAAGTGGCGTTCAGTGCGTCTCCTGTATACAAGAAATTGTGTTCCATAATGCTGCCATCAGCGAGAATGTATTCCGATTTGTTGGCGGCAGAGTTTGCTACAGATTGGCCGTCTTGCCGTTCGATACCAATGCCTTTGAGACGATCGATCATCGATCTAGTCGCTTTACCATTGCCTCTCCAGGCGGTTTCGACATCAGCCTCTTTGACCGTGCCATCCGGCATGGAAATTCGTAACTTAAGCGGAGTTTCGTAATATTCGACCGTGGCACCATCTGTTAAATAATAGAAAGTCGTGCCATCAGCTTTGGTGTCTTCAACATTGACCTTACCGTACCACTCTTCCTTCGGTTGAGCATACTCGTGCGCTTTGGTTCCATCTATTTTGCCGAAGTCAACTCGACCATCAGCATTCGTCACCGTGCAGGTCACTAAACCGTAGTCTGTTTCTAAACCTTTCGTATATATCCGCACCACAACGTTATCGGCAACACCATCTCCCTCAATGATGTGATATTCGATCGACTTGTCGGAGAACGTCTCGATTAACTTTGCAGTGCCATAATGTGTAGGAATTGCCAGTTCGTGAAGTTCGAGTCTGCCCCAGATTTTATTGGCATCCTCTTCATCGACTATTGCATCCATCTTAGTCCAACGTCGAAACGATGCGCTGTCATTGCACTCAAAGGAGTTCACCTTAGTGGTTTCGTTCACTCTTTTCAGCACATCAGCAGGCAGCTCCTCGTCCTCAATAGTTTTGGGCTTTTCATAAACCCAAGTATGCAATTGCGTTTCTGTACTGATTCCTTTATATCCTCTGGAGGCATCGGGTAGCAGATCAAGCACCACGTCTGGTGAGTTGTTGTTGTTGTCCTCAGTGCTTACCATATAAGAAGTATTTGAATGTTCAGCCTCGTAAGCATTGACCAAATTGCAAGCTACACGCCATAGCACTGTTGTTTCTTCCATTCTCACAATCAGGTCCTCACTCAAAAGGTTGTCGCTTTTAGTGTGCAGCCGCGTTCATAAAGCAGTCGTAAAGGGATTTGTTCTGTCCTCAAGTTCTCATCAAGCCGACGAATAAACCTGAAGTTATCTTGTCTACGATCGCGCGATCCTGTCCAAACGCACTGAGATTTTGTAGGACGTTCCGCTTCCGGCTCTTCGTCGACAATAAAAGAAGATGGCTCTGCTGCTGCATTGCGGGCCTCGGTGGATCTGAGTCTGAGACTCCACCAGTCAGAATTATAGTCATTGCTGATATTGTGCACTGATTGATTTGCAGTTTCTAACATGCTGACTTTTCGCTCCTCTATTTGGAGATGACTTTCCTTGGGCTCCGTTAGACTCTAATGTGCAGCGAAACACATAAAATCGTAGTAAAACCAAATTCGTAAGGCTACGCATTGCGCTAATCAGTCGATTTATCGTTATGCACCCGAACGTTCATCTGGACTTGTTTCTAATTCGCTGGCAACTTACTTTCGTCGTTTTTAATTGCCTGCGGTAGCAAAATAAAAAATGTGCTGCCTCGACCAAGCTGACTGTCTACGCTCAGAGTGCCACCATGAGCGGTTACAATCAATTTGCAGATTGACAGTCCTAAACCAAAAGCCTTTTCGGTTTGAGCTCCAGTGACGTACTTATCAAAAATTTTGGCAGCTGTTTCGGCATCCATACCTTTGCCCTCGTCTTCAACGAATAACTGCAGCCCACCTTTTACTTTCCGTCCACCTATGCAAATGGCAGACTCATTTGGAGAAAACTTGAGAGCGTTTGTCAACAAATTGATCAACACTTGCATCATTCTTCGCTCGTCAATGTTGATAGAAAGATCTGGACAATCGACTTTTATCGAGATGTGCTTCGCTTGGGCCAAACTGGCGATGGTATCGGCTGCATCTTGTGCCAAGTTGCGCAATTGACAGTCAGCCAGCTCTAGTTCGATTGAGTTCTCGTCTAGATTGTCTATCGTCAGAAGGTCGTCTGCCAATCTGAGCACCCGATTGACATTGCCTCTGATAGATTTGAGACAGCTGACTGCCTTTTCCTCAAGATCTGAAGGAACAGCTCGTTCGAGCAATGAGAGAGACGTTTCAACTGCGATCAGCGGAGAGCGGATATCATGAGCGACTATGTCCATCATGCCTTCGCGTAACTGATCTGCTTTTGATAACTCTTCTGCAGCTTCATGAAGGAGTGCGTCTAACGAGGCAATTTCATCGGATCCACGAATTTTATCGCCTAGCATTTCTCGCCCTGGAAGTTTTCTCGCGTTATCAATGACAATGTTCAGGCGCTTGGTAATGTTTACGGTGAAGAGCCACAACAGGCCTAAGGACATGGCAAGATTGATTGGAATCGACCAGAAGATGAAGGTCTGGACTCTGGAGCGAAAATCTTCTTGTTTAATCTGAATTTCCGCAAGCTGTCGCAAGTCATCCGCTAATACCTCCGAACTACGAGCAAACAAATCTCCAGCACGAGTCAAAACATGAGCCATGTCCGAAAGCCCTGTGCTGCCATCATCTGGGGCTGTATTAAACGTTTTTTGCAGTTGTCCTATTTCTAGTCGCACAAATTCTGCCAGGTTCTGCCATACTTCTTTTTGAGCAGAATTTGCAGATGTCAGCGCATCTAGTTGTGGAAGTTGTTGGTCGAGCAAGTCAAAATTTTCGACGGCCAAGTCTTTCGATAAAGTGTCATGCTTAACCAGGAAAGAGGCAAGACCGCTATTTGCCCTAAATACGCTCATCAAAATACGATTGGTCATAGCTACTATGTTCGAATGGCGTTGCTCTAACATCTCAAGCCGCTCAGATTCGTCCAATTGCGCATTTACCCACACCAGCCAGGACGCCTGAACTACAAGCGGGAATGCTGTAAGAATGACAGCTTTTCTTACCAGTCCAGGACGTAAAATTTCGCTCAGGGAAATTTTAGCGCTAGCTTTCGCATCAGCAGGCTCACAGCCCGTAGTCTCTGCATTTGCATTGGCTTTGGCCGGAATAGAAAACCAGAATTTACTGCCAATGCCAGGTGCGGAGATGGCACCAACAGTGCCACTATGAGCTTCAATGAGCACTTTGGATGTGGCAAGAGACAAGCGAAATTCGGAATTCTCATCTCGGTCTTGGGGCAGCTGGAACCTAGCAAATGTCTTGTTTGTGCCAGCCGCTGAAAGCCAGTCTTCACTATTTTCAGTAACGCTAAGTTTGATTGAGTCATCGATTTGTTCTGACGCGACAAGAACAACCGACCTAGGCGAGGCACACTTAATTGCAATAGCTAGATAGTTTTTAATCACTTGCTTGACTCGTTCTCTGTCAGCTGTGAGCAATTGTTCACCACAGTGATTTTCGATAGTGACAAGTTTGTTCCGACTATCGGCTGAGAGGCTTTTGCAACATTCCTCGGCCGCACTCTCAAGAGTAAATTCAGACAACTGCAGTTTCAGGTCTTCCCCGGATTCAAGTCTTTCAAGTGTCAGCAGGTCTGTGACAAATGAAAGGACTCGATTAGAACCTGTTTTGATATTCTCGCACCACTGAGCTGCTGTTTCTTGCAAGGATTCTTCTGAGAGGTCCTGGAAGACTTCGATGTAAATTTGCATCGCCATGATTGGTGATCGCATGTCGTGAGCAACCATCTGCATAATGGATTTATGCTGTTCAGCGGCTTCTCCAAGTTCCTGTTCTGTTTGGTGGAAAACTGTGTCTAGATATGTCAGTTCATCGTCACCTTGCAGCCTACTTACTGATTTCTTGAGTTTTGAAAGACCGGCGGCATTGAGATTCAGCACTCTCATTCGCATTATTATGTTGCGAACAAAACCGGCAAGAACGATGAGCGACAAGATGGAGCCGCATAAAAATCCAAGCAGCACGATATTCTTGGAAATTTGGCGCAGATTATCTTGCTCAACTCGGGCAAGAGATTGGGCTCGATGTTCGTCTTCTACAACTGATTGAATGCTGTCGGCTAGTTCCAAGCCACGTGTGACAAGGCTGGCATATTTCTCGAACCGTTGCTTATTATCATTGAAACGAGAGTTAACCAAAGGTACTTTCGGACTGATAACTGAATGCGTGCTGTGGTGTTTCTCAGCTATCAATTGCCCCTGTTCAGAAACAAATTTTTTCTTGCCGTTAGGGTAATCGAATTCGACAGAGTGATCTTTGAGAAAAGTTTTTACTACTGTTCCATCTGCTCGTTTCTGGCTGACATAGTTGTCGTCCTCCTCCAGACCAAAATGAAGTTCATTGCCAAGTCGATCTATACGGTAGCCAATTTTTCCATCTTTTGTACTAAAACTTTTATCTCCGTTTGGAAACGAAATTTCCAGTCCGAATTTTTTCAATTCGGGCGAATATTCTTTTGAATAGCTCTTGAAGGCAACCCCGTCTGGTCGTTTCCTAAGCAAATAGTTGTCTGTCTCTTTTGGCCCTGAATGATGAAGAGTACCTTCGCGGTCTACAAAATAACTGATTTTGTTTTCCGGTGGGGTGATTATTTTTGCAGTTTTTGTTTCGAGTTCTTTTGCTAAACTGTCGGCATCGGCAACGATACTCACCAGACGTGCTTCTATTGATTTAATGTCGGTAAATCGTTTCTGATCATATTCCGCTGCAGTATGCAACTCTTTGAGTTGTTGCCCCAAAACCTTTCTTTCTTTGATTCCCCGACTTTTCAAGGCAGAAGTAGGTTCGAAGCAATATGTCATCAGGTCCAATACGTACGAAATGAGACCGGAAAAAGCATTATTGAGCTTAAAAACGATCTGGTTTCGCCGTTGCGATTCGATAGTTAACTTGCTAGTTGACAGCCAGAGTCCATTTAATACTAGTAGAAAAGCGCTTCCCAGTATGCCAGGCACAAGCACCATGATTAGACCCTTGCGAAAAATCGCTGGGGTGTAAGGTCGTTTTTTCGTGTTTAGGATGGGGGTTGGCAGCATGGTCCGTCCGACTGCCTGCGTAACAACTCACAGGTGGTCTGAATCATTATATAAGCCGTCCCATTTGATTGCTTGTTCTTATCTGCGATTTCCCAAGCTGCTACCGACAAATTGATGATCTGAAAGTTCAACTACAAGAATTCTGATCGTTTGACGCACATTTTATACTGTTGGTGCATGATTTTATAGTCAAGGCACCAAAGCCCGGACGCAAGATTCTATTGCCGCGACGTATGACCCTTCCGAATGTGTGCAGGGCGTTGCATATAGCCGCGGGCAGCAAAAAATCTTCACTGGAGGTGCTTATGTTTTACATCGGCGGTATTTTGTCGCTCACCATTAGTGTGGCCTTTTCTTCGAAGCAGACGATAAACGTGTCTTCGCGCGTTCCGCTCCAACCATTCTGCCTGGCGGCAGATGATAAGAATAAAGCCAGCGACCCAGGCCGGGACATCACTCCAGATCCGCACGGACCAGATCCACATGGGCCTGACGCGAGCGAAGAGGTGCACGATAAAGACTTACCGGCCAATAATCCGGATAAGTATTTGGGTGACAAAAAGAAGGAGGGATAGTTTCGATCCGATGAGAGCACTAGAGTTTTTGATCTGACTTTATCTTAGGAGGCTGTTATGCACTTTGATGTAGACTCGTTTGTTTCGCAGTGTCGTGCAGCTAATCGTAGTGGGGCGGATCCGATCAATGCCGTAAGAGATGTAGTGGACGAAGCTGTTTCGCGAGCTGCTGAGATATTGCAAGTGCTGCCCGCCAGTGGAGAAGAAGAGATTCTACTTTATCAGTCAAGCGATTTGACAATCTATCGTGTTCTGGTTTTTCAAGGGCTGCAGTATCCTCCTCACGAACATGGAATGCCGGTAGTGTTAGGTATTTATGCTGGCTGCGAGACGAATTTACTCTACACCAGATTGAAGGAAGACCATCACAGAATCAAGCAGATTGGGCGCATTGATGTTGGGGCACCACAGGTTAGAGTGTTGGATGGCGACGTAATCCACTCTGTCACCAATCCGCATCCTGAGCCTGCGGCTGCTCTACATGTTTATTTCGGGAATCTTTCTTTGCAGAAGAGAAGTTTGTGGACGCTCGATCTCGACGGTGAACAACAGTTTGATCCGCAGAGCTACTTTGCCAGAGCGCGACAGTTAGAACTTGCTACATATAGGTACAAGTGAGCAGTCCTAAGTGGTGATTATACGCAGGATCGACTGGACTGATGGACGCAATTTGATATCCGTTTTATGTGCTTCAAATCAATATGATGCATCTGCGAAATGAGCTGGATGAAGTTTGGCTCACGGGCAAAGCACAACAACGATGAATTCTTTCGGCGAGGTTTCTAAATGGGTTTCGATGGTAGTCCATGGCGTCCGGCATCTCCTGCACTTCTTAATGAAGTATCAAGCGGCAGTCCATGGCGTCCGGCACCTTCAGTTGTGACTGGCGTTTCAAGCGATCATCAATCGCCCCTGTCACCATCTGCTAACGGAGCATCAGACAAGGTAATCTCTGCCACAGTAAAAGGAGCTTCTAATAACAGTCCTGAGGGAGCAGCACCCCCAGCGGTGGCTACTGAGCCAAACCGAGTGGCATCATCGATTTTGCGAATTGTTCCTCAGGAAGGTCACAATTCTCAGGATAATCTATATGATCCGCACCGTAGTGACATTGATACTGCTTTGCAGCATCCGATTGGGTTTGCCGGAAATTTGGTGATCGGGGGTCTCAGTGGTGCCGCATTTGGTGGTCCGATACCTTGGGCTTTAAATCAGGCAGTAGACCGTATGCTGCCTTCACCAGAGGCCGCAGCATTGCCGCTCAATCCTGCTCTTAGAAGAACGGGAATATTGCCGGATTTATGGACCGACAATATCAATCGGGGTGTTGCCAAAATCGAAGATGCTCTCCTGCCAAAAGAAGGCAGTTTGATCTATAAAGGAGCTAAGTGGTATCAAGCTAACTTTGACGAAAAGTATTTGCGTAGCTCTGACCTAACGCTGCGGAAGAGTTATTTCAACGCGCTTAATGATGATGTAACTAATTTGATGAAAACCGACGCTCAGGCGATCGAGGAGTTGCTTAAGAAAGATCCAAGCGCGTTGACGGCGTCTGAGTCCACTCAGCTACACCAGCTTTACGAGCGCAAGCAAGTGTTTTTAGCGCCAGAGTGGCAGGAGCGTGCAAAGGGAGCCGAACTACTGGAGCAATTGCACACCCAGAAGATCTACAATCCAACCTTGTTCACTGACAAAGAACTGGAATTGCTGGCACGGCGTCAAGAGTCGAATGTTCGTGCGATTGAAATGACCAAAGCCCAGTTGGCGTTCCATGACTTGAGTGCCAATTTTGTCAGAGGTGCGGCAATAGTTGGAGTAGCGATGATGGCCGATCACTATTTGGATAAAATCTTGACCGGTAACGATCATCATCAAGGTCTTACATCCAAAAACGCTACAGAATCTTTTCCAATAGTTAACAGCATGACAAAAAGTTGGAACACTAATGAGTTCTTGTTACCAATGGCTTTTGCCACTGGTGGATTCAGCAAGACTGGTGTCCTCACTACGGTTGGATATACAGGCGCCGCTATTCTGGCTGGGAAATTTCTCGATCATGTATTGCCGCCGAGTGAACATGAGGAAGTTAGCCGATACTTGCGGCCAACCGCAGTAGATGCAACTTTGATTGCTGGGGCATTCGTGCTGCCGGCGAGAAATAAGATTGCCATGGTAGCCGGAGCGTGGGCGCTGGGACGCATTTACAATCTATTTGAAGGTCCTGCAAATGCGGACGTAAAGGATGAAGCTTTCGACCAAATGAAGATAGATATGAAGGATCGAACCGCTGCCTCAATGAATACCGCTATCGACACGTTCAAGAATCTGGGTCAGAAAGATGATTATGCTCTGAGGCTATACGTATCCGATTGGTTAAGGCCAAATCGCAAGTACGACGGCATGCTCAGTGCCTTCAGGGGCGCTGTAATTCTTAACGATGCTTTTGGCGAGAGTCGTTTGGAAAAAGGCACACTTATAAAGGGCACCACAAAAGACTTCATTTTGCAGGACAGCAACATTGATATTGGTGGGCAGGCATTGAGATCTCTGTTAATTGCCAACATAAATGTCGATCGCGCCAAGCAGCAAACCAATATTGAACTGGGTAAAACAGTACAGGGCAGTAAAGTTGCGCAATCAGACCTGACCGGATTGGATGAGGTCGGCAGGCGGATAGATTCCACCATCAAGAACAAAATCTACGGAAAGCATGACATACCAGCTGTACTTTCGGAACTTGCTGATTTCTACCACGGCAATCAAGGGGACATGCTCCTGATGAAGCGTGATCTCGACAACAGCCTTGCCCTCAATCGCGGCAGCACAAACCAGTTTGTAGCGAAACTGTTCCGTGATATGGCTTGTATCCAGTTAGGAATGGCGGAGGGCATGACACGAACTTATCACTTTGGATCAGGAGATCCAACCGGCGCATTGCGGGTTCTCAATGGAGGTGATGGACCTGAGGGACGCCAGGCTCGTTACAACAATGGACAACCGCGCGGATACGATGGTGCGCTAAATGCAATAGCTCTGGCAAAGCAAATTGATCCAAACAATCCAGACATCCCCCAACTCGAAGCTGCCGCTGCAGAATTGCAACGTAAACTTCCTGCAGTTGTGCAAAGGCAACAATCCAACCCAATTTACAATCCGCTGAATGTCAAATAGTTAGTTGGTTAATTCAGGTGTTAAATGTGCCACAGTCGCGATTGTAAGGTGTAGTACAGGGCTGCTATATCGTGAATCTGCTTTTTCAATTGGAGCAATCTTACTTTGGCTTGTTTGTTTTCGTCTTGTTCATAAAATTCGACCATAGCAATGAGGACGAGCCCCACTTCGCCATGAAGTGAACCGAAAATTGCTTGTGCGGGTGAATGTTGGTGCACGCGGCCGGATGCATAAGCGCATCGGTCAGTTTTTTAGAATGCATTTGCCTACTCTTGTCCAGGGACAAGAGTCTTTTGCTTCCGCCTTTCGCTTCTTTGTTCAACCTAACATGCATCGTTTGACGATGATTTTATGCACTTGGCTGTATCAAGGTAACAACACAACACAGCGCGTTAGGACTTTTTTCTCCCAGTCTTGGATGTCATCACAATGTCAATCGATCCAATAGATGAATCACTGCTTTGCCCTTTATCGTGGGAGAAGTTTTCTCCAGTAGGCCTCAACGAGGAACTGATTGAATATTATTACAGGAAGTACGCTCCTGCACCTAGTTCGGACAGTGACTACAACCCTGAAGTGATCAGTCCTGATAATAATCAGAACGGTACCACTATGATTGAAGCAATCGACATCTCATATAGACATAGCCTGCGTCAAGTGTTTTCTTCAGTCGGCTATTGCAACAAAAAACGAATTGGCGATGACCAAGATTTCTTGAGCAAACTGCTCCTCTCCAAGAATAGTCAGTTCTCAAATCAATTCGCACGCGCGCCCTAACAACCTGACAGGCTCTATTGAGTAGCTCTACGAATTAAATTTGACGGCTATTTTATGAATGTTGGCGGATGATGACGTCCCATTATCCAGGAGCTATAAGTCAGTGTTGCAGTATCCTCTTTGCACTCATTTCCGACAATGAGAGAAACCACACCACAGTTTGGTGACAGTTCGAGCAACCGTAATTGTCTAGCCGAGTTTGGCAACTCAGCCCTCTACGCGGCTGCAGAAGAGCCGATTCGAGGAGTTGCTCAAGTAGTCGATCACTTCGCCGGCATGCAACTGGACACGAAAGTGAAGGAGTCCGCCGCTTACATTGGTATCGAGGCACCACAAGCAGCACAGTTTGGCACAGCCAACTGGTACGCTCTTTAGCCTCAATAGTTTGTTAACACGAGAATCGATTCAAGCTAACACAACACAAGCAATGGTTTAATCACCCTCTCTGCTCATGGTGGTGATTGGTTTCAGATGATATTGACGGCTACGATGGCAAGACACATCAGTTTGATGTGTCTGTGTCATGAGCTCGCGCAAATTCTCATAATTCTTCAACAGCGTGATAACAATTGGATTGCTCGGACCAAGCAATTTGCTGCGGATGCTAATGGCCTGCAAATAGTATTGCTCAGCAAGCTCCAATTTTTTATTTGCGTGATATAACATCGCCAAATTATTCAACGCCATGCCAACGTTTCCACCATAGTTGGCACCCGATAGACTTTGGTATATAGACAAAACCTCCAGGCAGATTGGTTCTGCTTGCCCATAAAGCCCCTGGCAATAGTAGATGCCGGCAAGATTGTTCAAACAATTAGCGACCTGATAATGATTTCTTTTGCCGACTAGTTTTTCGATCACCACCAGGGCTTTCTGGCAATAAGTTTCTGCCTGGTCATACTTTTCATGCTGCTGATAAAGACTGCTAATTTTGTCCAGCGTGCTTGATAGCTGTATATCAAGTTCTTCGAACACAACGGTTTGTTTTAGCGCCGAAAGCCACATTTCTTCGGCTTGAGACAAGTCACCACGCTGGATAGCAGTCTCGGCTAATGCTCGGTATGTTAACCAGTTTTGATTGCTCGTCTTCATTTTGATTTTTTGATTTTCTTACGCTCTTCGATACTCATTCGTGCAAGCAACTGTCCAAGGAGTTCGACACGATCACTTTACCCATGGTAGCTAGCTAGCTAATGTTTTGCCCCGGGTCATCACTAAGACCGTGCAATATTGACGCCTTCTATATAAAACCGTCATCAAATCCGTAATTAGAATTGCGGACAGCAAAAATTCTTTCATTCGAAGATATCTAGAGTGCAGTCAGATGCACAAATTATTCAAGCTCAATATTCCAGCAGTATGCTTGATAATTTGATGTGTATTTTATGCTGTTCACAAGATGATCCTATGAGCACTGAATCTCGAACAAAAGATTCTCTAATTGTGTAGATGCTCAAGGTAAAAATCATGAACATGCCCCTGCTACAACCTTCCGTCGTCAAGATCGGGCTTTGCAGCGATCAGCCTGACTACATTTATGGCAATAGAGCCACTAGATACAAAAATAGTCGCTCAAAGACTACTGAGAAAAAAAGGCCTGACCTTAAATATCTCGATGCGCTAATCTACCTATTGCCCAATAAACCCGAGCCTTATTACGATCGCGGCACTATGTTCTTGCATTCGGGTGATATACAACAAGCCATCATCGACTTGACGCGAGCAATAAATTTGGACAATGGTTTTGCTTTGGCTTACTCAAATCGTGGTTTGGCTCTGAGCATCATCGATCGTCATCACGAGGCTATCGCTGACTTCGATACAGCAATAAAATTGAATTCTTCTTTGATGGAGCCATTATTAGGGCGCGGTGCTGCATACTCGTACTTGCACGATTATGTAGCAGCCTTGGCAGACTTCAATCAGTGTTTAAGACTTCGCCCCGAACAAGCCGAGCTTTATCTCAATCGAGCCGAAGTGAGTTATTACTTAGCGCAATTGCCTGAAGCGATTGCCGATTGCGGCAAGGCCTTGGAGCTGAATCCGAATCTGGTGGAAGGCTACACGTGGAGAGGGTTGATCCATATGAAATCGGGGAAATATTTGGCTGCACTCAACGATCTGAACAATGCAATCAGGCTGGACGAGAATTATCCGCCTGCATATCTACTGCGCAGCTCTTTGTATCAAATATTGGGCATTGATGCATGGCTAGATGATCGCAAGCGAGCCTATGAGTTGGATAATACGTTAAATTTCTCGCCGGCTTAGTGGAGGCGTTATTTTATGGATTTACTTATCGGGGATGCATTGATGCGATGGGACATCATCAAGCAACAAGAACTTGATGCCGCTTTGTCACTGTCCACCGAAACTGCATTGCCGCTTGGGAAAAGCTTGATCGCTCTCAACATGATTAGCGCAACTGATTTGCGAATAAGTGTGCAATTACAATCAATGCTGCGTGATGAGATTTTGTCGTCTGGCGAAGCCGAACGCATTATGCACCTGTGTCGCGTTAAAAAAATCAGTCTCAGTCAAGCTTTGATTAAGACTGGCTTGATTTCGGTCAGTGGACAAAGGTCCCGATTGGGACAGCTATTAGTAGATTTTGAGTGTCTAGAGGAAAGGGACTTGCCGAGGCTTCTACAAATTACTCAAACAACTGGACTGCCACTGGGAATGGTGCTCGTCAATTGCAGGGCTGTGAACCAAACTGTTCTCGATACTGTGATTCGCATTCAGAAACTGCGGCGATCGCCGAGCAGCGCTGAGGAACACAAGGCATTGAAAGGCGAAATCGATAAGGTGCGCGGCAACTGTAAATCCTCAACTGTTATTGACACTCGCCTCGGCAGTTTATTGCTAAACGGAGAAGTAATCTCGAAGGCTGAACTGAGAACGGCGTTAGATATCTCACTAGTCAACCAAAGTTTTATCGGTCAGTTGTTAGTAGAATTTTCTTGGATTACGGCGAAGACATTGGAAGCTGCCCTTGAATTGCAGCAAGCTCTTCGACAGGGTTTGATGGACATCGAGAGTGCTGCTCAAATATTACGTTCTGTTCATATCACTCAGAATAATATGCAAGGAGTTATGAAAAAGCGAACACCGGTTTACATCAGAAAAATGTTGTTCGGTAAGTTCTTGATTATTTCTGGATTTATTGATCAGCATGAGTTGGAGACTGCTAGCCATGACTTCGTGACTGCCACAGTTACTTTCGATGCAGAACGGGCCGCTCTAATTGAGAAAATAAAGTGCGAAGATCCTTACGTGGTCAAAGATCTGGTCTGCAAGGCAGGGTTAGCTAGTCCAAGGACCATAGACGTAGGTCTCAAATATTGGCAATTGGCGCGCGACGGCTTTCTTCCTCTAGTCAAAGCTATGGTCCTCTTTGCGGATCATGTACTAGAAGGCGAAGAATTGCTCCGCTCCCAATTCGTGTCGGCGGCCCCTTCCTGATTTACGTAATTCGAGAACAATTATCGCTTCATTTGAAATGTCGAAAATTCGCAGCGGTTTGACCAATGTCTTTCTCACGATCCAGGCGATCATGAGGTTCAAATCAAATTCGTTTCTAGTCCAGGGTGGTAAATTGTATTGTCAACCTGGAATAACAAGTGATGGCAAAAATACTAATAGTTGAAGATGATCGCGAGCTGGCCAAAAGTTTGATCCTTTGGCTCGAGCATGAGCATCATACTGTAGAGCATTGTGAACGAGGCTTAGATGCCCTTGAGCGGTTGAAGTTTTTTGAATTTGATGTGATTGTTTTGGATTGGACTCTGCCCGAAATGAATGGACCTGAGATCCTTAATGAATTTCGAACTAGTGGCGGGACGACACCCGTTTTGTTCCTTACAGGCAGAGACAATATTGCAGAGATAGAGGCTGGTTTTCATTCTGGAGCAGACGATTATATCGTTAAGCCGTGTGATGTAAGAGTACTATCGGCGCGGATTAATGCTGTGATGAGACGGCAAACTAAAGTGTACGGTCAGGTGTTTGTTATCCGAGGGTTGAAAATAGATCTTGTCAATCACCAGGTTTCAAGGGACGGAATTGAAATCATATTACCGCCGCTAGAATTTGCCTTGTTAGAATTTCTTCTGCGCAACCCTAATAATGTATTTTCGTCTAGCGAGATAATGCAGCGAGTTTGGAATTCTGATACAGACGCGTCAACAGATACGGTGCGTGCATGTGTCAAGCGTTTGCGCTACAGAGTTGATCTTCCTGATCAACCATCAATAATTCGCAATGTTCCTAAGATCGGTTATCAGATTAATGCGGTTGATGATTGCGCGGATAAAGATGTTTCCGCGGATAAAGATGTTTCCGATACCTTATGTGATGCTTCGGAAATTAGTTTAGAGCTGACATAGTCCGCTGCGCTGTGCGATGTTGGACTCGCTTTCACAGATAGAGAAAGCTGTGAACGCAGGCAATTCTAGTTCGTTTGGGCAATGTCGAACGATCCGCTCGCGGTCCATCATGGGTCACAGGTTATTGCCGTTGGAGAGGCACTACCGGTAGTACCATAAAGGCAGCGCTTTTCGTTGCCGATTGTTTGCGCGGTGCTCTCTGCGAATATCGCATCAGAGGCTGTATTGCGTAATCTTACGAATTTTGTTTTACGTGGATTTGACACACTTTTGAATATTGTGTGACTACGACTGATTCAAGTCTCCTGCACCATCTACCGGAATTTAAATCTAATTGCGTAATATGCAATGGAGCGAACGAATTTACTGTAAATGACGGCGAGAGCAGAGTCTACACATCAATCAGATCGCGTAAATGCGAAACACTACTGAAAGGAGATCGAACATGTTATCTGTGAATTGCACTGAGCAAACGGCACTGGATTATAATGGCCATGATTTTAACCCCGATAGCGATGCCACTGGTATCCGACCAGCACTGGATAAGCAAGTTTCTGTCAATCCTGTAGTTGAAAGGTTTGGCAATCAGGGCGATGCTGACCTGACCGTTCTCGATGCTGCAAGAGTCTACCGAAAATCTCCACGACAGATTCAAAGATTGCTCAAGGGCGGTTATCTCACTGGATATAAAATCGTAGGACCGAAGGGTCCAGAGTGGCGCGTTTCTCGAATTCAAAATGGTCCTAAACCAGTGAGTGGTGAAGAGGCTGTATCAGTGACTAAGCCTACTTTCGAATTGAATGCCAAAGTAGATATCATGGCGCGCGACCTGCAAGTATTGAAGCTGAAGGCTGAGCGTTTTGAAGCAGTGATTGCTCGGATAGATAATCTGGTCTCAAGAGTTGAACGACTTCAAAGTGATGTTAGCCTTCTCAAGGAACAGACCAGCCGCCATGAAGCAGTGGTTAAGGAGTTGCACATGCTAAGAGAGCAACAATCGATGATTGAATTTGTCTCTACCGAGGTGCGCCAGCATAGAGAAGTTTTGAAAGACTTGACCGACAAGCCACTCAAACCATCCTGGTGGAAAAGAGCATTCAGCATGTGAAGCGCACCATCCGCGGTAGCAGCGGAGAGTTCCGAATCTCTGCTGCTGCTTGGAGCCACGATCAGGTGAGGATTTTTTGCGCACCACGAACACATTGTGGTTGTGACTGAGCCGTAACGTGTGTTGAGCAGGACGTGGACAAACACCTGCGGAGAATCATATGGACGGAATTTGCGAACAGTTGTACCACCTGTTTACTGGTGTCTGTCCGCTGACAGACACGTTTACTGCATCAAATGCAAGGAGCACATCTTTATGAATATGGTTACTAAAGCCCGCTTTGGGTTGAGTGGCATCCAGTTAGCTGTTCACGTCGGGACCGGTTCTCAAAAGGCTGGCGGTGCTCTGCTTGAGATTCATTCCCCCATTGATGGCGAGCTTGTTGCAGCGATGAATATGGCTCAAGCTAAAGATGTCCCAGCTGTTATTGATGCTGCCAAATATGCGTTTCGCTCATGGCGTCTCGTGCCCGCCCCGGTGCGTGGCGAGTTTGTCCGTCGCATAGGCGAAAAGGCAAGAGTGCGCAAAGCCGATCTGGCAGAAATACTTTCCAATGAAGTCGGCAAGACCACCCAGGAAGCGCTCGGCGAAATTCAGGAATTTATTGACGTCTGTGATTTTGCCGTCGGACTGTCCCGCCAGCTTCACGGCTTGACCATCGCTTCCGAGCGCCCGGCTCATCGCATGATGGAGCAATGGCATCCGCTGGGTGCCATTGGTGTGATTACTGCTTTTAACTTTCCCGTAGCGGTCTGGGCATGGAATGCCATGCTTGCCTTCGTCTGCGGTGACACCGTGATCTGGAAACCCTCAGAAAAGGCCCCTCTCTGCGCTCTCGCTTGCCAAAAGCTGGTCAATGATGTGATTGCTGAATTTGACGTAGTAAACATCAAAGGTCTGGCGCTATCGAGTGTGATTGTCGGTATGGCTGACGTCGGCGAGGCTCTCTGCTCATCGCCCGAGGTACCACTGGTCTCCGCTACTGGTTCGACTGGCATGGGTATCGCTGTGGCACAGACTGTGGCAAAACGTCTTGGCCGCTCGTTGCTGGAGCTTGGTGGCAATAACGCTATGATCGTCGCTCCTACCGCTGACCTGGAGATGGCCATGCGCGCCATCGTCTTTGCTGCGGTTGGCACTGCCGGACAACGCTGCACCACACTGCGACGTTTGATTGTGCACAGATCGCAGCACGACGCTCTTGTCGAAAAACTCAAAAAAGTCTACTCCAATCTGCCTGTCGGCGATCCCCGCGTGCCTGGCAACCTGGTCGGTCCATTGATAGACAAAGCTGCTTTTGACTCGATGCAAGATGCGCTCACTCAAGCAAAAGCTGAAGGCGGCAAAGTCTTTGCTGGCGAGAGAGTGGAAAAAGGCGTGCCTGCTAAAGGCTACTATGTCCGCCCCGCTCTGGTGGAGATCTCAGCAAAAGCCAAAATTGTGCAGCATGAGACCTTTGCTCCTATCCTCTATGTCATGACTTATGACACTCTTGATGAGGCTATCGATATGCAAAACGGTGTGCCGCAAGGTCTGTCGTCTGCCATCTTTACCTCAGATGTGCGCGAGGCTGAACTGTTTATGTCACCAGCTGGTAGCGACTGCGGCATAGCCAACGTCAACATTGGCACTAGTGGTGCCGAGATAGGCGGAGCGTTTGGTGGGGAGAAGCAAACTGGCGGCGGTCGTGAGTCAGGCTCTGACGCATGGAAAAACTATATGCGCAGAACGACCAACACGATTAACTACTCCCAAGAGCTGCCTCTGGCTCAAGGTGTGCAGTTTAACGTTTAAGGCTCGGTGATACGTCGGGCGTTCACCTGTTGTGCAAGCACCAGAAGTGCAGGCGCTCAAATAAACGATATTTGTGTCAGGAAAGTCAATTTGGATAGTTCGAGGAATACTCGGGTTGTCCGATCTTTCGTTGTGATACTGTATATGGTGTCAAACTTAGCGCGTCTATCATAGGTCCGGGCAGCTGCGTTAACCTTGTGGTATTGGTTGCTGAATTATGCCTAAACTGGCTCGGTATATTCACGATCGTGCTTCGGTCTGTTTGGTTAGCCTGTAAGATGCGCTGATAACAAGTCTAACTTTCGACCTGCCTGTCTGACATCGACTGGTCTCATCGCATTGAAAAGAGAGCGCCTCCCGTGTGTGCGTTTTATGCATATTTGACATGTGGTTGTTTATTCTCAAGTTGCTCAGCGCTCAACCAGGGCTTATGCCGAGCGAAATAATTCACATCGGATAGTTCGAGGAACACTCGGACTATCCGATTTTGCATAGTGGTATTATATGCGGTATCAAACCTGGCGCGGCTAGCACAGTTGAAGACAGCTGCAATAACCATACAATATGCGGATCTAAGTGATAAATATAGTTATAGAACATTGATATTGAGCAACATCAGGAGTCATGATGAGGTTATATATCTCATTTCTTTTATTCATTGGTAAACACGGCTTTAAGCCCAACCCTTCTTACTTAAATTAGCTAATTTGAAGTGACATTGTCATTCTGGAAAGCTCCAATCGGTGGCTTGATTAGCACTATTGAGAGAGTCGTTAAGGGTCGTGACAGCGACCTGACAGCATGGCTATCGAACACGCGCTTTCAAGACACATCAGCACGCCGTCAAAATCTTCGAGCGCCTGGTCAACAAGTTGTTGAGCACCGCACCCGACGAGATTGGTTTGCTCCTGCGCGCAAGCATCGACAGCTCGCCTGTATGTAAGGCAGAAGTCGACGATTCGACAACTGTTCCTACTTGCTGTACTCGAAAAGACTCATCTGCGCCGGCGACAATGCCGTTGTTGAGTGGCAAAGTCGCTGAGCTGATCGTTGAAGTGGACGATGAGTCAGACCCGAGTGCGAGTGCGCATTGAGCGATGTTACACACATCTGGTTTTCTGAATTAGACAGTCGTGTTTAACAGCTGAATGCCTCAATAACCGATGTAGATTTTGCTCCATGCGAAACCCACATTGGAAAAACACATCGAGTCACGAATCTCCGTGACTTGAAACATTTTTGTTGAAAGGACTTTCTCGCTTATTCGAGCCTTCGCTTGTGACCAATGGTCATCCGGAAGGGCTCTTGTGAGCTGGAGTAATAGCAGCTAAACAAACAGAGGAAAAATACGATGACTGAGATCGATACAAGTTCCAACGCTCAACAACGCTTCGAAGCGTCCATAGCAAAGGGGCTAGTTTTCGTCCAATTCGGCGATGACAGTCGATGCCCATCGTGCAAGCTACTAAGCTTCGTGCTCAGGCAGCTGATCGAAGGACTAGACCTTCAGCTCGTTTTCGTCAATACCAGCGACCCAGAGAACAGCTTTGTCGAAGCAATGGAATTCGAAAAGATTCCGCACTTCGAACTGTACTTGGACGGCAAACTGGTCAACAAACTTACTGGTTTCGGCAGTTACCAGGCGCTTCGCGCCTGGTTGCGGGAAGCCGTCACCGAAGCCGCAAACATAGCGGGACTGCGGGAGCCTGCGCCGGACAGCGATGTTCAGCAGCGCTTCATCGCTGATACCGCAAAGCTAGTGGCGCAATACCAAGATGCGGTCGCGGCGCCTGGTGCAGACACAAGTAAGGCGTTTGTCGCCTATATCGTTAGACACAAGCTACTGGCCGACGCCTATGTGGTCACTGCGGCGTAGCCGAAAAACCCACTTCGGCACTGTAGGTCAGGTCACGAATTCCCGTGACTTGAAACATTTTTGACGGAAGGAAACGTCATGAAATCACTAAAGGCAATGGCGGTCGCAAACAACGCCAGTGCCATCATCACGTGGATTTGGGACGAACTGATTGCTGACTGCCTGGGGTTCTCGATTCGCCGAATCGATAGCAAAACAGGCACGGCAGTAGTGCTCAATTCCCGCATCGTAAAGTTTCGAGGGGAACAATCAAGCACCGAAAGTGATACCGACTCGCATCCCATCCAGGGCTGCAAATGGGTCGATGGTGACGCTACGGAGGGCGGCACATATCGCTGGGAAGTGATTCCCATGTGCGGAAAGCCAGGTCATCTGAAACCCGGCAAGGGTGTCACGACAAACGAAGTGACGCTTGGATTCGACTACGGTCCATTCATCCAAGCATGCTTCAACCGCGGACATTTGGTCTCATCGCAGTGGCTCGCCAAGCTTCTGCCGGAAGGACCTGATGGAAAGCCGGACCCGGCCGCCCTGGTCGAAGCCATCAACGACCCGGAAAGCGAAATCGCCAAATTCCTCGGCGCCAGCTTGCCGAGTTTCGTCAAGCTTCCGTACGAAGAAGCAATACGAATCGCCGGTCACGTTCTCAGCCTGTATTACGAGCTCTCGTCGCCGGATATGATCGACTATTTGAGTAAGAACAAAGCCGTCTGGAGCATGGTGCTCTCTACGGCTGGCAAAGATGACGAGACCAACAAGAAGGCGCGAGCAAGGCTGCACAAGGAAAGAGCCGATCTCACTGACCGTATGCTGCCTCCAGCCAACCTCGGTCACACTAAATCGGCGGTGCTCCAAGACGCGAAAGGCAACCCCGTCTCGTGGTTGCTGCAAAGTGTCAACCCCACGCCGACAGGCTTTTACGCGCAGGCGAACCACGGCATGTTGATCAGGTCTGCGGAGCTGGCGAGGCATGGCGCGGAATTCTTCCGCCGCGTTAAGGCAGATTGCGGCGAAGACCCTCTGCAAAGCGCTGACTTCCGAGCCAAAAATGCAGAAGTCATGGAACCGATCAAGCTGGGAGACGGCACGATGGTGCAAGCCATCTTCTCGCCATCGACCCAAAGGCGCTCCAAGCCCAAGGTGACAGAGGGCGAAGACACGCTTCCCTTGCTGGACTTAGCGGCCAGCACCGCGAAGGTGAAGGAAATTCTGCTCCAAGCCAAGCAGGGCATCTACTTCCTCGCCTTCTACCCTGGTTCGCCTTCGTTCCTCGACGTCTGCACCTGGCTGCAAGCAAATCGCCCCGAGCTCTTCATCCGCGGCGCTGTCAGTTCGGCTCAGGCGTTGCCTAAACAGCAAGTTGGTTTGTCGAATGATACCTTCCCCGACATTCAACGTTTGCGGTTCGGTGGACCGATTCAACCGGCTTCAGACGTTCCGCATCAAGTGGCGCTGTTCAACAGTCACCGAAAAACGCCAACGATCATCTCGGCAGCGGCACTGCAAGTCGGATGGCAAAGCTGGCACAGCGAATTGCTGAAGCTTCCGGGTGCGCACGCGATGGTGCACTCGAAAGTGATTGTCGTGGATCCTTTCGGAGATGACCCGTACTTGCTCGGCGTGGCAAGCGACAATCTGGGGCTGAAAGCGGCTATCGCCAACGATGAGACCATGCTCGTCATTCGCAACAACAGGCCGCTGGCCCAGGCCTACTTCACCCACATCATGGATGTGTACAGCCACTACATGTGGCGCTACCTGGTGACCACCGGAGAAGCGACTTTCTCCGGTGAACTGGACCGCGAGCCGACCTGGCAACACAAATATCTCACCGGTCGCACTCACGACGAATACGCCTCCTGGGTGGCTGGTGCCGCCTAGCCAAGCATCGGCTTGAACAACCCACCAGAGGAGAACAACCAATGAACGCTATCATCAACAGAATCGCCTTTCGGTGGAATCAAGGACCGTCGCATCAGACCTGGTTGGGTCTCGCCGGTGCGTTCGCGGTGAGCGGAATAATCGGTCTGGCCATCAGCGATTTCATTCACGCGGCGGAGTTGTTGCCTATCGCCCTTGTCATGGTCGTCATCGTTCTGTGATACCACCGACAGTGCAAGCTAACTAGCACTCGACTGCGAAGACGAGTGCTAATTCTGCAACCTAGTGGCACTGGTGATAAATCACCAAATGGTGCCAGCAAGAAGGAGAACTCTTATGACCGACGCAGTTTCTGCGCTTCGAGCAAAGTTCGAAGCCTGCCTACCCTGTGAAGGCAAGCCGAAACCCAAGCTACTGATGGTCGACGAGGAAGTCACAGCCTTGATAGGCTCTTGACCAGGAACAAGAGACCGCGCTCAAGGAGGAGTTCAAAACAAAGGGATGGAAGATTCGGTTCTATCCGCCTGGGATCATGGACCAGTGTCCTCCGTTTTTCAGTTTCCACAAGGTGACCGACGGAGTCCATGGGCTAGGAGCAGCGTTCGAAGCCTGCTCTTGGAAGGCAAGTCAAAGCCCGACTAACTGATAGTCGACAAGGAAGTCGAAGCGTTAGTGGACGCTCTTGATGTGCCAACATCGAACCAGAGAACGGAGGATGCAATGCGTGATCCCATTGCCGGACAACGGTTGTTGTCCCAGCGCTTGAGAGACATTCCGAGCTCCACTGTTCGTGGCGCCATGATATTGGCGGCAGACGCCTGTGGAGATGTCGTCAATCTGGCTGCGAAGGCAGGAAAGGAAGATATATGGCTTGCTTTAGCCTGGTTTGCTGTGGCGGTCCTATGGGGCTCGTCGTGGTTTGCCAATCGTGCCACTTTTTCTGACGGTGGCTTTACACCAGTTACGGCCGTCGCCTTGCGCTTTGATCTGGCTGCGTTTGCAGCCATAATCATCTGCGCAATCACTAAACGCGGACCGTCTCTGAACGGATACCTGCTGCGCGTGAACGCGGCTGCGGCAGTGCCAATCGCCCTCTTCTATGTTCTTCTCTACATGGCGGAGAAGACTATTCCAGGTGGGTTGGCAGCGACAATTCAGACTATGGCATCGATTGTCATGCTTGGCCTGGGCGCTGCCTTGGGCATAGAAAAGTTGCAGTGGAAATCTGTATTGGGAACAGTTTGCGCTATCGTCGGCGTAACAATTGTCTTCCAGGACAAAATGCAGGTTTCACTGGACCAGGTGACCGGGCTCGTTTTGATGCTCGTGGGCACGTTTTTCTATGGGGTGGCAAATATTGTGCTGAGGAAGCAGCGTCAAGGCGACGATGTATTCACGGCCACTACGGTGATGATATCCACCGCAGCGGTTTTGCTTACCGGCTACGCGTTTGTTGACGCCGATCCGCAGCTAGATCATCTTGCCATAGGTGCGTTGCTGCATACGCAGCTTTTGCATACCTTGGCGTGGAAGCCTGTAATCGCGCTGTTCTATCAGGCGGCGTTCACCACGTTGGGAGCATTTGCTCTTTACGTGTTTCTTTCGAAGAAGGTGTCCATCGCTATTGTAACGACGCTTCTGTTTGCCGAACCGCTCGTGGCTATCACCATCGATTGGTTCCTGGAGCAGCCGCAGATGTGGGTGGTCACTTACACAGCAAGCACCTTCATTGGGGCTTCGATCGTGCTGGCCAGTATCGTTCCTGTCGTGCGTTGGAAGAAAACGGCTGCAATTTCTGCAGCGTTATAGCAAACCTCGGTACTGAAGGAGAAGAACAATGGTGACAAGTAGCACTACTCAAATCGACGCTCCGAGAGCCGCCGAAATCGGGAGTCTTCTATTCGAGGCTCACCAAATCATCGAAGGCTTGAATAAGAGCCGATACGACGAGGCTGATTGGATGTTGCACCAAGCCTTTCTGCTTGCGCCGCTCAATCACCCGATCGAGGTGATCAGCTTCAAATTGCGGGCCAAGATTGCTCGGCTGGAAGGCAACTATGCTCTTGCCTGCAAGCATCTGACCGACGCTGCTGAAATCGCTGTTGAATTGCTTGGCCATGAACATGCGGACATGCTGCGCCTGTTGGAAAGATTTGCTCTTGTGATCAAGGGCGAGGTTTCTCCCAAGCTCAGTGCCTCGGACTTTGGGCCGGCGGTGGAGTTGTTTTATGACGGTCAAATTAAGATCGCCGAAAAACTGGGCTTGCGAGCCGTTGTCGCTCTCTTGAAGGGCGATTGCGCGTTCGTGCTCGAACGATGGCAGCAGGCTTGTGAGCAATACGACGAAGCGAGGCTCTACCTCGAAAGCGACCAGACCAACAGCAACTGGCCGCGCCTGAGCGAACGCATCAGCATCGCTGGCTATGAGCGCACCTGCGAGCTCGAGACGGAAGCCGGAACGTAAGCATCGCTTATCGCTACGGAACCTGTGAATAGCGACGGATATCGACAAGTGCTTTCGGGTGCAAATCCGCGATGGCAACAACTGAGGTCAAGACCGTCGATGAGCGGAAGGCAAAGTCGGAGTCGGGATGGTGGAAACGTCTCGAGGGATGGTGGAAGCGTCTCGCGGAAAGATTCTTCCTAGGCGTTCCGGCGTAAACAAGTGAGCGGAAACGCCCTGATAACGGACCGAGCATAAAAAAGTGAGTGAGCTTTCGGGTGCAAATCTGAGAGCTCAACCTTCAATTCGGACCTAACAAATGGCACCAATACCGGTGCTTCGAAATCAACAGGAGATGAAAATGAAAAAGCTGAGCACCTTTCTGTACGCACGGAAATATGAGTATGACAATATGTTCGCTGTCGACCAGTTCGTAATCCAGATCATGACAGCGCTGCTTATAGCGATCCCGGTGGTCATGCTCTTGGTGAAGAAGCTCGGATGACAATCGGGCGTGATGGGGAGTCATTAAAATGGTGCGGGACCACGGTCCCGTACCCTGTGTGACTGAACAACACGGAGAAGAAAAATGCAGATCCAAATTGCAGTGCTCAAGAACAAAGCCGCAGATGGACGAGAGGAATTTCGTACCGCGTTGGTCGGGGACGATATGCCCAACGTAGAGACGGATCTGTTGCTGGCGCAGCGTTGGATGAAGTTGAACTTCGGCGGCAGCCCGGTCTTCGAATCGGAGTACGCGCTTCAAGACGCAATTGCGAACTTGTTCGGTCTGGTCTGTTACAGCACATTCTCGACCACACACGAGTTTCCCAAGGAATCTCTCGACGTCCTCGAAATACGCTTGATCTTGTCGGCCTAGCCAGCCTGCAACTGCCAGCAAGAAGGAGAACTCTTATGACCGATGCAGTCTCAGCGCTACGAGCAAAGTTCGATGCCTGCCTGCCTTGCGAAGGCAAGCAGGAACCCAGCCAACTGATAGTCGACAAGGAAGTCAAAGCTTTGATGCTCGCTCTTGATGCGAAACAAGTTGCCGCGCTCACGGAGGAGTTCGCTGCAAGGGAATGGGAGGTTTTGTTCTACCCGTCTTGGCTGTTGCCTGACCGGTGTCCTCCGTTTTTCGGTTTCCACAAAATTGCTGATACCAGATCGTAGGTGCCCTGACCTGTAACCTGGCACTAAAAGCTGCCTACGGTAGAAGCAAGAGCAAGGAGGGTGCAATGCGTAATCCCAATGCCGGGCAACGGTTGTTGTCCCAGCGCGTGAGAGACATTCCGAGCTCCACTATTCGTGGCGCCATGAAATTGGCGGCAGACGCTACCGCTTGTGGCGATGTCGTCAATCTGGCTCAGGGGCTGTCTGGATTCCCCACACCGCAAGCGTTCAAAGACGAGGCGATCGCTGCAATTGCTGCCAACCGCAATCAGTATTGCGATACGTTCGGGCATCCACTCCTGCGTCAGGCGATCGCTAAGAAGTATCAGCGCTCCGGTTTGCCAGTCGATTGGGAGACCGAAGTAACTGTCACATGCGGCGTCAGCGAAGGTATCAACCTGGCGCTGCTGACTGTGGTCAATCCCGGCGATGAAGTGATCATGTTCGAGCCGTTTTATGAAAATCATCGGCCCAACATTCTCATCGCCGGTGGTGTGCCAAAGTTTGTCCAGCTCAGGAAACCGGACTGGACTTTTGATCGCTCTGAGTTGGCGCGGGCCTTCAACAAAAGAACTAAGGCAATCATCATCAACAACCCAAACAATCCAACATCCAGGGTCTTCACTCTGGATGAGCTGCAATTCATTGCTAGCTTGTGTCAGAAGTGGGGAACTTTGGCCATCTGCGATGAAATATACGAGCACATGGTTTGGGACGGTCGGCGCCACGTCATGTTTTCAACTCTTCCTGGCATGGAGGAGCGAACGTTTACGTGTTCCGGATTGTCCAAGACCTACAACGTCACGGGATGGCGCGTCGGTTGGGTGATTGCTCCGGCGGTCTACACCGAGGCTCTGAGGCGCGTGCACGACTACCTGACCTTGTCGGCGCCAACGCCTTTCCAATATGCGGGCATTTGCGCGCTCGAGTCGCCGCCTCAGTTCTATGACGATCTGGTAAGCGAGCATACGGCACTGCGAGACAGGTTGGCTGGCCATCTGCAAGCGGCTGGTTTCAACTTCCTCCTCCCGCAGGGCTCATATTTCTTCTTCGCCGATTGTTCGCCTTTCGGCTTTGAGGATGACAGGCAATTGGCGCAATATTTCGCCGAAGTGCTCAAGGTGATCGCGGTGCCTGGCTCGGCTTTCTATCAACCGGGACAAAATACGAACTTGGTGCGCTTCTGCTTTGCAAAGCCACTAGAAATGCTTGATCTGGCTGGGGAGCGCCTTCTGGCGCTTGCCTCCCGGGTCAAGAATTAACTCCTCAGTCCATTCACTTGCTTAAATCAGGTGTGGCTGCGGGTTCCCAAACATGCTCTAGGAGACGAACATGAGCAATTTAGACGAAAACTTCTGCCACCTCGAAATCGAGGCTGGCGTTAGACTCCCGTTGACCGATGATACGAGAGTGGCGATTCTCGCGGCGGCGACGGCGGGCGACTCTGATTCTGAGAGCCAGTGTGTGGTGTGGGCACGACTTTCGCAACTGCCCTACCTGGCTGACTTGCTGGGAATACCTTTCGAGCGCACTGGGCGCGTGTGGAAGGACGAAGAGAGCCTGCGCAAATATGTATCGAACGGCCTGTGGAAAGGCGACGGCAGCCTTCGTGAGCATGCTTTCTGGAAGCTTCACATCGACGGAGAAGAAGTCATTTGGGAGGCCCTCAGGAAGGCGCGCGCTCTCAAGCTCGGATTGCCGGCCGATACGCCGATTCAGAAAGTGCTCGCCGAGGAGCGCAAGACCGGAGTTCATCTGACGATTGCCGAGCTCAAGCGTGCACGCGATATCCGCAACGGCACCTACGTTCCCGTCATTCGGGAGGAGTGGTAACGCATTTTGGCTGCAAGCGGAACTGGCTCGTGAAAGCCAGTTCCGTACGCAGCCTGGACGTGGTGTCATGCGTGGTACCAATTGCCGCCGCAGATGTGGGTGGGCACTTACACAGCAAACGCCTTCCTGTCACGCGTTGAAAGAAAACGGCTGCAATTCCTGCCGTCATTTAGCAAACCCCTCAGTACTGAAGGAGAAGACCAATGGTGACAAGTAGCACTGCTCAAATCGTCGCTCCGAGCGCGGGAATAAAGCTTCTTATGGACGAGGCTCACGAAATTATCGAAGGCTTGGATGACAGCCGATACGACGAGGCTGATGGGCTGTTGAAAGAAGCCCTTCTGCTTGCGCCGCTCAATCACCCGATCGAGGTGATCTGTCTGAAATGGCGAGCCAAGATTGAACGGCTCAAGGGCAACTATACTCTTGCCCGCAGCCATCTCATCGACGCAGTTGAAATCGCTGTTGACGTGCTTGGCCATGGGCATGCGCACACGCTGCGCCTGTTGGAAAAGCATGCTCTTGTGATCAAGTGCGAGTATTGCGAGTATGCACTCATGTCCTCAAACGTTAGGCCAAAGGTGGAGTTGGTTTATAACGGTCAAATTGAGACCGCCGAAAAACTGGGCTTGCCAGCCGTTGTCGCTCTCTTAAAGGGCGATTGCGCGTTCATGCTCCACCAATGGCAACAGGCTTGTGAGCACTACGACGAAGCGGTGCGGCTGCTCAAAAGCGACCCCACCAACAGCAACTTGCCGCGCCTGCGCGAACGCATCATCGTCGCTCGCGATGAGCGCCGCTGCGAGCTCGAAGCGGAAGCCGAAGTGTAAGCATCGCACATCGCATCGGATCCTGTGATACAAGCGAAGGATGTCGACAAGAGCTTTCGGGTGCAAATCCGAAAGCTTAACCAATGCTCGTCACCATGGCTGATGGCAACAACCGTCAAAACACGAAAGGAACATTCCATGGGGAAACCGATCACTTACTTCACCGAGACCTTGCCAGAGGCTATGAGCAATGCTGCCTCGGTATTCTTCTTCGGCCCTCTGGAGCCGTATTCCGCCCATCCAAACGTTCGCCTCGACGTCAGCAGTACGTCCAAGCCGACAAGCACTTGTCGTTCTACACATTCTCGACCACACACGAGTTTCCCAAGGAATCTCTCGACGTCCTCGAAATGCGCTTGATCTTGTCGGACTAGCCAGCCTGCAACAGGAAAAGAAGTGCCACTGCTAGCAGTGGCACTTCCACCAACTTAAACAATCGGAATGCCTCTGTCAATTATGAGGTTCTCCGCCAACCAGGAATGGAAAGAAGAGATGGCTACAACAAACAAATCCGCAGCAACGATAGCGTCTGGTCAGACGACGACTTCCTCTCGTTGGGAGGACCTAGTCCACATGGCGTGGATAATGGTCCTTGGCGTGGGTTCCTTGGTGTTAGTGGCGGAATTTGCCAGGTACAAGGACGCCAACATCACGGGAACTTACGACTATTGGATGTCGGTTGGCTCGACCGACCTCTTTCGTTTTGAGGGACTGACCGTTCCTCTGGAGGTCTGGCTGCAGCTTGCTATTTTCGAACTGCTCTGCCTCGGCTCCGCGTTCTTTGCGTTTCGCCGTCATCCCATTTGGGGAATCTCTTTGGTCTCCATCTGTGGCGTTGGTTATGTCCTCGCCGCCGTGATTCCGCTCTGGTTCTCATCGATTCCGGCGTGGATTCTGGGCTGACAGTTCGAGTCTTCCCTTGTGACTTATGGTCATCTGGAAGGACTCCTGATGAGTAGGAGTAATAGCGCAGTTGAGAGAATCACATGAGGACCGGCAGTGAAATTCGCCTGATCCCCGGTGCGGACGAAAACGCCGAATTCATGAGAGCGATGAAGGACATCTGTCCCGAAGGCGAGTTGATCTAGGGCACGGTGGGGGAGTCGGCTGTCGCTGACTTCCCCATTTTCTACCTGCATGAGAGCAGCACTCTCATGCGCGAACCTTCTCCACGAACTTGAGGAATCCCGTCATGACTAAACACACATCCAGCCGCAAAACCACAAACAAGCTGATTATCCATACCTGTGAGCCTTTCGGTGTTTGCGGGACGATGCCCATATCCACCTCTATCGAGGCTCTAATTGCGCCGTGGACTGGCAAGCACGGTGGTCTACCGCGTTTCGACGCAATTAGGACTGAAGACATCAAGCCGGCGATCATGCAAGCGATCGAAATCAAACGGCAAGAAATCCGGGTGATCACGAATCAAAAGTCATTGCCCACGTTCAAGAACACGATCGAAGCTTTGGAAGATAGTGGTCGCCATCTCAGCCGCGCTGACACGATTTTCTCCATCTACACGCACGGCATGAGCAACGAAGCGATCCAGGCGATCGAGCAAGAGTTGAGCCCAGTTCTTGCCGCTGTCAGCGACGAGATTCTTCTCGACGAAGCTCTTTTTCATCGCATCAAGGCGGTCCGGCTGAGCGACGGATTTAGCAGTTTGTCGGCTGAACAGCGGCGTCTGACGGAATCTCTGTACGAGAATTTCGTGCGTAATGGCGCCGAGCTCAGTGGCAGTAAGAAGACCCGGCTCAAGGAGGTCAACAAGAAACTGTCCAGTTTGTACACCAAGTTCGGTCAAAATCTCCTTGCCGACGAAAGGGGACAGTACCTCGTTCTGGACAGAGAAGAGCAGCTGGCTGGTCTACCCGAAAGCCTTTGCGACGCAGCGTTTACCCAGGCGGAAGAGCGCGGACTCAAGGGTAAGTGGATCATCTCCAACAGTCGATCGTCCATAGACCCTTTCCTCACCTTTTCGACTCGCCGCGAATTGCGTGAGAAGGCTTTCAAAATGTTTGCCAGTCGTGGCGACAATCATGACGCCAACGACAACAACGATGTCATCACTCAGATTTTGCAGTTGCGAGCCGAGTGCGCTCACATTCTCCGTAACGGGCGCCGTATTGGTTTCGAGAGCTATGCTCACTGGAAGCTCGCCGGCAACATGGCTCAGCATCCCGATGCGGCCATGGACCTCATGCTGGGAGTATGGAAAGCAGCGGTCGCTCGCGCCCACGAAGAAGTCGCCGACATGCAGGCGCTTGCGGACTCAGAGGGCGTTCAAATCACCATCGAGCCCTGGGATTATCGCTTTTACGCGGAGAAGGTGCGGCAGGCCAGGTACGATGTTGACCAAAATCTGGTCAAGGAATATCTGCAGCTGGACAAACTGCGCGAGGCGATGTTCTGGGCGGCGAACAAAGTGCATGGCATCAAGATGGTCAAGCTGGAAGGTGTGCCAGTCATCCACCCTGATGTCACGGTCTATGAAGTGCGTCGGGGTCGCGAGCTCATCGGCACGTTCTTCTTCGATCCGTACGCTCGGGAAGGCAAAAGGTCGGGCGCCTGGATGGACCAGCTTTGCCCACAGGAGCGTTTTCGCAAGCCTGTGACGCCTGTAGTCTCCAACCAGTGCAACTTCGTCAAAGGCAAGCCGGGCGAGCCTGTCTTGATCTCCTGGGATGATGCAAGGACGTTGTTTCATGAATTTGGACACGCTCTGCATGGTCTCTTGAGCAACGTCACCTTTCCGTCTCTGGCCGGCACCAACGTCAAGCGTGATTGGGTCGAGCTGCCCAGTCAGTTGAATGAGCGGTGGTTGATGACGAGCGAATTGCTGAAGAAATTCGCTTTGCATTACAAGACCGGTGAGCCTATTTCCGATGAACTGGTGGCAAAGATCAAAAAGGCAGAAACTTTCAACATGGGCTTCGACAGAGTCGAGTTTCTTGCCTCTGGGATCTATGACATGAGAGTTCATCTGGCAGCCACTCCAGACAAGCCTATTAACGCTGCCGATTTTGAGCGAGCGATCATGTCTGAACTTGGTTGCCCGAAAGAAATCGTCATGCGGCATCGCCCCACGCAGTTCGGTCACATCTTCGCTAGCGACGGATATGCGGCGGGTTATTACTGCTACCTCTGGGCCGACGCCATGGTGGCGGATGCTGCCGAAGCGTTCCAGGAAGCGGGATTCTATGACCGCGCCACCTGCAAACGACTTTACGACACCATCATCTCCATTGGTAACTCTGTGGCGCCGGAGCAAGCCTATCGCAACTTCCGCGGTCGCGATATCGACCCTCATGCGTTGATGCGCAGTCTTGGCTTCGAACATCGCCTGGACCGGCAGTGAAATTCGCCTGCGATGAAGGACATCTGTCCTGAAGGCGAGTTGATCTAGGGCACGGTGGGGGAGTCGGCTGTCGCTGACTTCCCCACTTGGATCGGTCGCTGTGTTGTAGGTGAAAGGATAAAAGTCATGTCAAACATCGTAACCAGCCAGCTGTGTCAGCCAGCCAAAGAAAACGATTGGTCCAACCCGGCCGTCAGACGAATTTACGATCAGTCTTTTCCAGCTGCAGAGGCGATGCCACCAGAAATGGTCTCTTCTGGACTGCAGTCGACTAAAGAGAACCAGCTCCACCTGCGTGTTACCTGGATGAATGGGGAGGTGGTGTGTATATCGGTCCACCGCGCTTTGACGTCCAAGATTACGTGGCTTGTATTTCTGGCGACAGCCAAGCATCTGCGTTCTCAAGGGATTGGCACCGAACATATGCGCCGGTTAAAAGAGCTGATCGGATGCCAACAAGGTGCCGGTTCGGTCATCGTATTTGAGATCGAATCCACACACGCGCGAGATCTTGCCATGTTAGACCCAGCGGATCAAAGCTCTCGGACAGCAAGACGTCGTTTTTATGAACGTCTTGGAGCGCACACGTATGGCGGGCATTACGAGATGCTGCCCTTCATTCAGGGTCAGCCAATCACCGCCGCTCATCTAATGTGGTTTGGTGTCAGGCGATGGCCAATGGCTCAGGCGATCGAGTTGATTTACCATTGTGGGCTGTTCCCGTCCATTCCACACCGCTGAGAACGGATTCCCAGACTGACCAGAACCCCGGCTCGCCAGGCGCTCGCCTGAGACGAAATGCCTTCGGATAGAGCATTGTCCAGTGAAAACTCTAGCTGAGTTTTTATCGGTCAGTGCTCTAGCCTGGGGGTCTCGGTCTAACACTTTGCGAAACCAAAAAATTTTCCGTCTTAATAACAGACCGGTCTACTCAAAACAATTTATTTCAATGTTGGCACCGTCCCGCAAACACCGAAAGCGTCACATGTATAGATAATGGCGGATACGAATGAACTCACTCCCATTTGCCGCGATTGGCTTGCCACCATATCCTTCGCCTTTTGGAAGTCCGAAATTCTGTCCAGTGAACTGCTCTATTGCTCTTGCAGCAGTTCCGCCCACAGAGGCATCCTTGTCGTACAAATAGGCGGCAAAAAAGGGAACGTCGGCTCTTGAACCCAAAACGCTAATTGCACCCAAGATCCATCCGCGAGTTTGCCCGGAGGGATAGTTGATTCTTTTCTTCAAGGCAGGAATCGCATCTGTTGCTTTTAGCATTTCAAAGGCGAGTGCGGTTTGTTCTATGACACCGCCATCCGGTTCCCCCTTAAACAATTCGATCAGAGCCGGAACAGCCGAATGCTCGCCTAATTCACCCAGAGCTCGAGCAGAGTTTGATCTAACGTAAATGTTCTTGTCTGACAAACATCGCAGCAGGAATGGAGCGGATTGCTTGTATCTTAACTGGCCAAGTCCACGTATTGCTAACCATCTGGTGTCTGGGTCTTCTGTTGTTGAAGCCAGTTCGAATAGCTGCTGACCAGCGCCAGACCCAGTTCGAATCACTTTACTTAACGTCGCTTCCTTAGCAGCAATATTACGTTCAGATTTGAACTTTGACAGTAGCGTCGAAATATCCACAGCTAATGACTCCACGCAAGATGAGAAGACAAGCAGGCTTGTAGCAACAAGAGTAGCGCCCCAATGTGAACGGCTTTGAGGCGATGCAGTCTTCATAGTCATCTCCAAAAGACACATGTTTACTCGCGAAACCACTCTACCCTGAAATAAGTGTCTCATAACGAAGTCCCGAAAGCGGTTCCCTGTTTACCAGGGCGAGATGGCAAGTCTTTGGGCGTATCGGACGATAAGTCTTTTGGATCCGGCGCTGCGTTTGCGTACAGATGATACTGCCCTGTGTTTTTGTCAAACACCAACCACAGTTCCTCAGTGGAACCCTTGTTAACTCCAGGCACAGAGGTGTCTTGCCCCGGTAGCAACCCCTCGACGCCGCATCCCAATACGTATACCATTGGGTATACAGATGCTTCATATGATGACTCTATGGTCCAAGAGGCCAAGCCTACCGATCACTTTTCATGAACTTGTGTCTGCATCGTCAGTGACGCTAAGCATTGATTTGTCGCCGCTTGATCCTCGGGATGGGAATTAAGCGACGTTTTGACGAGTTCAGCCGGTTAGCACCGCCAGTGGTGCTCGAGCAAATCGGCACCTATTGTTGAGCTATCACAGCGCTGGGCATAACTGCTTCAGGAGAAAGCAAATGTCCAATTCGCCCAGTGCAAGCATATGTGATCGAAAAATTGAAAGACTTGTCCGTTTGGTAGTCCGAAACGCGAGAGATGTGCAGGTGAATTCGAGAATCAAGCTGACTGGTGGAGTTGTGAATCAAGTTTTTCTGCTTACTACCAACACAGAGAATCTGGTTATACGAATCAATGAAGGCTCCCTTGCTGTGTTTCTGAAAGAACAGTGGGCGATGAAACAGGCGTCAGAAATGGGAGTGCGAGTACCGGAAGTATTCGATGTCGGGGAAATCGAGGGTATGAGCTATATGCTTATGGAGTACGTGCCAGGAGTTATGCTGGCCAACTTTGTGGGCGATCGCGAAAGCGTCTTTGTCGACCTTGGAAGACAGGCAAAATTGATCAACGATATTCAGGTCCAGGGGTTCGGTTTTCACCTCGATTGGTCTCAAGGCTCGCCCGTGTTCAAGCAAACCTGGCAAGACCTGGTGAAGGAAGAACAAGACATGATTTTCAGCGGTGGGGAACTAGTCGCAATGGGAGCCTTGTCTTTTGAGCAACTTCTCAGGACGAGAGAGTTCTTGGAAAAATTTGGGGATTGGGACTACAAGCCTAGTCTTTGTCATGGTGACTTAAATCCAAGCAATGTTCTGGTTCAAGAGAATGGGAGCATTGTCATCCTGGACTGGACTCAAGTAAAAGGTGGACCAGCGCCGTTTTACGATCTCGCTTCTTTGTCGATGAATCATACAGGCGAGTTCAAAGCTCTATGCTCAGGTTATGGATTGACCGAAGCTCGACTGGGCGACTGCGCTGTTGATTTGCAGCGTGTGGCACTTAAAGACGTGCTGCGTGCTGCAGCTTGGGCTTACAACGTGCATCATGGGCAAATTGACAAGTTTGTAGGTGAGGTTCGAGAGATCTATTGCAAAATTTTTGCTCGATGAATTTCGATGCAGGAGCGATCGATTAGGGTGACTTGCTCGATCGATTGATTACCATCGATTGACGGCGTGTCCGCATTGGTATACGATATGGTATACCGGCGTGGCTAAGCAGGAGGCTTTATTTTGTCTACAATCGAAGCCAGACAATTTACGCAAAAGACAGTTAAGGCGTTCGAGCCAGATATTGCACTCATTAACAAGCGTGCCAAATTCTTGGCTTGTTCTGCTGCAGATGTCATTCATGAAATGTGCAGAGAGTTGCGCAAGCAAGTCTATTTGCAAGAACTTGGAGAATCGTTTGACTTAGCTTGTTCAAATGGCGAACAAATTGCAGCATTCGAGGAAGAGCATAAACTCTGGGATTGTGCGTTATCCGACGGCTTGAACAGTGCCGATTAGAGGTGAAGTTTGGGAAGTAAATCTTGATCCTGCTCAAGGGCATGAGCAAGCCAAGTTGCGCCCATGTGTCGTGATTAGTAACGATACAATGAACACGAAGATGAGCTTGAGTATTGTAGTGCCTTTCACCGGAACACCCTGGTATACGAAATCCGGGAAGCTTTCTCCGGCGATGGTAGAAGTGAGTCCTCCCGACGGCGGTTTACTGAAAACCAGCTATTCGATGGCATTCCAAGTACGCACAGTTGTTCATTCTCGCTTTGCGAAGCGATTAGGTGTGCTCAGTAAAGAGAGCTTGGATCCAGTCGTTCGCTCAGTCCAGGAAATTGTGGACTTCTAGTGTTGCTGGCTGAAAATATTGGCAACTACTTCAACCTGTCGACTAGAATTTTCACTGCTGCTAACATTGGACGCGAGCTTATCTTTCAACACAACACCATCCCGTCTCGTTTCTCAAAAAAAATTGCCCACATAAGCACCGCTGGCGGTGGCACTCTCGATTCCTCTTCCATTTGACATGAATTTCCTGAGTTATATGACCGCCTTCCGGCTCGACAGGTTATTTGAAAAATTATAAACCTGATGTTGCGAGACCGCTATAGGCTGTCTAAAGAACAAAAAGTTCACTCATGAAGTTCAGCCCTTGCCTGCTTCCTAAGGGCGAAGTCCCCACATTGTTAGGTACCTCGTTGCCATTCGTATTCGTAAATATATCGTCCAAGTAGCTAATCCGCAATACAATAAGTTAAGACTACTAGGTTTTACGAACCTCAAAGAATCGTCACCAACAACCATGATCCACGCTAAGTCCTTAATCATTCTTGCCATCATGGCACTCTGGTTGTCACTGTGCATCATTGGTTTGTCTAAACTAGCTATCTACGATAACAAGCCAGATCTGGCAAACCTGGGTCCAGCCAGGTGGCCTAATCTCGGATTATCGCGAGGGCGTGAATACACGTTGGTATTATCGATCCATCCCCAGTGTCCATGCACACGCGCTACTTTGCAGGAACTTGCAATAGCTTTAACTCATTGTCCAAACCTGCATGCCTATTTGTTGTTCATTAAGCCCGAGGGTGCGAGTGAGACCTGGGTTAAGTCTGATTTGTGGTCAACGGCCACTAAGTTTCCGCACTGTTCTTTGATTGTGGACGAGGCTGGAAAGCTGAGCGCTGCATTTAATGCGCGCAGCTCTGGCCAAAGTTACATGTATGATCCAGATGGGCAGTTGATCTACAGTGGTGGCATGACACCAAGCCGTGGTCACGTTGGAGATAATGCAGGTCTCGACTATATTATCGCTCTGGCTAACCGAAAAACAATGACGATTGGAAACATACCGGTATTCGGTTGTTCGTTATTTGCAGACAATGTCGTTTGTCGTAAGGAGTCAGGAAATTAGCAATGCAAGATCCTGTCAGCAATCAGGAAAGTCTACTGAAGGCACGCGCTGATGTGATTTTTCACAAGCGTCAGCAGGTGATCTACGAAAGAACGGATCGGTTGTTCGGATACATCATGATATTCCAATGGCTGATTGGCATTCTTGTTGCCCAATGGATTTCACCGAGAGCCTGGGCCGGCATAATCAGTAATGTTCACATACACGTTCTGGCAGCGATTTTCCTTGGTGGCGCAATTACGGCGTTGCCGGTCATGCTAGCCTTCTTGCGTCCGGGTTCACCCTGGACGCGGAATTGCATTGCGACAGGGCAATTGCTTATGTCGGCGCTCTTGATTCACCTCTGTGGTGGTCGCATAGAAACGCATTTCCATGTTTTTTGCTCACTTGCGTTCTTGGCTTTTTATAGAGACTGGCGCATTTTTATCGCCCCTACAATTGTTGTAGCCTTGGACCATGGATTGCGCGGGATATTCTGGCCGCAATCTGTTTATGGCGTCTCGATCTCAGAGCCTTTACGTTTTCTTGAACATGTTGGCTGGGTGCTGTTTGAAGATGTCGTCTTGATCATCTCAACGCTGCAGGCTAGTCGTGAGATGCAGTACGATGCCCAGCATCAAGCTCAGATTGAAATGACTAAAGAGATCGTGGAAAAAGCGGTTGTCGATCGCACCATGGATTTGCAGGTTGCTCGCGATCAGGCATTGGAAGCATCTCAACTCAAGTCGCAATTTTTAGCGAACATAAGTCATGAAATCCGCACGCCAATGAGTGGAATTATTGGCATAACTGAACTGTTGCTCGATACCGAGTTGGACATTTCTCAGGCGGATATGCTCAAGATGTCGCGTGAATCCGCTAAATCGCTCATGTCCATTATTGATGATCTACTTGATCTCTCGAAGATTGAGGCACGCAAAATGACCCTGGAGAGCGCTCCCATTTCTCCTACATCGATATTGCGGGAGACTGTTGCCTTGCTGCATAGCCGAGCTGAAGAAAAGGAGTTGACGCTAGCAGTGGAGATACCTGCCAATGTTCCGGAATTTGTAAAGGGAGATGCTGTGCGTCTTCGTCAGGTTCTCCTCAATTTGATTGCCAATGCAATTAAGTTTACTAACGAAGGTGGTGTTGTTGTCAGGGTCAGCAATGTCAACACGACAGGAAACATAATGTTGCGATTTGATGTTACTGATACTGGCATTGGTATCAGTCAATCAGTGTTAAAAGCTTTATTTCAGCCTTTTGTGCAGGCTGACGGCTCCAATAACAGAAAGTATGGGGGCACCGGATTGGGACTTTCAATCTGCAAACGAATTGTTGAGCTGATGGGCGGCACCATTGGAGTGACAAGCGAACTTGGTGCTGGTTCTTGTTTCTGGTTTAGCGTGCCGTTTGTCGCGGCAGAGTTGGTCGGAACAGAAGAGCAGGGACTAACAGAATCAACGCGGCCCCCGGCTCTACAGACACTGCAAAGACATCCCATTCTGGTGGTCGAAGACAACATTGTTTTGCGCAAGTTGGCCTCTGCACAATTAAAAAATTGTGGACTAGATCACGATCTAGCTGCAAACGGCGAAGAAGCATTGAATCTTTTGACGCAAAAGAAATATGCGGTTGTTTTAATGGACTGCCAAATGCCTGTGCTGGATGGCTATGAAACGACCAAGGAGATTCGTCGAAGGGAAAAGGGAACGGGCGACCACCTCCCAATTATCGCCATGACGGCAAGTGCTTTGCCAGCCGATCGCGAACGGTGTTTGGTCGCTGACATGGATGATTACATCAGCAAACCAGTGGATATGGAGCTCTTGAAAGCCATTCTGCAAAGATGGTTTATGGAACCTCAGTCGCCCGCAAAGTCGGTGCCATCCGAGGGCCAAGAGCGACCAACAAATTGATGACTGACACGCGAGTCCTAATTCCTGAGCACTGTCACAGCATGCGATTACTGGTCCGAGTATTCTCAGCCCGAGTTCGAGTTTGCGATATATGGCGTGCGCGGTATGGAGGGCGCAATTACCGTGCAAAATTCAGATGTTATACTGAATACACAAACACACAGTCGAAAGTGTCCTGAATATAAGTCACTACAGTACCGAGCAGAATATGGAAGACATAATTCCCCGACACATCGCCAAAACACCCGAAGTATGCGGCGGCAAAGCCTGCGTTGTCGGTCATCGAATCCGTGTGATGGATATTGTTGTATGGCATGAAATGCGTGGTTATTCACTCGACGAAATTGTGGCGATGTTTCCTGGCCTTAGTTTGAGTGACGCACATGCTGCACTGGCCTATTATTTTGATCATACGCAGGAAATCCAGGAAGAATTTCGACAAGATGAAAGGGCTGCGAAGGATATTCTAAGAAGACATCCCTCGAAAATTGGGAACGAACTCAGTGCCTGACCAAATCTGCTTCTTGCTGGATGAACACATTCCAGCAGCGGTAGCCAACGGACTGAGGCAGCGAGGCATCAGCGCCTGACGTTCGATTCTGATTTTCTTGCCCTTGCCGACACTGAGGCAGAACATGCAGGCATTGCCTGGTGCCCAGCCACCAAATACTCAATTGGACAGCTGATTCATGCACTTATCCTTGTTCAGGCGGTGCTAACTGCAGATGCAATGCGAAACCATGTTGAATATCTTTGAGACAAGCACTGATGTCTCAGTCATCATCTGAAGATATCATAATTCCAAGTTTCTTCCAGAAGCGGCTACAATTCTAATTGAACCTTTTGCCAGCACTCAACGTATATAAAAGAGACGACACAAATTGAGGAGTGTAGAAATATGAATGTAACCAAGCAAGAATTTGACACCTTCAAGGTAGAGATCAACTCTTCTTTCGAGCGCTTGCAATCTGACGTACGATCATCGTATACAACGATTATCCAGTACTTTGAGCGGCTTGAAACCCACCTAGACCAGAAGTTTGCTGGCATAGACGAAAAATTTGCTGGCATAGACGAAAAGTTTGCTGTCATAGACGAAAAATTTGCTGCCATAGACAAAAGATTTGACGGCATAGACAAAAGATTTGATGGCATAGACAAAAGATTTGATGGTATAGACAAAAGATTTGATGGTATAGACAAAAGATTTGATAGGATGGATCAGCGATTAACCCAAGTATCAGATGATCTTGTCCAAATGCGTTCTAATTTCGGCGGCAGGCTAGATGTGATTAGCGGCCAACTACGTATTGTCGATCAGGGACAATTTCGAGTTGACGAGCGTTTGGCACATTTGGAGCGACGGGTTTATGTGCTTGAGGAGAAAGCAAGCTGACTTTAATCTATCCGGGTCTGTCTGGGTCAGACCTCGCCATGTATTGAGATCGGCGTTGGATCTCGTGCCACCGTATATGGTGCCTGGCTGGGTAAATTTTTTTCTAACCTCGCCAACCGATACTATATACAGTATCAAGATTCGATCCAATCACGTTCTCCGATTCAAACGACTTGGTGATCCAGCAAACCGCTCACTTGTACAGCTAACTTGATTCAGCACACTTACCTCGAATCTAGTGCGGACATATGCCCGAGCATCTACTGCCGGTTTAAAAACCTGCTGAGGCACACATATAGAAGGCAGAATGATTCCGAGCGGTGCTAGTCAGGTCATATGCGTAAACCTTTGCCCATAATCGGAATGTCTCCAGGCAACAGCTACTTCAAAGATATCGAAGTACGTTTTTTGCTTGAAGAATCGATAAGGCGCTTTGGTAGTTGTGCAGTCATGGTCGCCGACGTACCAGCGATTGCTACATACATAGCGCTCGGTTATGCTCACAACAAGGCGCGCAATAAAGCAATTCCGAAAGGCAACAATCTCAAAAACCGCACCAGGCGTTTAGCCCAATCGCTGGGCTATAACGAAGAGCAGGTGAGAATTGTCGACTGGGCGGAAGAAGTGGAGACAAACGAAGACTACAGAGGACACTATCAAAACATTCTTGAGAAATACAATTCGCTTCCTCAGTTCTGTGAAAGTGTGAGAAAAACGTGTCGTGAAGTTCTTCAAAATTCAAACTCAAATGGTGATGGTCACTTAAATGATTTGGACTTGGCTGTAGAGGGCGCCTCGCACTATCTGCTGTCCGAATTAGCGTTCATGGAATTTGCTCCGCAGTTTTTCAACTGCCAGAGAGTGTGCTACCTCTACCACCGCAATTGGCACGTTTACGAAGACTATATTTCGGGACGCTACGACAAGCTGCCCAAGCCTTATCTCGATTTTTTATTACTGGAAGCTCCTTACGAAACTTTCGAAAAAATGCACGATTCGGAGGTCACAGAATGTACTTCGCTGCACGATACTTATAGCCGCGTTATGCAAAGTGGAATTTTGAGGGCAGCGTTTATCGAGTATCCACCGGTTATCACACAAACAGACAACCAATTCAGCGGCATATTTTGTGACATCATCTGCGGCTTTGCCGAAAAACATGAATTAAAAATCGAATGGGTTGAAGAAACTGGCTATGGTGTCGTGATTGAAGGTCTAATAGAAGGACGCTTTGATATATTTTGTTCAGCAACATGGCCGACACCAGAACGGCACAAAAAAGCAGCTCTTAGCCGACCCGTGTACTACAGTGACGTAGGAGTTTGGGTCCGCACAGACGGTCCGTTCGCTGATGCAGACTGGATCACGCTAAATGATCCGGAGTATCGCATTGCTATTACGGAAGGCGACATCAGCCACGAAATTTGCCTCACCGATTTCGTTTTCTCAAAGTGGGTGCGTGCACCTCAGCTTGGAAAAGTCAAAACCCTTCTGGAGTTGGTTGCCGACAATCGTGCTGATGGAACAATCGCAGAACGTATGACCTATGAGGCCTATGCCAAACAATTATCCAACCCGCTCACGAACATCGCTCAGGACAAGCCCATTCGCCGCTATCCCAATAGTTTCCTTGTCGGAAAGAACCAGAACGATTTCCTCGATCTTCTCAACAAATATCTTGAGGATATTGCAGACACTGGAGAGGGCGAAAGAATTGTTCGCCAATATACAGATGGCATTAACAACGGCATTTACTTTACGCGCAGAAAGTAGCGGCATCGAAACATTGCCTGCACTCTAGATGCTGCACCGCGACGAAATTGAGTCAGCAGCCGAGTTTACTGGTATCGGTTTGCAGCCTACCATACTGCTGTAAAGCCAGGTGTGCCTTTGTAGGTTTGCGGGTGTTGGGGCGGGGGCATCACCATCATCTCCTCCAGGTGATCACGCGAGATCGGTTGGTCATGTCCTAACCGATTGGAGCGCCGGTTCGGGTCGCCGATGATGTAACCACCGTTGGCGCTCTTTCCTGCCACATAGATGAAATGACCATTGCCGGTTAGTGGATTGTTGACGTGCACAATAGCCGAGTGCCCCAGCGCCAGTTCTTGATCTAGTTGATTCAGGGCGTTTCTATCGCCTGGTCTGAACGCATATGACTGTGCATTCAGTCCGTTGTTCTTTAACTCCCTGGGCAAATTATTCTGCCAATCTGATAAGCCGTCGCCACCAGTTCCAGTAGATCGAGTCAGGCTGTTGACCTCGGCATCGGTAGGCGGTCTTCCTAGTTTGCAATCGCCGATTGCCATTCCCAGCGCTGTTGGACCGCAGTCATATGAGTGTTTTTGACTGTTGTAGAAACTGGCGCGATCAATTGGACGGATTCCCGGTTCTATCGACTTTCGCTCTCCTGCCCCATCGGTGCTAGGCGGCAATTGAGACGATGTGTTATCAACAATATTTGGTTGTTCGACAATGTATGGATCTTGTCCCGAATATGTCTCGCCATACTGACCCTGGTCACGGCTTTGAGGGTTGTAGCCGGGACTAGACGAAGATAGCTCGTACCCGTCAGCCCGTGCCTGCTGGGCACGACTTTGAGAATCGTATCCGGGATTAGACGGCCGATTGGGAGTAGTCTTATCGTTGTAATTGGGCCCAATCGGCTGAGGATAGGGAGCCGGAGGCATGTCGTGGTGTCTGGGCTCAGCGCCGCCATGCAAGCGGTGCGTTTGGGCGTGCGGCTGGTGACCATCGTAAAGCTTTAGCTTCCAGCCATCGGCAAGGAAGTCACGTTGTTTCTGAGTTTGTCCCCTTAGAGATGGAAAACGATCCGCATTCAACTCTCTAAGACGTTCTGTCTCCCGCTCAATCGATTTACCACTGATGTGTTCGCCGTCTTTGCGCAGACGGCGCTCTGCAATAGTCGAAAGACAGTCGCCATGACCCACCACATATGTTCCATCCTTACCGACAGCAAGTGGAGTGTGATGGGCGGCTTCAGATTTTCGGTGCCATTCGTCTGCGGCTTCAGAATGCAGTTTTTCTTTGGCACTGTGATGTTGATGATGGTCGCCCGGATGCCTTGAGTGGGAGTGAGTGTCGCCGCCCAGGTTGGGGTAGTCGCTATTCGTGCTGCGACTGTGCTGTCCGCTGTAATCATAAAGGTCCACGAGGCACCACGGAGCAATAAACGTCCACTGTATATGATTTATCTCTCTGCATAAAATTATGATAAAACGATGATTCTAAGCTTGCTGCAGCACGTTACTTAGAAGTCTGGCAAATTGCTCTGAATCAACACCTTCTGCAATAATCAGATCTCACTCTGCGTGACACCGCCTGTGGTGGCACAAAGGGCAAATTTTTTTAGTTGGGTAGACCACCGGGCGGTAAGCCCGGGTGGTCCGATGTTTGGCGCTGTCAAAGAAAGCGTGATGTTTTCGACTGATCACCACTTCTTTCTTGAATGCACATCGCCGGCGGGGAATTTGTTCTTTCAACAAAGTCCTCGACGGATATCGCCAGAACGGCAGACAGCCTTCGCTAGTAAGCGATAGCTGCCCGCCGTTCATCAAAGATTGGGTGAAAAGCAGCAGAAGCGCTATGCCTGCGCCATGGCCCAGGCTTTGTCGTTAGCTCAGACCAAGCTTTTGAGATACGATTGGAATGAGATCGGTGAGCGGCTCTCTGTCGTCGATTCCGCAGAACGGCCTGCACTTCACGAAGTTCTCAGCGATTGCCTTTTCGAATTCCGCCCTTGAGAGCGCTAGATCCGATATGCCCAATATTCTGGCGAACTTTCCGCATAGGTCTCGTTCGTTCGGGGGCAGGTCATCCACGAGCAACCAGTGCCGTGGCAGTGGCGGCATCTCATTCCTGTTGTCGAAGCCGAACACATTATCGATGCTCAGTCTGGCTCTGCTCAGAGCAAGTTTCTGCTCATCGGAATGGCCGCCCGTGAGGCAACTTACGATCACGCCCTTGTTGCGAAAGTGGCGGATGAAAGCGCGGGCACTGGGACGGGCTTGGGCGCGCAAGTTCGTGCCCAGAGAAGTAAACGCGTGCGGATCGCTATGCACCGATTGCCCGGGGGGCAGCATTGTCTTGTGGAAGAGCGTGTCGTCGCCATCTATGAATAGGTGTATGGTGTCATCCATCTTGGATAGCTCCTGTGTTGTGACGCCACTGCTGGCAGTGCCAGACAGTACCATCTCCTGATGAAATTCGTGCTTACCAGATTTGTTCATGCTCCATCGCTGGGTCCAAAGATAATGCTGAGCTTCCAGCCCATGCCGGCAGCATCGCTTGGTTTCAGCCCTCGGATTCACATCCGAGAGCTATTGTTTTCCGGCTTACCATGGTTTTTCGCATGGCTGCCGCTGGTGGGTCTAGTAAAACCTTCAGCTCGCTGCAGGCGTAGCAAGACTAATTGAGAGGAAGCTCAGGGGGGTTAGAGCCTTAGATTCAGTGCTGAGCGAGTGGCACGTAACATCATAGAGCAGTTGGATCAAGTCCACTCCGTTGGTTGGCATATCGCATATGTGCACATGGCACCCGAACCTGAAAAGGCCCGGAGCAAACTCGTGTTGGTACAAGAAGACATGCATGCCACGTTCCCCGACAGACGGGCGCGGCAGACCGTCGATGCTGAAGATCGCTTCTCCTTTCTCAGCATACTCATTAAGAAGCTGCTGAATAGCCTCAGTTGATTGTATTGAACCTCCATCGCATCGTTTATATCGCTTGATCCCGAATGGGGACTTGTCTGCCAGGCAGTCGTAGATAGATGGTGCGGACTCCGGATCCAATTGGGCCAGTCCATCGGTTTTGGGTCCGATGGTTGTTACGAAATAGGCCGCGGGTTTAGTTTCTGCGGCCGCTTCAGGGCTGAGTGGAATCGAGACAAAGCTTATCGGAGTGATCGAGTCAGGTGCTGCCCCATGCAATTCGTACATAAGCTTATGCACATCTGCAGGGAGGTCGACAGTTGTCTCAGCAAAGCAGAATTGGCATGCGATCACGATGCAACCAGGCTTGATCTCTCGCTGGTAAAAGAATGCATGCACGCCGGGTTCTCCGATGGAAGGCTGGGGCAAGCCAGCAAGCCCGACTAGCGTTTCTCCCAGCTCTTTATAGAACTGGATCAGCGCCTCGATGGCGCCGCATGACACGATAGTTTCTCCATCGTGACGCTCGTGTGTTTTAACCTCGAACGGCTTGTCGGGTTTCTTGCTGTCGGACGTATCCTGAATCGAGGTCCCGGCAGTGCTGGAAGTCGATTCTTTGACAGTTATAGCGAAGTATGTCATCTCTTGCTCCTGTGAGGATATCAGTGAATTCTTGCTTCGTCTTGATGGTTGAAGGCTGTGCGTTAAAACAGCTTGATAGTGTGGTCTCGCCGTGAAAGCTCTTCGCGGAAGTCCTCGCCTTTCAACTCGAGTTCGCGAGATATGCCGAAGAGTTCTTTTGCACGGGAATCGATTCTTCCCACCTCGTCTTTCTTCTCCTGTTTCAGTTTCCAGAGGATTCCTCTGTCTTGCATGATTGAGAAATTGCACGTCATGAACACCAAATTTCTACGGTTGTAGACCATTGTGATGAAATTCATGAACGCTTTAAGCTCTGAATAGCCAAGCTTGTCGATTGTGGACTGGTCTTGGAAGAGGTCATCGATCAGGATGATCGGCGCGCCTCCATAAGCCTGATCGTCGAACAGATGGTCCAGAGAGAATCTTGAGCGCGTAAAAACCATCCGCTCTATAAGTTCAGGACAACGCTCCCCTACTTCCGTAACGATGGATTCGAGCAGATGCGACTTGCCGCGGCCGGGTTTCCCAAAGAGGTTGAAGATCCGGCCTTTCCGGAATGGAAGTTCCAGTTTTTTGATGTTTTCTGCGCCCTCAACTAAGAGGGAGGTCAAGTTTCTGAGAACCTTGATTGCCGCTTTTTGGCTCTCATTCCCGGGCTCAATTTCGAAATTGTCGAATGTTGAGTCCGGTCTAACCTGGGCGATGATGTTGTGCGGGTACGGTTGGTACTTCTGAAGGTTCATGGTCTTCACCATTTTTAAGTTGGAATCCGTTTATGCAGAGAGACTCCGGGCTCTGGCTCCGCTAGTTCGGGGAAGTAAGCCTCGAACTAGCTTTGTTTCAGGAAGGCATCGGGTGGCGCTCTCAGTTTGGTACTTCGCTGGACTAAGCCAGAGCAGCCTTAATCTGAGAGACACCATTGAGAGAGCCGCGCTCGATGACCATGTTCGCAACGCGCTTGACCTTGTCACCGACTGTCGGAAGGAACTTTCTGACGAATGCGGTGCAGCTTTTCATGGTCTCTTTGTTTGGCAGCCTCGGCGTAAACTCCGAACCTCTGATAGCGAAGAGGAGTGAAAATTCTGCCAATGCTTTGCTGGTCGCCTCCGAGAAAGGCTGGCCCAATGTAAGATCTGGTGCGGCTAGGGCAGCCAGGCATGCGGTGATCGTGCCTTCGACAGTCTCGTCGGAAACTGGCTGGTGCGGTTCGTCGAATAAAACGATCATCGTGTAGCCGAGGGTCTCGGGTACATCCACTTTCATGAGCAGCAAGCCGGGAATGCCCAGTTTCGCGGCGGTCACGGCATAAGCGGCCATCATGATGGCCGCGATGGATTTGTCGCTTTTTGGAGAAGTGCTCATCAGTTCCTCGTTTGGTTAGGTTGAAGGAAGCATTTCACTGCGTTGCCGTCGGGGGGATACTCAGCTAGAGATTCTCCCGACGATTATTTAGTGTGGTTCTTCTGGCGACGGCCGGGCGATCGCGAAATTTGTCAGTCGAAGTCACGCCGGCGTTCTTCTCTTAACTCCTCTTGCGCCGCGCTTTCGCTTTCGGTGCGCCGGCAGCATGATCAGATTGACCTTGAGCTTCTTACCGGCGCTTGAGCTGCTTGCAGGGTGTAAATTTCAGAGTTGAGAATCTTGCAATCCTCAATAGCGGAACGAAGTTGTTAGTCAGGCAAGGAATCTCGCCGGACTATGTTTTTGCGCAGACGCGCTCAGACTCTGGCGCCGAAAGGACAGGCGTCGACCGTCTTGTAACGGCTAGTGCTCGGAATGCTCGGCTTGCTTAGCTTCGTTTTCCGAAGCGAGTGCTTTGAGAATCCGACGAACCTGAGCATCCGAACACTCGGTCATCTGAGGCGAATGTTGCGTCAGCTTGCCGATTACCGCTACCGCCAAAGTCGAGAGCACGAACACGCCGTGGAGCCCGATTTGCCTATAGAGATCCTCGGGGTCTACATGGGAGATGTCGACGAAATCTTTCAGCAACTGAATTGACGAGACGCCAATCAGCGAAAGTCCCATCTTCACCTTCAGTCGAGTCGAATCAAGGTGATCCAACCATTGCGGCTGCGAGAGGCGATCGACAATCGCCAATCGTCTCACGAAGATCGAGTAACCACCTATGTTCACCATCACAACGAGGTTGCCGAGCATCGAAAGATCGACAATATTCAAGACGCCGATCATCATCTCGTCTGTTCTGATATCCATTGCCCAGCAATGCTTGGCGAGCTCCCAGAGCTGGCTGAAGCAAGTTATGCTGTGGATCGCCATCGCAATCATCAGGCATAAGTAGATGGGAGCCAGAATCCAGCGCCCCGCAAAAAGCACCTTCTCAAACGTGTTCATGGTTGGTGCTTTGGACGCCTGGTGCTCAGACGCCATTTGGCAGCATTCAGTCATCTCTATTGCCCCACAGTGAGAGTTTCACAGGAAGCCAGCGGCCGCCGGCGTCCGTATTTGCTGTTATGCCTTCGCTTCGCGCGCTTTCTGAGCCGCTTCGAATGCCGCCTCCCGAGTAAGTGATAACAAGTCGAACCCCAGTTCGACGATGGTCGCTGTCCCCGCATCGACCAAAGTAATGCACGGGTCCCGACTGAAATCGACCGACTCAACAACCTGGAGCCCCTCGCCGACAGCGACTTTAACGTTGTCGCTGGCAGCAGCGCCGATTCCCGCAGTGACAATGCCATCGACGATGACTTCTTGATTGTCGTTGCTCATGTTCGTATTCCCTCTATTTTGAGCGCCTCAGCGCTCTCGCTTGATGATTCACCGGCGCCGACGGCACCGATTTCACGGTAGGCGTAAGAGGCAAGCGCTGCAAACCAGCATCACTCGCCTCTCGCTTGGGTGTAAGAATGCTGACGTAGAATGTCAACTTCCTTTCCACGAACTCAACCAGGCCTTGATACCGACCGTCCGTCTTGGCACAGTTGCTTCTTCTACTTCATTCAGGTCAAGCCAACCCAAAAGAAGCTGCTCCGCAACATTCTCCTTAAGGCAAGTTCTCTTGACGCCGCAGTCTCTAAACGTGTTGTTCAGTTCAGGCAGCGAAGAGATACTGACAATTCTCGTCAATCCGGCCTTGACCAAGATCGGTATCAATTCCGGACCATCGATGTCCCCTTGCAGAAGTCCATCGACCAGTGCGACTGAGAACTCGCTCACATCGATGCACACGAACGAATGCGAATCGTAGACGGTCACAAAGTTCGGATAGTGTTCGATCACTGGGTTAAAGTGATACGGGCACAAGCCAATGAATCTGTATGCATCGTCCGGACGCAACAGCATTTGATTTGTGGCGTAGTCGACAAACCCAGCGACCCACACCACAGAGTAACCGCGGCTTTCCAATGCACGCTTGATGCAGGCGCCCGTGTTTCGGTCGTCCTCGATCAACAAGACCCGTGACTTTCGAGATGCGGACAACATGCGACGCTTTTTGGCTTTTGCGGAACCATAAGTCCTTTTCAACGGTTCTTTGAACACGCGCCGTTTCTGGGGCTCTGCGCCATTATCGGTCAACAAGTCGGCTAACTTCAGGCGGCCTTTAATCAACTTCAGACCCTGTCTTGCCATTCCCATAAAGTCGACCATATTCGTTAACTCCAGTTGGAGTTGTTGAATACGCAGCCTGACTGGTTCGGACGAACCAGCTGCTGCGCATGGGTCAAGAGGCAAGCACTGCACAACAGCACCGTTCGCCTCTCGATATCACTCAGGATTGACGATCAGTCTTTCGTGACGTGACAGTTCAGTCTTCGATAACGATGAGAACGTCTTCCAGACTAGCGCTAAGCGCCTTACGTAAGCTACCTGGCCGTTCCAACCGGGCATGACCAATGAGCGCATCCCCAATAGCAATAGACTGCACTTTGCCGCAACCCCACATATTTGTCTTACCGTTCAGATAGGCGATATAGTCCTTGGCCCGCTGTTCGACCGTAATGGTCAGCGTTGCACTGTAGAGCGCTTCACGGCCAATTAGAGCTTCGCCGATAGCCTCACCTTCCGTCGAACCTGAGCCATAGAGACTGCGATCGTCCTTCAGGAAGGCCATAAATTCGGCGCCCTCTTTTACCACAGTGATCTTCAGCATGGGACTACTCCTCGAATTTGCTTGTGTTCGTTTCGGAAATCCAGACTTTGCCACCGGAATCTCTCCTTACGGTGGCACCGCCGTCTTAACTGACCTTTTGTTGTTCTTCACGAAATGGGTCAAGAGGCGAGCGTTGCAAACCAGCATCACTCGCCTCTCGATGACTGAATGCGTCGAGCATCTAGCTGTCAGCGCTGTTTCAGGCGGCTTGGCACGTGTAGGCGTACGCCGCTTTGACCGAACTAACAGCGATATGTTCGCCGCACATATGATTGGCGACGAACTGGCCGACCTTGTCTATTGACGATACCCAGGTTGATTTCCGCATCATCGGTTTGGCGCTATCGATGATAACCACCTTGAAGCCACCTGCCTGCGGCTTAACGACCGCGTTGAAGCCTGAATCCTGGAAGGAGAACCAGACTGCAAAGGACGTTTCCGCCTGATCGGATGACGCGGCGCCCCCCATATTGCGAGTGAAGGCGCGCTTGATCGTATCGGCGGTGAAGTCCCACAGTTTCCCTTGCGACTTGAAGCGCATCGTGCCCGCAGAGCGCACAGATTGCAAGATGCGGTCAAGTGCGGAGATCAATCCGGATGCCACGGATTCCTCCGCATTGTAGGAAGCAAGGGCGTTGATGTGCAACGTGATGCTGTGGGCTCCAAACAAATACGGCAGCTCCGCTTTGTCGATCAGGTCCGGCAAAGCCGCTTGCAATGCGGCGATTGAAGATTCCGTCACCTCGCCGACAAGAAGCTCCACGGGTTTGCCCAACGTGTTTTTAACTCGGTGAATTCTGGCTGTGAATTTGCCAGCATTTAAGTTGAGCCGCAACGCGTAGAAAGTGGTGTCTGGCGAAGCGCCCAGGGTGACGTAGACACCGCTGTCGTCTGGGGCTCCATCGAATAACCCTAGAGCCTTTGCGGTTATTTTGCTCAGTTCCATCATTGTCTTAAGCTCCGGTTGGAGTTGTTGCAAGAGCACATCCGACCGGTTCGAAAGAACCAGCCGCTGTGCAGGGGTCGAAAGGCAAGCACTGCACAACAGCACCGCTCGCCTCTCGATATCACTTAGTCTTAAGGCTCAGACTCCGGTCACACAGCCGAAGTTTTCACCGGCAACAGACCGGCACGCACGCGGACTTTCAGCGTCTCGATTTCCTGAGAGCTGCGCTCGATGCGGCCGGCAACCTTGCGCGGACGCTCGAAGACCGGCTCCGGCAGATCCGGGTCTTCGTATTCGAACCGATCCTTGGGTTCTTCGCCGTCGGCGCCGAAGACTTTGCCGGCGTCGCAATGGTCGTTAGATGGGCCATAAGCGATTCCGAACCGATGTGCGAACCGAGGTGCGAAATCGTAGTAGTAGCAGCTACCATCGTCGAGCGGCTCGCAATCATCGTCGTCGCAGCAATAATCATCCCGCTCCAGCTCATCGCTATCATCGTCGAGCGGCTTGCAATCGTCGTCCAAGTGACAGTCGAACGGGTCGCTGCTACCCCGCTCCAGCTCATCGCGCCCATCGTAGTAGGCGCTGGTCGATGGATCATCTTCGGGAGCGAGCTCGGGATCGAATTTGCCGAAAGCGAGATCGATCAGACGTTGCTCGAGCTGCTCGTCGTCATCGCGCGAAGCGCTCAGCGCCTCGCCGACTTCGTCGCGAAGTTCTCCTTTAGCAACCATCCGCCTGAGCGACTGCTTGCTGAACGATGACCTCGGCAACTTCCGGCTCTTTCCCACCGCCTTACGCGATCCCGCTGCACTACCGCAGGAAGCCACAATGGCGAGCGAGGATGAACGGGTCTGCAGGTTGAAGTATTTCATTGTTCCTCCAATTTCTTTTGAGACCAGAAGTAAATACTTCCAGCCTGAGTCATTTTGAATCACCCTGCATCTTCAGCTGTTGTCTGCTTGTTTTGCATCTCTTTGTCCCTGCAGTTAGCGTTTACTTTGCTCGAAGCAGCCAGGCAATCGCCTGAGCATGGCGTCGCGAGAGCCGCCGCGACTGTGTTTGGCCTTGCACGTAACAAGCGAGTTGTCGAGAATGCGGCTTGCCATAATCGCGCCGAGAAAGCTGCTGGCTCGCTTGACCTCAGGAGAGTCACGTGCGATCTCTCCTGATTTGCACTGGCTAAGAATGGCGATTGCCGATTCTCGCATTATTTGTCTTTTTGAGGGCATATCTTTCCCCCGGAACATCAGTTTCATCGAGTCCCCTGTTTCTCATTGTCGATGTACAGGCAGCATGGTGCCGCCTGTGGTGCTGTGCGGTTATGCCCATACGACGTACCGGTAACTTCTCCTTCGTTTTTCGAGACGAGCCCTGAGATGGTCTCCGGGGCTGACTGAGAGCCAGTCCCGGAGTTCGTGATTTAGCTGGTCACCTGGTTCGCTCAAGTTAATAGCTGTTGCTCGCACTTCGCTAAGTGGCAGGAAGCCAGCCAGTTGGTGCCGGCTTCCTACTTAGTGTTGTCGATTACTAGTCGTCATCGACAAGGATGCCGCCGAGATTGCCCCTTGGTGCCACTAATTCCGCCCGAAGTTGTAGGCTTTCCAGCCGGGAATGTGCTCGTCGAGCCAGGCTTTGCCAGCAGTGAGCAGTGCGGAGGTGAGCTTGTGATCGTGGTCCGACGCTGGCACCGTACCGATCACATGGAGGCAGGAGTTGCAGTCACGATCTGCAACGATTATCCTACGTGGATCAAACTCGATGATCGTCGCATACCGCCCCAAGAGCGTCAGTTGCGTGCGCAAATTTTCCGCCCTGATATATCCACGAAGCCTGCCATTTTCATCAAATAGCATCGGGTACAGCAGATCCCGCGTGGTGTTTATTTCGGCATCGGTATAAGATTCCACCTCCCATCCGGGAGGAAACTTGATCACCCTGGCACCATTCGGATATAGGAAGTTCGCAAACACAGAGCTTGGATATACCGCCAGCACCTGCGCACCGACGCCAAGTAAGTCATCGATATCGCCAGAGATAATCTCATCGATGCGCAATATCCTGGACTGTGTCATTTGGGCACTCATAGGAAACTCCCCTTGGTTAGAGCCGTCGATTGAACGGCTTCAGGAAAATAAACACTGCCAGCTTGGGCCGACAGTGTCCGTCACATAATCTCGATTACCAACTCGGTACCTACTGTCGCGGGTTTTTCTGCATAAACTCGCGAAGTTTTGATCCGCCAACAATCGCCAGCGTATAGCACATTGCGTGCGCATCTCCGCATAAGCAGAAGTCGTCGCGATGGCAGATGCAGGAGTCAGTGATCAGATCGTAAAGCGTGTGGCACGTTATGTCAGACTCCGGCGAGGTTGCTCCAAGATATTCGAAGATTTCCTGCGCCAGAGCCTGCACGGTCTCCTTTGGATTGTTCACCATGTGCTCAACGAGCTGCTCGCGCCCGTAGAACGCAGCCTTGAACGCGATCAATCCCGCGTTCTCTTCGCTTGTACCATTGCGTGGATTGAGGTTTCTCAGACTACTCAGAATCACGCTCTCGCCGGTTTCTGACAGTTTAATGCCCGCCGCCCAGAGCAAATCGAGAATTCTATAAACGCCCACGCACCGGTCCTCTTCCGAATCGTTAACGACATAGGTGACGATGTCGTCACGAGCAGAAACGAGCGAAAATGCGGGTCGATCCAAGACAGTCATCTGCTTCTCCATTTAGTTCAAGTTGAACACGCCGGTGAGGCATCACCAGCAGTGCTGGTTGCGATTAGGTTTCATGCCTGACGGCGAACATATCCGAGAAGGCGTTCGAAGGTCAGTCAGGAAATTTGTTCAAGGTTTGCAGAGGCAGGTTGAAGGGTATTTCTAATATCAGACTGAGTTGGGTTCACATTTACCAGGTACAGAAACCGGACATATTAGGGTAATAAAAGGGATTTTTGCCACCTCGAACAGCGAGGCAACAGCCGATGCTGTTGCGAAAATGTTCTTGATGGCGTGACTGGTGGTGGCTTGGTTGGATGCTTCTATTGCGTGGTTGAGTTATATATATTTCTTGTTTAACAAAAAGCTTATTACCGCGTCAAGATAATACTCATAATTACTAATTAGACTACAAAGAGCCGCATGCAAACGCTGTATGTCACCACCAGTGGTAGCATTGCCTGATTGAGCGAACGTATCAACAACACTATTGTGGGGTAGTCTGCAATGCGCATAGATAGGTAATTCGCCAATATTTGAAGCAGCTTAATGTATCGCAGATCAGCGTATACGCGTAGATTGCCCATACACATTGTCGCAATCGCGCAAGATCTGCACCACCAGATGGCAAGAACGCAAGAGCGCGCCAGTAGCAGGTTTCGCGGCTACACTCGGCCGCGCAAGCTGCGCTAGCTCTGATACTAAATACGGTGGCAAATGCAAAGACGGATACTCCGAGAACTACTCGAAATATCCGTTGAAGATTTTGAATTGTCTGGAGAATGCCCCCAGAACTATGGTTAGAGACTGCTAGTGCGTTACAACTGCTTTTCCAAACACGCTTACAAGACTGGATTTGCAATCTTGTGCAGGCGAAATTACAATAAATGAGCGCACATCAAATCAACATAAAACGTTTCCGTTCTAATCTTCACCTTTTGTTGCACGGCAGTCACATACTAAAATCTGTTCGTTTACTCGCTTGTTCGCGATCTTTTCGAGCCAGATCGTGGAGTCCAAGTTTGTCATAGAGCTTCGCTCTGAAGACATATGCCGACGGTTCCGTTGGCGCTCGGGCAATCACCTGCGTATAGTCTGCAATCGCCTCTTTGTTCATGTTGAGAAAAGCATAACAACTGGCACGATCGTAATAATTCCAATAATCTTTCGGCGAAGCTTTAATTGCGTCGCCAAAACTTTCCATGGCCTTGGGATACTGCTTTCGCTGAAAATACAATTGCCCTCTCAAACGAAAACGATCGCTAGTTGGTGCTAATTTGACTGCAGTGTTGGCTTCTGCCAATGCTTGGTCTAATTTCGCAAGATTGACAAAACACTTAGCTCGGCAGTCATGAACTGAAGCATCATCCAATTTTGGATTAAGAGAAACTGCTTTCGTCAAATCACTTAAGGCTTCCTCAGATCGCTCAAGCTCAGTCAATGCTTTGCCACGTATGAAGTAAGCTAAAGCATATTGCCGATTTGATGCCAAGGCCAGAGTGGCAGTTTGCACCGCTGCATCATAACGGTGATCGCGCAAAAGCGAATACAGAAGCATAGAATTATCAGCGCTCCACGCTGCCTGCTTCTCCGAAGGAAAAAAGGCAGTGCTACAAACCACAACAGCAAGTGCAAAAAGTTTTCTGATTTGTCTCATATATTCCGTGTCATCACAAATTGGAAATCGACTAAACAGCACACGAGCGGCAAAAGAAATTGCAGCTCAATGAAATCTCAAGAGGATTCGGCAGAACGCCATTGGCAATCACTATCTTACTAGAAAAACTGCCGAACAAAGAAATTCAAATGAGAATTGCCGTGATTTGCGCAAACAGAACGGTGTGAATAGCAGCTTTGAAAAACGAACTCTAAAACTCATGAGATGAAACGACCAGTTGAGGGGCTACAGCTCCTCTTTCAGCGTTTCTTGTCCCGTCTTTTCTGAATCCGCTCACGAACAACATCGAGCGGAACCCCTTGTCCATCATCCATTTGCTTGATGCTGTTTTTGATTTCTCTGCGTAATTCTTCTAATTGAAGCTGCTCGATCTCGTCTTCACGGCGCAGTAGTCTTAAGCTTTCTCTAACCACCTCACTGGCTGAATTGTAGAGTCCCGACTTCACCTTTTCATCTACGAACTTTTCTAATTCAGGAGTTAGTGAGACGTTCATGGTCATGAATATACCCTCTTGCCGGATTGACTCATTCTGGCTCTTGTGGCAAAGATTGTCAATGATTGCCATGGATTTCCAAAAGGCTTTCGACCGAGCAATTTGCAGACCTGCCTGTGTAGCAGCCTTAAGGTGCCCTTGAGCCTAGAAATGGCATGCTTGATATTATAAAGTCAATGCAAAACCGCGCTGCAAAGTCAATCTAAGCGCGTTGCCACTCGGGAACACTTCGAGCTTTCCACAGGTGCGCGCTTTCCAAACACGTCTGTGCACGCAAGCAATGTCTGCGCACCATATACAGTTACAGTCCCGATGACGAATCTAGAATGTAGCTTGCAGCGCGCACTTTTACGCCGTGCCACTACCGGCGGTGGCACTACAAGCAAATTTTTTTTCAAAGATTGTTAGAACAAAGAACTTTGTTGAATGACATTGAATGTGTGCCGATATACATTTAAGCAATACTGAACCACCCAGGGCTTCGTCGTAGTCGAATGATTTGGTGCCTGTGGAGGAGTCAGCGACTCCTCCACTTTTCGATTGCCGGTGGTTGAGTTTTCGCTGAACAGGAAGACTCTGAGCTTGCTTAAGGAGCTCAGGCGCGACAAGCACTGAAGTTACTCAGCGATAGAAGTGCTGAAACAAGCTTAGGCAAACAGCTCCGCCCAGCATGGTGCCAAACAGCAGTCGCGCCCCTAAGATTCCAAAACGATCGACGTACTGAGGGTACTGATCGCGATGAACATAGTTGGGCTCATACTGCTGCTTGAGCTTGATGACGAAATAATTGAGCGGGCAGTCCTTGGTAAGGAACTGATAGCTCACGATAGCAAGCAGCAAGGTAAGCGTCGCAATGCTGCCGAACAAGTGGCTTCCGAAGGCAATCAGCCCGACGAAGAGCGGCATATGCAGCAGGTTCAACAGCGAGCCGAGATACCAGCAAGCACAGTGCAATGTGTTGACCCCCATTTCGAACTTTGCCATTTGGTTTTCTCCATCTCAATTTGAGTTTCGGGTTAACGCCGTTTAGCCTTCTGATTTGCACCAGGAGGATTAGATCCGGCGCAAAATTTTGCCAGTTGATACAGCCAGGCGACCTGACTCAAGTGGCGACAGTCGCCACCGTGCAGATAACCAGCCCGAAAAGATCCACGCCGGCAATCACACCCAGCGCGCAGGCAAGGACGCGCAGTCCATTCATGACGATATCGCCGCCGTCGTAATCGGTTTGCTCTTCGTCGAGCGCAACCGTAAGACTGAGCCAGCGCCTGATTTGCTCGATCACAAACCATAGGAGCGCGCTCAAACAAACGGCGCATCCCACGACCACCATTTGGTGATCTACCGACGAAGACGAATGGCTCGTCGAAGTGCAACCATTCAGCAAGGAGAGCCCGAAAACGAAGACGGTGGGTGCGCCTAAACCAAAGCTGAGACCGTACACGTACGCTTTGAGGATCGAGTAGCCGTGGAAGGCGAACAAGTTGACCGTGGTGCCATCAACGGTGACAGGCTTGCTCATTCTGTTCTTATGCTGGGTGAGCCAGCGGATCGCGGCCGCCAGACATAGAACAAAGATATTCACCCCCGCGAAAATGCCGGCGAGAATGAGAATGTGTTCCAAGTTGATTGCAGCTTCATCGTACATTGTTTTGCTCCATTAGCCGTTTGGCTCACCTCATTTCGAGCTGAGCTTCAGGTACGCTGCCGAAGCGCGATTGATTATCGACTCCGGCAGCGCACTTAGTCTGACTGTTACAGCCGCATCTTTTGCGCCTCAGATCCAACCATGCCGGGCGAAAAACCCGCGAACGCCCCAACAGTAGAAGGGAAAGGCGGTGTTAAGGAGCATTTCGTTGAGCCAGCAGCGCCGCCCCAAGACTTCCAGAACGACATGAGGATCGCGGCGATCTTCAATCCAGAACAGCGCGATTTTCTTCAACCCGGAGTTGATTTCCAAAAGGGCATTTTTCGTTATCTGAGTATAGTGCCAACCCGTCGCCTTGGGCAACACGTTGACAAAGCGCTGTGCTTCTCTCAAGCTGTTTTCTGCAGACCTGAGATTCCATGATTCACCAGCTTGCCTAGCTTTTTTGACCAGAAGTTCGAGCTTTTCGAGATCGTCGTACATGGATTTACCTCGTTGGTTGTGCTGCCAGCTTTATGCGGACAGTGTTTCTGATTTAGCCTTCTGATTTGCACCGGGAGGATTAGATCCGGCGCAAAATTTTTGCCAGTTGATACAGCCAGGCGACCTGACTCAAGTGGCGACAGTCGCCACCGTGCAGATAACCAGCCCGAAAAGATCCACGCCGGCAATCACCCGGGCAGCTGCTCGGGTGGTCTTAATTGATCGGCTCAGGTTGAAGGACTAAAGTTCTCCGCTCACGTTTTGTCTAAGAGCTCTCGGTAGTGCTCTTACATCATTGCGATGTCGACGTCTGTGGGCAGCTCTCGAACAGGTTCGAACGATTCGATTTGACCACCTTCGTCGTTGTGGGTTAGAGCCAGGAATTGTGCTAGTTCGCTAGCAGTGACCTCTTCTCGAAGTCCTGTAGTCCAGTAAAGGTAGTACGTCATTGTTCTTCTCCATCAGTTCACCCGACGAATTCGCCAGGATTTCGATGGAAAGGCATGAGCAGTCGCTCAATTCCACTGCGGACGACGAAGCGACCGGTGTTGGCCAGTCGCTTGGTCATCCGCAGCAAGCTTTGGGTGGCTCGCTTTTTGTCTTTCTCTCGTGTTTTGGGTTAAGGATAGTGTCCGGAGATCTCACGGTGAGACCGAGAGATTTCCGACGACGATTTCTCTCCGGGAGCATCCTTGCTCCCGGAATCTCTTCACCTCGCAGTTCCTCCGCAGCAAGCGCTACCGCTTTCAGCGGGCAGCCACTCACCTCGGCCGAGCAATGCAGGGGCAGCGATATACCTGACCTTTTGTTTGTGGATCGCGTGTCCCACTCTCAACTAAGGTCAGCCCTCTTCCGAACTTGGGTGGTGCGGATCGATTTCCACGACTTCTGCTCCTTCCTCAAGTCCGAGGTTGTCGCGAATGCGACGGCAAGCTTCTTTGATGTGCGGATCGATTTCCACGACTTCTGCTCCTTCCTCAAGTCCGAGGATGTTGCGAATGCAACGGCGAGCTTCTCTGATGTTAGCAAGGTTCGCTCTAATCTCCTTGATGCGCTGATCGACCAAGTCGAAGTATTCAGACAAATAGACGTCGTCAGCATCCGGGTTGGGGTCCAGGAAGTAACCTCGCTGCTCTCGGATCAGCCAAAGCTCTTCGAGCTTGGTCTGGAAATCGTCCCGGGGGCAGTCGGGTTTGCGCAACGCTTCAAACAAGAGTTTGGCACGTGCATCGATTTCAGATTCCTCTCCGCTTTGGGGCAACGGGGCATTGGTTTGCTTTGTCACTTCAGTCATGGCGATCTCCATCTTGTTGTTGATCTAACATTCACCCAACATCGCCGAGGCACATTGCTTATGCGCCACGGCAACTCTCGCTGACCGGTCTCGCTCTGAGACGCTAGTCAGGAAGCTGATCTTGAGAATGGCGGCGACGGTCCAAACACGGTTCGTTGAACTTGTCACCAGTTCTGGTACATCTCAGCGACCCGGTCTGGATAAATTTCCAGATCGTGCACGCTGATACCGTAAACATTGGTGACCGAAACCCCCGGCGCAAAGAAACCACCACCCTGTCCATTCCCGATAAACGTTTCGGTGATGGCAGTTTGCGATTGGATGATGTGCCCTGCTTCCGAGAGATTTTCAAGGAGAAAAACCAGGACCTGTTTATCCTCCTCGCTGAATGACGAGCTCTTAATGGCGTTCTTCAGCTCTGACTTGGTGATGATGCCGTCTCTATCGGAATCAACATCGTTGAAGTGCTGGAGACAAAAAGCCTGCAATTTGGATGCCATTTCCCGATGAGAACGTGCATCCTGAGGTCCGACATACAGAGTGTTGATCGGCATCGCCATCGCACCTATGAACACGGCAATACAGAAGATAGCGCCAAAACTTCTCCTGTCTGCAAACAGTTCGTCTTGGAGGTAGTAAGCGCAAAGTGCGCTTAAGACAAGACCTGCTGTTAGAGAGACCGAGCCCACGACTGCCGGACCACCACTGACTACTGTAATGGCGACGAGAAGTCCGACCAAGCCGCCAAGCAAGAACGCCGCAGAAATCAAGATTCCATTGACCAGATTAGATTTCGACATCAGAGTCACTCCAAGGTTTGAGTTCGACTGGCACCGAACAAGAGCCAGTCAGGTGCCGCTTTGTTAGCGTACGTGTTGCCAAAGAAAGGCAATCTTCAAGGCGGCGGCGACAGCGAAGGCGATGTTGAGCACCAACCACGCCTGAGCCATGGCGACCTGATTCTTCATGCCGAGCCAGGCGAATCTGGTTAGAAAGATCGCGCCTGCGAAGATGAGACTCCACGACAAGAGCTGGTTAGTGCCCATGAACACATAGCCCCAGCCGAAAAACTCGGTGCCAATGGCTGCCATAGGGTTTGGACCGTTGACACCCTTGAACGATTGACACCAATAAAGCGGTGACAACATCTTCCAGAGAGAAGCCAGAGGCAGCTCCCGCAGCCAAATGAGAGACACCAGTCCGGCGTATGTGATCGTCAGGCGCGTGCCGGCCTCAACCGGTGCGCTCAGCATCCAGATCGGCAGAAGGGCTGACAGTGCGATGATCACCTGAAGAACGGTGAACACCCACGATTTTCGCAGCAATGGCGGAATGAGCAGAACCACTCCGCCAATGAATAGCAAGATTTGGGCAACGCCTCCCTGAGGGCTGAGCCCCGGAAAGATTCGCCCCGTATTGCCAACCACGGCTTGCACCAGCGGCTGGAATAAGCTCGGGCTGTAGTCCTCGGCGACACCGATGGTGATCGCGAAGATCAACAGCGCCATGCCGAGAAACACTAGCGCGTCGAGCAACTTCTCACGCATATCGTCTTTCCTTTCGTCGTGAGCTGTTTGTGAGGTGGCGAAGACGCCGCCATGCGGCATCTTCCTGTTGCACTCAAGCCAGCTCAAGCTTAGTCATGATGATTGGAATCAGTTCTGAGAGCGGTTTGCATTCGCAAAAGTCGAAGAACATTTCGCACTGCACGAAGTGCTCGGCTAACGCTCTTTCGAGTTCCGCATCGTTAGGTTCGAGATTCAACTTGCCCAAAATGCGGGCAATTTTGTCAAACAACATGGCGTCTTTCAGGGGCGAGTCGTCGACGAGTACCCAATGCGCAGGCGGGGGCGGTAATTCCACGCCCCCTCTGCAGCTTCCAAACAACCTGTCCACGCTCAGTCCGGCGCAGCGCAGGGCCTCAGTTTGAGAGTCCGTGCCACCACCGGTGACACAATAGACCGTGACGCCCATGCCCCTGAAGTGGTCGATAAATGCTTGAGCACCTGGACGAGCTTTGACTTGTACATAGCCAAAGAGATCGAAAAACACGCTCGGATCGTCGAGAGCAACTTGTTCCGGGCGGAGAAGCTTTTTGTGGAAGAGCGTCAGGTCTGCATCCAGATAGAGTATTCTGTCAGCCATCGGATTATTTCCTCAGTTCAAGACACTATCAGTAGTGTCAATCGTGGACAAACCGCGAACGGATCGAAGGGTCCGAAGTCGCGGGTACCATGCTCAATGCCTATGTCTCAGTTCGTTCATTCTGTTGATGATCTCCTCAGGTTTGCGCGTTGCGACAGTCGGTTATCGGTTCCGACTTTGCTCAATGAACGCAGACATTCATTCAGCAAAGCCGGAACAAAACTCCGGAGTGACATTCCTGCCACCCCGGAGTCATTGCTTGTCTACACTGCCAGGGATATTAGGCTCGGGTGATGTGGCATGCTTGCCTTCACCACCAGGGATATCGCCCTCAGGTGATCCGGCACCATGCTTATCACCTTTTGGAAGATGGCGCTTCTCAGGCTCATCGGGAAACCCAGCTGCCCGGCGAGCATCTGCAAACACAGACTTAGTTAGATGATAACAGCGACCGCACTTGTTGCTGACGGGCAAATTCTTGACCGCGTCAAGCCACAGAGTGCCCTTACGTGCCTCATCCTCCAGGTCTTTGTCCGTCCTGCGGTAGCAGGAGCATACGATCATAGTCGCCTCCTGTTGTTACGCACATCAGCCACAAGCTGATGCGGATTGCAATGATGGTGTGAAACCGGGCTCCCACGCGATTGCGAGAGTCCGGTCTCGTTGGTTTAAGACGCTGTGCGTCCCTCAGTTTTACTTAAAATCACTTACTGAGGGGATTTTTCAGCGGCTTCGTGTCGTTGTAGTGCGCGCCGATCGACAGGAACAGAATCCGCGAAACAGCTTCCCGACCTGGCGTTGTTATCGGTGTTTCGCTCGTCGGTTTCGTCGTCTTCATGCCCTCGACCATTCGCACGTAATGAGCCGATGGTCCGATTCGATCCTTCGGATTGATCTGCCGCTCAACTAGTGCGATCGCTTCTTTCCTAGACGGTGCCATGACCACAGCCGAGGCACTAAGCTCCAAACCAATGGGCGATTCAGCGCTGTGGTAGTTGTTGGGCAGGGAACGATCCCAAACGTAGATCTTTATCATCTGAGTGACCTTTCTTCGACTGATTTATGGACGAATTACCAACCTCAAAGGTGATTATCGTCCGAAGAACGCTAATGCAGGTGGCCTAGACGCAGTCGCCAGCCCATCGGGAAACATGAGGCGGGGTCCGCTCTTTGATCTTTATCGACCAGCCGAACATAGTCCCGCCAGAGAAGGACAGGAATGCGCTCAGCAAAAGAATCCCGTTAACCGGCCACCATCGTGGCCGAGAACGGTAAGAAAGGGACCGAAGACCAGAACTAATAGCCCAGCAATTCCCGGCATGAGCGGGTTTCCACTGCCTGAGCTGTACATACCGGTGATATTGTTAGCTTTGTCGGTCCAGGTCGTCATCAGCACCTCCAGAAAAGCCAAGGCGCTGATCAGATTCGCCAGGACGATAAAGAGCGTGGGCAGAGGCCACCACGGATCCATGTGGTGATGCATGACAGCCATAGTCATTGACCCCGCCTTAACAGCCAACCCGTTGCTGGCTAGCCAGCAGATAGCTCCGAGAACACGCAGTCCTCGCCAGTTTAAGCTCCAGTACCATTCCATCTTCATTCTCCGTAGTGTGAACCACATGTGGTGGCACCGGGCTCTCGACTGCGAAGTCGAAAGTCCGGTGCCTTTGTTCGAGCTGTTTACGCCTCCCGGTGACTAAAGTGACTAGTCACCAGCAAAAGCGAATTGTTAGCTATCCGAGTTGAACGTATAGCCGTCTCCGAGCCGCTGACCACGATGGCGTTTTTGAAGGATACGAACCACGTTTTGGTCTCCTGGCTGTAGATAGTATGTGGCTTGACGAGGACGCAGTCCCTTAAACTCGATATGACCATAGGCCGATGTCGGCGCCGCTGATTTGTCGACAGGACGAACCACAACCTCGACGTATGCAGCAGAGAGAAAGATCTCTCTGGGTACATCAAACGGGTCTGTGGCTTCGAAGAAAGTGGCCCGGTTGTTTACGTCCTCGACCGGGTTGGGATCGTCGCAAAGGTTGGGAGCCCACTTGGGCTGGTTCATGACACGTATTTGAAGACTGCAGGTCGTACCAAAAGCAGTCTGGAGCAGAATCTTGTACTCCGAGACCATCAACTGGAACTGCCGTAACGAGATCGGCAGGACCCAGTTAGACACGCTCAATCTTGTGCTCATGTTCTTTCTCCTTAGTAGCATTGAGGTTTTCACTGAAGCGCGTCGCGCACTCCAGAACACGTATAAACTTGGACAGTTAATGCACGCTCAACTCTGTGCACCACTGGTGATGACACCGGGCTCTCATCTTAAGAGTGAAAGTCCGGTGCCTTTTGTCAAGGCGCGTTCATGAGTGCAGACGGCTGAAGCCCGTGAATGGAAGCATGGGCCGTGCTCCCTTTGCCGGTTTGCGCGGTCTGCGCACAAGCCAAAAGGCGAACGCCAGGCCGACGATGAAGCCGCCCAGGTGTGACGCGTGATTGACCGCACCGTGAGCGAACCAGTCCGGTGCCGGTTCCGAGAACGTGGCAACGACCCGGATCGCTTCCAAAACAAGAAGAGTCAACGCCACGCCCACCCGCACGTAGTATTCGCGCCAGAGTTTTGCATACGCCACGAGAAAGACGGCGATCAGAGCGAACATCGCAGGTGATGCGCCGATCGTGCCCCAATTGTGATCGCCACCCGAGAGCGAAAGCAGCATGGCGCTGGAGCTGAGCTCACCGACAATGCCGCCGATGAAAAAGACCGCCAGCAGTCCCTTCCAGCCCACAGCCTTCTCGACCTGAGCGCCGAAAAACGCCAGAGGCCAAGCAGTGGTGAGCACGTGCATCCATCCGTTATGGATGAACAGCGCCGTAACATAGCCGCCGGCTGCCTTCAGAAAGTAGTCCAGCGAGTAGAAGGCGAACAGTCGGCTGGGTTCGGCCGCGAGACTGTGCGTGTTGACGAATCGATAGAATGCATCCATGTTTTCGTTCCATGGATGGAAGGCGATGCCGAATCCCAAAGCGACGCCAAGGATAGCGGTGACAAGGGCGATGAAGCCCCAGGGAAAGTTTCTCATGTTGTCCTCGATTCTTTGTAGGCAGACGATAACGAACGGCACCATGCCGATTCGTTCGATTGAACAAACGCCGATCAAGATTTCGACCGGCGTTCAACTGTGACTGAACTGAGAGTGCTTCAGTTCAGATTGGAGATGCCACTGCTAGCAGTGGCATCAGGCTCTGACCCTTGGTCGATTCATTTTGGGGCAGTCCACCCACGAAGTTATCGCGGGTGGACTGTTCTCTTTCGTCTGGCTGCGCCTTGCGAGTTCAGCGTTTCCTGAACATCGAAGCGAGTTCGGCAAGCCTTGAGTCCATCAAAGCTGCCGAATCATCAGGGGCAGAAGCCGCGGCCCGAGCGCGGTTTCCACGCACCTTCCGCGATGACGTGCTCCGAGGCGCGTGAGCCTCCGAGCTGCGCTCACGGCGCTTCTTCTCTTCATGGTCCAGAACAGCCTTTGCCGCGACAGCCTTTGCCTGGCTCTCTTCGGCTTCAGCCTGCGACCTGAACCAGGAAACAACCCAGGCGTTCGGACGCTTATCCACAGCCGGATAGGCCACCGCACCTGTCTGTGCATCGTAGACTTCCGGCGCGGGCAGTTGCGGCAGAGGCGCGAACCCCTTAACCGACACCGCCCGCTCCCTGTGAAACATCTGAAAAGCTTTCCAAGCTAAATCCAGGCGCTTCGCAGCCTGAGAAGCGAATTCAGCTTCCCAGACCTTTCTGGCTTCTTCGTCTGACTCACGGTCAGGTTCAATCTCCTGGCTTTCCAACTCGTGCTCGTTGAAGAGAAGCACACGATCGCAACGCACGCTCTGACTGGCATAGTCAAACCGATAGTCGCGACGCCGCCAAGATACCAGATGCGGTGCTACTTCAACGAGCCACTCCAGCTCCACGCCCGTCACCATCGTAAGCAGATTCTGGGTGCGCAGCTCGCCTTCCTTGTTCGCCATTTCCAGGTCGATAGGTTGCCCGACGACCCAGTCCGGGCGATGGTAACGGCGCCTGATGACGCTCTTATGGTAGAGACTGCGCGGCAACGGACGGCCGACGCTGGCATAGAATTGCTTCTCTCCAGACTTGTAGAGATGGTCGACCATACCGGCGCATATCGCTTTGATGAGGGCGACGCGATCGCCCGAGGTGCTGGTGTTGATGCCGAGTCTCTTTGCCGCTTCTTCCAGTTTATCTCGCAAGGCGCGAGCCTGGAAAAATGCTTTGCCGAAGACCCCTGCCTTCTCGAAGTCAACCGTGTCGCTAACGCGATTAATTGCCTCGAAGATATCGCGTTCAGCCAACGCGTCGCTCATGGTCTCCCGTGTGAGAGGTTTCCAGTATTTGGTATTGTCTCTGATGCCTCCCACCATCATGCATGCTGCGATAGTCAGCATGCTTCCACCCACCCTAAGACGAGCTGCTTCCAGAATCATTCTGGCGATGTGAACATCGACAGGCAGTTTCGGTATGCGCCGACCGATCCTTGTGACATTGCCAACGCAGCCGAAAGCACCCAGTGCCACAAGAGACCGAATACCCTCGTCGATAGCCCCTTCCGGCAGCTCGTGGAAGAATGGCAGGTCAGATGCGTCAAACCCGGCGATCGCCAGACGAAGAATCGTCGAGCTAAGCTGCGTTCTCAGCATCTCGGGCACTGGGTAAGCATCGCGCACAGTTGCGGGACAGTGGCTGACCCAGTAGCCAATGTCCACGCGACCGGTGCGTCCGCGGCGCTGCTTTTCATGGGCGATCGAAATGGCTCGAATAAACGAACCCTCGATACCACCGTTAACTTCGTTGCGCCGCTCCAGACCGGAGTCAACAACGGCGAGCAACCGCCCCTTGTTCGGCACCACTGTGCGGCCGGTTTCCAGAGCGTTGGTCGAAATAATCACCTTAGGACGGGCATAATTTGTCTCATACGCCCGATCCTTCTCTGCGCGAGTGAGCCTGCCGTGGAACGGAATCAACTCCGCGTCCAGCCCTTTGAGTTCTTTGATGCAGTTTTCGATGGACACTTGCGTCGGCTGAAAACAGAGAACATCGTGACCTTCGCTCACAAACTGCCTGATGTCCGATTCAATCGAGACGCCCGGAGCCCGGTCGATGATTTGGAATTGACGTCCGGGAACCTTGAAGATGGGCGCATTGCCCCGCTTGCGGGACAACCCTTGCGAATCGAGCGTGGCACTGAGAACTACGATTCTCTTGAACGGAGCCTGACCAGATTGCAGGAGCTTCCAGGCCCAAGCCTCGAGCGTGCTCTGGTTCGTTGTCCACTGATGCAACTCGTCTATTACAAGCACATCGAACTTGTTGTGACCGGCAAGAGCGCGCACCAGCGCCAGACCGTCGGTGACGAAGAGAATCTTGGTATCCCGGCTGTCGCACTTTTGTTCCGCCGTTCGATAACCGACTGTGGTGCCCAGCTCGACGCCCATCTTACTGGCGAGGAATTCACTGGTGCCAACAACGGACTCGATCAGAGGCTCCGTAACAAGAACACGATAACCCATCTCGCACAGCCACCAGGGCCCCAGCATAGACTTGCCGCTGCCGGTTTCGCCGTCGACGATGATGTAAGGCGCAGTACACGCCATAAATTTAGCCTTGAAGCTCTCGAAGGGGAGGAGTTCTTTCCCCGCGAGAATCAAGCTAAGAACATATTCGCTGCTCGTCGTCATTACGTTCTCCTCGAGCAGAGGTGCAATGAGCAACCATCTAGCTCGGCCAGCTTTGCTGACTTCCTTTTGGTTTTCACCTTCAGGCAAGCGGGCGAACCCGCTGAAGCTGATGTTCGGCACCAGCAACCGCGCCTCTCGTTTTTCGAGAGACTAGAGACTCGATGCGGAAGGCTCGGCTCAATGACCAGCTTTTAGAGCCAGTCGCTGAGCCGAACCTTCCGTTGCCGATGGGCACCAGTTACGGTGCCCAACTTCAGGTTAGAGGGTCAAGAATTACGATACTTGCGATAGCGACGCACGAATTCATCGACATCGTCGATGTGAATGCGTAGCTCATGATATTGACCCATGTCGCCGCTGAATTTGAGCCCTTTGCCGAGGTCGGGATACTGCGGACAGAAACGCACATCGACAAAGCACACGCAGTATTGCGTGTCCTTATTGCAGCGAACGCCGGCCACGCTCCCGAAAGAAACGAAGCCATTCTTGTCAGGCTTGGCGTCTTCTGAATTTCGCCAACGCTGGTCTCGTTGGGCAGGGGTTTCCGCTTCTTGTTTTTGTCGAGAAGCCAAAATAGCGGCGACTAGTTTATCGTCCATCATCGATTTTACTCCAGGTTGAGGGCAGGGCTGCGATCGTGTCGAGCCTGAGCCCAAGCTTCTTTTCACTCAGAGTTTAGGCAGTTTCCAGGCACCTTTCGAGCCTTCGGGCGGAGCCGAGACAAGTGGCCGCTCCCACGCCAACGTGAGTCTGAAGATTTCGTCTGCAGGGCCCTCGAAGACCGTCAACTCGCCCAAGTCACGCTGCAGAATTGCCAATCGCCCGCGCTGATCGTACTCGTAGATCTCGGCGGAACATTCCATTTGCCGCTGACACAGCACGAGCAGGTCGGCTGCGGCATCGAGTTCCATGAACTGCGGCTCGCAAAGTTCATGGGCGTGTTCATCATCGGGGTGCATCGCCAGATATTCTTCGCGTTCAGCCACCTGGCAGAACAAGTCACAGCGGTCGTCATCTCCCGTTGTTCCTTGAAATTCCGGCATGCAATCGACGGGAAAAATGATAGATTTCTTGATGGTCATGACCGTTTCCTTTCAACTTCATGTTGGATGCTTCTTCTCGCCTGTCGCAGATTCCTGCGCCAGCCATGTTTGTTCCTTCAGGTCGAGCGTGAATAGAACCAGGTCGCCAGTGGATTCCAGCTTGCAGCCAAACTTTGTCCAGAATGTTCGCGCGCCGGTATTGTCAGGCAACACAGTTATGTACACACGCCGAGCGGCGTATTTCTTGTGATACAACTTCCGCAGTCCAGCTTGCACAAGCCTTGTGCCAAGGTTCTGGCCGCGTGCATGTGGCGCGACGGTGAGGTGGTGCACCGCCGCCATCAGTCCTTCGGCAACGAATACGGAACCGACGATTTCGCCATCGAGAACAGCAACCTGCGGCAATTTCCAGTTCCGCAGAAGCGCTCTCGTCAGGACCATGAAGACTTCCCACTTCTTGAAACCCAAGCCCTCAGTTCGTTTGACTAGGCTCATTACCGCCGGAAGATCGAAAACACGCATCGGTCTGATTTGCAGAGACATGAATATTCCTTCCATGGTTTGTTGGTCGAGCCGAGGCCGGCTTTCCTGAATGCGCGCCTTGTTACGCCCATTCGGCAAAGTCGGCATTGGCAAAGCCAAGAAGAAGAGAGTTACCGGTGGTTTTGGTTGGGCACCACCGGTGGTTTTCGCAACGGTGCTGTTTTCATGCCGATGCCTTTTAGTTTTGTTGGGTCGTCACACTTGCGAGAAGCTGATCGCCGCCGTGCAGCGTGTGCAAAGACAGAACACGCCGTTGTGCAAGATCGTCTCTGTCTGCTCCCTTTGGAATCAGCGTAAGCAGCCAATTTTGCGCATCGGCAATGTTAGTACCGTGCCTCCATTTGATTTCGATGACCTCGATCAGGTCGCCAAGAGTTGTGGGCATAACCTTCCGGATCAGGATTCTCTTCAGAGCCTGCAAGATGCGGCTCGGACGAACTTGGGTGGTACTCATAATGGACTCCTCTGTTCCAGGTGTTGCAGAAACACAGTTTCTGCCAACACGCTCATTGTTCAGGTGATACGTCATCCTTCGCTGAGCGGAGGATGACGCGGTGATTCCCTGCTTACGCAGCTTTGGCTCGGGAGATTGAACTCTCGAGCAAACTCTCGAGTAAACGCACACGACGCCGATTGAAACGCGGCGGCTTGGCGCCGATTTGAGCGCAAGCCAATTCGCACAAACGCAGCTTGTCGGCATTGGAGAGAGCGCGGCGCCTGGTCATCACCGTGATGTCGCCCGCGTCCGCACTGCCGATGCCGCGTCGAGTCAGATGGGTATCGGCAGCCACACTGGGCTGAACGATGCCGTAACGAGCCGCCAGAACGGCGTTGCAGCTTACGATATTCACCATTTTCCTGCTCCTTGGTTAAGCGAAGATTCGCTTGTTTGGGTAAGCATGAGCACCGTCATTGGTGCCCATGTTCTTGCTCGCGTTACAGACGCGAAACTCGTAGAATCTTGATCGGAGGGCTAAGAGTTTGCCCCTCCGCAGGCGATTTCTGGATTTCGAGCACCACATCCATGCCCCACAAGACCTCTCCGAAGACGGCGAAGCCCTGTCCGTCAGGATTCCGAGCGCCGCCAAAGTCCAGTTCGGGCTGGTCTCCAACGCAGATGAAGAAGTCTGACGTAGCGCTGTCAGGACCGCTTCTTGCCATGGAAATCGCGCCACTGCGATGTCTCAGTCCAGTTTCGCTGGTTCGCTCAAGCTCGATCGGAGGAAACATATCCTCGGCAAGATCTTCGCGCTTGGACGCCTGAATCACCTCAATCAGCACCGAACTGTCAGGCTGGTTGCCGAGCCTGACCGTGCGATGGAACTGGCCGCCGTCGTAACACTCGCCATCAACGTAGCGCAAAAAATTCGCGCATGTGTTGGGGGCTCGACAGGCGTTCAGCTCGACGATGAGGCTTCCCAGGGATGTTTCAATGACGAGCCACGGAACGCCTAACAGCATAGTAAGACGGCGCCCGGGCTTGCGGATTTCCACGGGTGCTGAAGAAGTTATCGATCCCATCGTGTACTCCTCTGCTGAAGTTTGGTTCAAGTCAACTGGCGCAGTCTCCCGCGCCAGCAATTCTTGGCTTAGCGAGGCAACTGCCTCGCTCATCATCAGTCGGAGGGCGACCCTCTTCGCTGCCAATCGACTCTTTCAGCTTCAATCCTGAAGCGGTTTCTAGCTAGTCCAGAGCGACGAACATATTGACCACAGTATCCAGTGCCGACCACTGCTTTTCGGAGAAGTCGTCCGAGTAGCGAGTCGAGAGCGTGGCAGTGTCGCCGACAATGTGTAGAAACCAGTCATTGTTGGATTCGAGCTGCCATTTCCCGGATTCCGGATAATAAGTGGGCTCGTAAATGACCGCGGACCGCGAGAAGATGCCATGGAGTCGCTTTGCCAAGCGCCCATGGTTCCAGCCCTTGACGTTCAATTCGATCGTACCGGTTTGATGCGACATGACTAAGTCCTTTCCTGATGTCCTGATTGTCGAATGCAGAGTCCACCCTATCTGCTGAGGAGTTACAGGCGGGAGCGAGCCCCCGCCTGCAGTGTTTGTCTTACGCCGACTTCCTCGCTGTTCGTCCTTCAACGATTTGCTTGAAGGAGCGTGTGCGAATTTCCGCCAGTGTAAGACCGGTGGCCGCCTGGACCTCCTCTTCACTCACGGCACCGCAGCTGATGGCGCGCAAGAAGAAGTTGAGGAAGCCCTGGGCAGTCGCCGCATCGTCGAAAGAGTTCCCGGTCAAGGTGGCTTGTGATGCCTTCTCGACGAAACGACCCAGCCGCGCATTAGCCTCCGCCATTCCTCCGAGGAAGAATGTGTAGAGCGCAGCATAGCGGCTCACCAGTTGTGCAGGATTCAGGTCCCAGCCCTGGTAGAGCGCTATGCGCAGTGAGTCCATAACGTTATCGAACGCTATCTTCCAGTTTTCGTGCACAATCTCCTCGTTCTTAGCCTTCTCGTCATCGGTCAGGGGACGCCCCAGTTCCCTTTCGTTGTGCGGACCGATCGGCATTTGCGTGGTCGCCCCGTCAGAAATCCATACACCAGTGCCGCTCAGCGCCGCTAGCATAGTCTGTCTGGCGAAGTCACACGCCGGGTGCCCCATCGACTGATGAGTACCGGCCACGCCGATGAGCGCGGTGTGGTCATAAGTGCCAAAAGGCATGCCCCGGAGACGACCATCGGCTGCATCGACAAAGTCGTGCAGAGGCACGTGACCACGGTGACTGCTGATCGACTGGGGCGTTTCAACCATCAGCTCGATCTTGATGGTGCCCAGATTGAGCCCGGCACTGCTCTCCAGTTCTCTGAGCAGCTCGACCAGAGCTGTCACCTGATCGGTCGTCGTCACTTTGGGCAGCGTGACGACGAAGTTAGGCGGCAACAATCCATCCGTCGCTCGCGTAAGAGTCGTGATGAATATGTCGAGCGTCCGCACAGACCGGAGCTTCAGCTCTTCGGTGAAGGGCTTGATGCGTATGCCGATATATGGCGGAAGCGTCGCCTCCCTCATGCCTTTTGCCATCTCGAGAGCGGCAGATTGGGCGTGACCGTCCTCTTCCAGGTCAGTCCTGTAGCCGTAACCGTCCTCGAAATCGACACGCAAATCCACAATGGCTGTGGATGATTGGAGGCGATCGACCAAGCGCACGTAGACTTTGTGCGGCAGCCAAAAAGCCTTGTTGACCGAACCCGGGTTCGATTCCGCCAGCAGAGCATCGATTTTGCTTTGCTTCGTCGGCAGAAATTCGTGCCCTGGAAGTTTGAGCGCACGCGTCAGGACAACCCAATTGGGCGCATACGTGGTGAGCGATTTCAACGCCAGCTGACCAAGCTTGCCAGCGGTGTTGTATTTGAAAAGATTGGCGCCGCCATATACCGTGTGCGGGGGTTGGCTGGCGTTGCGCTCTCCGGGATAGGAAGTTGCGAAAGCGGCGTTTGATTTCGCCAGCCTTCGCAGAACCCGATTGACGGCGCCTTCGGAAAGAGATCCGTTTGGTGACGTCCTGAACGTGTTCATGTCAGACATTGTTGTTGTCCTTCTGTTGGAACCTGACTTGTGAATCAGCCGTGGGAGACGATCCCCCACGGGTATTTGTCATGTTGAGCCGCGGGAGTAAATTCCCCCACGGGTATTTGTCATGTTTGCCGCGGGAACGAACTTCCCACGGGTATTTGTCTTCGTGCTACGCGGCCTGGTGAAGCTGACGCTGTAGATGCCGCAAGGCCAACTCGCAAACTCTCCCCGGGCCACCCTTGACTCGAAAATCAGGCCTTATGCCTCGGCAATCGGTTTGACCATCGCCAAACCAATGACCATCAGGAGACAGGAATCTCCCGACTGACACTTTGAGCTGCGCACGACCTTTGAGTATATCGACGGGAGCTTGCATGATGCCTTTGCCACCGGAGCGGTCACCGTGCGACCAGCACAAACGCTTGTTATAGCTTCTGCCCTCTTGATGTCGCTTCGAATTGCGCCGATTGGCAAGCAGTGCACCAGCAAATAGTTCCGCGCTGCTTCCGCAGCCACGCCCGATCACGATAGCCACCGGCTTATCGGCAATCAGGCACTTTCGCTTCGGAATAGGTAAAAGTTCCTGAGAGCCGTCAGGATGAATGGTGCGTAGCACGCAGGCATCATCCATGAAGTAGGCCTCTTCGATGGTGATACCATTGCTGGTTCGAAGTTCTAGTGCCCCGAGCGTTGCTTGGTCGAAGAACAACCCCAAACACTCGAGTGTTACGTCCAGCAAACCACCCGGGTTGGAATCCACGAACACAAGAAAACCGTCGCAATCGGCCATCGGGGTCAAGCTGGCTTCAACCTGATCTGCAACGGACAACGACTGGAAACTGTTTATCTTGATACAACCGATGTTGCATTTGAACCGCTTCGCGGTTACGGCAGACTCGCAGTCTATGTTGTGGGCTGCCTGCGTAGGACTAGGACTATCGACAAGGAGAGTATACCGATCGCCCAGCGACGCCACCATAACTTTCGCAAACGCGAGCGCCGACCGATCATCAGTTATGTCCTCGTCATAGCGATGCTCCCATAGTGCCCAGTGAGAAAGTCGCTCCACGTCGTAAAAACGCTCCTTTATCTCTCTCCAGATTTCGTGATACAGCTCACGACCCGCAGAGCTGTTTTGTTTGTTCATAGCATGCTCCTGTGAGGTTCGAGATTGCATAGCGGCAAAGCATGTTGGTGCCAGACGACATCATCATTGCCCTACCGAATTACCCTGCAACAGCTCAATGCTGTCGATGGTGGCTTGTACTAGGTGCGTAAATGGACTGGTGTTGGCTTTCTTCTTGTGGATAATGGTTGTTGTGTATATATACTTGGTCTAACAGAAGTGTAGTTACTATGACAAGATCAAAAAGTACTTTTAGTTTTCAACTCTTTGTTAGGTGCACTTTGATCACTATCTTTTCTTATACAATCCAAGCCTGGTCTCTTCCACTTGTCCTTTGCGGTTACATTTGGGGGCTTTTATGGGGTATATCAAAACTTGCAGTTAAGCGTAGCTCTTATAGCTAACGTCGAGTCGCTAGATAGCGGAATCGCTGCGACAGTCGCAAATAACAGGCGATCACGTCCGAACCTTAGCAAAAAGGCACCACTTTGCGAAAACGAGCGAAGTTACTGTATTTGCCTGTCTCGCAGCTATGCGTGGCTGAGTTCGCTGCGCTAGATTTGATACTAAATATGGTGGCATAAGCAAAATCGGATAGTTCGAATCACTTCGAACTATCCGTGGCGCGTATTGAAGACAAGTGCTGCGAGAAAGGTGCTTCTCTTTTCTGCGGGCTGAATGCAGAAACAGCTCTAGTAACGTGAGCGTAGAGAGATCAACATCAAATTCACATAAAACGAACTGCCACTTTTGCGATCTGTTAACTCAAATCAGCGGATCTTAACGAATCTTGCTGCCTCATAAATGGTGCATGCAAAAGCGAATACATGTGCACAAAGAATCAACTACGTCTCCAATCAACCAATCAACCAATCAATCGTTTTATACGTATTTGATGCATGTTGCTTATGCTTGACTACTGAGAGCTGCTTCTGTGTCAGGGCACAGGCAAAGAGAAGTTTAACTTCCCGCAGCCACTTACAGCAAGATACACGCTATGGATAGTTCGATTCAACTCGAACTATCCATTTTTGCATGCGCCACCATATATAGTACCATAACTAGCGCGGCTAGCCTTGCTGTGCATAGCTGCGAAACAGGCAGGGAGACTTAATTCGCACAATTTCAGTGAAGTGGTGCTATCGCGATATCACGCATGGGGGATCTACGCGTATACGCCTGTGCGCCAGGGATTAAGCATGTTATTCGCAAAAGAATAGCTGCGAAAACGATGCTGGATATGAATTGGCACTCTCACCCTAAAGGGCACCCGAAAATAAATTGCAAAACCCCAAAATATTCACCCTATAATAATTTACAGCTTTGATAGTAATTTATTTTAGTCAATCAGAGATCACATTAGTGATCTCAATCACATGTATTGCCATAGTAACTACATTTCTGTTAGATGAAGAAGATATACATACACCCACAAACCCATAAACCAAAAGAAGAGCCAATACCAGTCCACACTTAAAGCTACCACACTCACTCTAGCCGACAGCATCTGCTGTTGTGGAAACGATCAAAGTGCACCAGTCACCATTAATCTAGCTTCTGGCTGCGACACTTATGTAGCAAAAGACCTTTTCGGTAATGGCGGTGCGATCAGATCACCAAACAGTCGACGCTCGTCAGCAAACCTTCGACTGAACGACCGCTTACGGCATCTTGATCCAGAACCGATTGCGGCAGACGAGGTCTTCGCCTGCATCGCACGACAACTCAACCGATTGCGATAGTGGAGATGGCCACGGTCTTCTTTGTTATCGCCAACCATAACTCAACGGAGGTTGCGATGAAGAACAGACAACACGCCTCTTTTGGGCGCGAATTATATTGGGCGATCTGGGAAAAAATCGACACTCACTTCTACGATGTGTCGAAACTCGCTCAGTGGATCTCCTGGAAGCATCGCTTTGACGACTTGATCGTCGATGACGAATCTGCCTTAGGTTTTGCTCGTCAAATGGTGGCATCGCTCAACGACAAATACACCGGCTTAGTGGAGCCGGATGATGTGATGACAAAGCGTGCAATCCAGCAAATCAGCGAGGGTGCGGTTTTCACTGAACGCCTAGCGGGCAATATCGGACAAATCAGCATTCTCAGTTTTGAGCCAAACAACATCGTCAACCAGGTGGAGATGGGCCTCAACGCGATTGCTGATTGCGATGGGTTCCTGTTCAAACTCCTCAACAACGGCGGTGGGCTGATACAAGAAACGTCGGAATGCCTGGAGATGTTCATGGTCGAAGGACCAGTCACCACCATCGAATTCCGTACCGAGCGGGGCACCACAACTCGCGAGATCGAATTGGTGCCGGACGCCTATATGCTTAGCACAACAGAGACTGGTTCCGAAGAAGAACCGAGATTCTTCAAGCGCCGCAAGGCAATTGTCGCCAATAAACCAATGTCCATTGCCATCAATGGCGGGTCTGCTAGCAGCACCGAGATAGTTGTTGCTGCCTTGATGAAAAACAGCCGAAAGAGCAGACTATGCCGAACTTTCGGCAAGAAGACCTTAGGCAAGGGCAACATGCAAACAACGTTCGATATCCTGAACGGCCGCGCCACTTTGAGAATCACATGCGGTCGCTTTCTGTCTGCCGACGGTGTTTGGTTTGGAGATGCGCAAAAAGACTGCCGTGGCATCGACCCGGACGTACTCGTCGAAGGCGGTGATGCAGCGATTCATGAGGCTGCACTGGAAGACTTGCGCCAAAGGCTGCGCAACAGAGCCGCATGACTAATACTGGTGGGGGCATTGCTCCCGCCAGCTCAATGAAGCTCGCCGATCTCGCGGCTATGTTTCAGAAACACTAAACATTCTCAGTTGAGAAGGCCCCCGACGCTGCCAACAACCGTGAGGTGCCAGGACTGAGGTAAGTTTGACGAATCGAAGAAAAGAAAGAAATCGTATTTCGTCTCAAAAATCACGGAGAGAAAACATGGGAACGCGAATCACTCCAAACAATGCGCTGAGTCTCGACGAAACGGCTGAGGCGCTTAGAGCGAAGTTGTTGCAGCACGTCATTAGATGCAAACGACGCTCTTTAATATCCAGCGGCATGGTGGAACCTGTCGATGTCACTTACAGTCATGAGCGGCACTTCATTGGGAAAAGCTACATGTGGTTTATCTCAATGAAAGATGGGGCGGGTGAACAATATTCCGTCAGCATCAACTCGATGTTCACAGCAGGCGAGCTGCTTTTGATCTTTCGCAATGCTTTCGGAAGATTCGGCGTGCCGCTCGATCACGCTCAGGCACAGGCTTTCTATGACAAGCCAAATGCAGGCGTCGGCGTAAAAGTTCACGATTTTACGCCCGGAAAGACGGTCGTCGTTACTGAAGGCCTTCCCGTCTTCGTGCGACCGAAAGGCGACCTCACTGCCTCTGTGTGGGTCAACGCCGAATTGCGCATTGAGAGTCTCGGGAGCGGCGATGACCGTAATCTCGGGATTAGGTGCAATGTCGACACGCTCAGCCCACAAACTGGCTATCGAATTCGCCTGCCTGATGCGTGGGGAAATCGTTCCCTCGGAGGCGATGCTAGCGTGGAAAAGAAGCTCACCTTCTTTGTCAGCGTCCTTTCCCCGGGCAACTACACATATCTTCCGATTGCCAGACTGGTCGCTCACGACCCTGTCACCCGTGCGCACACGTTTGTGCTGGATGACAGCGTCAAAGTAGATTTGCTGGCGAATGCATCACACAGGTTCGGGCTGGATGACAGCGTCGAAGTCTTCGCCTAATTCTGCTGAACTGGAGACACCGTCGACTGTCATCCAAAATGGGAGAAAGATGATGAAAACAAGTGTTCAAGCTGGACTGGGACTCGCCTTGTGCCTCAACGCCGTTGTTTTGGCTGGCAGTCAGTCTGTGGCTCAGCCGCCTGCTTTTGTTTTGGCGGTGGCTGGAGCTGGGGCTGCGGCTTTCGTTTTTGCCAAAGCTGAGGCTGCCGTGTTGATTGCGGTTTATGTCGTGGCTGCGGTGTTCGGATTTGCTTTGGCTGTGAGCATGGCAGGGGTAGGTCCGGTGATTGCAACTACCGCTGGAATCGCAGCTGGCGCTGCGGCTTCGGCTCATGTTATGGTCGCGGCCGTAACCACGGCTGTGTTGGCGGCAACGTCAATCGTCGGCGCAATGCTGCTGCGAAAAGACTGGGAGGTCGGCTAACTCAGCGTCGATCATCGCGGCAGTGGAACTGAAAAGTGAGGGCACACGCCCGTTGTAGCAACAGAGAGGAACCACTAACATGAGGATCTTCAACACACTATTCAACACTTCAGCTGCATCCCAGGCATCCTGCGCTGGCGTTATTTTCAGCACAGCGTCGCTGGAAGTTCGCATTGGCAACGCCGGTGTGCTAGCCCGCTTGAGCTATGCGTCATTGTGGGCCATGCAAAAGCGAGGACACGCGGTGTTCGTACCGAAGATGACTTTGCTTGATGGCGATCAGCATTACGAGATTGGTGGCTGGACGGTCTATCGGGCCGATGTGAGCATCGAACAGGACGGTCTCGTCTGGCTGCAGGAGGAATCTGAGGATACGCCCCGCAGCAAGAGCATCTTGCTTTTCCTGGGCTTGTCCTCCCTGACCATGACGCCTGGCGATGGAGCGAAGGTGCTCTCTCATGTCACAGATCCTGCTTCGCTCAATCATGCTCGTCTGGTCGAAATGGCTCCCGGCTCTGATATCAATCGTTCGTTCAATACGACCGAGTGGGAGCATGGTCGGTGGGCAGACGGTCAGTGGCTGGAATATGCATTTCCGCATCAGTCGATCACCGTGCATGACGGCCGCACAATCACGCTCAGTGACGACGGGCTCGAACTGGTGATCTGAAACACCATCAGTGGTGCATAAAAAATGTCGATGAACAGTGACGGGCGATCAGCGCCCGTCACCTAAGTTTTCTGAGTTTGACCAACCGGAGACAAGAACATGCTGTCAACCAGACGTATCGGAACCTTCCTTCTGGACTTTAGTAAGTCCGTAGTCCAGTTCCTTGGCGACATCATTGCCCTATGCAGGGGCGAAATAACGTTCATGGCTGTGCCTTTGAAAACGTCAGTCATGGCTCAACTGGGCCAGAGGACCGGAGGAACGGACTTTGGAATCATCAAAAACGGACTCAGCGTCTATTTCTGTATTGCTGTCTCGTCAGCGAAACCGGAGGCAGGAGCGTCCCCCAAAAAGCTGATGTACATGATCCCAGGTCATGATCATGAAGCAATCGAATACAAGCTGCCCAAGGTAAAACTGTCACCCGAAACTATCTTGGGCTTTGTCGGCGTGATAAAAGTGCCCAAGGCGACGATGAAAGCAATCAGCAAAGTCGCGAAGATGTTTTCGATTTCGCCGAGAGACGTGGTGCACAACTCTGTTTCTTGCTATCTCGACCTCGTCGAAATCGCTGACCGAGGCGGGCAGTTCTTCTGGGAAGAGAATGGAACCCTGACCCCAGTAGACATTTTCGTCGATGACTGATGGCTCAAACTGACAGAGAAGAACACCGGCTCTCGGCGATCATGTCGAGAGCCATATTCGTCGCTATAGCAGCGACTTTCCGCGTTGCCTTCCGTGGAGGGAGCGCAAACCAGAGGAGATAAAGCCATGAACGGTTATCCTTTCTTTGCCTTATGTGCAGGCCTCATCATGCTTTTTCTGGCGATCTTTATCGGTGACACGTTTGGCTGGGCAGGTTGGTTGGCGGTGGCAGCCGTGATCGCTTACTTCATCTACGATGATTACGCCCGCCGGGCTCCGGCTCCGATGCCCAGCTGTGTGACGGTACGCCGGGTGCGCATGTCGGCGTTGTATTTCCGAATCGGCACAGGATATGGGAGCTCACAGCTTGCCAGGCTGTTGTGGCCTGAATCAGCTTCGTCAGATGGACTGAGGCGATCAGACATCATTTGTGAAAAACGGGAACAGAACAACTTCCTGAAACTTTTCCGTTGGGGAAAGGCATTCAGCTGCACCATGGATGATCTCTACGACGCAGTCAAGCAAGCGATTTTGAACAGGATCGAAACGCGACAATTTTGCTCGGTGGGCTACAAGGAACGGCACTCGTTCGTTCGACTCCAAACGCCCAAGACCAACATGGAATTCCACCGTTCCAATTTCACACCGGTGCAGGATTTCCGCCTTGGTTCTCTCGGGATGTCTCAAGACGAACTCGATCACTACCGCGCCATCTACTGCACGATCTCTGTCTACGTAGAGAGAGGCGGTGTGCTGGTCCAGCTTGATTGGAATACGATCAGGAAGATGGAATTGGGCGAGCAGTACCAGGAACAGTTGCTGGACATCTTGCAGCACCTCGTTCTCGGCGATCTAGAAGTGCTTGATCTGGAACCAGAGGAGTACCAGATCGGTCTGCCCGAGGACTACTCCAACCCTGAAGTTCGTCTGACCAATCGCCAGGTGTACAATCGTGAGGAGGAGCGGCTGGCGAGCGCGAAACTGGCAAAAAGCCGTCGGTTTGACCACTCTTACGACGACTACTACTGACACAGTTGACATTGACTAAGGCATCGACAAAGATCCTGACTCGACACTGTGGGAAAACTCACTTAACGCCGAAGAGGTTTGTACAAGATGAGCCTTCGGGTGCAAATCCGAAGACTCGTAGCATGACTCTTGGCGCACGGGTATCGTCGCCATACATGCTTTCTTTGACAGTGCCCCGCATAGACCTGGTGGTGCCTCTGGGCGCCATCAAACTGCACATGGAGAGAGGAAATGAGCAAGCCTGATTATAAGGTGGTCTACACGCATAAGATCCCCTATATCACCTTCGCAGGGAGACGCCAGTCAACAGTAAGATGGGCTGATAAAGCTGCTACCTTCACATGCGAGCAGATATCGACATCATTCGGTACGCTCATTGTCGAAGAGCCAGACACGCCTAACGCGAATAAGATTCAATGGCTTGTCATCACGGTCCTCGATGGTGAACGAGTCAGTGCTGCGGCTGTCAGGGTCGGTCACTTCGGCGGCATTGAGGGATGGGAATTGCACCACGTCTATGTGGTAGAAGAAACGGCCAGCAGTGGCTGACTTCCCCTCTCGAACTTGAACACCTGAGGCGACACCTGGTGTCGCGTCAGGATTATCTTTTAGATCAACGTCCTCGACAAAGGGAATACAAAAATGGAATCAGTTATCACGCCAGCTATCGCGCTTGGTCTCCTCGGCATCCAGCTCCTCGTCGCTGCTTCCTTTTACGGAGATTGGAAGAATAAGCTCAAGGGGCGTTCGCGTTACGAGGGGAAACTCGTCTTATTCCCATTCAACTGGGCTCCGGTCGTCTTGATCGGCCTCGTTGGGACGGGCGAAGGAATGCTCTGGCACGCGAACTCGTTCGCATTGTTTGCTGTAACGAACGTTGTAGTCGGTCTCATGGCATTCGCAAGGTCACGAACGATCTGAGCGGCCGATTCGAACAGCAAATTCGACGACATGTCTAGCTGTTCACAATCGTCTCAGACCAATTGAGATTACGAGACGCTCGGCGTGAGGCTGAGCGTCTTGGGGTTACTGAACGACAGCGGCAACGTGTGGACCCGCTAACTAAGTTCCACACTGAAAAACCAAGAAGGATCGCATCCATGAGTTCCAGAACTGTTTCCGAGCCAAAGAAGACCAAGATGGCTGGAGAGCTCGGCCATGTCGCCACGGTAGAATATGATGACGGCATCAATATGGTGCTTGCCGTTGCCTACACTGAAGAGGGCGCGACAAAGATCGCCGCTGTCCTGACGAAGGAGAAGGGCTGGATTCCGCCCGAAGAACCAACCGAACAAGGCACCTTCCCCTTCACCAATATCTCCAACAGTGGGGAAGCTTTCCGGGCCGCGAAACTGGACGCCGTTCGGGTTGTCATGGAACGGCTTGACCCGTAGAGCGGCGCTAACCGGGCCGTCTTTAGAGTCAAGAATTTGAGATCGTGCAGGGGAGAGTCGACCTGATCGGGAAAGTCGGTCAGCAGTGCCTGACTTCCCCCTCACCTGAGACGGCACGGTGTGTCGCCTCAGGCTTCTTTAACAGGGTAGTCAGTCAACAACAAACACAATCAACAACACCAACAATATCGGCACACTCTTCTGTCGTTCAACAGTTCAACAAGCACGCAGCCAAAAAAATTTGCCTATCGAGGCACCATATGCGGTATCACAATGAAAAAATTCCTTTTCGAGCGGGCAAAGTGGTTTTATCCGACGTCCTTTTCAAAGACGCTCGGAGTATTCATCAGCCTACGTAAGGCTGGATTGCGCTTAGGTGGAGCATCAAGGACAGCACAAAACTCTTTCCACTCTTGTTCAGTCAGAGAAAAGTAGTAATGGTCTTGTTCGCGTAGAACCTGCTGAGCGGCTTCATAAGCCTGATCGAGGATGAAGGCGGACACAGATGCCCAAAAGGGGTCAAAGCTACCCCAAACCCCAAACCCCCAGCTTCTTATCATAAAAAAAATTTGCCCATAGCGGCACCGCCGGTAGTGGCATCGGAAACCCAGCTCATGACGATCGTATAATAGAAAGTTATGGTTCATTTCGCCTTGGTCGAGGCTGAAAATCTACTGGCGATGGAATCAGCTAAACGGTTGGGTCGGCAATTGCTCGCCTGACGCCCTTTATGATCTGCTCTCTGTAAGTGTTGCTAATAGGGGCGCCTAATGGTCCACTTCCTAGTAAAGATTTGTCGATTGTCGTCACCTGGTCGCAGCGGACTATCGAATCGCTCTTTAGTCCCCCTTCGCCCGCAGGGATTCTTACGTGTACTAAAGGATGCGGCTTAAAGCGGGCTGAAGACGTAGTAGGCACCACGATTATGTCGTTGCAGTTCTTGTTTCTTCCGTTTGGCGAGATGACAATTGCTGTTCTGGGCTGATCCGAGTCGCCAGGTTGGTTGGGTATGTTCACCCAAAAGACTTCTCCGGCTTGGGGAAAGCTAGGCGAACTCATTCTCGCCAGATGTGTTTTGCTGACTCTGTCGTCAGCGCCGTCCACGATGAATCTTTCAGTGCTTCAGCGTTCTGAGCGTAGTAGTGCTCATCGAAATTGTCCCGTAGTTCTCGTTTCCATAGCTGTAGAGCTTGTTCAAACACGGAGCTTCGTGACACGCTCCCTTCCTTTGAGTTTTGGACAAAGCTGTCAACCATCTCCAAAAGGTCCGCATCTACAGAGACGGTTATCTTCGCTTTAGTAGGTTTGGTCGAAAGGATCATGCATGTTCACCTCCTATTTTTGCCGATTGGGGTTAGTCATACTACTAGTATGGCACGGCGTCATACTTAATGCAATATGCAGCCGGCAATTGGGTTGGCAATCGCATTCATATTCTTTGCGGGTTGACAGCATCAGGCAACGCCTGTTGATCTGACGTTCTCCCGACGCAATGCTTGTTTTGATGTTCCAATCTGAAGTGATACCAATTCAATTCCCATAATTCGACGGGCGTAATTCGAAAAAAATGGTGTCATTTTATATCGATTTGACACTCCCTAATTTATGGTGACAGTGCTTGGGCAAGATTGTAATGCAGTCTTGAAGCGGATTTGGAAAGAAAGTTGTAACGCGCCGGCAAAAACAAAATCAAAGCGGATAATTCGAGAAACCCTCGAATTATCCGCTTTTCGCTTTGGTATCGCATTTGGTATCATGATCAGCACAGCTCGCGCAGGCTGCATATAGCTGCAAGAAGCTGATGTGACCATGTTATACGTGGTCCTACGAAGGGTATATATAGCTATAAGAACTTATTTGCTTCTATCATGAGCGGTATATCTCTCTTATTTAATTCTGGTACCAAAAGCTCTTTAAAGCCAACCACTCAAACAATCAAGAATAAACGAATGACATCTTGTCATTCGGGTAAGACCTTGTTGTCATCAGGATTATCGTCAGTGCCGCAGCCGCTACAGATTGCGCAGATCAGCTATCCCGAAAAGAACAAACTTTAGCTAATTGGAGCTTTGAGTGTCGAAATTAATGAAAAATCCAGAGCAATAATCATTAGATTCATTGATTTTATGTGGATTTGATGGCTCTGGTAATAGTCTCTAATCAAGGCGCTGCACGATTTTCAACGCAGTCCCAAAATTCACAGCGGATAATTCGAGCGATTCTCGAATTATCCGTTTTTGTCTTCGCCACCGTATTTAGTACCACAATTAGCGCAGTTATCACACACCAGGCGAGCCAAGACGAGCTTCACAACTGCTTCGGCGATAACGCTCTGCTTTCACTGCAAATCTTGCATTGCTATGACAATCTCTATGGGCAATATACGCGTGCACACCTATATGCGACACGTTAAGTAGACCAAAGAATTGCGGAAACTACGTAGGCATGCCTATTTTGGGCTACCCCAGAATGCCACCAAATATACACTTGAGAACTTTGCCAATGCTACCACCAGTGGTGATTCACGCCTCAGTTGGTGGCTGCTTATAGTCTAATTGGTAATAGAAAGCTTAGTCTTGACGCGATCATAACCTTTTTGTTAAACAAGATATATATATAAAACACACCAAGCAACAGAAGCACCACAGGACCAAACCACAAACAGAACGCCACAATCGAACAATTTCGCAACAGCATCGGCTGTTGCCTCGCCGAACGAGGTGGCTAAAAATCCCCTTTCTAGAAAATTATCCGACTCGACCGATCGCAAACTTTTAGATGTGCTCGCTGCAAGCGCAACTACAAGTTTGTGATTTTTCCAATCAGCCAAACTGGAGTAACAGCTATGACTTTGCGAATGACATCGCGAGTAAAGCGATTCGCCCTTTTGTGTCTCCAGTCGGTGGCTTGATTAGCACTATTGAGTGAGTCGTAAGGGTCGTGACAGCGACCTGACAAAAAAGGCGAACAGCAATGAACAACTACACCCACAGCGAACACAGTGGTTCGCGCAACAAAGAAGAAAGGACATAACATGAGCGGCGGTCACGGAGGTCACCACGGCGGTGACGGTGGTTTTTATGGCGGACACGTAGGTGGTCATGGAGCCGCGTTTTCTCTGCATGCCTATGCCCACGGCGCACATTTCTCCACATATCACGGGGATACGCCCCACTTTGGGACGCAACTCTCTCTGGGGGCGGTTGACACTCAGTCATCCATTCGCCAATTGTTACAACTGCCGACCGAGACGGCCGACGGTGAGGAGATTCGTAACTACATTGCGTGCATTGCGGGCCACGGCCCTATAGACCTCATGAGCGAAGTCCGCAATCTCGCTGGCCCACTGAATCTGGTTTGTCTCGACGGAATCAGAACCGAAGAAGTGGACTTGACCAAACTCAAGCTACTTGACCGTAACGCCTGGGAGCATGCACAGGCTGAAGAAGGAGGTGCGGTGACGAGAGCCGTATACTGCGACTGCGATCATGAAAAACCACCCGGATGGTATCGGGATGCCACCGGTAAAACCAGACTGCGGAGAAAACACTGGCAAGTGGGCAAAGTCGATTGTCTTTTTGATCCGCTGGTATTCGATAGTCGCGCGCACCACTCGATTGAAGTGGAAAGATCCAATTGGAAATACCGTGAGGCTTGTGATGAAGCTACAATCATCCAAATCCGCGTTGTTTCTCTACTGGAGTTGGACGACTTGACGGGTCAACATGGCTATCGAACCGCGGCGTTCAAGACACATCAAGACGCCGCTATCAAGATCTTCGGGTGCCTGGTCAACAAGTTGTTGAACACCGCACCCGACGAGATTGGCTTGCTCATGCGCGCAAGCATCGACAGGCAGTCTGTATGTAACGCAGGGGTCGACGATTCGACAACTGTTCCTCCTTGCTGTAATCACGACTCATCTGCGCCGGCATCTATGCCGACCATGCCGTCGCCGACTGACAAGGTCGAAGTCGCTGAGTTGATCGTTGAAGTGGACGATTAGTCAGACCCGTGCGCATTGAGCGATGTTACACAAAGCTGGTTTTCTGAATTAGCCAGTCGTGTTTAACAGCTGAATGCCTCAATAACCGATGTGGATTTTGCTCCATGCGAAACCCACATCGGAAAAACACATCGAGTCACGAATCTCCGTGACTTGAAACATTTTTGACGACGCGGAGAGCCGCTAATCCGGGTGAAAATCCGCAGGCTTAAACCATCGATATGTAGCACCAATCCCGGTGCTATGAATTCACGGGAGATGACAATGTTAAGTGGAGGCGCATTCTTTGGGGTGGTTACTGTTATTTTGGCCGTCTTGGCAGCCGCTTTTGCCGCTAAGAAGGAAGAAAGGCCTGAGTGGATGCTGTCAGTTGAACGGCGACGTCGTGCCGAAGCCTTTGAGCAGCGGAGGTTGGAGCGTACAGCGGAGCAAGCCTGGGAAAATTTCTGGAAGAGTGCCGAAGCCTTTAAGCAGATGAGGGCGGAGCGCCTGGCTGCGGCAGCAAAAGAACCAGGCGATGTCCAGATTCTCTTCTTGGACGAAACGGAGGAGCAAACAATTCAAGTTACGGTCGATGAGACAGTTCTGAACGAACGTGAGTTGGATAAACATGACTCTGAATGGAGAAATCGCTCTAAGTACTGTTTCGACCAGTGCTGTGCGAAAGTGTTCCAGTTGCTTTTACTCCCAAATCAAAGGGGTTTCCACAAAGACGAAGACAACCTACAACTCGCAATAGACGGTGCGCTCAAGCGCTTTGAAAAGTGCGACTTCGACAGACGGAAAATCGAACAGAAAGTGCGCCGAATGTTGGAGAATGTCCCCGGGTCTTCAGCCTGACCTTCGATGCAAACGAGATTCCGGGACTGGCAATCAGCCCCGGAGTCATTCCGTGACTTTGCTGAATGAGCATGTTTGTGCTTGTTCAGGAAAGTCATCCGACTTTCTGGTGCGATGCGAAACATCGCAAAATAAAAGGACACGACAATGACATTCGATCTGCTCACCCTGAAAATCGCACACAAGACGAAAGTGGACAGCGAGGGAATCGCCAACCTGAAAAAAGAACTGGAGCGCCGTCGCGAAGCGAAGGAAAAACTCGGAAAGACCGAAAAGGCCCGCGTCACCGCTTTCCTCGTAGCCAACATCAGTGTTGCCTGCGAGGATACTCCCTTCCACGCGGCGCTCATTAAGCTTGCGGGCTATGTTCGCAACAAAGCCTAAATTCTGAATACAAATGCGAGAGCGCGAGCATAGCTCGCGTTCTCCGCGTTCACGATGCGAAACTTGCAAAACGATGCTCGAATTCATGGAGAAGAAGATGACTGGTTCACTCATAGAGAAGAAAGCGGCTGTCCTGGACTATGTGGTCAATACCAGCGAGGATCCGCATGCTGGTGCCTACAGGTTTGTGGACTTGCTGGTGGTGGCCAAAATCGAGCTATCGCTTGTTGCCAAACGCGAACTTAATCAGCACCTTCGCAATCTGTTCACAGGCAATGTCGAAGGGATCATGCATCTGTTGGCGTACAAGTCCGTGCTCTACGGGAGCGATAAGCTCCTCCAGTACATGGCACTAAACCCCAAAAAGGGCGTGCGAGTGTTCGCCAAGAAGATCCTCACCTACATCGGTGAAAACGCGGGCGCTCCCACCTGGCGGGTCTGCGACGCGCTTTACGAACTGTTAGAGCAATCGTGCCTTGAGGTGAGCGAGACCTTCTGCTTATGTGGTGATGCCGAGGCTATGGCCTACACGCTGGCAATTGCCGGCGGCGAAAAGCTCCGCAAGTTTATGGAAGAACACCCGCGGCAGTAATCGTGAACGGTGCTCCCGTTCTGATCACCAACAAAAATCGAAGTCGGCTTCGGTCGGCTCCGGTTTTTCCTCAGACTTTGCAATCGCAGACCATCAACGAAAAGGGAACATCCTATGACTGCATCTCTGCTTGCCCCCAAAGTTGGCGCATTCATCTACATCCCGCCTCATAGTTCGGACAGCTCTGGATACGACTATCTCGGCGGTCGCGCAACCGTAGTCTCGGTCACGAAGGGAATCTCTGCCGGCGATGAAGTGCCCTTCGTCCAGGTTCACGGTTTACCCGGCATGAAACACAACTGGGTCATCCTCCGCAAAAAGCAAGAAGAATTGCGAGCTCGCTATGGCGACAAGCCCTTCACTCGCTGTTAAGAACTAAAAACACTCCGGGGTTGACTCAAAATCAATTCCGGAGCGCCTTCTTCGACTTTGCTGAATGCGCATCGCCTGCGGTGTTCATTCAAGAAAGTCGTGAGACTTTCGGGCAAGCATCATCTTGATGTTTGCATCATGCGAAAACACAGGAGAGTTCTATGTCGCATGCAACCTTGAACTTGCCGCGCGCCACCTTCAGTGGCGGTAAGGAAGGCGGCGTCAAAACCACCATCGAGTACCGCGGGTCTCGCCGCATCGCGTTTCCCGACAAAAAGGGACCGCAGCCGAAAGATGGCGAAACCTGGACGTATATCGTTCTGAATCAAAATCAGACCAAGACCGTCTGGTTCATTCGTTGCGTCGCCCTCGTTTCCGAAGCTCAGTCGGTGACTTCGTCCGGCGCCACCACCGCGGCCAACGCGGAAGCCAGCGCCGCGGCGATTCTCGCGGAGCTGCAGCCGACTGGCTTGGAGCGGAAAACGGTGAAGCTGGGCGACCTCGGCGCTCAGGTTCGCTGCCGTGCGGCGAAAACCGACGAACACCTGCTGGCTGTCACGGAGGGACTCGCTCGGGTCCAGGGGCTGATCGCCAAGACCAGGCAGAAAGACACGGCAGCCCGGGCGTCGTTGCACGAGCTGATTCCGTTCGCATTCGACCGCGGCGTGAAAGTGGCGAAACAGTTGATCGCGGCGCGCGCTGAGAAGAAGCAGCTGCGCGTCGACGAACTCCGCTATGTGAGCATGCGCTACAAGGTGGTGCGCATTCTCAAAAGCAGCTTTGAAGTGCCGGACGAGCTCAGCGACGTTTCGTTGACTCTGTTCAAAAAGTCTCTCGAAGCTCGCCGGCAGGCGCTGAACGAGCTCCTGGGAGACCCCAGCTTCAAGTTTAACCAGCTCGAAAAGGATCTGGCCGAATACGTCAATAATTGGTTGGCGGATCATGACACCATCCGAAATCAAATCGAAAGAGTCGTCACGATCATCGGTGAAATGACGACCATCGAATCCGCACGGCAGTCTCTTCTCGAGGATTTGGCGTCGCTCGTCGATATGTACGAAGAGCGCATGGCGGAGCTGGTGAAGTAACAACTCATCCAGCTAAACCTGTACTCAATCAGCTCCGGGACCGACGCAAGTTGGTCCCGGGGTTGTTCGACTTTGCTGAATGCGCATCGCCTGCGGTGCTCATTCAAGAAAGTCAGGAGACTTTCGGGCAAGCATCATCTTGATGTTTGCATCATGCAAAAAACAGGAGAGTTCTATGTCGCATGCAACCTTGAACTTGCCGCGCGCCACCTTCAGTGGCGGTAAGGAAGGCGGCGTCAAAACCACCATCGAGTACCGCGGGTCTCGCCGCATCGCGTTTCCCGACAAAAAGGGACCGCAGCCGAAAGATGGCGAAACCTGGACGTATATCGTTCTGAATCAAAATCAGACCAAGACCGTCTGGTTCATTCGTTGCGTCGCCCTCGTTTCCGAAGCGCCTCAGGCGGCGATTTCGTCAACGGGCAAACCCGCCACCACCGCCACCGCCGCCGACGCCGAAGCCCGCTCCTTGCAGATCCTCACGGAGCCGCAACTTGGTGCTTCGGGATCCCTGAAATTGGGCGATCTCGGCGCTCTGTATCGCATCCGCACGGCGAGCACCGACCAGCACCTTCTGGCTGTCACTGCGGGACTCGAACGGGTGCGGAGCATGATCTCCGATGTCGATCGGCGCAAGTCTGACGCTCGGGTGTCGTTGTACGAGCTGATTTCAGCCGTCGGAGACGCCTACGGGCCGATAACATCCGCCGGAGAAATCGACATCGTTGTGGAAGTGGCGAAACAGCTGATCGCGGCGCGTGCCGAGAAAGAGCAGCTGCGAGTCGAAGATCGGCGCTATGCCAGCATGCGCTCCCAAGTGGCGCGCATCCGCAAAAGCGACGGCAAACTGCCGGAGAACCTCAGCGACGCGTCGCTGAGTGCGTTAAAAGCGTCTCTCGAAGCTCGCCGTAAGGCTTTGAAAGATACCCTGGAGGACGAAACGAACCGAAGCCAGCTCAACCGGTTGGAAATCAAATTGATCGATCACATCGATTTCCTCTGGAGTGCTCCTTCGGTTGTTCTAATCCAGATTGACGAGGTGATCACCATCGTCAACGAAATGACGACTCTTGAATCCGAACGGCAGTCTCTGCTCGAAGATTTGGCGTCGCTCGTCGATATGTACGAAGAGCGCATGGCGGAGCTGGTGAAGTAACAATTCATCCAGCTAAACTCGCACTCAACCAGCTCCGGGGCCGACGCAAGTTGGTCCCGGAGTTGTTCCGACTTTGCTGAATGATCGGGCTGGGCCGGGCACTTCCGCTCCAGCTCAGTGCTCAGAACAGACCCCTCGAACATAAAAGGAAACTCCGATGAAGCTGTCCAACTCTCAACTTCGGCGCCTGGACATGGGCGCAGCTGTCACTGTTATAGCCTCTATCTTGGCTCTGGGAATTCCGGGCAAAGTGATGGAAGTGTTTGACGGAATGAACAGGATGGCGGATCAGCAGATCACCAATCCCGGTTCAATAGAGTGGCATCAGTATTTTGTCGGCGACGCGCTGATTCCACTCATTGTGGTCGCTTACATCGCCATCGTCGGACTGGCGCTCTTCTGGGGCATTCGTCCCTGGTTTGAGCGCTGCTGCGACTGGCTTAACCGCAAGCTTGAGGAGCGCACTTTTTGCAAGGACTATCATGCCCCGCGAACTGTGGTCGTGCGCAGTCAGTCTTATAAGCTGACCGCATACATGGGCATGGCTTTCTTGCTCGCGGTCATCATCTGGATCATGAACCAGGTCCAGATGAGTGCGGGTCAGATTGATGTCTTGCTGCAAGGTATCGAGTTCCATCAACCGGGCAGCGTCAGCGAAAATCTGATTTGGTTTGCTGGGATGGTCGAACCGATGGCGATCTTCTTCGTGCTCATGATCACCTTCTTTTGGGTGTTGAAGTGGTTCTTCAACAACGTGGTGATCGCCATCACGCCTGAACACTTGCGCTATCTCCAGCGTACGTTCGGAGCAGACTCGGTCGAAGTCCGGTAAGGGTTACTAGCTCGAAGTGAAGTAAAACTACGCGAACGGCGAGCCGTTGAAATCTCCGGGGCTGGCACACTGTCAGCCTCGGGCATCACTCCGACTTTGCTGAATGAACATGTTGGTGCTCATTCAAGAAAGTCGCGAGACTTTCAGGCAAGCATCTTCTCGATGTTTGCATCATGCGAAAACACAGGAGAGTTCAATGTCGAATGCAACCTCGAACTTGCCGCGCGCCACCTTCAGTGCCGCGAAGGATGGCGGCGTCAAAACCTTCGTCGAGTACCGCGAGTCTAGCCGCATCGCGTTTCCCTCGAAGCGCATGGGCGGGAAACCCGAAGTCGGCGAAACCTGGACTTACATGGTCATCGACGATAACAAGGCCCACACCGTCTGGATTGTGAAGTGCGTAGACCGCGTTTCCGAAGCGCCTCAGTCGGCGACTTCGCCAACTGGCAAACCCGCCGCCACCACAGTCGCTGCCGCTGCCCGTGCGTTGCAGACCTGCACGGAGCCGCGGTCTCGGAAACCTTCGTTCAGCAATCTGGCGAACGGGAGACCCACTATGTTCAAGCAGAACCAAGCTGTCACCAAGGTCTGGAAACCAAAGTTCAAGGTGGCGGCGCCGAACGACTTCAAGGACGCACTGAAGCCTTACAACTCGAAGTGGGTGATGGGCAACAACGGGAGCCTCATTGCCGCCATCCGCATCGACGGACGCGTCGTTTTCGCCGAAGGGCCGCAACCCAAGGCCGACGGCAAGAACTACGCCTTCCAACTCGTTGGCGAAAACGCCAAACAAACGGTGTTCACCGCTCGCATCATCGAGAACAAAGACGACGCGCCGCTTGTGATATCCAAACTGTCCAACGGACGACTGGTTTGTAGCGGACAGTCCTCAATCGTGCTGCACTTCCGGTCGAGCAAGCCAAGCAAGGAGGTGCCCTTTGCCGAATACCGCTCGGCTCGCTACCTTGACGAACTCTTCGTGGCAAATGTCGGCTGCTCGCGCTGCGACGAAGACGAAAGCGCTGACGACACTGACCACAGCGCTTTCGCCCAGGAAACGGAGGCGCCCATCTGGGCGTCGAAGAGCAGAAATCCCGTGAGCTGTTGCAACTGCGGATTCGAAGACTGCCGCTGCGACGGCACCGGCTCCGACTGGGGTCCTGTGCGCACCACACTCAACGTTCTGGCCTAAGGCATCCACCGAGCACCTGGGTTAGTCTAGTTACTAACCCAGGTGCTAACCGGAAGAACAAGCACTGAAAGCACTACAGTCGAGGCTGGGAAATATTTTCCACGCTTGTTGAAGCTATCAACCAGCTCCGGAACCGACGCAAGTGGGTTCCGGGGTTGTTCCGACTTTGCTGAGTGCGCATCGCCTGCGGTGCTCTCAAGAAAGTCGCGAGACTTTCTGCGGGTTGCGCAATTGCAATCAGCACTTCACCCAGAGAGGAGGTGACCATGAAACATTTCAAAAAATTTGGACACCTGCGCTGTTACCACACAATCGAGGTCGATTCCGTCTCGTTTGACAGAATCGAGGCCGATCCTCGCTTCACCGCCGACGACAGCGAATATAAGCCCCTGTATTTTTGGTTGGGCGAGAGACTCGGTTTTTACCCGATATTCATGGCAATCGGAAATCCTGACGTGACGGAAATCAACCAGGAAGCCATCCGCACGACCGGATATGCCAATCAATTTGGAAGAACCATTGGTGAAGAATGGACTCCCGAACACGGCGATCGCAAAATTCGGCGTCAGAAAGGAGAATTTCCGAACTATGCAATGTTGGTGTTTCCACTTTCCGCCATTGATGAGCGGGTAGTGTTCAATGACTATTCCCAATGGGAAGACTGTCACGGTGCGATCTGGAATGACATGCATATACCGCACAGCACAAGGACAGGACTCTTTCACAAGTCGTGGTCACGCTCAAAATGGCTGCGCCATGCTCATTGCGGCAGCACGACAGTTCAATTGTGCGTGCCTGCAATGGATATGCGGCAAGCGTGTGAAGTGTGGGTGAGAAATCGACCTACGAAGAAACGCCTTGAGGCAATGGGTTTTAGAAATGTCGTAGTGAAACGGCTGTCGCTGTCTCAATGCGACTAGAAGCCTAAGCTCCGCGCCTGTTGAAACAATGACTTTCGGCTGGTTGCAAAACTGCTACCAATACTACCGGTGATAAAGCAAGAAGGAATGAGGTCATGGTTGAGGTTCTAAGTGACGAATATCAAAGGAAGTTCTTGGCCGTTCAGACATGGGCCCAAGAAGACGAAAGTCGAAGCGCCGAATTCGGCGAACACTTGCTGGCAGGCATGGCGCTTTGCCTCGACTTCGGCAACGAGGCCACTGCTGCGGCGGAGGCAGCGGAAGACCCAGCAAGCAAACAGGAATATTGGAGTGCTGTCGTTACAGTTGGCGCTTTATTCGACAATCTCCACGCTCGTCATCATGCGTTTCTGACCGGGTCGCAAACGGCTCCCCGCGCTTGCTGAAAAAATCAATCAGCTCCAGGACCGGCGCAAGTTGGTCCCGGAGTTGTTCCGACTTTGCTGAATGAACATGTCTGTGCTCATTCAAGAGAGTCGCGAGACTTTCAGTACGCCATCCCGGCGTGCAATTCACGTTGAAAGGACAGCAAATGAAAACTCATATCTCGCCCCGCAGCCGCGCCGGAAGCCAAACCTTAAGCTTCTTCCAGCAGACCGGTTGGACGCCGGAAGACGCAATAGCGATGGCGTTCGAAGCAAGGACCGATCTCCGTCTGTTCGGCAACCGCGCCGGCAACAAGCCGACCCGACTGACCAGCGCACCGAACGCTGGCCGCAAGGTGCTGATGCGCCGGAGCCAATTGGAAGAGCAGACCGGCTGGACGCCGGAAGCCGCAATGGCGATGGCGTTCGAAGCACGATCTGATCGCCGTCTGTTCGGCAACAGCGCTGCCAGATAATCGAGTGGATATTGACGACCGGACTTAAGAGCTTGTGCAGTGATGCACTTGCTACTTTAGCCCGGTCGTCTTGGCTTGATGTCAAGTCGACGTGAACACTTTACAGGAGACCGTCTTTTGACTTTGCTGAATGAGCATGTCTGTGCTCGTTCAAGAGAGTCGCGAGACTTTCTGCTGGTTGCAACAAAGCAACCAGTACTACCGGTGATGGCGCAGTGCCCCACCGAAACCAGAGCGAACTTCGCTCAATCAGGAGAAGAGAAATGGCTAAGCACATCGTTGACGCAGCAGTCCTGGCTCGTTACGGCATCCCGCAAGAAGCTATTGGAACAGACCGCCGCAATGTTCAAACTCTCTATGGCATTCGCAGCGAAGACAGCCGCGGAATCGTCACGGCGTCAAATCCGATCGAGGAACTCGACACGCCAGCGTTGAGCAGTCTCCGCGACCAGGCTTGTGCGGCTGTCGGCATTCCCATGCCGCCTCGCGACGATCGCAGTGAGGAATTCACGGCGATCTATCTCGGCATGATGAGCCGCAAAAATGCTCAGCGAGCCCGTGTCCGACTGCCCGTGCCGCACCGCGAAAATCGCCGTCGTGAGGAATTCACGGCGATCTATCTCAGGATGATGAGCCGCACAAATGCTCAGCGGGCCCACTAGACGCAGCATTCTTGGGCTGGCTTGTTGCCAGCCCCGGAATCGAAAACCAAACTCACTCAAAATGGAGAGAATGAAATGGCGACCTTCGAAAAAATCGACGCCCGCACCCTGATTATCGACGGCACGTTCCGTGCGTATAGTCAATGCCCCAAGGGTCCCAAAGATTGGGGTTCAATCACGGCAAGAAGGCCCCTGCTGGGGTTGTCAAATGAGGACAAGAGGGGTTTAGTGGAAGTCGCGGTCTTTATGGTACGCGACCAAGGTATCGCAGCAAAACTAAAGGGCGCTGAGCTTGCGGCGTTCGAGAGAACCTCCGAGATGGTGGACTCCGACCTGTAAGCTGTAAGAATCGACATGCAATCATCAGGGGCTGGCGCTCTGTCAGCTCCTGAGTCAATTTCCACATTCCCCTATCCGCTCTGTCACTTTGACCCTAGCAAGGCTCGTTAACCGAGCGGTGGATAATACGACCCAAATAAGACACCACCGGGGCCACAAGCTTGGGTGGTGGCATCAGGAGCAACTGTCGCGAAATCGGCGCCACGCGGCGACGGTTTAATCATCTCAATCGAGAGCGCTGATGGCGCTCAAATCAGAGGAACTACGAACATGAAAACTATCAATCCGACTCAAGAACTCGTCACCGTGGGCGAAGGCATCGTCACGGTCAAGGGCAAGCCTGTCATCTTTGTCGACGAAGTTGAGCAAGCCCTCGACGAGTCTGGCTCTCAGCCGGTCGACCTTGTTGTTCTCAATCCATTGGGTGAGCATCGTTTTGGCGACATCCAGAACTACATTGACGATGCGTCCATCGGAAGCTGGTACGCTCGGCGGCCCCGCGAGTTTCCTCATGAAATGATGCGGCGCCACGAGCTTAATCATCACCACTTCTTCCACGAACTGCATTGGATGTTCCCGGAGCCTCGCTTGCCGATGCCCACCATCTCATGGCGGAAGAAGCCTGAGAACTTCACGAAGCACGCTCTCACCGAATTGACGCCGGAAGCGCGCAACGCCCGCACGCGGGACCGCCTGCTAGCCAACACCCGGCTTTTGCAAGAAGCGCTGGCCAAGCGCACATAACCGGCTGTAGGCAACAGCACCAAAATCGGGGCGCGATCTTCTTCCGATAGCATCTTGGAAGTTCCAATCCGCCGTCGAACAAACAACGCTTCGGGGCTGGCGCTCTGCCAGCCCCCGAGTCAACTTCCACATTCCCCTATCCGCTCAGTCACTTTGACCCTAGCGGTGGGGCCTCTTTGTCGAAAGGAGGTGCTGGTTGGTCCAGGAGGGACCATCGTGACTTTATCCAAAGTCGCGCGTAGACTTACTTGATCGAGCAAAAGGTGTGCCCAATCAAATAAGTCTATGCTGGGGAGTTTTCGACTCCTGCGGAAAAGCGTGAGCTTATCCGCGGATCTAGTGAGGAGCATACAAATGCGAAACCTCATCGCGACCTACGAGTCGCATCTGGCGATCAAAGTGCTCATGTTTATCTGCTTCAGCAAGTGGGCTGCCGGCATCGGGTTCGTGTACAACACAGCTCTCGCCTACAAGGCGTCTGAGTTCGGTGTTGCAGCGATGGTGTTTCCCTCTCTTGGGATCGCCTACAACCTGTTCCTGCTCATGCGAAATTACCTGAAGAACCGACAAACAAGGGCATTTTGCCTAGCCTAATAAGCGCGAAAGAAGCGGGGCCAAAAGTCCCGCTTCTTCTGCGTTCAATTCGACTTTGCTGAATGTGCATCACCTGTGGTGCTCATTCAAGAAAGTCATGCCACTTTCTGCACATCGACTCGATGTGCTTGTACAAGCAGTGACTGCGCAATCCGTCACTGCGGAGTCAGTGAGTCAACTAGCACCACGAACTTAGTGAGGAGAAAAATGTCAACTGATCCCCGAATATCTCCCCAGCAAGCTGCTGGGAAGTTGATCGATGTCCACTTCACAAGAGCAATGATTAAGCAGCCCGATGGCACTTCAATTTTAGGTGTTAAAGGTGATGCAGCAGACATCGACAAGCTCATCTTGGTCTCTAAGCACGTCTCTAAGCACGCAACTCCCATCGAGGACGAAGTCTGGACTTGCAGACAACTGCATGACACTAGACCGGATGAGCCGAAAAAGGGAGCGTTATTCGTACTCCCGTTGACTCTTCATCCGCACCATAAATACTCGATATGGAACCGGCTTATCGACGAAATCGAGGCAGGAGAGCCGGTCACCATCGTTCAGGTCAAGACACTCCGCCGCTATGAAACGATGGCAGTGGAAGAGCATGTAGTGAGGTGCGAGGAAGATATTCCTGAGCTCTGGCCGCATTGGGTGAAGAAGGACGCGTTGTCCAGAATGAAAGGATACGAAGCTCTGCGCACCGCGTGGTTAGAACAAAGCGTGGCGAAAGTTGTGCACGACTTCGAACAAGAAGAATCACGTCAGCGCAATTTGGCAGATGAGAAAGTCGAATGGTCAGTCGGCGAGGAAGGGAAAGCACCATTCCTTCAAACGAGACTGATCAGCACAGTCAGTAATGGTTATGGCAAGGTGAAATCAACTGTCTCAGTGCCCATTACCAGCTGTGACGAACTCACCCCAGAACAGTTAGCCAAAGTTGGCGGCATTGTTAAAGCGTATCTGGCTCGTGCGGCAGCGCTTAACCTGAAGGAGCAGCAAAAACTGAACCGGAAGGCTCTGATCGCTGGCCTTAAGCGTGACGATGACGGCAAGATTCGCTTTCAACGGGCGGGTGAGTTTCTCACGCAAGGCTCCATTTGGTTCCCCAACGTTCGTCCAAAGGGTACTGAATGGCAGAAGTTTCCGATAGACTCAGTTCCTGAAGGCTACTGGGAAACATTCCTCAGTGGTCTTGAAGGCAAATTGTTGGGCGAGCTGCTGCCTTATTATTCAGGTCAAAGCTGGCGCCGACCGGCAAAGACCAGAATCCCCCTGACGGAGAGACAAAACGAGATCGTGGCCATCATTAAGGCTGAGATCGCGAAAGTCAAAGAACGAGAAATGTGGCAGGGGGAAGGCGTAGACTGGCTGGGCGTCGGCAAGTGTGTCGTGTTTTTCGTTACACGTCCGGGGCGTCCGGATCTGTTTGTCGTGGACAATCCAGGACCAGGCGCGATCTATCGGTTTGACAGCAAGGAAAAAGCCTACGCCCTGGCAGAGAATGTTATTACACGGACGGCTCTGATCAAGAGTGGTGCGCAGCGTATCATTCACGGTCCCGGGTGGAAGGCAAAGTTAGCCGAAGTCTTGGCTGTCTGAAGCGCGTAGAGAAAAATATCTCCGGGACTGGCACACAGACAGCCCCGGAGACAACTTCGAGTTTGCCGAATGCGCATCGCCTGCGGTGCTCATTCAAGAAAGTCATGCGACTTTCGACGCCAATCTCTCACGAGTTTGGTGGTATCACCAAGAAGGAGTAGACAATGAGCATAAAGTCAAAGCGCAATCGGGTTCGATGCCACGCATCCCGGTGCCCCACGCATCCCGGTGCTTCGATACGGGAGCTTGCGTTAGCGCCCATCAACGTCAAGCTAAGTCGAAAGGAGATTGCAAAGCGCCTTGGTGTTACGCTCTATGCCCTGAACAAGGTTTGGAAAGAGCAAGGCCCGGTGACTGCCGAGTTTGCTTTGCGTCTCGGAAGGTTCTTGAAGACGACTCCCGAGTCGTGGCTGAACATGCAGCGGAGCTACGACCTCTGGCAGGGGGAGCGGAGGCTATACACGGAGCTTAAGCGCATTCGTGTTCTGCGTCGTTCAGAAATTCGCAAGAGCACCTAAGCCGAGCATCCGATAAACACTGAATCGGGCCTTCGTCCGATAGCGGCTTGGAAGTTCCAATCCGCCGTCGAACAAACAATGCTTCGGGACTGGCGCAAGCCAGCCCCGAACTGCCCATGCGACTTTGCTGAATGCGCATCACCGATCTATGAGATGCGAGAACATTCGAAAGGCTACACCGTCGCGGTCGTGGTGATTGGGTTGGCTCTTCCGTCCTACAATCACAACTTCCCGGTGATGGCGGCCGCCATCGTTCTCAGCCTCACCATCGGGCTGATTACGCATTGCCTCAGAACCAGGGCTTCCTAAAACAACACTGGTTCGATGACAAGGAGGAACACAGAATGAAAACCAAACACGAAGCTATCAAAATCTATCCAGTGCCGCCAAAACAAAAGAGCGTTGCCCTTCCGCGTGGCTCTCAAATTCTGCATCTGTTCACGAGCAACAGCGGAGAACTTATGGCGGTTGTTCGGGAGCCGAACTGTTCTGCCGGCGCGAACTGCCCCGTGCAACTCCCGGTCGAACCGCCCAGACATTTGTGGAAACCGTGCGTTCTCAAAGATCACCAGCGGGTGCAGACCTTCCCTCTCGTCATCGGTGCGCAATCCGTGCGCGCTCCGGGACATGCGGATATAACAAACCTGACGGAGAGCGCCCTAACGTTAGCGTGGAACGCAGGTTCGGCCAACATCAGCAGGGTGTTCTGGTTGCTCGAATCTGGTCAAGAAGTGCCCCAGGAATTATATGAGCAACTTGACTATTTGGGAGTGTGCAACAAACCCAACGGCGAAATCCTCATGCTCTCAGAACGCGTGCAAAAGGGTTCTTCTGGCCTCGACAAAATCGCGGAATACCGAGATAAGAGGGTGATCCTGATCGACTGATCCTTGATGCGGTCGCAAGAGATAGAACAACCGGAAGCAGTGCCAAAGCGATTCGCTTCGCTGTTTTCGGTGTTCACCAAAGCAAGAAACAAGTCCCCGGGACTGGCTTATGTCAGCCCCGGGGCTTCCGCGACTTTGCTGAATGCGCACTATATTTGGTGCTCATTCAAGAGAGTCATAAGGACTTTCTGCACCGAACCTAAATGGGTTTGGTGAATCTAGCCAAGAAACACAAGGAGAAGTAACTTGTCTAAGAAAAAGCCTGCTCCCACCACCGTCACCACCGAGCAACTCCAAGGCTTCGTTCGCCAAGCGACTAAGGCGGCGAAGGGTGCTAGCGTCAACCAAGGCGGCGGCGCCCACGGAGGACCCAAGAGTGACCAGCATCGACAGGATCGCCAGGGCGCGAAACTGACGATGCGCTTCATCAGCGCTGGCGGGGACATCGATCAGTTCTCGCGGAAAGATCGCAAGGGCAAAACGAGCATGATGCGAGAAGTCCGCAAGAAGTAAGCGGGTGAAGCAACAAAGCTTCGGGACTGGCGCAAGCCAGCCCCGAGCCAAATGCAACATCCGGTACGGGACCATGGCCCCGCACCCATGCTGACGATTGCTCACTTCCTTCGTCCTGACTTTGCTGAATGATTATTCAGGAGAGTCGCAAGACTTCCTGCACGTCAACCCTGGCGTGTGAATCAAAACAAGGAGCATGAGCATGGATATCACCTTTCGCGCGCCCACATTCTCGGATGTGGAGGGTTTCGACGCAATCAAGAAGGCGCTGGAACCGATCGTCAAATTCTTGAAGGCTTCGCGCCCCGCAAGCAAGCCCTCGCTGATAGAGGCACTTGCCCGTATGGTTAGGGTTAGCCTGCCGAGTATTGAGACGGAACCGATCCTCGACTCGACGGATCAGTTCTCTTCAATTGAGGTCCCCCACTGCCTGCTGATATGCGGCCCGCATACGAGCGAAAAGAAGAGCCTGATGCGGGCTCTCGCCGGAGAGGCTAATGTGCCGGGATTTTGTATCTCTGGGCGCGAGTTAAATGACGTTCCGGTGATAGGCTGGACTGACGAGGTAGTGAGCGAGTTGTTGGCCCAAGCCAAAAAGGCGGCTCCATGCATCATCTTTGTTGACAACATCGACGATGGGTTAGACGAAAGCGCGCGTCGGAGGTTGATCAAACTGATGGATGGGGTCAGGGTCAAGGGTTCCAAGGTAATCCTTGTCGCGAACACCTCGATACCAGGCGCTCTGGATCTGACGTTGACAAGGAGGTTCGATTGTTGCATCAAGTTCTAGCACCGAATTGAGCAGGAAAGCCTCAGTCGGTGTGGATTTTTAGCAAGCTCCGGGACTGGTTTTGCCAGCCCCGGAGACCATCTGCTGGTTTTGCTGAATGAGCACTGCATTTGGTGCTTATTCAAGAAAGTCTAGACAGACTTTCTGTGCGCCAGATTGGCGTGCTATGTGCAACCCATCTTAGTATGTGAAAGGAACGCATGATGCTATATCTCATCCAGCGCGGCAGCATCCAAAATCCTCCGGTCTACAAGCACCTCAGCGCAGCGGTTGACTTGGATACCATGGGCCGTGCCGAATTCGAATACGGCGCTCAACCTCGCTCACTGCGAGCGATGCATGCGGCTGCCGTCAGGCGCAAACTTCGCTTCGTCAGGTTTTTGAATATCGCCAGAGCCGATGGCAGTCATCTGCTCGGGTATGGCGATTTCGACAAACCTGGCGCTCCCCAGTGTGCCGCCGCGCTGCAAGGAATCATCGACGGCAACTGGCATACTCTGGAAGGAACCAATTTGCCGGAAGCGATGCGCCCGGTGAAATTTCCTCACTATGTCAAAACAGACGCGGACCGCGCCTGGTACCTCGCCAGTCGGACTACGTTCTGGTGGGATCTCGAATTGAACTTGATGTTCTCGTTCGACCCCAAGTTCATGGAGCGATTGCCCAGCGTGTTGTGTCAGTCGTGGACTCTCATGAACGAGCGCGCCGATCAAGATCATCCCGCGATGGAGCCAGTCATTCAGACGGCTTCCTTGGCGACTGCCAGGAAGGTGCTGACGCCTGTTGCTACCCTGTGATCCTCACATTACTGAACAGCGCGCTAATGTGCGCTGTTCAACTTGGTTGACTGCGACTCCGATGTGCGGAGCGTAGTCTGCATTTGGGACAACGGCTCTATAGGCATCACCTGCAGAGCCGTTGTCTTGGTCTTCAACTCAACGAGAAGGAGCAATGTAATGGCACGCAATGGACGTGTGGTGCTTGTCACCTCAGCTCAGGGTGGGATGGGTCGCACCATGGCAGCAGCGGCTCTGGCTACCGATCTCACCAAATTCGGAACGGTGGCGTTGGTCAGTTTGGACAATGACACCAGCCCGGAAGGCGAGCTCAACGCCAGGGGTTATCTGGGTGAAATGGAGCCAGTGCCTGGCGGGGACCGATCGCTCTTTCGACCGGCCGCGCAAAGCTGGACGGGAGTGCGCGCCTCCGAACTCGACCGCTGCAAACTTCATGTCGCCCTGCCTTTATCCTCTTTGGGCCGGACGATCCTGAGATTGAAAGCAACGTATGACTTCGTGGTCGTGCGCACGCCGCAGATACGGGACAACCAGGCTCACAATGAACTCCTGAATGTGGATGTGGCGATCGTTCTCTATCGGCAGAATGCACACAGCCATCGGCTGGCATCTCAGTTGGTGACTAAGTTCGAGTCCATCCAAATACCGATGGTACTTCCCGTGGCAAACTTCGTCGCCACCGCGTCTGAGGTTACGCTGGGCTGTCGTTGGACCGAGATTGCAATCAGCAGATTCCACAATCAACTGACTGCAGCTTTGCCCACTGCTCGGAAATTAGGCTGCAACTCTGTCGACACTCTCTATCAAGCAACAACAATGAGGTTTCTGCCGTACCTGTGCTACGAGTCAGCCAACGTGGCACTTCTTCTTTCTGCCTCCGACGGCTCGAAGCCGGGAGCAAGTATCCATACACTCGCCATGTTATGTGCGCTCATGGAAAGGAAGATCGAGAGCGAGTGACGCTGCAGTCCCAACCACCCTACAAATTGAGACAACGGACCTACGCGCACCACCCGGGCGAAGCCCGAGTGGTGACCATATTTTTGGATTTGGTGAATGAGCGTAAATGTTGGGCGCTTATTCAGGAGAGTCATCTGAACTCACGCGCTCGCACCAATACCTGCCGCATGGATGGGGCAGAGGTTCTCATCCGCTTGGGTGTAAGCCCAGACCAGGTGCTCCAGCAGAAACCAGGCGGTACTGTTACTTCGAGGATCTGCAAAGACGTCCACGGGCAAGTTTCGGTGTTCGAACCCTGGTGGGAATGCCCGGACTGTGCGGACACCGACATTTGACAAAGCCCACTGAGCGTATCACTGCTGGAATGTTGGAATGGGGAACACCTCGCTTAGTTCTCTCAGTTGAATGCAGGGCAATGCAGGGATGCCATCAAGTTCCCCGCAACCAAAGTGGAGTATTCCATGTCGAATCAACCTACTCAACCTGGCAGCGGCGAGATCGCTGAGGCTCTGGAGCCGACGGAGATGGAAAAAGACTTGGCACACAGTATGGGAGTGCCTGTGTCCCAACTGCAAGCTGCTGAAAGGCGTGCGAAAGCTTCACAACTGCGTAGTCTCGGACTGCCGGAGGAAGTAATAGAAGCGATAGTTAACGAGCCGCCGGCGAAAAACTGAAATCCACGCCATGTTATGTGCGCTCATGGAAAGGAAGATTGAGAGCGAGTGACGCTGCAGTCCCAACCACTCTACAAATTGAGACAACGGCTCTAAAAGGCACCACCTATAGCGCCGTTGTCTCATCACAGAACTGAGATTAGGAGGTAACAATGCCTACCGACACGGGCGAACTCCACAGAACATCGGAGTCAGGCGGTCTCGGAAGCCCAGAAGCCGGCAGCACGCGAATCAACGTCAGAGCCGACGACGGGAGAATCGAGAGCATCTCGGAAGCCGAGTTTCAACGTCGATTCGGCGTGATCTGGGCTACCAAGCTGGCATTCGCGGAGGGGTGTAAAATTCTGACGACCGAACGTGGTCTCGAGGCACTGAGGCTGCAGCGATATGGCGAGATGGTGCGCCTCGGCTACACGGCCAATCTCGTTATCGCCAAAATCAGCGACGAGGTCGGACATGGACTGTTCGCAGGGGAAGATATCGAGCCCGAGGGATTCTTAGCGGAATTCACCGGACTCGTTCGTCACAACCGAAACGACGATGGAGAAAATGACTACCTGTTCAACTGCACCGTTCGCCAGAAATGGGGTCTATGGGATCTGTTCGAACGCTTCGTTCACCTGACCATCGACGGGCGCGACCGCGGAAACTATCTGAGGTTCATGAACCACTCCGCGCGGCATGCCAACGTTCGTCCGGTCTATGTGATCATCGATGGCGTCAAACACCTGGTTCTGGTCGCCACGAAGTTCATCCCAGCTGGTCAACAAATGTTTCTCAATTACGGACCAGCCTACTGGCGACATCGGCACCAGCCCGTGGAGGTCGAGTAAGCAAACATCGGCCGACGGTAAGAAATCGGCACGCGTGCGACACAACTGAGAGAAGAAGGGAATAGACATGAGCTTGAAAGAAGAACATCCGAATGACGGTCTCGCAGCTCTAGAAGCCATGATTCGCCAAGCTCCCGGCGGAAACGCAATGGCGGATGCGGCGATTTTCGATGCAAAGCATCCAGTCTGGGCCAAGTTCAAGGGCTATGTGATCAAGCTGAAACAGGTTTGTTTCTGGCTGTTGGTAATGGCGGCGTTTGACGTCGTTTTTGCCTTGGTCATCAGTGGCGGCAAGCTTCCGTATCTAAGCTAACATCAGCAGAATAATCAAAGTTCGGGACTGGCTTAGGCCAGCCCCGAGCTACCCATGTGGCTTTGCTGAATGAGCATGTTCGTGCTCATTCAAGAAAGTCAGGTGACTTTCGGCACGCAGTGCACTTAGATCCAACTGAAAGGGAAAGTTATGAACATCGCAACTGTCTACACCGCCGCGACGATGCCCGTCCTTGTACAGACTCTGATTGGCATCATGCTGTTTCTGATCGTGGTGCGTTCCATGCGCAATCACTCCGGTGGTTACACTGCCGCAGTCGTAATCGCCGTCGCCGCGCCGTTGTACATCCAAAACCTCGCCTACATGGCTGCTGCCATCGTCGGGGCCGGCATCATCGGTCTGATTACCGTCTGTAGTCGGGCGCATCACTCCTGACCATCTGAACACCTTGCACGCGGTCAAACATGTGGAAAATGAAGGATGTCAAAATGACAAATTCGGTAGATGCCTTCGATGCTTGCGTTGCGCTCGCTGTGAGCTTGTTCGTGAGCTCGGAGGAAAGGTTCCCTACGGTCAAGACACTAGTTGCTAAGTTCGACAACGAGGTAGATCTTGTTGCTGCGGCCGAGCTTGCTATGAACCAGTATTCGGAGTCGAACTTTCGGATCGGCGACATCAAGCAACAGGTTAAAAGGAGCTTAATGGGGTCGGTGATGCGCGACCTGGCCTCTCATCAGCAATGCTGACACATGACTCCGGGACTGGTTTGTATCAGCCCCGGAGGCACTCAATCATCGTGCTGACTTCGCGCAACCGGGTGTATTACAGCTCCCTCCTGCGTGCTTTAACTACAAGATCTCTGGAGCTGATAACAGTCAAACTCTCGCAACTCAACGGAGGACAAAAATGTCTGACACCAACAAGTTTCTTCCACAGGGATGGGCGGTTTTTCATGGGTGTAACTCCACTCCGGAGCCTGGCACAAAAGGCGCAAAGAACTCGCCTACAGTAAGCCAAAACCAACAGGCTCGAATCGTTGCGATCTGCTGGTTTCTCTCAGCCATAGGCATGTTCGCCTTCAATTGGGGAATAAGCCTCGAACACCTGGACAGCAACGGACCGGGTGTTCTGCCTATGATAGGCGGGCTTATCGCCACTTGGCTGGCGTGCATGTGGGCTTATCTACATGCAAGCAAATCGGCTCTGGTCGGCATTGCAAGCACTGTCATTCTGGCAGTCTTGCTTGCACCCTGGATGTTCGGTTTGCAGGTCTTGCTCGTTGTCATTTGTGACGCGTTCCTGATGGCGCTGATTTCTCTGTTCGTCATCACAAGCGGTAACACTTGGGGCTCCTACAACGAAGACAGCTATTAACTTGAGCGAACCTGACCAGCTAAATCACGAACTCCGGGACTGGCTTTTAGTCAGCCCCGGAGACTATCGCCGGGCTTTGCTGAATGAGCATGTTCGTGCTTGTTCAAGAAAGTCAGGTGGCTTTCTGCGCGCAGTGCGCAACAGCTGTAAACAGTGAGAAACAACATGAGCATTAATGACTTCGACTTGATTGGCTTGAAGCCGGTCAAAAACACCGTGGATTTCGATGGACTCTTCCTTATGTACCGTCATCTGGAGGCTCGTCGCGGACAAGGGAAACCCCTTTCGACGCTCGAAAGACAGCGAGTGATCGATTATGTCAACTCTAACTTGATGCTCGCAAATGACGATGAAAGATCTACCATCGAGGCTGTTCAGAAGTTCGTGACCGAGCAGCCATAATCGAGAGAATACCTGAGTCCCTGTGGAATTTTGACCAAGCTCCGGGACTGGCTTTTGTCAGCCCCGGAGACCATCTCCGGGCTTTGCTGAATGAGCATGTTCGTGCTTGTTCAAGAAAGTCAGGTGGCTTTCTGCGCGCAGTGCGCAACAGCTGTAAACAGTGAGAAACAACATGAGCATTAATGACTTCGACTTGATTGGCTTGAAGCCGGTCAAAAACACCGTGGATTCCGTTGGGCTCCTCCTCATGTTCCTTGCTCTGAAGGCTCGTCGAGACGAAGGGAAACCCCTTTCGGCGCTCGAAAGAGAACGAGTTGTCGATTATGTCAACTCCAACTTGAATGTCGCAAATGACGATGAAAGCATGCTTCTCATGCTGGCCTGGGAGGCATTGGGCTGGAAGTTTTGCAGAGGGGAACCATAATCGGGTCCCGAAAGACGCCGGGCTTCAGCCGAGCATAACTACGTGCTGAAGCCCGGAACCGCCGGCAAGGGGCAACATTGGGCTCGGCATCTTCATTCCGACAGCGGCTTGGAAGTTCTAAACCGTGTCGGACAAACAAAGTTCGGGACAAGACAAGACGAACATGATGCGAGTAGTCCGCAAATAAACGGGCTGTTAAACAATTCTTCGGGGCACTGTCAGCCCCGAAGTCTCAATACGGCTTTGCTGAATGAGCATGCTGTGTGCCATTCAGAAGAGTCGCAAGACTTCCGGCACGTCAATCCTGGCGTGTAATCATATAAGGAGCAACAGCATGAATACCAAATACCTCAACATCCTGAACCTCGTCAATACGCCGCAGTGGAAAGAGAAGTTGGCGAATCTGGAAACCTGCATGAAACTCTTCGCCGCCGAGGGAATCACAAACATCGAGTTTCGACTTCCCGACAACGGCGTCGAGTTCACGCAGCAGTGGCTGTTCTGGCTGTTTCCGTATACGCAGGTCCGCCCCGTCGGCTGGACCGTCGATCTGATGGAAGCGCTCCAACGGCTTGGCTATGAAGTCGAGTTGGTTCACAACTACGTCAATCACGGGATGCAACGGCAGTTCGTTGGTTCGTCCGTGCGGGTGAACGACAAGCAGAATCCGTCGGGCGAATTCGCAGTGATCGAATCGTTCCGAATCACCGTATTGGACGGCGGACAAATAGTGCTGCTATCCGCCAGCAAATCGCCTGCCGAAACGGACCGACTCTTCTTCATCCATTGCGACGGGCTTCGCGAAGTCATCTCGCCGGCTGCCTAACCGACAACGCACAGGGCGTACGAACACCATGTCCTGTGCTAGCCCGATCATCACCATTGGCGATGCAACTTGCAGCAAGCAATGCTCGTTGCGATAAAGCCGTTGTCTTGTCACATCCCACAACAAAGCATGGAGAAAACGCATGTCCAGTCAGGAAACCCTCAAACGCCTGCTGTCCAGGAGGTCAGTCATTAGGCGATAAACTGGAACCCGGGACTGGCGCAAGGCAGCCCCGGCAAGATGCATACATCGTGAGTCTTGAACAGACTGTCCCAACTTGGGGACGAGTCAGCAATGAAGGAACAAGGTCATGGCAAAGGTTTCTGGAGAACAAGTCTTCGCGGATGAGAATGCGAAGCATTGGGAAAATAGGCTGCGCAAGCTTGAAACGGATTTGGCCTCGCTTGTCCATCAGGGGTACACGAGTTTCCGGTTTCGCGTTCCCTTCGAAGGAGCTCATTTTAAATGGGGTATCTTGGGAGAGTATCTCTATGACCTCAAGGCTCCGATTTCCATCATTCCCCTTGGTTCGACGGTGGATCTTGTGAACCGTCTGCGCCAACTTCGCTATGGAAACATTCGACTGCGTCCATACTACGGAGGGACCTGGGCTGTTTACGCCGACGTTCCAAACGGAGCGAGATCCGAAACGGAGGAGCCGGATCACTTCTGGTGCCTGTTCGACAGTCTTAACGAGCCGACCTTCACCTTGTCGGCAGCAAAACAGTCAGGTAGCCCCAAGGACTGACTCAGGTCATCCCCAGGACTGCAAAACTGCTTGCCCTCATCGAAAAGACGCCCGAATCGGCTCGTCAACCTCGATGAAGCCTAACAAAGTTCGGGACTGGCGCCAAGCCAGCCCCGAGCTGCCCATGCGACTTTGCTGAATGCGCATGCTGTGCTCATTCAAGAAGGTCGTCTGGCTTTCTCCGCGCACGAAACAATCGGCGCGGTCAACATGGTGCCATCAAGAGTGATGGCACACAACTAAGGACTAACACAATGGCACGTTCAAAAATTCAAATCGCCAAGGCTGGTCAAACGGTCGAAGCGCTGGAGGACGAGGAGTGGGAAGGCGAGCATGGGTCGACCATCCATGCCGGATACCGTTCGACAGTCACGTCTTCCGGAACTGTACATTGTGGCGATGGCTCGATGGTCTTTGGCCGTAGCAGGGCTCATCTCATTGGACTGAGAGGCTGCACGTTCTATGCTGAAGCCAACTGCACGTTCGAGGCGTTTCCGTTCTCAAACGGTTTTGCCGAAACTGGCTCGAGTGGCGTCGTTCACAAAAACGCCAATGTGAAAAATCGCGGCGGTAAAATCACACCGGCCGCGAACAAGTAACTAACAAACACCGGTCACAGCGTTATGAACGCTGTGACCGGTCTCCGCTTCTCCGACTTTGCTGAATGCGCCCAATGTTGGTCGGAATGCCAGCACGTGCTAGCATGGATTTGTTTCGTCGAATTTGAAGTTAAAAGAGTGAGGCTGGCGATGTTCAGAAGTCTAAGCGTTAGAAAGTTAGATGAAGATACATACGAGCAATTGAGATTGCGGGCTCTTGAACATGGCGTTTCTATGGAGGAAGAAGCCAGGCAGATACTCAAACTGGCTGTTTCATCGCCTAAACGCCTGGGTGATTTATTTGTCTCTCGTTTCGGAACAAGCCGAGGAATTGAGTTGGTGCTTCCGGCTCGTGAACCGCATGAGCCACCATATATGGTGAATGAAAATTTGAACGACCAGTGATCATCATCGATACAAATGTCATATCGGAGGCGATGAAACCTGCTCCTTGCCAATCGGTAATTGACTGGTTGAACAAGCAAGAAACAGCTACCCTTTATCTGACAACAGTTACGATTGGCGAGATAGCTTATGGATTATGCATAATGCCGCAAAGCAAGTGTCGTCGCAGGCTGCAAGAGGTATTTGACAGATTTGTCGCGGAAGCTTTCGCAAATCGCATCTTGGTGTTTGATGAAGCGGCCGCACGAGTTTATGGACAGCTTATGGCGGAGCGCCGAGAACTCGGTCGACCGCTCAGCCTACCAGATGGACAGATTGCCTCGATTGCCAGAACTAAGGGGTTCGCAGTGGCCACTCGTAACTTTCATGATTTTGAAGACTGTGCAATCGAAATTATCAATCCTTTTCCGCAGCTTTCACAGAACTAAATTCCTCAATCAAAGACTGGACTTCTCTCCCGATCGCCCTCGACTAGGGTGCTTGCTTTGGTCATGAATCGAATAGACAATCGATCTCTTTTCCTGCGTCTCTCCGACTTTGCTGAATGAGCATGTTCGTGCTTATTCAAGAAAGTCAGGTGACTTTCTGCGCGCAGTGCGCAACAGCTGTAAACAGTGAGAAACAACATGATCATTAATGACTTCGAATTGATTGGCTTGAAACCGGGCAAAAGCACCGTGGATTTCGAGACATCAATAGTTCTCAGCGAGGTTAAAGGACCTCTCGGAACAGCGATCTCTATCGCTTATTGCAACCACTGGCAGAAGTGGTGGTGGGTTGGAGTTTGGTCTGCCAATCAGTCCGCGGCAAGCAGGATTGCCGGCNNGGCAAGAGAAGAACACCCCGAGCACTGCTCAACGCTCTTTGCTTGCGTCTTATGGAACGAAGCTGAGTTCCTTCGTTCACAGGCTGAGGCGGGTTCGTTGGTATCCGCGCAGTAAGGTCATCGAAAAACGCTTCGGGACCGACTTTGCTGTGCCGGTTCCGAAGTCACAACTGTTCGTAAAGCGTTGAGTAAAACGGAGTTTACCCCCATGAGCTGTCGACTCGCGAGCCAGGGAATCCAACCTGCGGCGAGAAGAAGCTCTACAAGCACTCACGAAAGGAGTGAATATGTCCGAAGTTGAAGAGAGAAAGCTGCTTCTTGCCCGAAATGGTATGCAGCTTACCGTCAAGAAAAACGAAACTGTCTGGGCCTACAGCGGCTCGACAATCATCGCGGAAAAGGGTTCGATCTACTATGCGTTCGGAGGCTCAATGGTCTTCGCATATGCCGGATCGACCGGGTACGGCTACGCAGACTCGGAAATCTGGGCTTGCGGCTCGATAGTCAGAGATCCTGATCTCGGGACTCTGACTGTAGATGCGGCTAAGGTCTATGTCGCGGAGCAAGTCGCTCACGTCGAAGGCGGCGAATTCTCCGAGCTTTATCTGTGGGGCGGCATCCGCGCGCTTGTCAAAGCGAAGGCGAATGTGCACCGCGAACATGCAGGCATACTCAGCGTCGAGCCGGGTTGGGCTGAACGCGTCCTAAATGTCATCTGCAACGAACGCGCCACCATATTCGGCGGCACCGGCAACACGCTCTACATCGAACGCGGCGCCGTGTATCTCTAACAGCGAGAGTTCAGCAACAAGAACGGGGAAGGCGCTTCGGTGCCTCCTCCGCGCATGCCTAAATCGATGCAAACGGGAGCCACCAGATGGCTTTGGGTGTGTTGGCGTTTGCTCAAGATCCACATGAACCGTAAGAAGGAGTTTCCAATGAATACGCTCAACATCATCAGCGAACTAGCCAACATCGCAGTAGCCTACATCGAAGTGTGGTCAATGTTCGGCATCGCTGCAGCCACCGGCATGCTACTTGTGTTCTGGTGCGTAGCCGACGGTAAGGTGCTCGACGCAGAAATTTCCGCGTGGTGGACTCCATTGCTGTTACTTGCCGCCGTTGCCTGGTTCAAGGCCATCTTTGTCGGCTGGTCCGCGTTCTTTCCAAATGCCGGAGACCACCCCTTCGCAGCCTTCCTGGGATTTATCTTTGGCGCGGCTTGCGGCTGGGTGGCGGTCGTTTCAACCGACATCCACATCAGCAAAGCCAGCATTAAGTCGTAAAACGCCGCCAGCCAACCCTGTCGCACCAACCTGCGGCAGCCCCGGTATTCTTGCGTTGGCGGCTTGCCGCACAGCAACGCTAGCGAATTCCGGAAAAGGTCAGCCAGGGAACGGTGGCTGACCGACGCGGTTTGCGCGCGTCTTAGAACTCACACCTCATCGCTTGAGGTGTCATTACCAGAAACGCAGAACTTCTGGTGCGCTCTCATCAGGAAGGAGAGAATAATGAAAAACATCAACGTGACTGCCTTTTCGTCCAATGCGGTGGGTAAGAAAAGGAGTAAGTTGTTGATGCTGAAGTTCATGATGTCGCTTCGGAATCGGAAGGAGACGTCGAACGAGAAAATCGAGGAGGCCGAAACTCGCGCTCAGTTCGAGCCGGTCTATGAACGCCCGCGCATTTCCAGCGAGCGGTTCGTGCGTCTGCCCGGCTGCAACAATCGCTTCAAGAAAGACAAGGAGCAGCGCGGCGGCAATCGTCGTGGCTATAGCGACCGCCCGCAACACAGCGATCATTTGTATGACGGCGAGAGGGGGCGTACGCGGCTGCAGCGCGACGGCAGCCGCAAGGTCAAAAGCTACAAGCGTCAGCATGACGACGAGAGCAGTCCCGGCCGGCGCGAGCGCAGTATCGCCTGGGCGGTTAGGCACGATATCGCCGAGGATCTCTATTGGATGTTCGACATCGACCTCGAGCAAGACTACGATGCGGACTACGATGCGGACTGGGACGACTATCAAAACGAACTGAGGGACGACGTTTGCGAGAGGAGGGAACGGGAACAGGACGAGCAGTACGACCGGCATTACTACGATGGCGGCAGTTGTTACTTCGACGATGAGCCCTACGAGTCCGGTTGCTATGACGATGTGCCTTGCGACACCTGTGGCGACGACGGCTACGGCGACCGCGACCGTTCCGGCGACGGTTACTATGACGGCGGCTACTCGCTATACGACATCCTCAGCCGGTACATCGGGTCGAAGGTCGATTCTTCTTCGGCAACGACCGAGCATCAAGTGTACGACTATGAAGCCGAGCGGATGTTCTCGCTCGCTTCGGAACCGGGCGACGACCACTGCGCCATCGACTTCGAAGACGGCTATTTCGATGATGAGGATGCCTTGTTCATGCGGGAGGTCATGCTGTGGGCGGGCTATCATCCCGAACCCAAACCCGTCTTCGAGCGTCCGCGTTTTTCGACGGAGCAATTCGTGCGTCTGCCTGGGCGCAAGGTTCGCTTCAAGAAAGACAAAGAGCAGCGCGGCGGTAATCGTCGAGGCTTTGACGACTGCCCGAGAAAATGCGAGTGGGAGGTGAATGGAGAGTGGTTCCGCAGCAGGCTGCAGGGCGATGGCAGTCGCAAGATCAAAAAGGTCAAGAACCACTTCAAGAAAAATGGTCCGAACCGCCGGGAACGCTTGCTCGCGCGCACGGGTCAAAACGATATCGCCGAGGCGTTCGTGGACCACGAAGTTCGCGCTCAGGCGCGGGCTTTGGCGAAGGCTCGCAGGCGGATGCGTCGGCTGAATGCCGAAGCCAACGCCCATCAACTGGCGACCAGGATGGACAAGGTGGGTCGCTCCGCCAAGGTCACCGCGGAGTCGGGGCGCAAGCGCCTCGAGTGCCCGTGCAACGCCGCAGATGTGGCGGCTTTGAACGCGCACATTCGCAGCATTCTGTTCGCCGCGAAATCCGAGTAGAAGCCGCACGACAACAAATCGGAAGGCGAATGCTAGCGATAGTGTTTGCCTTCCGAGCATGGAAAAGTTTGCGTCGAGATGCAATCCCGACCACTCGAACAGAAGGTGACACATGAGCAACAAAGAAACCACCGCAAAAATCGACATCGCGGCCAAGCTGAGATCGCTGCTCGCCGAGCTCGATGCTCTGCGCGTTTCCGCCGAGACGCTGAAACAGGATGTCCAAACGGCATCGAGAAACAAAATGGTCGACGCCGCTGTCGAGACGTTCCTCAAGCTGGTACTCAATGATGTGTCGAACGACACCGAAAGGCTCGAACGCGGCTTGCAGTTCGTGTTGCCGGGGCATCTCCAGAAAGAAGTCCAGGGAGCAACCGACGTTCACATCGAGGGCGTGTTAGCTTTCTTTTCCGAAAGAATCAAAAGCAACAGCGTCCGCCTCAGGCACGCGCGCGAGCAGCTCGAAGGCTTGCGCGACATCTGGGGCAACGAGACTCCGCGCAACGGACTCTGGCGCAAGTAATCGCGCGCGCGACTGGTCCTAACACCAGCCGCGGTGCCACGCACAACAAATCATAGACCTTCGGATTTAGATTCGAGGGTCAACGTCAATCGATGCTTTCTCACAGCACCACTCCCGGTGCCTTATGAGAAGCATCAATTCCACGGAGATTACAGATGACTATCAGAAGCACCGAAGTCAGCACTGAAGTTGCACCTCGCAACATCTACTTCGAACGCCTCATCGCCGCGCTCAAGACGTCCGTTGCTCACGGATGTGCGGTGGTCACCAGTGTGGGCATCAGAATCAGCGGATTAACAGTCCCGAGCGATGACCGCGGCGAGCTGCTCAACGCGATCGGTACATATGTTGGAATCGCCATCTTGGACGTAGACGGAGAGGACCTCGCCCAAACAACTTCGCTCCAGGGTGACGCAGTTTCGACAGCGTTTCGGTGCGCACGCGCGTGTCGTGACGAGACGAACTCTTGGGTCGTACTCTATATCCGAAACTTCGACAGAATCGGATTGCCACGCTGCGACCACAGGTCGACTTTCAATCTCGATCAAATCGCGGCGCAACTGCTCGTCGAAATCGACAACATCGACGGCGGCACGCAGACAAACAAGAATATATTCGTCATCGTCTCCGCCGGCGGGGAGCTGGACTGCGCCTTCGTTCGCGAGGGTCGACTGCCCGAGATTGAGCAAGTGTTTGCCGCCTAAAAACGGCTAAGCACCAGTCCCAATACACATAACCAATGCAACGGCGGGCAGGCAATTGCTTCCCGCCGTTAGCGCTTCCGACCTTGTTGAATGTGCATGACGTGCGCATTCTGGAGGGCCGAAAGGTAACCTCTCACTGAGCTGAGGAGCTCGCACATGAGCAACGAGCAAAGAAGGAATCGACTTCTTCCCCCGAACTGGGAAATACATATCAACAGCAACTACGTCAGTGAGCTTGAAGCGAAAGCAATCAAGTTCGCCGACGAGCTGGAGCGTAAAGCCGCACAATCTCGCGGCGATGCTGCAGCAGACGAGAGCGTTCCCGTGTCGGTTCACATGATCGTGACTCCGCCCCGGGAAGTAATCACACGGGCTCGTCAGATCATGTCCAGGCGCGGACTCAGTATCACCGGCGGTGACAGAACGCACCCCGCACCGTGTTCAACGAATTTCACGATTCGTCGCGTAGCGATTAAAATCCGCTGCGCTAACAACCACGAAACAAACAATGTGGAGAGCAAATAATGGACGAATCCAAACGAGTCGAGGTCGACTCGCGCATTCTCGGCTTGACTCCCGATATCGTCATCGGTTGGGGACTGAATCTCCACCTTGCCGATTATCTTGAAAGGAACAATCGATGAAAAATGTCACCGTAACCCGGGGGTCGGGCAACATTTGGCGTGATCTCGGATTCTCGAAGGAAGAGGCTGAGAAAATGACAACAAAGGCTCGCCTGACCTTGGAAATCACCAAGGTCATCGAAGAGCGCTGGAACCGGGGCGAAGCAGCGGCAGCGCTGGGCTTGACAGAGCCCGAACTGGACATCCTTCTGAGCGGAAGAGGTCTTCGGACTATCACCGTGGAACGGCTGAACGAACACCTCTCCAGGCTCTCCCGCCTTCGATGTTGCGGTGTTGAAGGCTCAGATTCGCGTCATTCTCGGCAAGGCGAAAGCCGAGTAAAAATTACGCGATGACAAGTCGGAAGGCGAGCGCTGACGACAGCGTTTGCCTTCGACAGGACATGAGTTTGTTACAGCAAATCGGGGCTACTCCCGATGATCAGAAGGAGAAAGCACATTGGGTATCTTCAAAGAGAATGCCGACATCCAAAGGTTGAAAGATGCTGCTGTCTTGGTCCTGGGATCTGTGGCTGCGACGATGGGACTTAGGATCTATGTCCAGATTCTACTGCATTACCTTTCACCCAGTCTCTGGCTGCAGGCAGTGGCTGTCCTTTGCATCAGCGTGTTCATATGCGAAACAACACGCAAATGGCGGAACACGCCGTACTACAGTTCGATTAATGGACGAGCCGGGCTGATCATGTTGGTCGTTCTCTCCTTGACGGCCGTGACATTCGTCTTAGCTGGGTTGTTCATGTTGGTGAACTTCCACATCTAGAAGTGCAATTTGCAACCAGCATCGTGCACGGCGACAGCCCATCGCTACCAAGCGCAGACTGCTCGGCGCGCATTTTAGTTCGCTGGCTAAGAACCACTGCCAGTAACTACTCTGACGAAAGCGAGAGACAATGTCAAAAAACAGAGATCCGATTGTCCTGACGGGCAAGGTCTATGTTGCTTCGTATCTCGCCGCGTATTATCCCGGGTATAAGTTGCCCGCCGAACTTCTAAGAGGCGACATCAAAATCGATTGCCACCTCGATGAAAACGGTCGAGCAAACCGCGCCAGCAACACAAAGAAAGGTCGTTTGCGCGGCTACTCGGGATATTTCACAGGTCTCCTCTTCGACGGCGAGTCCTGGCGAAAGTTCAGCATTGCTGCCATCGCAGGCAACAGTGCCAAATACTGTAATCAAGCAAGCAAAGCGGACAAAATCCACAGCGTGGTCAGCCGTCTGCGAGCAAAAGCGGGGCGGATGGCAATCTGTGGGGAAGGTTCGTATCTGCTGCTGTCAGAATTCGAGAGCGCTGCGAACAACGGCGAGCTTGCCACTTGAGCAATGGAGGAAGTGATGTCTCAGCAACCACTGCCTACAATGAGTGATATCTTCAGAGATGGACACCACCGGGGTCTTTTGGGAAACGGCCACTTCGCGTTTCGATGCGTATGGCGAATCGACAAGCTCGAAGGAGCGACTTTCGAGCAATTGGAGCGGCTGGGTGTGAAAGTTGTAGCCAAAAACGGCGACAACGACTTCGCCATGGAACTGCCGGATAACTGGCTTTTTTACTGGCCAAAGTCCAGTTTTTATGGCAATCTGGTCGACTGGCCTGGCGAAGGCGGCAACATTCTCGTCATGGACAACTGCAGGCGCCTGATCGCAGTTTTCCGTTGTCCGAAACACATGGGCGTGGTGCACAGTCTCGAACTCACGGTGCTCTCTCGTTATCGAACAGTCATCGATAGCTGGCTTACCGATGGGTCGGATGCGCCTGATGACCGCGTGGTAGTGCAAGACTGTGATACAGGCGCGGATTTATACCTGGTCGGCACCCTCCATCGCGAAGACAGTCCCAATGCACTGATTGAGCAGGGCAAGGTTTGGCTGGATGAGCATTATCCCAGATGGCGCGATCCCAACTTCGACCGCTGAGCTGGTTCAAACTCCCCAGTAACAGTAAGAGAGCAGCACAGGATGTCGGATGCCTCTGGCATCCGGCACCAACCAGTAACGCCAGATGCCATCACATGTAGTGCTCGGCAGGTTCGCTACAACAACGGTGCACGGCGAACAGCTATCGCTCATTGGGCGTGGGCTGTTCGCCGTGCATCACGCACGTCAATCAATCGTCGCCTGCAAATGGCGTCGCACAATCGAGGACAAGCAAATGTTCAACAACACAAAGACTCTCAGCGCCGCCTACAATGCACTCACGCTCTTCAGTGGGGCGTTAATATTGTTCGGAGTCGCTGCTTTGACGTGGGTCCTATTGGTGCACGACGTAAAACTCAACATGCTCGAAATCACGGTGCAGACCATGACTCTGCAACGTCGTCTGGAAATCGTTCACCAGGTCGACAAGGTCTTGCATCGCGCCGACCGTCATCCGGAAAACTCCAAGGGCAACAGGCTGGCTCAGGAAGCTCATCAGCTGATTTTCGATGCCGACGGGCTCATGGTCCAAGACGACGTCATTACGGCGATGCGGATGTACGAGCAAGCTCGCAACACCGCTGAACTGGCGGAAAACCAACTCGACTGCGGTCAGGCGACCTGCGAAAAGTAGACGCAACACAAGTTCGGACGGCAACCGCCGTTTCGAAACCGAAGGAGGATTTCAATGAAACTCCGCCTTTACACATATCCGCCCCCCGTGCTCGCGTTTGCGTGGCTGGGCGGATTCGAGTCCCTTGAACGGACCTTCGTCACTCTCGGCGGCGGCGCACCAGCCGTCATCGTCATGTGGCTGGGCATCATGGCGATGATAACGGTCCATGAATTCGGGCACTGGACGTGCGCAAGGCTGTTTGGCATGCTGACGCCTGTCTTCAGCATCGGCTTTGGATCGCGCGAACATTCATGGCCGATCGGCTACTGGGCCAATACGGAGTGGCGCATCGGCTGGATTCCCTTCGGTGGCTTCGTCTCACTTCCGGAACTCGCCGACGAAAGCGTCACCGCCGGCAAGTTCGAGAATCTTCGAGTCTTCCCAGCGTGGCAGCGCATTATAGTGTTGTTCGCCGGTCCGGCATTCAACATCATCTCGGCGGCGATCATGGTGTTCGGCATCTACGCTTACGATGGACAGCCCATGCGTGAGCTGCGTACCGACGTCGTTGAGTTGTCGACATCGATAACCATCGCTCGCGATGCAGGCGTTCAAGTCGAAGACAGAATCGTGTCTGTGGGCGGCGAAAAGGTCAGTTCGCCCAATGACTATGCGCGCTTCATCATCCCCTACAAGAGTAAGCCGGTGCCTCTGGTGCTTGACCGTGGGGGAGTCAGCGTTCCCATCTTCGTCACTCCTGACGGAGATGGACGCATCGGAATTGGCCTGATTCCGATCGTCGAGCGTGTGTTCTACAAGAAGCCGCTTGGCGAGACAATCTATCTCGCCCTGGTTAAGACCAAAGAGACCTTCTTCGGAACCGTCGAAGGTCTCGGAATCATAACGCACATTCTTCACAGACCAGCCTCCCTCTCCGGAAAAGACCCGGAGCTGCGTGGACTGATCTACATGGTGCAAGTTGGCGCAGAGGCTTACCAATCGGGCATGTTCAACTTCATCTGGAACATGGTCTTGGTCTCAATGGGCATAGCAGTACTTAATCTGATGCCCATTCCCGGACTGGACGGCGGACACATAACGTTCTGTGTGATCGAAGCCCTGCGAGGAATGCCGCTGGCCGAGTCGACGAACATGCGTGCTCGACTAATCGGCATGAGCCTGGTCTTGTGCTTGATTGGGTACGGACTCTTCAACGACTTCAAGCACATAGTCATGAACCTGAACGAGTCTGGGTTCTTCAACAAGGTCGCGGGCTGGTTCGCGTAAACAGCCCGCAATAGACAACAAGAAACCACCCGGGAAATACCTGGGTGGTTTTAATCTCGAAATCGCTGCCACCAGCAACGGTGCTTTTAGAAACGAAGAGCGATAGCGCTCAGATCAGAAGGGGAATCAGCATGACGAACGATGCCACCACTCCCACTCACACCAAAGCTCAGAAACGTGGTCAGGCATGGTCAACGTTGCGAGCCCTGCTCGCCGCTGAGCAAACTGTTCGACTTCAATTCGGTCCCGCCAAAAGCGAGGGCTGGTTGATCGCTCGGTGCAAGGGAATTCCGTGCTATCTGCTCAAGCGCGAACTTCCCGACAATGTCGACCAGCAGTCGGTCGAACTCACGGTGAAACTCGTTTCGACAAGTCGCAAAAGTCGAAGCGCGCTCGTGAGCACCCGACTGTCGGTGTCGACTGCGCAGCTTCAAGAAGAAGCGGCGAAGAGGAAAACCAACGCCGCCAAGCGAAAGGCGGGGTTGGCCAAGCAAGCCGACCGAGAGCAAGCAGGGTGGACGGAATTCAATCGGCTGAAGGAAGGCGATACTGTAACCGGTGTCGTCGGTCGTTCGATCAAGTCCCAACCGAAACGGGGCAAGCCGCAGACGCTCTACTTCATCAAGGTGGGCGATCACCTGGTCGGAGGGCTGCGCGAGCAAGAGCTTCCCTACGTCGATGGAGGCAAGACTCGCCGCAAACTTGCGCGCGGTGAGCAGATCGAACTTCGCGTGCATCGGAGGTACCAGAAGGTCGATCAGAAGACGAAGCAGTCGAAGCCGAAAGTCGACCTGGTGATGCCCTCGCCGTCGACCGAAAGCGAATGAGACGCCAAGGAAACTTGGGGCTCTGATTCCAGAATTCAGGTTCTTCGAGTTCTAAGTGATACCAACTAAGACACCACCCCGGGCCACAAACTTGGGTTGGTGAATTCCGAACACGGCAAAACTGGTGCCACCGGCACCGGTGCTTCAACAATCGAGAGCGCCGAGGCGCTCACAAAGAAGGAACACGATCATGAGCAATGAGAACATCATTATCGACGGCTCCGTCACCTCCAGCAATCAGTTCGGCGCGACCGTCGTTCTGAACGACGGTCGCAGGGGTTTCCTGCCCACGCAGCCGAGTTCGAATCCGGAAAAGGGCGACAGCATCAAGGTTATCGTCACGGGCGAGAGCCAGGGCAAGTTGCAGCTCGCCCTGGCCGGCATCGAGGACGAGACGAACAGCGAAGCTGCCGCAGCGATTGCGGTCGGGCACGTGGCGGCCAAATATCTTTCCGACTACTTCGGCGTGGATTTGCCGATCACGCCGCGTTCCAATTTCGAGCGGTTTGGCGTGGTCACATTCCGTAATGAGGTGTTGATCGACGACCGACTGGTGGATCGAGATGGTTTGCCGATCACACTGCGTCCAGGCGACGCTGAGCTGCCTCTGCACTTGTTTAACGAGAACGAGAGCAGGAGCACCAGCCTCCCTTTCGAGATGTTCGCCGAACCGACGGCGTCGGAAGGTCCGGCGAAGTCCAACAAGCACTATGTCAGCGAACTCGATTCGAAGGCTCTTAAGTTGGCTGACTTGTTGCAGAATGAACACGGTCAACGTTTGGGCGTCTATTCGAAAGACGTTATCTTTCCGATACTTCTGCTGCAAGCCCCATCGGCGGACGTGATCAATCGAGCCGTCGACTTTATGTATCGGCGCGGTTGGACCGTTACTGGGCCTCGCACGCCGCGCGAGGGGTCCAGCTGTATCACCCTCTACGTTGGTCCGCGCGAAACTCAGAGCACCACGGGGCAGCGAGCGTAATCGTGGTGGCCAGACGTTGGAATTCATTCCGACGCCGGACTGCCTTCGCGAGCCTTGGATTCCCAGTGCCAAGGAGCGCAGAAAACTTCATGCATTGCGCCACATGCGCAATGCTCGTCGTCGTAATGCGCGCGCGTGCGAAGCGGTAGTAGCGTGGATAACGCTGCTTTCAAAAACATGGTGCCGGATGCCAACTTGCATCCGGTGCCAACTGGAACGAAACCGGTGCCACCGGCACCGGTGCTTCAACATCGAGAGCGCCGAGGCGCTCAAACCGAAGGAACACGATCATGAGCAATGAGAACATCATCATCGACGGCTCCGTCACCGCCAACGATCAGTTCGGCGCCAACGTCGTTCTGAACGACGGTCGCAGAGGTTTCCTGCCCACGCAGCCGAGTTCGAATCCGGAAAAGGGCGACAGCATCAAGGTTATCGTCACGGGCGAGAGCAATGACACGTTGCAGCTCGCCCTGGCCGGAACGGAGCAGCCCGTGAAGATTCCTGGCTTCGAAGCCGGCACCATCGAAAACGAAGAGTACGTGCTTAGCGGCCCGGCGACCACCGCCGAAGGCGAAGTTCCCGAGAAGCTCGCCCTCATGGCGATTCCCGACTTCGGCTCCGCTGGCTGGAGAGAGCAGGTGCTGACCTTCACCAACCCCACGAGTGACCTCATAGACGCTTCCGCGCAGCAGCGGAAACGCAACTTCGCGGCTCTTCCCTCGCGGCTCGCCGCTGGTTGGACCGGACCTTCGGCTGGCGCGACAACCATGGACCTCAGCTTGTTTGACGTCGAGACGCTTCCCACCCAGGACTGGTCTGCTTTCTTCGCCGATGATCTTGCCAAGCTTCGGCTGGACCTGTTAGACCCGCTGAGCAAGCCTCTGGTTCTTGGCATCACCAATAGGGCTGCTCTCCTCGACGAAATTCTACGTCAAAGGATGAGTGGGCTGGCTGTCGTCGAAACGGTAAACGTTCCGGCGACGTCCACCAAGCGCAAGGGCAAGCGCAAGGGGAAGGGGAAGGGGAAGGGGAACGGCAATCAAGGCGAAGTGTGGCGTGAGCTGCGCGCTCGCTCCGAGGGCAATCGCAACCTTCATCTCACCCTGAAGCGCGTGGAAGGGCGCCCGGGTCTGATCGGTTTTTACGAGGGCATCGAGTGCTACTTGCCGAGAAGCGAGTTGGCGCCCGGTTTCAAAATCGACTCCGTTACCAGCGAGGGCTCTCAGGAGTGGGTCAAGATCGTGTCGGTGAGCCGGGTGCGGCGAAGCGTCGTCGTCTCCATGCGTACGCGTCTGTCTCAGGAGCAGCTCCTTCAGGCTGGTTCGGAGCAGAAAGCCAAAGCCGCCGAACAACGCAAAAGCCGCATCGCCAAGCGCGCCGACGAGCACGCTCAGGCGATGGTGACTTACAACGGGCTGGCGGTAGGTCAGGAGGTGGAAGGCAAGGTCCTCAATGTCCTGAAGGTTAAGGACAAGGGCGGCAAAGAGTCGCTGCTCTACTTCGTCAAGGTCGGCACGCAGCTCACCGGCGGTCTGCGTGACCAGCAAGTGCCGTTCGAGAAGGGCACTCGAGTGCCGCGCGTACTGCAAGTCGGCGAACAGATAAGCGTGCGGGTCGTGCGCAAGTTTTTTGAGGTCGATAAACAAACCGGTGAGAACAAGCCCAAGGTCGACCTGTCGATGCGCCCGGCTCCCGGTCCGAACGGTCACCATCCGACCATCGGCTCGCGGTCGGACGTCAAAGCCGGGTCGCCCGAGCGCGTGAAGGACTTCCACAACGCCCACTACGGGCGGAACAACAAGCCGGGCAAAGGTAACAAGGGCGGACATCAGACTCAGTCCATCACAAGCGCTGGCACGGCTCTCGGCGACGCGCTTAAGGCAGCGCTCGCCGCTCGCAACGAGCAAGAGTAACCGTGTGGCGCAGCTGAACGGCTTCAACAGAGTCGTTCAACTTAGTAGTCGAGCTTCTGAGCTAGTCGCTTTCGGGTGAAATCCGAGTGCGCTCATTGAGGAGAGTCTGGTGACTCTCGCTGTCACCGCCGGTGATGGCTAACAAATGGAGGTAAACATGTCATTTCGCACTGAGCAGAAAGAGTTCGACGCCCTGGAAGAAGGGCAGTGGATTGACGGCGTGGTTGCGCATCAACAAACCTTCGATTGTCAAGGAAAAGTTGCTGTGACTCTGGCCCAACGGCGCATCCACCACGAGGTTTACGACCCTTGCAACCACACCATCGTGTTCGTTAAAATCGGCACTGCTCTTATTGGCGGGCTCGCGCAAAGGGACTTGAAATTTCACCAGCTGCACGAGGCTGCGCCAAAGATGGTGGAGGAGTATTTTTACTCCAGCACCAAAGTTAAGGTGCGAGTCGTGAAGAAGTCCATCAAGACGAACGACCAGGGTCATGAAAAGCTGCACGTGAAATTGTCGATGCTGCCCGAAAAGAAGAAGGTGAATCGTTTGAGTTCGCAGGACTCCAGCAGAGGGCGGACTGCGCTCGGCGACGCCTTGACCGCGGCCATAACGAAGCAAGGGTCAAGATAACCGGGACGGCGGTTAGTGCGGCGCACATTATCTATTCGGCGTAGCACTACGTTTCGCCTCTACAGGAGGGGGCTTCAGGCACCACCCGGACCACAAACCCGGGTGGTGGCAGACCTATCAATATCGCAAATCGGCGCCACCGGTGCCGGTATCATGTTGAGGAAGAGCGCTGAGGCGCTCGCATCAGAGGGAACACGACATGACGAATATTCCCAACACTGTTTGGGACCTCAAGTCCGGCGACATCGTCGAAGGTGTGGTTGAGACCATTGGTCAAGACGGCGCCATCGTTAAGGTGGGCAACGTGAGAACGTGGCTGCCGATGGACAAATTCGACGGCAACGAGTTCGCCGTTGGCGATACGGTCATTGTGAAAGTGCTTGGCATTCTCAATGAGATGAGGCGCGTTAGCATGGTTGGGGTGACTCAAGACCCTCCTGCTGTTTACAAGAACATTGCGGTGGTGGGTGGCGACGGCTATGGTGCGCACCACGTAGTGAGCGCCAGCGGCAAAACGAATAGGGCATTCGAGCCGGAATTGAGCGGGGCTTTCGATATTAGATATTTGGGCGACCCTGACCGGTTTCCCAACGAACCCGAAAGCGGACTCTTTGTGACGGATCGGCTCATCCTCGACGCGGCGCTCGGTCCTGAAGTCGCACACCTGCTGTATATCCCCAGTCGTCTAACGGTCTTAGGAGGTGACGAAGATCCGGGTCAATTGATCCAGGATATTTCGGACCTTCGTCCGAGCAAAAGTGTTGAATTCGGTGGCAACATGCTGTTGCAGAAGAAGGCGAAACTCAGCACAGGCAGCCGTAAAGGCAAAGGCAAGAGGAAGCAGCGCGCTCAAACCAGAGGACGAACACGATAGTGCTCGGCTTCGTGCTGGCGGGTCTGGACACTTACGCACAAGGTGCCGCATTGACACCGGCGGAAGATTCAACGAACAGCGGCTGAATTTAGCCAGGTCACCAGGTCTGCCAGCTCCTCAGCGCCAGCACAACGATAGATCGCATCGGTGCCACCAGTTCCGGTGCTCGAAAAGGACAAATCCAGAGCGCATGAGTGCTCACAAACAGAAGGGTCACAAAACCATGCAAGATCTTCATCTACTTCCCTACGCTCTCTTCGCCTGCGCAGGCGCTCTGTTCTTCATCGGGATGCGCATGGGTGGACGCACGGCCGATTCCAACGAACACAGGACCAGCGACTTCATCGCGCACGCCCTGAATGCGTTGATTTTCATAAAGTCTCAGCGCAAGACTCGGACGGACTTTGCCGGTGTCGAAGAAACTTTGTTCAGCGCGCTTAAAACCGCGAGCACCGACGAGCGACTGGCAATCTTGAAGCTCCTGGCGTTCTGCTACGACATGGACCCGGCTCTGCGTTCCGATCAGTCCAAGCAGGCATGCGATGAGCTTCACCAGTTACTTTCAGGCACAGCGATTCCGAAAGTTGCGGAGTCGCTGTGTCCGGCAGGTAGACCAACAGACGTGAAAAAGGGATTGACGCTCTTCTAACGAAACGAAGGAGGAATCAGCTATGACTGAGAGAACACACGTTTCGCTGTGGCTCGAAGCTGCGGCGAAACACCTCATCGAAGACGCCATCGGCGGCTGTCAGGACGTGACCGCTCACTTCGTTGGAGCGAACGAAAAGAATGTCATCATCGTGATCGAGCGCACTCCGGTGTGCCTTGCGCGCGGACGCTTGGGCCTGATTGCCGACGGCATCGGGGTTCACACCGACGACAGCTTCACGGCCAAAGTCGGTGCGCCGCTGGCGTTCGAAGCAGCGAGCGCTTACGAGAATCGCAGTTCGCTTGTCGAACAGCTCTTCCGATTCCTGGCCAAAGAACTGGAAGGGCAGGCGGTGATCGATCTGCACATGGAAGGAATGGACGGTGAACACAACGTCTCTTTCGAGACGACCGTTTACTCCGACGATCGCGTTAGCTTCACCACCGGCGCCACCACCTGAGTGCAACAAAAATTAGCCCGGCGGCTCGCTCTGCCTGGCTAAAATCTCGTTGCGATGAGAAGCGCGAGATTCCCATCGTTGAATCTTCAACCTGAATACATGAACACAACGGAGAAGTTCCATGAAGATGATCAGAAAAATCCTGGCCGAATATTCCCCGTTCACCACAATGAGCGAGTTCATTGACTTCCTCAAACGCCATCTCGTTGGCGTTGGCGTCTTCGCCGCCGTCGTCATCACCTTCTACCTCATCCCCGGACTGATGGATATCGAGGTCGAAGTTCACGGTTGGGGCTGGGGCGTATTTATGGCCACTATGCTCGCCCTCTCCTTCGCCAAAGGCATTCTCACCGGCTGCTTCAAGGCACTGATAACCTTCCACGGCATGCGATTTACCCTCACCCACACCGTCAGCACCTTCATCGACTGGGGTGTTTACTGGGTCGAATACGCCGTGGGCTTCTTGATCACGGCGGCGATCGTTCCGTCCCTGGCCAGCCATACCACATCGGACATCTACATCCTCTTCCTGGCCGCCCTCTTCGCCGTCGCGTCGGGCTTCTCCGCCCTTATAAGCGAGCGCGTTTTCGGCAAGCAAGAAGCCTGACTTGATTCGCCTTCTGGGGAGAGAAGCAATTCTCTCCCCGCCAATGCTTCCAACAATGAAAGAAGCCGGCTTAAACGCTGACTTCAGTCAGGCGGCTCTTGCTGCCTGGCTAAAACCAAGTCGCAGAAGAGAAGAGAAGAGAAGACCAGCATGGTAGTAGTCGAAATCAAGCTGTGGCCATTGGGCGATGCGGAAAAATCGAGGTCACTCGGTTCGTTGCGCATCGCAAACACCGGAAAGGGAACGAAAGAAGAAGGCATCTATGATGTCACGCTTTTCGGACCGGACGGACAAGTTCTGAAGCGAGAACGCATCTCCGGATTTCGCCGCCTTGAACAGGGCGGACCGGAGCTGACGCTGATGGCGCTCCAGGCGGTTCTCAAACCGCCAGGTCGCTTTAGCCTGTCAGCTTTGGCTCAAAAGTTGAGGCAATGGCGGCAAGCGTTCTAAGTGCAGTGCAGGAGGCACACGAAGATGGCACGAAAAATTCTGAGTGAAATTTTGCTGGCGTTTGCAGCGATTGTGACGTCGGCGCGACTTTGGACTGTGCTCAAGAACGAATCAGACGAATCTGAGTAATCAGTCCAGCTAAAGTAGGAAGCCGGCGTTAAGCCGGCTTCCTGTCACCCGACCTTGCTGAATGCGCATGCGGTGCTCGTTCAGGAAGGTCGTGCGACGTTCCGAAACAAACCTGGAGAATAATCACTCGAAAAACAGGAGACTAGAACAATGTCCAAACAGATCAGCAGTTCCGCCCGCCGAATCCTGGCACTATCCCTGGTGACCTACTTCGTGTTGCCGATGCTGCCCGGCGTCATTTTTACGGGCAACTTCGTGTTGCCGATGCTACCCGACGTCACCTTTACGGGCAACTTCGGCTCGGCATTAGTATTGAGCGTCGCCATCTCTGTCGGCGCCTTGATCGACCTCAGCCTGGCCAGCTTGGCCATCTGGTGGTGCAGCGTGATGAGCGGTGGCAGCTTTTGGTTCGACTTCAAAATGGAAACTCGCAGCCCCTTCTCTCCGTTCTTTCTCACTGCCTTGTTTCTCACCGAGCTGCCTGTCAATGTTCGCTGGTTCGGCGTCTTGAGCTTTGACGGCAGACTGCCCGTGCTAGCGTCGGCGCTGACGATGGCGCTTGCGATTCTGGCTGTGTCCTGGCTCTTCGACACAATCTTGTTCAACCTGAACATTGATCGAAATGGTGCTCGGCCGCGCGGCAAGAAATTCCGAGTTCCTCCGTTCGCGGCGGGCTAATTGCCGGGGCTGAGTGAATAACTTCGACTCTCCACATCGAAATCGCCGCGAGTTCAAACACAGAACTCGCATAACGAGAAGGGAATCCACATGTTCGAAGACCCCAGAAAACTGGGCGATGAGCCAGCAGTTCAGGTCGTTCAAGTTGTCGAACCGCGCACGCTCGCAATCGTCGAATGCCTGCATGCGGCCTTTGGCAAGCAAGAACTCGGTCTGGAACCTCATCAAACCAGATTGGGCGAAACCGACTACTACACGTGTCCCTGCTGCAAGGCGCGATTGAATATTCGCGGAAGCGCCTACGGCAAACGCGACATCGACGATCCGGGCATGGTGCACAAACCGACCTGCGTGCTCATCGAACTGAAAACGCTCGTCGACGACCTGGAAAGGGAAACGCCTATCTTCTTCGCCCACTGACGCGGTTGGTAACTGCCAACCGCAGCTCATCGCTGCTGTTTACGAGCGGCGAACTCTGGTCATCACCACATCAAACTTTCCAATGATGGGAATCGTCAAGCGAGTGGAGGAAGTGGACAAAATCGGGCGGACAAGTTCTCGCTGTCACGAAATTTTCTCCACCGCTGGCGAAATCTACATTCCCGGACACGACTATCGACAAGACATCGCTCGGGCGAGAAAGGAAGGAAGGGGTCGCTTGCGACTGCCTGTTGGGGGGAATTAATTCCTGCTGACTATCGTCCGGCATCCAACACGCACCACAGGCGGCACCATGCCGCCTGTGCAGCGCAACTGCAACTCAAAGTGCAACGGAATTCTTCCGAAGCCAACGTAAGGAGACCAACATGAACTACATTCTGACGGCTGTTTCCGAACTACTCCACTCGCCCACGTTTTGGGGCATCGTCGCAACTGTCTGGGTAGTTGGCGGCGTGCCCTCATCTAGCCGTCCGTACGGACCAGCCGATCGCTCGTAACGAAGAGAACGACTCAACAGAAGCCCATACGGAGCTCCTGTTCTTAACCAAGCAGAAACGCCCCGCGAGGGGCGTTTCTGTATCGCGGTCGATGCTGTAGCCGGACAATCCGGCCTGATGATTCTTCCGATGCCATCGGCAAGATGAAACAGTTTCGATTCACCAGGAAGAAACAGCTTGCAGACTAGCAAAGCTAAAACTTCTCAGATAAAAGGAGTGAACCATGTTCAGCTCAAAAATCGGGGGCTTGGCCTTCGCAGCTCGCTCGCTCGGCGCATTGGGAACATCCATCAAAACGCGCTTGGAGCAAATTACTGATCGAGAAAAGCTTCGCCTTGACCAGAAAGACATCACGTTTTTTGGCGGCGAACCGGACCTTCCCCTGCCGCAAGCTCTCGCTGACGCTGTTCGCTCAGCCAAAGAGTCGGTTGTTATCTTCATGAACACGATCAGCAACAACGGGTCTCTAAGCTTAGGTCATGGGTCCGGCTTTGTTGTTGGGGACGATGGCTTGGTCCTCACCGCAAGGCATGTCATGAGAGGTAAGAAAACCGTCAATGCCATAACAAAGGGAAAGCACTACCGCGTGAGTCTCTTAGGAGAGGATCGTAAGAACGACCTGTCGCTTGTGCGACTGCTTCCTGCTTTGGCGACGGAGGAACCTCATAGGTTCAAAAGCCTGCTCTTGAGCGACGAAGAGCTGTTTAGAGGTCGCCTTGTAGCTGGGCTAGGGTTTCCACTTAAAGTCAAATATCAAGTTTCTGTGGGAACATACCTGGCAGAATTCGTAGTACCACCCGACCTGGCTTTACCGGACGCCTTGGCAGAGGGAATACTATTTGACGGTCTCTGGGATGAAGGCGGTTCCGGAGGACCGATAATCACCGAAAAGGGCGTGGTGGCGCTTGCCGCTGCCATGGAAATAACAGGAGAGAGGCGCCTCATGGCTGTCGGCTGCGCGGAATTGCAAGAATTTCTCGCAGCTAACCGCTATAACAAAGGCACAGACGTGCCTTTCCACAGCATCGAAGACTGAAGTCGCAAGCCTAAACAAACCGGTAAGTCGTAGACGGATAACCGCGCGGCACCACAGGCGGCACCATGCTGTCTGTGCATAACAGAAGTCCATATGTGGAGTTCCTGTTCCTAACCAAGCAGAAACGCCCCGCGAGGGGCGTTTCTGTATCGCAGTCGATGCTGTAGCCGGACAATCCGGTCTGACGATTCTTCCGATGCCATCGGCAAGATGAAACAGTTTCGATTCACAAGGGAAATCGCAAGAATCAGGCAGCAAGCTTGTTTGCTTCCATAAAATGCGATGCAACTTCAGGAAAGGGAAAAGCAAAGAGTAAAACGCGTATCGGTAATCTCTACGTCTTCAACCTGCTAAATGGGGATTCAAAAAAATGGAAAACATCGACAAAACTCGCAAGCCGCTCCCTGAGAACACGGGTCGCAAAGCGTGGCGCTATCGTGAACTCGTGGAGAAAGGCGCTGCGTCCTACATCGCTCCGGTCACCAGCCCTTGGGATCGCAGCGTCGCGCCTTCTCAACTGCTTGAATTTATCGACTGTCAGGCGGCTTACCTGCGCCGTCGCGAAGGCGATCGGTATGAGGCTCCGACGCACGTTGTTAGCAGGGCGATTGGCGCTGTGGTTCATCAGGAAATGGCAAAACCAAGGGAGCAGCGCACGAAAAACGTTGCGGCCCTGTTCACCGGGGCAAATGCCGTTCCAAAGCAACAGCAAGTCGGCGCAGTGAGAACGGCCAAGGCAATCATCGCCGTCGCTGCTCGCGCCGAAAGAAAGGAGGCTCCGAGCGTTAACCGTACGGTTAAGGAACCGAATCCGATATTCTGGTGGGACAAGAAGACCCAAACAACTTGGGTCGTCAAACCGGACGAGATTTCGATGACACCATGGTTCGTTGGCGTCGACGACACGAAAACGGGCAAGCATCGGCATCGCTACGCCGAGATCGTGCCATTCATGATGGGGCTGGTTGTTCGCGAGACCAAGGCGTGGAAAGCCATCTGGGGTGTTGACTTCGAGGGTACCGTCAAGACTCGTCTCAAATATATGCGCGGCGCCGATGGCAGGTGGCTTCCGCGTCCCGAGTATAGCTTGGACGCCATCGGAGACAAGCTCACCAGGCAGCAAGAGGCTCGACTCCAGGGAATCACCGGCTTCATCAGAGAAATGGATGACGCCTGGAATCGTGGTTGGTTCAGAGTGCAGCCAGGCGATCACTGCCAACACTGCAACTATCGCAATGACTGCCCGCTCGGGAAAAAGTGGATGTTGGATCACCCTGATCCTGCTGCCACTGCGCTCCAGGCACCTGATCAACCTCGCGAAGTCGCCGCAAAGAGCGCCTGATTGGCGCTCTTCCAACGAAGTGCAATGGTGGCGACTGCGGTTGCCACCACCAGTTCAATTCGCAACGACACCTGAGGCTCGTCTCAGGATTCAGCAGGCTCCAATCCGGAGCTAGCAACAATGGAGGATGCTATGCAGTATCTCGTGGGAATGTTCGCCCTCACCCTGGGCGCTCGTCGCGCTTGTGACGACCAGGCGAACGAGTGGGCCAGTTTAGGTCTCTTTGGGCCGGCAATGGTCTTAACGGTTTGGAAGGAGATCGCGTTTGCGCCGGTGATCGCCGCCCAGGAGCTGGTCATCGAAAAGATCGCCGTCAGCGCCAGCTCGTTCGACTGACACCCAACACAGCCTGGCAGCACAAGTGATGCCAGGCTGCCCGCCGCATTCGGACAAACGTTGTCCGTTCCATGAACAAGGAGCCACACAATGATCAAGACAAGTGGCGAGATAAAGGCGGTCGCTCGAAGGCTCCATCAACAATTCTGGAGACTGATCGAGGGCAAGCAGTACGCGTCCATTCTGTCTTCGGGAATGGCCGAAGTTGTCTCGCTGAATTACCACGACAACAACATGATGCTGATCGGAAGAACTTTCATGTGGTTGGTGACCATGAGAGATAAGATCAATCAGCATCGCTATAGCGTCGAACTGAGCCAATTCGTTCCGCTCCAGGCGATGTATGCGACGTTCCGCAATGCATTCGAGCCCCTGGGGGTACCGGTCGATCATCCGTATGCTCAGGCGATCAATGGCGACCCCAAGGCAAATCGCCAGGACCGCATGGCAGAACTGTTTCGATTCGTCCCGGGAAGGTCCATCATCGTCACAAAAGAGCATCCGGTGTTGGTAGGTCCCGTCGATGGTCCAGTCAACTCAGCTTGGGCCGCAGCGGAACTGAGGGTGGATGCCAACGATGCATGCGATGCTGCGAAAACAGTTATCGGATGCAACATAGATCCGCTCTGCATTCCAATTGGCAATCAGCCTCGCCATGGTCGCAACCGGGGAAGTCGGTGGGTGGGACGAGAAACTGGCGTCGCAAGTGCCCTCACCTTCTACATTCGAATCAAATCGGATGGTGACTACATCCACATTCCGATCGCACGCCTGATCGGATATGACCCCACCACCGGTGCGCACACGTTCCGGTTGGATTGCTGCGTCGAAGAGCTCACCCTATAAACTCGAAGAGAAGGATAGGAAGATGAAACTCGCAAACATTCCTGGCCTGAAACTGCTGGACAGGATCTTGGCTTTCACGATGCGCGCCGTCGAAACATTCAAGTGGGAGGAGGCACCGCTCCGTGAAAACTTGCGGTGCCTGTTCGCAAAGGCGACGCAAGACCTGGTCGAGGCGCAGCCGAAGCCGGGCAGCACGGACCCACTGGCGGGTCATCTGAAGGACGCCACGGACCTGCTCGAACAAGCGCGCAGATTGATATTCAGCGACCCACTCATCTTCAGCCAAATGCGAATCGCGCGCTTGCTTCGCGCCAAAGATTTGGCCGAAAGATCGGAAGCTGTATCGACCATGATTTGGTACGAGCGTAAGCACCTCGATCTGACCGGAAAGGAAAACGAATAAAAGACACAACCCTGTAAACATCGAAGAGAAGGATAGGAAGATGAAGCTCGCAAACATTCCTGGCCTGAACTTGCTGGGCCGCATCGTGGGTTATACGATGCTCGCCGTCAAATTATTCACGTGGAAGGAGGAACCTCTTCGTGAAAACTTGCGGCTCCTGCTTGCAAAAGCGACGCAAGACCTGCTCGCAAAGGCGACGCAAGCCCTGGTCGAGGCGCAGCCGAAGCCGGGCAGTACGGACCCGCTGGCGAATGATCTGAAGGAAGCCACGGACCTCCTCGACCAAGCGCGAAAATGGGCAGAGTTCAGCGACGCACTCTTCTTCAGCCCAATGCGAATCGAGCTCCGGCTTCGTGCCAAAGATTTGGCAGCAAAATCGGAAGCTCTATCGACCATGATTTGGTCGAAGCGTCGGTCGAACGGGTCTAAGACCAGGACGATCACAAGGTCGGTACATCTTTGTTCTCGGGCTCCAAATCTAGACGCATGGTGCTCGACATGGGAAGACGTAACGCTGGAAGTACCAGCCGAATTATCGGAGTATGAGGGCCTAAAACTGTGGTGGGATGAGGCCCTAAAGATCGGGGAGAGGAAATCTGCCGATTGGATATGGGCAAGTTTATCGAAGGAGGAAAGGGGAACGGAAACTCACGAAGTCTGGAAGCGCCTCCCTGACTACATCGAGCGCACTGGGTCCTTGGGACGCAGATTGCGTTAGAACTACTTTTACGACTGATCGGATATGACCCCACCACCGGTGCGCACATGTTCCGGTTGGACTGCTGCGTCGAAGAGCTCACTGTGTAAACATCGAAGAGAAGGATAGGAAAGATGAAACTCGCAAACATTCCTGGTCTGAGCATCGTTGGTTTAACGATGCGCGCCATCGAAACAATCACGCAAGAGGAGGAACCTCTTCGTGAAAACTTGCGGCTCCTGCTCGCAAGGGCGACGCAAGAGCTGCTCTACGCGTGGCTGACGTCGGGTGCCGCTGCCCCACTGGCGAAGGACCTGCAAACAGCCATGGACCTCCTCGATCAAGCGCGAAGATTGGCCGAGGAAAGCAAGCGCCCACTCGGAGTCATCTGCAGCAAAATCCGAATCGGGCGCTTGCTTAGTGCCAAAGCTTTGGCAGAAAGATCGGAAGCTCTATCGATCATGATTTGGCACGAGGGAGCGCACCGCGATCTGGCCGAACGGCTAAAAGAATACTTCTCACCCGATCCTGTGCATCCCGTCGTGGTTCTGAGCCAAGCATAGAGTCACCACCGGCAGTGCGCACAAGCACTAAAGCTGGTGTTCAACATCGGTGCTGGCTAGCTCCTCAAAAGCTAGCCGGCACCAAAGCCATTGGTAGCGAACAACAAATGTTGACGCTTGCTATAATTTTTGCGTAAGGCTCTTTATGACTGAGGTTTGCCAGTGCCAGTCCCCAATAAGTTCATGCACATGACGGTCGAACAGTATCTCAGAAGCGAAGCAACAGCTCCTGGAAGACGAGAATTCGTAGACGGACAGGTGTTCGCCATGAGTGGCTCGACTCGGCGCCATAACATCATCGCCGGGAACATTCACTCCATTCTTCGGGCACACATCAGAGGCAGCCGTTGCCGGGCATATATGGAAGCTGTCAAGGCGAGAGTGGAGGCGGCTAATTGCTTCTATTATCCCGATGTGATGGTATCTTGCGATGAATATGACAGCAAAAGCGTATTCACGAACAGTCCTGTCATGATCGTTGAGGTTTTATCGCCATCTACAGCCGCTATCGATCGCCGAGAGAAGCGGGTTAACTACATGAAGATCGAGACGCTCAACGAGTTGGTGATTGTGCATCAAAAGAGACAACGCATCGAGCTATATCGAAGAGTCTCCGATGGAACTTGGGACGTCATAAAGTTTGGACCAGGAGATGATCTGGTGCTAGAGTCGCTTTCCAATGGCGCTTTGACTATCCCTCTAGCAGCGATTTACGAAGAAGTGGACCTCGACAGCGGCGATGATGGCAGCTTTGTAAATGAGGAAACAGCCGAATACGAATTTGACGACGACTCAGACTTTGTTGAATGAGCAAACATCATCTGAGGTGATGCTCATTCAGGAACGTTGCGAGACGTCGACTGTTGACTAAGTCCAGGACTTAGTTTACGCTGGGAGCAGGGAAGTTGAGGTCTTGTCTAGTGACTCGCGAAGTGAACATACATGAGGCAAAAACTCATTTGTCCAAATTGCTGCAGCGAGTAATGGCCGGTGAGGAGATTATCATCGCCAAATCAGGTGTTCCTGTGGCCCGCATTGTGCCGATTGTGCAAGCAAAGTCTCAAAGAGTCGCCGGCAGTGCGAGAGGCAAGATCTGGATGTCACCGGATTTCGATGCACCATTACCCGAGGAGCTTGTGCAGGCGTTTGAGGGAAAGCGGTAAAGCCGAATTCATGCAAGTGCTTCTTGATACGCATAGCTTTCTCTGGTGGATCGATAACGATGATCATCTTTCAAGCACAGCCAGACAAGCAATTGCAGACGGGAGTAATGAAGTTTTCTTCAGCGCAGCCAGTGGCTGGGAAATAGCAATCAAAGCTCAGCTTGGCAAATTGCGCCTGCCCAATGGCCCAGAAGCTTTTGTTTCTGAGCATTTACAGCTTAACGGCTTCCGTCCTCTGTCGATCAGTGTGAGTCATGCTCTGCATACAGCTTCACTCCCATCTATTCATCGTGATCCGTTCGATCGCATTCTGGTTGCGCAGAGTCAGTTGGAACACATTGCAATTGTTACGTCAGATCCTTTGATCCAACAATACCAAGTAAGCATTATTTGGTAGCCTGAAAGCGCCTGATGCAAACTATCTCAGACTTTGCTGAATGGGCAAACACCAGCAGGTGATGCTCGTTCAGGAAGGCCAGGGTTTTTCCGTATGCAAACAAGGAGCAACACTAATGTCAGAAGGTAACCTTGGGGGCTGGCGGCACAACTCGAAGAGAAACCAGAGTGAGGAGAACTGGACATGACTGGAATAATAATCGAACGCACCCCTTTATCGCGCCACGATCGCGAAGAACTTGAGCGCTGCCGGCATGGGGCTGGCGGCACGAACAACTAGTGCCTCAAAGCTAGTTGCAGCCAAATCGAATTGCATTCGGGGCGATGTTCCTGGATGCAGACTTTCACGGTCACCATGACTGAGAAACGAAAGAGAGCAACCAATGAAACAGGAGCAATCTACTGCGGCTGAAAGAACGAACAACTCCGCGCAAACGACCGGCTCGCAAGTCGAAGTCGTGAACGGAAAGTTCGTTTTCGAATGGACTGGCTTCATGACCGGCTGTCAGTCCAAAGTTGCCGTTTTGGAGGAGTTTGCCAAACAACATCCTGGCGCCTCCATCTCGGTCATATTCAACAGCGCTGGCGGCGGTGTCGACGACTGCCGCGAAGCATTCAACCGCATCTTGTTGATCCGCATGATCTACAAGGTGCACTTCACCTTTGTCGTCGTCAAAGCGCAAAGCTGCGCGTTTTGGTTCATCCAGTGCGCAGATGTTCGGGTCGGACTGCCTCACACCGCCCTCATGTACCACTGCGTGAAGTGGGACATGGCAGGCGCGCAAAGCGCATCAGACCTGGATCGCGCGAAGCATTCGATGCTGAGAAACCAGAGAGACTTTACGAAAATTCTCTGTTCTCGCTCACCGAAGCCGAAAAAGACTGCCCGAAAACTGATCGAACAAATCAGCGACGGGTTCGACCACATCTTCTCTGCCGATGAGGCAGTGCAGAAGGGGTGGCTCGACTTCGTCTACAAGCCGGAATTCAGCGCGCCCACAAACGCGCCGAATATCGCGGACTTGTTTTCGAGCAGATAGTCGCGATAAGCACAGACAGGAACGCCACACGGCGTTCCTGCTCCACCTGACCCTTACCACAGCTTTAGCGGACGGGTGACAAAGAAGTCACTCGCCCGAGTGCCGACCATCTATATCCAAATCCTCGGCGAGGGACGGGTCGAAGATCTCCACATCCCGATCGCCAGGCTGGTAACAATGAACAAGACCACCGGTGAGGCGACCTTCGAACTCGACACATCCGTCGAGTCCTTCACTCCGGTGGAAGAGTAACTCTCAACACAACGACTTGAAGTGTGCCACCAGTCGACTTCGAGTGGTGGCAACTTGAACGCTCAAACCCATACAAATGGCACCAATCCCGGTGCCACGAACTCACGAATCAACAAGCAGGAGTATGCCATGACGCCGAAGTCACTCGTCCACACGGCGGAATGGTCATCTTCTACATTGATGGAGAAATGCAATGTCGCTTACAATCACCTCGACCGGTGTCGTTTTTCTCTGCGGACTCGCCTGGCTCGGTTGGATCGCCGGAAACGTCGGCAGCCTACTTTCCATCATCCAGGCAGCCATTCTTACGGATTCAGTTGATTCAGGGCGGATTTATGTCTCCCTCCTGATGTCCCTTCGCACGTTGAAGCTACAAGCAATCAAAATTCCCCTGGCCTTCCTCGTCGCCGGCGTCAGCATGGAACTTTTCCCATCCACCCAGACAACAGTGACGATGACTGTTTGCGCAGTTCTTGGCTACGTCGTTCAGGTCCTCATGGGAACTCCCAAGGTCTGATTTCATTTGCGCAAACAGCAAATCCGAGAACTAAAACCAGCTTTGCTCTGCTGAACTAGCGTTCGTTCGATCGTTCGAACGGTCTCGCAGGTAAAACAACAAGCGAGGCGGTGCTGATGCCGCCGCGAAATGCTCCACCCCAAGCAAAGATGTGCCCTCACAGGCGAATCCGAACCGCGCTTTCCAAGTAGCACCAATCCCGGTGCTATTTGGCTGCACCCACACAGCAGGAGAACCACATGATCTTCCACCAGCAAAATACGAAACGGTGGGAACCGGGCGATAGGGACTATAGGTCTTGGGATAATTACCCCAAGCAAGATCCCGATCCAGTTATCACTACTGTCACTTCGACTCAAAAGAAGAAAAAGCGGCAGGCCAATGGCCAGGCGAGAAATAGAGGGTACTGAGCAATCGGGTAGATCCTAACGGACTTTCTCCCATACGAGTTCTCGGGTGCGAATCCGGGAGCCAAATCACGGTTTCTAACAAATGGCACCAATCCCGGTGCCACGAACTGACGAGTCAACAAGCAGGAGTATGCCATGATGAAAACTATCGACTTTCTCTTCGCGCTGGTGCTTGCAGCGCTGTGCTGGCTGATCGTGCTTCCCTGGGTGGAAGCCGTGCCAGTCAGTCTGCCAATCCAGACTGTTGTGTGGGTGATCGTCACTCACGCTGCGCTGACGACGATCTGTTTCAATGTCTTCTTCCCCGCAAAGGTGCTGGTGGACGCGGACCGCAACTTCTTTGGGAAACGGACAAGGCGCATTTTTGCTGTGCCGCTCGGCGTCGCCATTCTGGCATGGCTCATCCTCGATCGGTTCCTGCCAGGGGTTGTGATTCACTACGAGCCCCTGTGGACGGTCATCTCCGTCGGCTTCATGATTCACTTCGTGACGCTGTGTCTCTTCGACCCGGTGGCGAAGAAGGAGATGGGCGGCTTCCTCGGTGAATACGTCCAAGGCGAGTAAGGCTTTTCAGATCAGCCGCCGATCGGCACGTTGGAGTCGCGCGCTTTTGTGAATATGCGCGCGACTACAGGTAAAACAACAAGCGAGGCGGTGCCGATGCCGCCTCGCTTGCTCCACCACAAGCATGATAAACCTCAGCAATGGAGCAGGACATGTCCAAATCCGCAGAAGACAAAGTCAGGCAGATTATCATCGCGAACACCCGTGTTGATGTAGAAACCGTAAACCACCACCGCCACTACGTGAATCCGGGAAAGAGCCTGGCTGATGACCTGGGGTTCGATAACTTCGAGATCGCGAGGTTGGCAGCACCGATCAGTTGGGCTCTTGGAGTTGATTTGCCATTGGGACGGCTGCCAATAAAGAAAATACGGCACATGACCGTAGGTCAACTCATGCATGCAGCGACCACCTTGACCGGCGTCGTCAGCCTTAATGAGCTCGAACGAGCGCTAGACGAGATTGGTGAAAGCACGTCACGTTGAAGGGAGAACAGATCATGACTATTACAAAGTTGACTGCCCGTGCCCGCGTTGCAGTGTTGGCAGCGCTTATGCTTCCCGAGTGTCAGCGGCCGTCTTACCGCCTCGACGATGAGGAGGTGGAACAGTCCAATCCGGTCGTCGAGACTTTGGTGATCGACGAAAACTCCAGGCGGGGGGTCTGGACCGCAAAACTCGTTTCGGTGCCGCCGTCGCAGCTGCGCCTGAGCGCAGGCTTTGTGCTGCACAACCCGGACGAGGCGTCGGACCAGTTCCCCGAACAGCGCGAGGCCACAGAGAAGGCGCTCGAGGAAGCCCGGGAATGCCTCCTCGGCTCAAAGACCTTCGACGAGATGGCCCCGCGCAACCGGAGTTTCGATCTGCTCGACGAACGCAACAAGTTTCTTCACGCGCTTTGCGAGTGGTACCAGACCGCCCAAATATTCTACCTGCATCACTACTACCGCGCGGCGCGCCTGAATGCGCAGTGGGTAGTCTTCGACTTCGATATCGTAATCGAGGGAAAGCCCCCCCGCTATAGGCGCGAGCTGAGGGTACTTGGGGTAGGCGCCGAGGAGGCAACGGTGGTATCTGCCGGCGTGACTAGGCTCTGAGGTGGCGAATTTGCGTCTACCGGCAAGTTACACCTCAACCGGGGAGGGCTTACGAGCCCTCTCAAACCATAACGGAGATTATGCGACCTTCGGCTTCCAGCCCTATCGTTTGAACCGCGTGCACTCGCCCTCAAGACCTATGAACCTCACACAACAGGAAATACCAAAATGCAAGAAGCTATCTCTACAGCAAACGCCAGGGTAATCCTTTGCCAAATACAGGCACGCACCCAGGCGGGCGCTCTCATCGACGCTCTCAGCAGCGCAATCATCGCCCTGGAAACAAGTGAAGCCGATCCACGAACGGTAGTTGCTTCGCTGCCGCCTCTAGGATCCGGCGTCATTACTGCCCACAAGCGATTGTCATCGGCCATGTACGACCGGTGCTCCGGCCAGTCTCAAGGCATTCGGAAGCATGTGCCTGAAAGCGCTTTCGCTCAGGTGGCGCTGCTTCTGGAAGACGCGCGGCTGTTCTCTTTGCGCAGTCTGAACAAAGTGCACATTGTTAGCGCACTCACTTTGGCGCGAGAATCCCTGCAAGCTCTGGACAGCGCCTGTGACGACCTACCCGAAGGCTATCTCGACCCAGGCTTCCCTCTGGCGCCCTTCCAACCTGCCTGCGAGAGGCGCATGCGGGAGGCGCGAGTCGGTCTGTGCCGAACCCAGTGTCAAGACGAGAGGCGCAAGATGCTCAAGCATCTGGACTTGGCTATTACCAATTTGGCGAACACTGGCGAAGCCGTCGCGCCGCTTGTTCAAGCGCTCGGAGAGCGCCTGAAGGCGGTGAAGTTCTACTGTGAGCGCTACGGTAGTTCGCACTACAACAACTCCGGCTGCCTGCTCTCTGGGGATGCGTCTCTAAGGCGCGCAGGGGAGCTGCTGGACGACGTAATCAGCGCGGCCAAGACCCGGACGCCATGCGATGCCCTGGCGGCAGCGCTGAAAGCGGTCAACGCGGAGCTGTCCACCTGGCGGGTTTGAGCCTCGACCAGAAATGGCTGCGCTGTCCATCGCGTGGCGAGTGACTCCCGCTGCGACTGAGACAAAGACTGCATTATGCAAGTGAGTGGGTGCCTTAGTCGTCACCCGCCCACAGCATGAAGCACAAACAACCTCACCGTGCACCATCGCACGCAAACGGAGAGAAACGATGCAACGGAAAGTCACGAAACTCATCCTGCGTCCGTTTAATGCCACTGGCAACGGCACCATGAACTTCAATTTGAATGTTGGGGACACATTCATCGAGCTCGACGCGGGCGAGCTGGAACCGCCGTTGCCGGGATACATTTTCGGCAGCGCCTGGGGAAATCACATGTGGGTGCCGGAGGACAGCCTCTCGGCACCGTAGGTGCCCAGGTCTCTCATTCCTCCCACACGTGGACAAACCATAAACCAATGGAGGCAAGGATGACATACGAAGGGCTTTCGAAGGAGATCGAATCTACTGTTGCCTGGTGGGCAGCTCAGATTCCCCAAAAGGTGATCAGCGATAAATTTCTGTTTCACGGCACCGGACCCGAAATGCTCGAGATTTCAGCCGCGGAGGTGAGGCTGTTTCGAGCGGCACTTGAGCGTGAAATAGCAACGAGCATCAACTTCTTGCCGTTCATTCACGACACTATGAAGTGGGCGCGTATTTTACGGTCCGCCGTTAAAACGGCTGGCATGGACAAATACACAGGACGGCTGCCCTTCAAAGGGTACGTGATGATTAGACCTGGACTGGTCACGGCGTATCCCAGCTCAAGTTCTGACGAGCATCAAATCATCTACAAAGAGGAGGACATCTCTGGCGCCGAGCAGTCCGGTTCAAAGGACCTGCATCCGGAAGTCACGGATGATTGGTGCCTGGCATGGTTCAAAGAGAACAGCATGGGAGATTCGCAGTTCGAGCAAGGCTTGGTCAGCCAATATCAGGCCCTCACACAAACCGGTAATTCACCCTACCAAGCCTGGCGAACGACAGTTGAAAAACAACCCTTGTTCGCCCACATCAAATGCTCCTAGACCAGGCCATGATCTAGGAATATTACTGCGAAATCGCTGCAATCTTCTGTGGATGATGAAAGCACAAAACACGGATGGGGAGTCAGTCTATAGACTGACTCCCCATCCACACGGACCTCGCAAAAAAAATTGATCAAATAGGCACCACTGGCGGTGCGTAAGTGATTGATTACCTTTGAAAGACTGAGAACTTCTGCCGCTTTTACGCCAGTTACGAGTAATATCATTTGCAGATCCGTTTGTTTCTGTTTAACAACAATATTCAGACGGATCAACTTCATTTCGGCAAGACATCGTGTCGCATATTTGTTGAATATCGGCACACCTTTGTGTCGTTCAACAACGTTCAACATCGTTCAACAATATCCGGCAGAGTCTTCTGTCGTTCAACATTGTCGTTCAACAATTTAACACCAAAAAAAATTTGACTTTCCAGGCACCGCAGGTGGTGCCTAAGTCAAAATGCAAATCCAGCTCAATCGGACCACAATGCTAACGATACACTTCTCGTCTGTTGCCAATATGCAAAACCAGGATTTTTACCGTTCTATCTTCTATACTTGCAATCAGCCTGTAATCGCCAACTCGATACTTCCATAGCTCGCCCAGCTTTGAGCCCTTTAGTGCCTGTCCAAGGCTGCGCGGATCTTCACTCTCAGAAACTCGCTCCTTCAAGAACATCAAAATCCGTCTTGCTACTTGCGGGTCGAGTTTCGTCAGGTCTTTTTGCGCACGCGGTGCCAATTCAACTATCCAGACCATACTGATTCATCACTTCTTCCAATGACACAGCCTGAGCGCGTCCAGCTCTTATTGCCCGAAGCTCCTTCTCCGCTACATACAAAGCTTCCATATCATCCAAATGCTCCAGTATGGCTTCGCGAATATAGAAGCTCTTACTTCGCCCAGTTTTACTCGCCAATTTGTCTAACCTATCCTCGATATCACTTGGAAGCCTAATCGAAATCGTCATATAATTCCTCCAATGGCAGCTTCACAAATCCATGCAATACAAGTATCTCATAACCCGGACCTCTGTGCACGACTAACTGCATCACGCGCAATGGCTGATAACTTCGACTGCTGGATTAGAAGCAGCAAAACCAACGTTTGTTACACCCCTGCCCGAAGCGAAAGCGATTGCCGGAGAGAAGCTTGAGGAAATTGCAAATAATAACGAGAGAATTTATAAGCAAGAAGTCCCTCCAGCAGCTGATCGAGATTTGCACGCTCTGTTTCCAGAGTTGAATTCTCACCATACTCGCATTGCACACGCAAAAGGCACCATTTACGATCACCTACAAGAAGCTCATGGACACTACTTGCTGGGGCTAAAAATACTCTTAAAGCAGCAGTGCTACCAAATCACGGTGATTCAGATGTCAATGAATCAAAACCGCATCAGACAAGGTTATGAATGGGCACAAAAACATGCAATTGAACTTGGGATCAATTAGTGGCACCTGAAGCTTTGGCCGAAACTAGAGCGCACAAATTCTTTGGAAAAGTAAGTGCCAGATTCTTCTCCTCGTCATGGATCTTCTTGACGTTCCAAAAATCAGTAATACCAAATTCCGTCTTATCCTCAGCAGCAATGCGCACCGCTCCCTGCTCCATCAGCTTTGCGCCTTTGTCTTACGAATACTTGCACCACATATAGTACGCATTAGTTGCGTCGCATCGAGCTGTCCGCATCAGCGACGAAAAATCTGCTGAAAGAAAAAGGCTTAGCTTGGGCAACTTTTATTCGCTTTTCAGCATCATTTCACATGCCGGCGAAGAGATTGGTGCCATTGTCTTGGAGCTGGAGGCTACGCAACAACAACAACAACAACAATCAAAACCGTGGCACAACCATGCCGAATGATCCGTTGACCGAAACGCGCGTCAAGCCTCGCACTTTAGGGGTGGAGGTCAAAGAGCAAAATTCTCAAGTGACAGTTCCATAAAGTGGGTCACTTTAATATTGAAATCATGGATCTGTATGCCATAATTTCAATGATGATACCCAGGTTGCTCAGACAAACTATTATTGACCGGTTGGAGCAATTTCCGGCGGTGGCCTTGCTGGGCACTCGCCAGGTCGGTAAAACAACCTTGGCCCATAAGATCGGTCAAGATCGGAAGTGTCTCTATCTAGACCTGGAGAGTCCAGCAGATAGAAATAAACTGCAATACGCCCAACAATATCTAACTTTGCATGAAGATGAGCTGATCATTCTCGATGAAGTCCAGAGAATGCCAGAGCTATTTCAAACATTGCGCGGTCTGATTGATCAAGGTATCTTCAACAAACGAGAGACAGGACGTTTTCTGCTTCTGGGCTCAGCCTCACTTGATTTGCTCAAACAGTCTGGAGAGAGTTTGGCTGGGCGAATTGCTTATGAGGAGTTGTTCCCTCTTAACATTGTGGAGGTAAATTCCAGTGAGCAGGAGCGGCTCTGGTTACGCGGTGGATTTCCAAAGAGTTTTCTTGCTGAAAGTGATAGAAAGAGCGAGTTCTGGCGTGAAAATTTCATTCGCACCTATCTAGAGCGCGATATTCCCCAGCTTGGCCCCCGCATTCCAGCAGAAACGCTTCGCCGGTTTTGGACGATGTTGTCTCACAGTCAAAGTGGACTTTTGAATGCTGCCCAGTTAGCCCGAAGTCTATCCGTTGATGGCAAGACGATTGCCCGTTATCTTGATTTGATGGTTGATCTTCTTCTGGTGCGCAGATTGACACCATTTCACACAAATGCAAAAAAGCGCATGGTCAGGTCACCTAAGGTCTATGTTAGAGACAGCGGCTTGGTACATGCCTTATTGGGAATAGAAAGCTTGGAGCAACTCTATGGACATCCGATCATGGGAGCCAGTTGGGAAGGCTTTGTGATCGAGAATTTGCTTTCAGTATTGCCATGGTCAGTCAAAGCGTTTTTCTACCGAACGTTTGCCGGTGCGGAGATCGACCTCGTGCTTGAGCTGTCAGAAGGTAATCTTTGGGCAATAGAAATAAAGCGTGGTTTGTCTGCCAAACCGGAAAAAGGATTTTACTATGCCTGTGAAGACCTTGAACCGTCCCGTGCCTTTGTTGTCTACTCTGGTGACGAACGTTATCCGATTGCCGATGGCGTTGAAGCGATTGGACTGAGGGCGTTGGTCTCACTACTAAGCACGCTGAATTAGGTCTGGCCGCCTATTGCTCTTCGAGCGCTAACATATTTTCTATATCTCTCTTTGTGTGGAGAACCCGCGCAATATAGCTACCCACATGGACCAGGAATCGAATTCGAATTCCAAACCACCGCTCATGCTTGAGGGTCCAGGGTCTTTGCTTGAAGCATACGCTCAATGGCTTGAGTTCTAGGGTGGACTTCGCTTGCACAAGCATCTGCATCATCTTGGAAATAGAGACAATGAATTCCGAGATCATCATGTGGACCAGACTGCAACATTAGTCTCCTGAAACGAAAGAACTATAGACGGGGCAGGCGAATTTGTCAGGCAATCAACTCCTGATTGCCACTTGGGGTGGTGCTAACACCGACACCAAGATTGTATCTAACATCTAAGCAGTCGTTTTACGGATGATTAGCTCACGTACCAAGGGCACCAGCTCAGTAGGAATTATCATCAGCGTTTGTCCGGTCATTTCCTGAGTGATTTCGTCTTCCACTATCATGTCGTCATCATCCATCTGCTCATAGTGAGCAAGTAGATTTTTTACGCGGGATTCATCCCACCCAGGTGGAAACTCTTGTTTGTTCATTTGCCTCTCCCTCGTCTTCGTCTGCGATAGGCTTTCAGTTGTTTGCCGGACAGTGTTTTATTGCCACTTAAAAGATCAACCCAAAACAGCTGGCAGTCATCGCTACCATTCCACTGTGACACAAGGACTGTTTTTCCGTCGCTAGGAGACCAAAGCGCACCGACTACAGCCTGCATGGAAGACTAACTCACGATTCTAAATGCTCGTGTGCCGCCATATCCTTCACCTTTGATCAAATGTTGCACGTGATCGCTTGCTTCTTGCCCATTGCCCAGATAAACAGCAATGTGACCAGCATATCTCTGACCTATGGTGCGACCGTAACCAGCGGGTTGATGAACAAGAACATCACCTGGAAACAGATCACTTGTCGAAACTTCCTTAACGCGTGGATTATTCGCCAGTTGCTGCGCTGAATCTTTTGCATAGTTGCCCTGAAGGTGAATGCCGAATGGCTCAAGCGCCTGTCTAACACCTTTTTTGCAGTATCCGACGCTGCCCATATGCTCCGCCACATTTTGAGCACGATGAGCAATCTGAATGCCGAGTGGAGAACCATCGCCGCCATCTTTAAATTCGATTCTGTCGCCAGGCTGAGACATTTGTCTGCCGGTGGCTAAACTGTAGGCTTTCTGCGCTGCATCTCTAATCTGCGTACCCGAAGCATCGGTCAAATCTTGTTTTGTCAGCTCGTTGACCTGCTTGCCTTTGAGCCAAGCGAGTGCTGCTGTGGATGGATCTCCATGCGAATCGTTTGTATACTGCTTACTCAGATCAGTAGCGATTCTCTCTTGCAGTTCCTTGGGAAGCAAACTCTTAACTTCGGTGGGACTAACATCGCTGTGGCCGTCTCCCATTTTTTCGGCAAACTGCTTTAACTTCGCGACGGACTCCGCGGTGAAGCCCTCAGGTAATTTTCCTTCTCGAATCAACTCGGCAATCTTAGCTGGATCAGGCGGATCGCCCAGATTTAGACCGGCAAGCCAGTGATTGAGATGATGTCTGGTCAAACCGTATCGTCCTACGGCATGGGCACCATCGCTGGTGCGACGAACAGTTTCATATGGATGCTCTTTATCGGCATGGAAAAGAGCAGCCACAGTGTCTTTGAATGCGGCTGCAGAATTTGTCTCACCTTTCTGATAAGGAACTTCGCGCTTAGGGAAATAACCATCAGCAGCATGACGGCTTATGCTGCCGTGCCCTGCGCCCTTGAAGCGACCTAGATTTTCAACCGCATGCTGAGTTTCGGGAGAAAAGTCTTTGCCAATTGGCGATGCGTTTCGAGCCTGAATGGACTTTTGAACAGAATCAGGCACCAAATTTTGCGCATCTTGTAAGGACACACCACTGGCTTTGACCTCAGGGTATTGTTCCTGAATGCGACTGTTCAGATACTTCAGGAGATCAGCTTGTGCTTGCATCTGTTTGATGTATTCGGGATTTTGCTTAGGATCTACCTGTCCTTCCGCTCTCTCCATCTGAACAACTACGTTACCGTGTGGTTTGGCTTCAAAGTCACGATGAACATCGATCGAGCCATCTTTCCGAACTACAAAATCTGGCTGGTTTGCTTGCTGTTTGCCAGCATCGCCGTATTGCACAACTATTTCAGGCGGTTTAGTAGATTTGTCTGAGACCACCGCGTCACTGACACGCGTACTGTCTGATGCCAGTCTTTCAAACGCCGGAGCTGTTCGCTCAGATTCCGGTCTTGCGTCGTGAAAAACGCCCCGCTCGATCAGAGAACCCACGCTGCTGCGTGAATCTCTGGCTGGATCAAGTCCGGAAATCCGCAGGTCCGGCAAGGAGACGCGAGAGTCAAGAATCTGGCTCCCGGAGACCTCTGCGCCAGATCCATTGAAATTTTGTGCTACTTTGCTACGTCTGCGATCCGAAATCTCGAATGGGTGAAGCGATGTGGATGTTCCTGCACCGGCAACAGCATCTGAGTTACTACGAGCTGCACCAGGGCTGGAGAGAGCATCGACTGCTTCGCTGTGAACACGCGGATGTGCTCCAAAGTGCTCAACTCTCGATCCCTTTTGGACCGAATCTTGTCCAGCTGGTACTCCAACTTCGTGTGTCACCTTTGTTCGTGCTCCCTGCGCTGTCAGCGTCTATTAATCAAATGATTCGCCGAGATCCGTCTTTTTGTCTTAGCTCGTGTCGATTTACGCCTACACAGATATTATGTTGCGCTCCACCATGTAAAATTTACGTAAAAAGCAAGCATCTATAATTAGCCGAACCAACAATAGAACTTGCTGCTTCGAGCCACACAATCATAAGCGGGCGTTGTGGCAAAGAACGGACATAGTGAGGATGTTCAAACAGTACGAAGCGAGAAAGAGCTCATGACCACAATGGCTGCTTTCTGGACGAAACTAAGCAAATCTTGAGAATCTTGTCAATCATGTTAGCTCAAGTTCAACCGGCTCAGAATACTTGGCAAAAATGTGCTGCAATCGGATATTCTTTGTCGTCATACTTTGCTCGAAAGGAAACGAACAGTGTGCAAGAGAGTGATACGAAGGTTCGATGTGATGTTGGACTTTGGCATCTTGTTAGCGTTCAGTCTTTGCTTGTTTGGGTCGACTGGCGCTTCCGCTGACAATTTGCAAACTGATACAAAGGCCTCGCGTAATACCATTGCTAATTATTCGCCACTGGTTACCGGTAACGGCTTTGGCTATGCTGTTGTCGACAAGGCAGGTACTGTTGTTAGGTTCTACGCACATCCGTACAGATTCGAGCGTCCAAACATAGATGTGACAAAGGATGGGTCAACCACAGCCAATTTAGTCAAAAAACTGGCGTGGAAAGATTCCATCAGCAGCAAGCACGCACCATTACTTTCATATTTGTCCGAATCGCAAATCGTTTCTGCGAAAACTGCGGCGGATGAGCATGTATTTTTTATGCCGTTTGCACTGAAGCACAATGCACTGATAGCGATTAACCGCTCGCACAATCGGCAAAGGAATTCGGTTGCAGCAGTTCTCCAACTAGTTTTCGAAGATGCGCCGACAAAGACCTGTACAAAAAACGTTGACGGACACCTTGTTCATATTTTCAGTTTTCAGAACGCCAAAGAGCTTTTAGCCGTCGTACCGATGATCATGCAATCATCTTTTGATGAAAAGAGAAAATCCAACCAGGGGCAGAATCAGCCTTGCAGCAGCAAAACCTCTGTCACTGTCCCTGCCGGAAAATCGACTCTGGAGTTTTCCGGGCCTAGCTTTGCGTTAATTGTCTTGGAAAAGCCCGAGGAAGCAGATATCGCTGTTAAGCACCTGACTAGCTGGCAGAACGGCTTATCTGATAACGCGCTGCTTGAGCGCGAACTGCGCACGTTGGATGCCTGGAGGAAAAAACCCTTAGTAGCATTTGCCTCAGAACAGGAGCACCACCTGTGGAGGCAGAGTGAAACTATTTTGCGGATGGCTCAAATTGAAGAAGAGAATCGGGAATCGCGAGTCAATCATGGCTTGATTCTAGCCAGCCTGCCAGATGGCATTTGGTTCACTGCCTGGGTTCGTGATATGTCTTATGCTCTGGTTGGACTTGCGCACATGGGACATTTCGCCGAGGCCAGAGAGGGCATCCTCGCTTGGTTCAACGCAAGACCAGTCGGTAGGTGGAAGCAGGATACTCGTGGACTGGATTACCAAATTTCTGTAACCCGCTACTTTGGAGACGGCTCAGAAGAATCGGACTATTCCGGACAAAAAAGCGAAAATTGCGAATTTGATGACTGGGGTTTGGCTCTCTGGGCAGTTTCTGAATATTGGGAGAGAACGCACGATCGTTCGCTGCTCGAAGAAAAGACCTATCGCGGCACCGTTTATGAAGCCATGCGCGATTTTGTGGTGAAGCCTCTTTTAGGCAACCTGGATGCTTGCGGAGATGGGTTGATCGTGGCTCAAGATTCTTCGTGTTGGGAAGAACATCAAGAAAACAAACGACATTACGCTTGCTCAACCATTGCTGCCATTCCAGGGCTGAGAGGATTTTTGAATATTGCTCAAAGCATGCAGGATCAAGAGACTGTCAAGTTGGTAAGTGAGAAATTGCTTCTGCTGGATAAGGGTTTCAAAAATGCCTTCGTCAAGGATGGCTGGGTGAAAGGCGTTTTGGAAGTTGACACTCAACCAAAGAGTGAAGTGGACGGAGCGGTTTTAGAAGCTTTCAATTTGAACATTATCAACGATCCGGCGGTGATTGAAAAAACACTAAATAAAATGCAGCTGCTCAAGACCGCTTCCGGTGGCTATCGTCGCAATCAAGGTGCCGGCAACTATGAAGCGCACGAGTTCCTCTTGATTGATTTCAACCTGGCCAGAGTGTATTTCAAACTGGGTCGACCAGTCGAGGCGTCACGTATTCTTCAAACTCTGGTCAGCAAATCGTGCCAGGACCATGGGCTTATACCTGAGATGTATGTTTCAGCGAAGGGGCGAGACTATCAGGGCGAAATAGGTGACCCGACTGGTGCCATTCCCATGGTAGGCTTCGGTGCCGGCGATTATGTCATTACGCTGACTGACCGGGCAAAGTACCAGCAACCAGGACGATAAACAAGAAAACGCTCTTCGAGCGGTAACATATTTTCTATATGCTCTTCGTGTGGAGAACCCGCGCAATATAGATACCGCTGGTGATACCACAGTAGCGGATCAGATAATTGCCTTCTATGACACCACTTAATCCGGGTGCCAAATCCTCGCGCTCCACCATATAAACTTTGCGTAAAAGACGGACAAAAACAATGGGAAGTAGGGTCTGTTTCTGAAGCGGGTTTTCTGAAACCCGCCATGGAATTTGTCAGTGCACCACATCCGGTGCACTGACAAATTCAGTTCTTAAATTGCAATTTGAGAACGCAAGGCAATCTCTTAACGACTTGTTAACCACCAGCGTGAAATTATCGATTCGATTTTCTTCGAGAAGAGGATTTGTATGGCATTTGAGCTTGCGTCCACTGAATTTCTGGGACCGGTTGACAATCCGTCCACTCTTGAAAGTTCTTCGGGAATATACGTGTTACTACAAGAACTGAACCAGATTTTCATAGTGATAGATTTCGGTTATGCTTCAGATTTATACTCCGAGCTGGTGAATGAACAGACCGGGGAATTTTTGCTTTCGCTAAAAGAGGGGCAATTGTACGCAGGGTTTAAATATGACAGTGATGAATCCGAAACAGGTCTTGCTTTGGATAACCTGCAGAACTGGTGGGATACAACCAATGATTTCTTCGTTCAGGATCTAGCAAGTTGTGCCTAAATCCCCGGACAAATAGCGATCAAATTCAGAGTTCGCTTCACAATTTTTTTCGAACATCTCGCGCTAGTTAGTGCTGTACATGCAAAATCGGTGTCAACCGACCTTTGTTTTTGGTGCTGAGCTAGCTTTGGTAAGCATGGTTTTGAGTGGCATTGATCGAGAAATTCATAACTATGCTGGTAAGCGTTTCAGAAGATACTCTTGAATTTTGAAAAGAAATCAGACATTTCATCGTGCTCTTAACCTTTTCATAACCGTACTTTGCAGGTACCACCAGTGGTGGCTAGCGCAGCGCTCTGAGCCTTCAAGAAATGATAAATCATTTGGGCGAGCAATCTCCTTTGCAGCTAGCTGGGCGATTCTGGCGTGCTCTGTTTGCCAATCGGCATCAGTTGGTTCACAATCGTGTTGTTTGCCTTTGTTTTTGGGGCGGTGAGAAGTTAGATTGTGGTGCTTATCTTTTTCCTCCTTTTCGGTCACCCCCCCCCACCCTTACAAATCTCACATGCATATTAGTTTGAAGAGTCTTTGAAGCATTCTGATGCTTCCGGGGAATCTTCACTAAGACGCATGCGTTGAATGTTGGTGCGAGATCATTCTGGCACAGGGTGCTCTTAACCTTTCCATAACCGGGGTGTCAACACCACTTGTGGTGGCTAGCGGGGCTATGCGAGCTTGCCACTGCACAAACTCATAAACACACAATCTCGAAGAGTCTATGAAGCAAGCTGCTTCGAACAGCACTTAGAGAGATAGTTTTGTGGGTTGAAAGACAATCGGCCGGTCGCATCGGAATCTCAACCTTTCCATAATCGAAATGTTCAGATACCACCTGTAATGGCTACGGCGCAGGCGACTGTTCTGGAACTCTTTCAAAGCAGACCGCTGTTTCCCTGAGCGGAACCTCATGGCGATCAAGATAAGCAATCAACAAAGAATCTGGCTAAGAGTTTTAGGACTCGCCTTTGTTGAGTCAGGAGTCGCTATCTAACCCGAATGACCTTCTTTCACCACGAAGTTAGATTCTCTGCTTCGTCAAAACAATGGAGTGATGCGATGACATCAACACAATACTTTAGCCCTGAGGGGGAGGCAGAACGCCGCGCTCTTTTCCAAAAAGTCTCCATGGGCGGATTGAGCTTCGACACCAATCGCTTCGGCACGTTCACAGGTGTTCTGCCTCTGACCGTTCCTGATGGAATACGCATCCTCGTGTATTCCGATACCCAGTGCCACCATCCCGGTGTGCTCAACGGTGTGTTCGACTTCGCCGATTGGTGGCGTCCGCACATGGCCGTTCACGTCGGCGATTTCATGGAAAACTGGTGGCTCTCTTTGCACGCTCCCAACGCTTTTGCTCCGTCGCCGTCGTCTCCGCAAGACGAGACCGAATCGGCAGCGGCCAACATGCGCATGATCATGAAACGTGGCGATCCGTTTGCCACGTTTGCCATTCATGGCAATCACGATGTCTCGCGAGTGACCAACTTTGTCTCGAAGAATGCGCCTTTGTTGGCGCGCCTATTAGGCAAGGATCGTGAGACGGTTATGAATCTTCCTTCTCGCATGGGCTTTGAGCCTGACGAACGCATCACCTTTATCAATGGGGTTGGTCAGAAGGGCGGCGTCGAGGGCGGCCTTTTGGTCAACGGGTTGACCAAGTGGCAGCATGGCAAGCGTGTCAGACCTCGTCCCGGCGATAGCGCCTGGTCTCACTTCCTGCACAACTTCATGAGCAATCTCATCGGGCATGTGCACAGACTCGCTCACGTCGCCATTCAGACTCATAGCGGCGTTACTATCGAGCTTGTGGAAAGCGGTTGCCTGATTGACTGGCGGCGCCCTGAGTACAGCTATCAACCTGAGCACAACTGGCATCACGGCTTCGTAGTCGTTACAAGCCACAACGGCATCGTCTACATGCAGCCGATTCCGATCATTGAAGGACTTGACGAAACTGGTCAGTTGCACAAGTTCTTCGTCTACCTGGACCAAGAAGGCAAGCCCAAAGTCTTCAAATGTTTCGACAACTAGCGCCACCTGGCGCCAGTAACACGGAGAATTGGTGATGAAAGCAACACCCCTGATTGTAAACAGAACACTCCTGGCTGTGCCCGATGGCTGGTGGCGTCCATGTCTCACACTCGATGCCGATGGTTGTCTGGTCGAGTGGCGCGAAGATTTCTGCCGCTTCGTCAATAAGATTTGGGACGCAGACGGCAAGAAGCGGCGGCTCGATCCTGCCACTATGACGATCTTCTACTTCGGTCACGATCCGCGCTCGGGCATGACTGAGCGCGAGTTTGGCACAATGTTCAAGCGCTTCGCCGAACAGTCGGTGGGTGGCTTTGACGCGCTAAAGGTGATCGACGGCGTTGTTAACGCTGTGCGGCAGGTGCATGCCGCCGGTATCGAGACACTGGTCATGACCGATGTGCCAGGCGCGCTCGACTTAGCCGCCGACGGTTACTTTAATACCAGCGGCTATGCTCAGCAGCAGAGGCGCAAGCAGATGCTCGACCTGGGAATCGTCAAGGCCGTCGAAGACGTCTTGTTTGTGCGCGGGCATGACAAAGCGGCTCGCATGATGGCAGAAAGGTCTCCGGCAGCTGTCGAAGATCGCTTCTCAACTGCGGCGATGATGGAGACCGACTTTGGCTTGCAGTGCTTTCTCATGGCGCAGCCTTACAACGATCGTCCCGGGCTGATGCGCTACGACAACCTTGCCGCAGCCGTACCCGACATTTTGAGCTTGTTCGATCAGCTTGAAGCGGCAGGCAAGTTGAAGAGCCGCAGAAAAGCTCTTTGAATCAACCTTAAGCCCTTCGCGCAATGCGATTGGCAAAACCGGAGATAAGTTCATGCAACGAAGTCCAATCTTTTCAGTTGCCGTTCACAACCCGGAGAAAACCGGGCCTGTAGAGGCGGGCAACTTTACCTTCAAGCTCAAAGAAGGCGCCAAGATAGTGGCGTTCGCCAACACCTTTCTTTGGGACCATGATCGCGGGCTCTATGCGGCGATGAAAGATTACTTGGGTTGGTACAGACCCAATGTCATTCTTATCTTGGGACGATTTCTTCATGATGAGTCGTTTCAGCGCATGGCTCACAGGCAGTTTCGTGAAAAGGATCGTCATCCTGTAGCCCTTGAGGTGCAGGCAGCGCACGACAGCTCTCCCGTCTGGGAAGAGCGCATCCTTGCTCTCGGGCGTGCCGCTGGCAACGAGCTCAAGGCGCTCAGGCAAGCTGCCGGACCGCAATGTCACATCATCTACATTCCGGCTGCGCAGGGGCAGACACCGGCTGAAGCGGAGATCAAGACGATCATCGAATCCACTCTCAAGCGCATCACCGCCTGGCGCAAGGGTGACAAAGATCTGGCTGAACAGGTTTTCCCCACACTGCCTGTGTTGCCCGACGAGTTCGATCAACTGCTCGGGCTGCCCGGTGCAGGGATGATCAATCACACAGATCCGCATATTTACGTGCTTCCGTTTGGCGCTGCAGCCACTTTGGAATGCTTTGTGCAGGTCGATGGCGCGCAGCAAGCAGGTTCGAAGGTGCGCTTCGAAATTGGCCCCAATCGCCTCAAGAACCCAGGATCGGTTTCCTATCGGGCGGTGTGGGATAACGGGGTCTCTACTGTTCGCGGTTACGACGGCAAGATCGCCACTGCCTGGTGGACCAAGCTGCAAGAGTCGATAGTGGGGCGCCGTCTTCACCTGTTCTGCGCGGAAATTGGCAACATGATGGCCTCAGAGCGGCTCGGGCGCATAGATACGGGGCAGCAGTATTGGGCCAAGGGTTTCTTCACTGCTGTGGTTGTGCGCGGTTCGTTGCACGGGCAGGCTTTTCCCTTCAAGCGGCTGGGAGACTCTTGTCGCGCTGCTGTGATCTTCGGCAAGGTGGTGGAGGAAGCTGAAGCAGGTGGTTTTGGCCGCAAGGGCGAGATCGATATTAGCGATGCCTGACAGGCACCAGCGAAGGTGCCGTTCAGGTGTAAGCAGAGACAAACAGGAGGCAAACAGCGCACTCTGTGCTGGTTTGTGTCTCCCGATGCAACTTGAATTCAACTGGAGAGAGAGATGAAGTTTTCAATGGCTGTACCGACGAGCACTCTCATTGGTGTTCATCCCGACAATCCCTTCCTGGTTTGCGTGATCGAGCAAGCCAAAAAGCACCGCAAGCGCATGACGCTTGTTGGTGGGCGGCTGAGATTGCCCAGGCAAACACACCTCACCTGCCTCGTCGATGAATTCGACGAGGAAGCGGGTGGCGCGGGCGCAACTCTCACCGACATTCGGCTGTGGGCGATCAAGACCGATCCCTATTCCGATGTGCGTGAAGTTACGCTCGGCAAGCTCACACACGAAACTTGCGATTCGTTTTTGAGCGGCGTGCCAGTGATTGGCCATTACGGTGCGCCAGACCACATCTACCTGGCCAAGGTGATCGGCACTCCTTTTCCCAAAGACGGGGAAGCGAAGGAATGCAAGTTCTTCGACGTGCGTGATCTCTCGTGCACCAACAACGAAGAGGAAAGCTGCTTTGGGGCGCAACACGATCTGATCTTGATTGTCTACCGGCTGTTCCTTGAGGGCAGACCGGTTGAAATCGACGACTTCACCGACTTTCAGAAACTGCGAGCCAAGTTGCTCGCCATTTTGGAGCAGGAATCTTGAGACACACAGCTGCTAAACCACTTTCACCACAAGCCGTTGCGCTCACTGAGCACATTCGGCAGACGCAAAATCGAGCGGTGCTTCTTGAGCGCGTGCTGTATGACCTTCTCGGGTCTGGTCCACAGTGTACGTGGCTTGGTTCCAGGACTCTGGGTCCGAAAACGGCTGAGTACAAGTGGACGGCAGAGGTGGCCAAACTGCTTGCTGAGCAAGATATCGCTCACAAGACAGGCGGCCATTCTGGATTGATGGAGGCGCCACACTACGGCTGTCACTTGGCCAAACGTCCTGATTTGGTCATCGCCATCGGTGCAGACTTCATCCATGAGCCGTTCAATCAGTACGTAACTGATAAAGGCTATGGCGCGAGAGTGTCAGACTTCAACTCGCGCCATGATTGCTTGTTCTTCGGGTCTCTGTTCTACATTGTTTTGCCTGGACGTTTGGGCACTTACCATGAAGAACTCGATCTGCTCAACAGACTCAAGCATGACTTGTTAACTCCGGCGCCCGTCTATCTCGTCGAACGAGAGGGTTACTATTCTTCTCGGGTTAAGTTCCTGACGAATTGTACGGGGCGAAACTTTGGTCCGCGAATCAGTGAGGCCGATTATGCAACGGTCAAGATCATCGACTTGAGCACGATGGACCCGTCTGAATTCGTGGCCCTGGTTCTCGCGGATATTTCAAGGAAATAAGCAGATGAAAGCAACGATGAGAGTGCGCCGTCATACGTGGGATGGCGCACTCTGAGGTGAGACCTCTGCCTTGTGCAACTTAGCTGCTGATATCCTCCAAGAGTTCAGGCTTTCCGCTGGCTTTTTTTGTTTTGGCTTTAAACGACACGGAGTAGTATCTATTGTTTGCTTTTTGCCTCCTGTCTGCCCACGTAACGGAGCATACAAGCGAACAAATGTGATTTCTTTGGCATCCTTTGATTGATGCATTCGCACTATCTTTAACCCGTCCTTAATTCGGGCTCTGCGAAAGTTGCGGTGCCATGAAGATGAGGATCAAGCAGCACATTGTCGGCAAAAATTCCGTTAAACAGTCAAGAACTTTTGCTTCGCTTTGCGCCGGCGCTGGCCGCGTTCGAGAAAGGTGATGTCGACTATGCAAGGCGTTCGTTAAATGCCTCTTTTCGGCATCACACGAAAGGCGATTTGACTGTGACAGAGGAAATTTCTTTGTTGTGGTGTCTGGCCTGGTTTGATTTTTATGAAGGATACGCCAGTGGAGCAGAGAGATTAGTAAAGACGATAATCGCTCTGGAAGAGCGTTCTGTCAGCCCTCGCCAAGACAAACTGGCTCACGCATACTTCTTCATTGCCATGCTCTGTCACAGTCAGGGAAAGGAAGCTGATACTGAAATCAACCTTGGCAAATCTTTGTCTCTGATAGAAACCAGGCTCGGTAGCCGCTCAGGGATTTACCACGCCGTAGCGGAGATTTTTTCGACGAAAAAATAGGGCTTTTCATACAACAAGCACGGTCAAACGACACCATCACGAACGTTTCGCTTTTCTTGCCCGCGAACTAATCTCTCAATGCTGTCATTTTAGCAAGTATGCTATCATTGCAGTCAGTTGCGTTAGGATGAAGCTATGGCAGTGGTAACGGTTCGAAATTTACCAGAAGAAACTCATAGGGCGCTCCGTCTACGTGCTGCTCAAAATGGCCGCAGCACAGAAGCCGAGATAAGGGCCATCTTGGAGGAATCCGTGAGACCTAAGGATCGGATTTTGATCGGTTCTGAGCTTGCTGCTTTGGGCGACAAGTACGGCGTAGATTTTGAATTAGTCAGAGAAAAAGAGCCAATCCGCGTTGTTGAGTTTGAATGATTGTCCTTGATACAAACGTGGTTTCGGAGGTTGTGAAGATCAGCCGAGATCCAAAGGTTTTGGGCTGGCTCAACCAACAGTCGGCTGAAACCCTCTATTTAACAGCTACAAGCCTATCGGAAATCTTGACCGGCATAGAAATCTTGCCCGTTGGCAAACGGAAAGACGGTCTCAATACGGCTCTTGGTCAATTGATTGCAAAGCTCTTTGGCTCGCGGATATTACCATTCGACAAAGATGCGGCCGCAGCAAATGCTTCACTGGTCGGCAAAGCACGAGCAGCCGGAACCGTAGTCTCCATTCAGGACGCGCAAATAGCTGCGATTGCCCATGTGCATGGCTTCTCCGTAGCAACTCGCGACATTACTCCTTTTGCAGCGCTGGGTGTTTCGGTCATCAATCCATGGGATATTCGATAAATCGCCAGCCTTGCGTCGCAGCAAGAAACGATTGCGTTGCAAGATGCGATGGAACACAAACCGTGCAGTGTTATCAGCATTCGGACATTACTTAAGTTCAGCTCGTAATTTCGTTGACTGCTTCGATGAGTTTGACGTACCAACTGAGGTGATTGCTAGACAGCATGCCAGCTCTACGACTCAATTCTCGAACAGTGTAGAGCCTGCTCTGATTTATTGAAAGCTGAATGATGCTTTGCGGACCGGGAATTCTTTCTACTCTAAGCGGCACAATCGCTCGATTGGGAACGGGTTTGAAGATCCAATCGCCCTCAATTCCTAAAGGTACTTCTTTACCAAGTTTGAGTGGAAGAATGCGTCTCAGTTGCTCAAATTTGCTCAAGTTGTCATAACCATACTGGCCCAAACATGAGGCTTCACCACCATGTACAAAAAAACCTTTCACATGAGATCTAACCAAAGCCATTCCGTCTTCAGTTAAACGCACAGTAAAGTCGAAACTGTCGTTTTCCGCCTTCATTCGTAATGAATGCCCTGGTGTGATCGTTTGATCCGAAAATGTCGAGATTTTTGCGATACCTCTCGGTGCATACTCCATCAAAAAAATCTCTTCTGCCGATGAACCCTTTTCAATAAGTTCTTTGGCTCGAGATAGAGAGCTTAAGGAGTTAGACGAATTTACCATTCAACTTCGCACCTTTACTCCAATCAAATCAGAGCGACCGTTTATGACCAAAAACGAATTCGCTAAACAGCGCTTTCTCCTAGTCTACTGGTGAAAGCGAATCCTTTGTTTCCCGGCCATCATCTGATCGACTGGATAAAATGCGCATCAAATGGAACGACGAAAAGCGAATATGGAGATATTCGTTTACAGTATAAAACAGAAACATAAACGAATATTGCTGGCTTGACTATGATCAAAAGCTTACGAATGTTGCCACTATTCCTGGTGCCAAGGCTAGCGTGGGTCGCGCGGCTGAACTAGCTTGTTAGGACTCAAGCGCCCGAATCAGTGCACTTGTCAGTGTGTCACACCGCAAACAAATTCGACGACTGTGGCAGTGCTGGTCCATGCAGTCCACTTTCTTGTCAAATTGAAGGAACAGCGTCAACGGGTGATTGTTTGACCGACCATGAATTGTTGGTCGATTGTCGTACAATCAAAGTTGACATCAAGTAGAACTCGTCAATGCATCATATTTGGTGCCCTTCAAATTGTTATTGCTCCGAGAGACTTAACTTCTCCTCGGTGGCAGACCTTTGTGGGGAATTGACGACGTTGACGACGTAACCGCCGTTAGGACATTGATATTTGGCTTCCAGAAGCAATCTTTTCGAAGCTGTGTTTTTGAGTTCAACCTTAGAAGCTGATTTGAGCGGCGTAGTAATGGTGTCGAACATAGTGATTTGGTCCTCTGCTTCCGTGACGGTTTTTCTAATTTACAGTGGAGCCATCAAATCCACGTAAAACCAAAGTCAGTTCTGCGAAGGTTCGCGACCGATACGAGACTTACATATTCGAGACTTACATAAAGGAAGAGGGTGGTATTTATGACGGTATTGTTAGGCGCAGTTGTTCTTTACGGGTTGATTACCTACGCTATTTTGAAGTTACCTGGTGAAAATATAGATAGTTCCGGTGCGCATGACATCTACGGCGGCGGAAGCGGAAGCGGTTCGCATCATCAGTAATCTGGATTGTCCTCACGTTTTTCTTTTATCGCGTCGGAACGGTGGCCGGCGGATGTCGTGTGAGAACAACTGATTTTGCTGTTTTACGTGTCACTCCGTGACTATGCTACCATCTGTCGATTCTTCTTACGCAAGAACAATGTGCTGTACTCGATACCTTCGCGTGGTTGACCGGGATTTCCATCTGCAGCCGCAAGGTGTCCTGATTCCCAGCCGAAGCACTCTAAAAAATCTACAATTTCAAATTGTTCTGAGTCGACGAATTTCAAGAAGTTATTGATTGTGTATGTCCGAATTCCTAAACTAAAGCCAGCAGGATGTGGTTTAGGAATTGTAGTGGAATAGATGCCGCCGGGTTTCAGTTTTCTTGCAATTTGATCGATCATCGCGCCAGGCATTCTGATGAATTCCATTACCCCTATAGATACGGCGGCATCGAATGTTGAATCGGCTACGTGCAAATCTTCCTCTATGTTTTGGCAAATCAGCTTCTTGAAAGGTTTTCCTTTTGCGATATCGAGCATGCCTTGTGCATCGTCAATTCCGGTCACTTCGTAGCCAGCTTTAAAAAATGGAATAGACCCCAGACCAGTTCCGCACCCGAGATCCAAGACACGCGCTGCTGTGTTCGCTCCAAGCAGTTTGATTACTTTGTGCGGAACATGTTGATAGGCAACATAGCGGCAGTCGTTAGTTACGCATTGCTCGTATTTCGGAGCGATGCGGCAGAAGAAATCTCTTCGTTCTTGTTCTTTCATTCTTTGTTTTGCTTTTAACTGGGAGCTGCATGTTCGATGTGTTGTTATAGAGAACTTTATAGCACTTAAGATAGCAGACAGTCAGATTAGTGAAGTGGGGAGCTGCATGGCAAAACTATTGAACAAGAGCATTGTTTTGGTTCGCGAATAAACAAATGTTGCTGGTCAATAGTAATTAGATCATTAGTTTTCAATGCCACTAGATTTGGTGTAGAGCTGGTGCCGCTAGCGAGGCCGAATATAGCTCCGTGAACTTTGAGAGGGTTGAAACCCCAGTATGGTGCTACCCAGGTTAAGGTGAGGTCTAACTGACTGCTAGCGGAGCTTGTTCGAACAGTCCAGTGAGCAGCAAGATTAGAGAAACAGCGTCAACGCGTGCTAGCCTTATGAACTACCCTCTGGCATCCTGCTGTCGTACAATTGCCAAGCCGCCAGCTGTTATGGAAGCGCATCATCTATGGTGTGCATTTGCAGGAGAGAAAACCTATATGTCTTTAGTCATGCCGCCCCAGGTGATTCCACCAGTGATGATGCCTTCCACGATGGTGCCACCGGCAGCACAAGTAATGACGCCGAGAACACGGAAACCGCTATGCATCTCTATATCTCCAGCGCAAGAATCAGACGTCGAGGCTATTTATCAACTGACTATTGGCCTTGCGATGTTTGAACGAAAAACGATGGAGCAAATTCTGGTGACCCGGGAGAAAATTCAAGAATTGGCCTTTGGACCAAATAAAGTCTTCGAGGCGATCATTGCTCGAAATGGTGCAGAATCAATTGGAATGGCCGTGTATTTTTATGCCTATGCCGGTTCTATGGGCGCACCTATATTGTATGGTGAAGATCTATTCGTTCTGCGACAATTTCGAGGCCGAGGTGTTGGCACAAACCTGTTGCAAGAGCTTGCACGCAAAGCGACAGAACGCGGATGTTGTCGAATGCAATGGTCCGTATTCGACTGGAATAAAGATGCCATCAATGTATACGAGAAACTAGGTGCGACGATTCGCCGAGATTTGCATCAAGTGCGTTTAGATGCTTCTGATTTCGGGAGTCTGCTTGGCCGACAATAAAAACACGCCAGTCCTAGGTCTTGTCACCACAAGCTACAGCTTCACCAGGTGCCGGCAAGGGCACCAGCACGCCGTTGGGACATTGATACCACGCCGCAAGTTCCTCTCTGAAGCGTGCCGATGAATCCTGGTGGTCTTGCACCAATGAATCCTGGTGGTGGTCTTTCACCATCAACGATGAGTTTGGCGGGTTTGGCGGTTCTGTCGCTTCGAATGGTTTTGTGTAGGCCATTTGTTTTACCTCAAGTCTCTTAAATCATTTGGGATTTGTCTTCCTGATTTTTGAACGTTGCCGTTCGTTTGGATGACACTGTGAATATGGCAGCACCAAGGTAAAATGGTTGTCAAATAGTTTTCGTAAGATTACGCAAACTGGCTAAAACACCGGAGAATTGATGCTGATTTCTTCAACCATGTAAGTCGAAGACATGCAAGAACTTTGCTCAAGTTATCGAAACTGATGCGAGCAATACTGCTTACATATTAAGGATTTGGATACTTAATTGGCACTCGAAAATTCTCTGCTGCTAAATAAGCAGAGATTGCATCGGCTTAGTTTTCTATTAGCTGCCATTTTATATCCGTTTGATGCCCACTTGCTTAACGTGGTTGCAAAGAGATTCAAATCTAGGTAACCAAGTTATACCCAAAGCGCAAAAGTAGCGCTGAGTGCATCATAGGTGGTGTTATGAGTATTTTGATTGGCGCAGCCATTATTTACGGAATGATTACATACGTGATCCTGAAAATGCCCGGAGATTGCGGAGACTTCGGAGATGCCTACCAGTCAGGCAGCGGATCGCATCATCAGTAGTCTAGAGTTCCGCATTTCGAACTAAGAGGAATACTGATGCATTACATCGGCATCGACAAAGGCGGCACAAAAATAGCTGGTGGAATCTGCTCAGTCCATTTTATGTTGATTTTGCAGCGTGCCGCTATTCTGAATTTGGTAGCGCACAAGATGCTAGCGTTTGCTAGTAAGAGTTTATTAGAACTCTTGCTAGCAAACACCAAGATGGAATCTCACACCTGCTAAGGAAGAAGTAAATCAATCACGGCAGGCAGGAGCACAGGGGCAAGAATGAATACACAGACCATTTCTTACGGCAGCGGTTACTTCTACGGCGTTAGAGCTGCAAGATATAGAAAGTTTAGTGGTGATGTCTCTAGCTCAAAGGCCAAAGATGTTCAAGCTCTCAAATATTTCGATGCGCTCGTCTATCTGTGTCCGAGTAAAGCAGAGTCATATTACGGCCGTGGAACGGCACTAATTCAAGCTGGCGAAATACAGAAGGCGATCATTGATTTCACAACTGCCATTAAACTTGACAGTAGCTTTGCATTGGCTTACTCGAATCGCGGCACATGCTTGAATGTCATTGACCGATACGAGCAGGCAATAGGTGATTTCGATGTTGCCATAGAGTTGAATTCTGACTTGATCGAGCCATTGTATGGGCGTGGGGCTGCATATATGCGTCTGCATTGTTATCAGAGAGCAATAGACGATTTTAGCGCAGTGTTGAAGCTCTGCCCAGATTCGGTAGCCTATCTGGAGCGAGCAGAAGCCAGCTACCAGCTGGCACGGTACGACGAAGCACTGGCTGATTGTAATGCTGCTTTGGCACTCGATGAAAACATGGTCGAGGCCTATGTCACTAGGGCTTTAGTACAATCAGCATTCGGCAAGAACGAGACTGCCATAGATGACCTGACAAAAGCAATTGCGCTAAACGAGAGTTACCCGCCTGCGTATCTGTTGCGCAGCGCGATCTACCGCGCTTGTGGATCGGATCGGTGGATCGCTGATAAAAACCGCGCTTTCGAATTGGATAATACTTTGAATTTTGAGCCTTATTAGAAAAATCGGAGAGTCCTGCTAAATCTGGTCGCTTCGCACCTTTACCGCCTGAAAAGCGTTTGAGACTCACGATCTGAATAGATTTGAAAATGGATAGTCTGAGAATTGCTCGGGCTGTCCACTTTTGTTATGCCACTATATTCGGTGCCTGGATTGGCACCGCTAGCGGAGGCAGGCACAGCTGCGCAAGCCGAAAGAGTCGGCATCAATCATCGGCCAGCGTTAGCGCAAACTAGCGCTCTAGGCGCGGCTCTTGCTGTTTCAGAGTGCAGGATGTGAAGCGGCCCAACTCATAGCGCAGCAATTCGTGCATGGTTGTACCACCTAAGATGTTGAGTATCGGCCTGGGTGCGCGAACTGGCTCAAGTGTGATCGTTTGGCTTGAAACTAAGGCTGGTGAGCAGTTTCAACAAATTCTTAAAAGACCCAATTTAGAAACAATGTGTTCGAGTGCTGTTGAGGTGTATATCTGCTTGCCAATCTAATTCATAACTTGCTATGTTTCATTATCCACTTTCCAACCAAGCACAAACCCACGAGCAACCCCTTCAAACCGAGCCACTCGCCCTCTCAACACTTGTCTGACAACCGAAGCCTTAGCTTGTGCTGTTTCTCAATTTCTGCCAACTGGGCCGGTTGAGTGCAAAATTGAAAGAACAACGCCACCATGCGCTAGCATTGTCGTACAATGAACGGAACCATCATTTTAGGGCGCCTACGAACTTCAATCTGACTGTTGCCTAGAGCTGATCTACATGGACCTCGTCATCAATCTCGAATACAAACCTTCGATTCCTTTGTATCGGCGATTATCTGATGCGATCAGAAGGGCGATTATTGAAGGTCGGTTGAAACCAGGTGAGTCGATGCCTTCAGTCAGAGATCTGGCCGTTACGATGCAAGTTTCTCGAACGACAATTTTGAAAGCATTTGATGATTTGCAGAAACAAGATTACGTAATGACGATTTCTGGTGCCGGTAGTTATGTGTGCGACCCTCTGCCAGGCGAGCTTGCCGACATGCGTGATTCTGTGGTGAGGCCTTCGACAGGTTCAGTGGAAGGGCAACAAAAAACTATTTTGTTTTCCAAATATGGCCAACGCGTTTTGCAAACTGCCAACTTTCAGCGCCTGCGACTTGAACAACTGTCTCAAATCAATTTTTGTGGACCCCCACTCGATTTGACACCCTTGACGAAGTGGCGACAATTGCTCTTGCGACACTGTCGATTGCGTGACATTGCTCAACTTGCCCATGCCCGCGAGCCCCTTGGTTATCCGCCTTTGCGCGATGCTGTTTCCGCTTATTTGCACCGTGCTCGCGCTCTCAAATATTCCCCTGAGCAGTTGATCGTGTTCGCAAGCCAGCAATTTAAGCTGGAAATTCCTGCGCGCCTTTTGATTGATCCAGGCGATCTTGTAGCTCTGGAAGAGCCTGGCTATCCTGACGCGCGCATGTGTCTGGGTGCTCACGGTGCAGCATTTATCAACATTCCGGTGGACGAGGAGGGCATAGATGTTAACTACTTGACAGCGTTGTCGCGAAAGCTCAAGTGTGTTTACGTGACGCCATCGCATCAAGATCCTACAGGCGTCGTAATGTCTCTTTCGCGGCGAAAACAGCTGCTGGATTGGGCCGACAAGACTGGCACCCTGATTATCGAGGACGATTACGACAGTGAATACCGCTATGGTGGCGAAGAGTTGCCGTCGTTGCACGGACTAGATCGCGGTGACAACGTAATCTACATCTCCTCTTTATGGAAGGTTCTTTTCCCAATGGTGAGGATGGGTTTTCTGGTTGTGCCAAGGTGTTTGATAAGACCCGTACTTTTAGCGAAGATGCAGACCGAAAGAAATCTCCCCTTGCTAGAACAATTTGCTCTCACTGATTTCATCAACGAAGGACACCTTGAAAAGCATATAAAACGGACAAAATCCATCTACGCCAAGCGCAGACAAATTCTCATTCATGCTCTGACAGTGCATCTGAAGAACATCGTCAGTTTATCGGCAGAGAGCGCCGGTTTGCACTTGCTCGTTCATGTCGAAAGCCGTCATAGCGATCAGCAGCTGATCGAGACCGCAATGCAGTCGCAGTTATCTTTGATGAGCACCAGTTTGTATTATTCAGGAGCACATAAGCCGGGCGAATTTTTGATGCCTTTCGCGCATTTGCATGAGGAAGAGATTGAGGAAAACGTTTTCAGTTGGAGTCAATTCATCAAGTCTTAGTGGAGTTGTTTTGAGCAAATGACAGAAACCCAGAACCAACAGAATCAACCATTCTCCCTGCTAATCAAGTTGGATCCTGATTCGTTTGTGCCTGCCTATCTTCAAATCGCCCATGCTTTGCGCAATGCAATTCTCGATGGACAGTTACAACAAGAGGAACAACTACCATCGCTAAACGAGCTTGCAAATGCATTGAGTGTTTCACGATCTACGGTGACGAGAAGCTTCGAAACTCTAGCCAGTCAAGGATATATCAAAATTCATGGTGGATCGGGAGCGCAGGTGTGCAGAAAGTTTCTGGAACATTTGGATGCACACACCGTTGAATTAGCGCAGCTTGGCCCAGGCACCATTCGTGAACATGTTCAGCTGAGCGCTTATGGAAGAAGGTTGTTGAAAATTTCAACTGAATCAATAAATTCTGTAATTCCTGAACTCGAAATTTATCACAGTGGACCCGCTCTTGAACTCACGCCGCTAACTCATTGGAAAGCACTTCTAGAGCGAAATTGTCGGATGAAGGATCTTTCTCGGCTCGAATATTCGCATGAGCCTTTTGGGTATCCACCTCTGCGAGAAGCTTATGCAGCATATCTCACCAGGGCTCGGGCTGTAAGATGTTCAGCCGATCAAGTAGTTGTCTTTTCAGCAAGAGAATTACGACTCGACTTGGTTTGCCGCATGTTAATCGATGCTGGTGACTTTGTTGCAGTCGAGGAGCCTGGTTACCCAGATGTGCGCCAGAGATTCGAGTCATATGGAGCAAGAGTCGTAGCCATAAGAACAGATCATGATGGGCTCGACGTCGACTATTTGTCTAAACTGGATCACAAGTTCAAGCTGCTTTACGTGTCTCCGTCATATGTTGATCCAACAGGAGCAACACTGTCTCTGTCCAGGCGTCATAGCCTCATCAAATGGGCCGCAGAAAATGGAACTTTTATAGTCGAAGACGATTACGCTAGTGAATATAGATATCGAGGCAGACCGCTGCCATCTCTTCAAGGTCTCGATTATGCCGACGTCGTCATTCACCTATCCTGTCTGTGGAAGGTGCTCTTTCCAGTTCTCAGGCTTGGTTTTTTAATCATTCCGCGCTGTTTGCTTGAAGCTTTTCTGCTTAGTAAAGCCTTGACCGAAAATGATCTGCCACTGTTCGACCAATTTGCTCTTACTGATTTCATCAATGATGGAACACTTGAAAGACATATTCGTAAAACGCGTGCCATATACGGTAAACGTAGAGAGGCATTGACTCAGGCTTTGAAGCTGTCTTTGGGTGACCGGGTGGTCATATCGCATGAAGCAGCTGGTTTTGAGTTGCTGATCAATTTGCAGACAGAACTAAAAGATACTGAGGTTCTCGCACTGGCGCGTCTCAATCGTATTCCGCTCTTCAGTTCTCAGCCTCAATATGTCAATTCGCGGAAGTCTGGCGAATTCATCGTTCCATTTGGCGAATTTGATGAAGACCAGGCGAATGAGTATGTCGTCAAATTGCGAGCTTTGCTGGGCTAGCCTGGCGTTTGATTTCGATCAATCTGGTAATTCTGTACCAAAATATATGTCTTTCATGTCTAACTCGATTTCCGAGCTTGAGACAGACTGCAAGATCAATTTGCCCGCCTTACTAAAGAGCTGGCAATGCCAGCTGCCTGCGTTGTCTTTTCGATAAACCTCTATTTGCATCTTGTCCTGGTAGACGAGCACGTACTCTGTCAGACTTGGAATATGCCGGTAGGCGGTCAGTTTTTCACGGCGATCGACAATTTGGGTTGAAGGTGAAAGTACTTCGACGATCAGGCAAGGTGCTACTAAAAAATTTGATTTCGGATCGAATCTCTCGCAGCTGACAACGAGATCAGGGTAGTAAAAACTTTGCGATGCTTCAACTTTCACTTTCATGTCTGTGGCATATGCTCGGCAGCCGGCCTGCCTGATGGGCTCGTAAATATGATGATTTAGGTTACTGACGATAACACCATGCCGTGCGCTGGCGCCGACCATAGACCAAATTCGGCCAGCTACGTATTCATGTCGAACCTGGCTCGATTCTTCTAGTTCAAAATATTCGCTTTCTGACATACAAAGATCGTGTGCAGGTACAGCCATATCGATTTCTCCAAGCCAGGCATTGATACCTCATTTTATCCTGATTTTATGCATATGCATTTATTCTCTTTGCATCGGCAGCATCATTCAACCATTCTGGCGTGGCAAACAAGGAGGTTGCCAATAGAGCGTATTTAGATCTTATTAGTTCAATGGTGACGCAAATAATTTAGTATCGGATAGTTCAAGGAGGACTCGGATTATCCGATTTCGCTTGCGCCACTATATGCGGTATCGAGTTGGCAAGGCTATCGCAAGCCACCATATTTAGTATCTCAATGTGGTCTTCGCGTTTGCATTTTATATCGATTTTACGTGCGCTCATTTATTCTCAGTGCCTAAGCTGAATCAATCAGTGTTGAGTGCATCCACTGAATTGATTTGAGCTTTGCGTATTTCAAGTCTCGTTTAAATGAAGAAAACAACCCCGGATAGTTCGAGCCCCCCTCGAACTATCCAGTTTTGTTTTGTGCCACTACATATGATACCAAACCTGGCGCAGCTAGCACCGCTATTGGTAGCTGCGAAAGATAGATGTCAGGCGATTTAAGCCTAAATCATCCTGTATAGATTGCCATCGATACTGCGTTTGATGCAAAGTGAGTTTATCAATCACTTTCATTTCAGACCTTCGGTTCGCACCACCTCTCAACACCAACATATTCAGCATTCATATTCAAAACTCCATGACCCGAAGTCGTGGGGTTGTTTGTTGATTCTTGGATAGCTTGTATTTATGGGGCTCAGCTTCGGATAGCACCTGCATAGACATAGCTCGCTTTTACACATTCAATTTCACTCTCTCAACTAGGCTCGTGACTGCGAAGGCGTCAATCATCACAACGCTCGAAGCTATGAGGCTCGGCGTGACAGGAGAATGAAACATGACCTACACAAACACACAAGCAAACGAGTTCCCGTATGTGGGGTTTATGGTCGTCGGCTCGCTCTTGATGCCGCTGGGTCTATATCTTGGTTGGCTGAGTCGCGAAGATGCACTTATTTCGTCTGGACCTTGGTATGAGCAACTCGGCTACTTAATTGGGTCCTCCAACTGTCTCTTTGAAATGGTTGTAGGCGGAATCATCTGGGGTGGGCTTGGCATGGCCAGTTGCTCATCAGCATCAAAGAGCCAAATGGGGTTGCGTTTCATCGCGGTCGCAGTTGGTATTGAGGCACTACTTGTGGGATTGAGCTTGTTTGTCCCCTCAGGGATAAACGACTGGATTGGATTTGCTTTGCTCTCTCCCCAGATCACGAGCCCGTTCACCGGCATCATCTGCCTTATCGAAGGCGCGGGATTTTTGATGATGGCTGTTGGAGTGGATGGGGCGTAATCGCTGTCGGCATGTGTAACAGCGGCAATGAGGAGACCCGCTTAATCAAGTCTTCTGCAAACTCATGGAGTTTAGAGATGCTATGTAACACCACACGCGGTGTGTTCGGACTAGTGGTAATTCTCGGGCTCTTCGGCTCCGCGATATACCTCATCTGGACACACCGGTCTTTCGCAACCGATTATCCACTCACTGTCTCTGCCGACAGACACAGAATTTTCCGCTCTCATGGGGGGTAGCGCATTGCTTCTAGCGATGGATCGTTTGCGCCGCTGCCAAAATACCAACTGGCACGTTGACTGACTTTTGAGCGCCGAGAATTGACGAAAAAACGGATTCTCGAGCATCAAATTCAAACAGGAGCAAGCTCATGTCGAAACCGGTTCAAGGAAAAACGTGGCCAATAGATCTGATCGCGATCATCGCTGCAATTGCCGTGATGGTCGCCTTCGTTGACTGGTTCTGGCAACACACCTACGGCTACTCGCCTCTCATCGAGGCGGTGCAACTCGTGTTTGCATCGCCCTAAAGCCAGCTCGAAGTTACCGAGCTTAACAACAACAACAACCGGAACACAAAAAAACTAAGACGCTTTCGAAAAATTATGCGGTGTAGAACACCCAAATTTTTCGTGATGGAAGAGCAGCGCTAAGACTGCCTGAAGCAAAGGAAGCAATCGATCTATAGATCGATTGCTTCTCGACACATTCAACAAAGCACCCACTAACAACAGGAGCTGAACATGAAGCTGCTACCCCTCACCCTCGCGTTCTTGCTTGGCAAAAGCATGCGCGAGCAGAACTCGGACTCCGATCGCTCGGAGCCTTCGTTCTACAGCGGACCGCGCTCGCCATACGGAATCGCAGCCGACTGGGCGATAAACTACGCTGCGATCGTAGGCATGCTCGTGGTGGTCAGTATGTATTTTCTGAACAGTGTCTTGGATCTCTCCTTGCATAGAACCGCACCTCTATACGCTGGGATCTTGACCATTACCTCAGCCTACATAGTCTTCTGGTCCTTGCTTCTTCTCGACCAGAAATGGGAGTACAAGATATCCGGCACGGTCACCAAGTCGATGCGCTTCGAGTGGGCTTCGGCCATAATTGCTCTGGCAATTTACGGCTATCTGAGCTACACCGGCGTCATCGCCTCGCTTCAGTGGTACACGCAGATGGCTGTCGGTCTGATTCCGGCTGCGCTGTTCGGGCTTTCGTCGCGGGTGGCCGAATTCTTCGGGCGCCCGGCCGTGCGCGCCGAACTGAAACAATATGGCCCGATTCTGAGCATGGTGCTGATTCTGTTGCTGCTCGACTGGGTCGGACGGTTCATGTTCGGTCGCTCGTTCATCGCCGAATCTACTCTTTTCTCGTAATCTCAAACGAAACGAGAAGAAGCGCACCGTGAAATTTTATGCTTTCCTTACCGCACCGCCCCCGGTGCATAAATGAAAGGAATGAACATGCCTGCAAACACCACTCCAACTCCCACCTCCGGTGGGAACCCCTTGACGAAGGCGGATAAGATCCGCAATGGACAAATGGGGGTCGCCGCCGTGGCGGCTTGCGCATTGATGGTCTGGACAATGATCGAGGCGAAGATGGGTATAGATCTCAACGCCGCGCTCATCAACCTTCTGCTATCGGTTGTAATCTTCTCCGGCGTGGTTGTTAATATTGCCCGGACGAAGTCTCCATTTCATGCCAGGGCATGGATGATGCTCTTCGTCGTTGCCGTGGTCACTCATTTCGGGGTTAATACCGGCGTGAAAGTAGCGGCCGAATACAGGAGTCTGCCGGACATCGCAGCTTTTGCTTATGAGGACTTCGATAGGGTGGCGGCGCCCAACACAGTCTTGACCACATATCAGATCGAGAACTTGTTGAGACTGGACGGTTTCCTGAAAGCAGCGGCCGACAAGTTGGACGAGGCAGCCGCCTTGTTCGTTTGGGTTTCGGACAGTGACGAACATTACTACCCAGGCCATTTTGAGAGCTGGATTCCCGGCACTAAGGACGACATCGCTCGTCTACAGTCCACAATTGACACGCACAGACATGCCCTTGTCATACCGGACGTTGAGGTGCGCCGTCTGCGAGCCGTGCTGTACAGTGCCTGCGAAGCCGGGAAGGAGGTGGATTGGCAGAGCTTCACTTCCGGTCGGCCGTACGTGCGCCATACGTGCGTGGTGAACAAGGCGGGTCTGTTTGCTTTCCGTGAAACGCTGGAGGGCAAATATCCTCTCTGGCTCCTTGTCTTCAGGTATTTCAACCTGCTGTGATGATGCCCTTGTGAAGTGGAGCGGCTGGATCGAGAGCATAAAAAAGTGGGTTAGTTTGAGAGATCGAGCTAGCCCTCTTTTGCGTATAACGTGAAGGAGATAAAAATGGAGAGACAACTAACCGTCTTTGAAAATATCATGCGGACCGCCAAGAGGTTGCTCACTGGATTGGCGTTGGTTGCCGTCAGCTTGATTGTAATGAGGGTAATAGATCTTGCCTTCGGTACGACCTATTGGTCCACATTTGCCATCGGCATCACTCCACATTGGTGGGCGGTTGGGCTTGGCTTGCTTCTCTTTCCGGCTTTTACAAGTATCGGAATGATTTGCTTGGTCGTGGTGTATTGGCTGTCGCCCAATGATGATGCTCCTCGCAATAAAGATAAAGAGCCAACCTGGCTTGCATCGAGGGTTTTGATTGGCGCTTCTGCTGGTTCTGTGGAAGAAATCTCTTGTCGTGGCGTTTTGCAAAATATTGTTGGATTCTGGCTGACTGCATGTGCCTTTGCTCTGTTGCACTTTCTCATTCGTTGGGCGTGGGAGGACGTGGCTCGTTGCTTAGTACCTGGAGCTATCTTGGGCGCAGCCTATTACTTCACAGGCAATCTTTGGGTGGGCATCGTAATGCACACCTTGCACAATGCAGTGCTTTCGTTTCCTCCCACGGAAGAAATATGGTTGGCGCAGGCCAATCGTCTGCTCTGTTACATGCCTCAGCTTTCGGGTGAAGATCCGAGAGCTTGAACGTCAACGTCCTATCAGCTTGGAGCTGATGGCAACAGAACAGGAAAGAGAACGACCATGCGACACATCATCCCTATCTTTGACCACGAGCCGAAGGACATCACGGCCGAGTTGGGCGACACGTTTTTGTTCGTGGTGCCCGAAGGCCCCTTTGCTGACATCACCGCCCTTGGTGACGGTGACATCCCTGCCGATCGGCGCGAAGCATTTTTGTCCGCAGCGCGCGCAGGCGGCTTGCCTGTCTACCCGGATGTGCAGGTGAGGGACCCCGCCGGGGTACTCGAAAATACTCGTATTGTGACTGCGACACCCGCATCTGCAGCGATGGGTCTGCTCTCACCGCGCGAGATATACGGCATTCAGAATGGCATGCAACTCATCCTCGTCTACACTGCGGTAAAGCCCGGCCAAGCCCAGGTGACGACTAGCTTCACACACGCTGGTGTGGGCCATTTGTCCCCCTGGACAATTACGGTGAACAACTGAAAAGAATAATTTAAGACGGAGCGGTGAGGTTTAGGCCAAATTGCTCGTACCGAGCGCTCGAAAACGTTCATCGCACTCACGCCAAAACACGAAGGAACCTGAACATGAAATCGATCACTTACTTCACCGAGACCTCGGTCGAAGCTATGAGCCATGCTGCCTCGGTATACTTCTTCGGCCCTCTGGACGAGCCGTATTCCGACCATCCGCACGTTCGCCTCGATATCAGCAGTACCCCTAAGCCGATATCAAAAAGCTGTTGTCGTGCTTCGTGCACGCTCGTTTGTGTGACCGAGATCACCGACGAGATAGCGCGCCAAGCGATCGCCGATGCGCTCGGTGTGGAACCAAACGACATCAACATCACGAGGGACGAAGAAGAGTGGTTAAAAACGGCGCCGCCTACTCGCTATCGATCAAACGACGACAATGTCAATTGCGCCGAGCCGCCAGCCTACCTCGCAAACTTGCATTGCAGCCCAGACCGCTATTTGCCACGGTCGTATTGGAAATCGCGGCGCGGATAGAACTGATAGGTCAAAGGCAACAAACACAAGGATGTCGATATTGTCGGTCCGTCGTCGAACCGGCATTTCAGCGGGACAGGCCCTGCGTAATCGTCACGGCACTGTTAGCAGCCGCTTATTTACTATGCGCCTACTTAAGCTTCGAATCTATGCCGGATGTAGCCGCCATATTCACGCTTGTCCGCCAACGACCACAGGAATTTGATCGATCAATTCAAGTGGACGATCGAATCAATCTGACTGCGCGGTCAGTTGATTAGCCGCGCAGTGATCTGAAGGTCGGGGTGGTCCCGGCTCAATGGAGACAAAGAAATGAGCGCAATTAAAGCGACAGATAAGTTCCCGACGAAAGTCCGGTTCTCGGGAGAGGGCAACATTGACACCGTTTGGCACTTCCTCGGCAGCGGGCTCCCGGGCAAAGCCGCCATGTTGAAGGAGCCCGATCAAGACGGAGCTTATACGATACATCTGGCGCCGGATGCAAGAATCAATATGGCGGAATACGCCATTAAGAAGGGCGGCTTTACGGTCACCGATGTGGTCATGGGCAAGGAGACGTTCCGTCCCTGGCTCGAACGGGCTAAGGCAGAAGGATTTACCCATGTGATCCTGGTAATATACCGTCCGCGCAAAAAGGTGGTCGAGGAGTGCGACGTTGGGAATGGTGAAGACCCTCGAAAATTAGTCGAGGAATCCCTGTCGACCTTTGAGATTGTGGGGGTCTACAACCTCGCTCTCGACCTGGAACAGCAGCTCAATCAGGAGCGACCGCTCAATTACTGATGGCATCGAATCGGCTGGGTTTTGTGCTGGCTCAGGTAGCACTACGAACACAGACTGTACAGAGGAACAATTGGGGTGCCGGCAATCCCGCCGACACTTGACCGTGGTCGAACACAGTTCGATTTACTTGGGTGGACTGTTGTCCGCTTCAGAATAAGGAATGGAAAAATGGGTAAGTTTATCGCTCCGATCGCGGACTTCGTCAGCACCATAATGACTGCTGAAACGCAGACGATGACGAAGGCATGGAAGTACGGGCTTGTGTGGGTGTTATACCTTGCCGTCTTCGCCTTCCTCACTCTTGTCGCTGGTTTCTTGGTCTCCGATGCAGCGGCCGCGGCCGGATTGGGCGCTCTGCTCATGGCGCTCATGTTGGCCGAGCTTTATTGAGCAGCCAGCTATCTAGATAAAGAGCGACTGCAAGCATAAGGATCTTAAGCGCGAAGTTCGCGCTTGAGGCTGAAACCTGAAGGGAAAGGTTGATGGTCACCACCGAAATGCCAGGCGTTCACTTATACGCTAAAGCCAATTACTTCCAGGGAGACACCTTGATGGTTCTCTGTAGTGAAGGACAGCGTTACGAGGTCATGGGCCGCGATCACACGGGCATGCATGTTCGTACTGGACGCCTGAAGAAAGATACGATTTTTGTGCAACATGCCGATATCGAGCGATGTTTCGATGTAATTCCCGGCGACTACACAAGTCTACTGGGCGAGAACGCGGTCTTTACACTCGCCGCAGAGAAATGTGCTGACTTTTTCGTTCGCCGAACTCTTGTCTCGACATCGTCATCCGAATTGGCTCCGCTATTGCGGCAGGCTCTCGTCAGGCGGTATCTGGACCTCTTCGGATACGACGAGCTGTGTGGATGGAGGGAGTTCGTTTTCGCCTCATATCCACAGGTTTGGTTGCATGATGTCTTCGCAGAATACGGCTTGACCTATAAGCAAATGATGATCGAGGGTGACAAGCTAGAGTTAGAGCTTTGCGCGGATGGCTGTGTTCTTGTGGAAACAACTCACTACCACATTTGAGCGCACAGCCAGCGGTAAGTGACTAGAGTCCAGCATCGCCACCAAGAAGAGCAGGCTCGCTTGCTTTTCATCAGCCCGGAAAGGGTCACGTTATGTCCAGTTGTAGTCGTATGGACCGCAGCTACCGACTGTCCAACGGCAAGGTGGCTGCTCTCTTTGTCGATGTCGACGGCACCATCGCTGAGTGCCAACCCTACTACGACAGTGCCATCGAGCGCTTCGGCTGCTTGATGACACTTTGCGGCTTCGACGACAAGGAGCACGCAATCGACACTCTGCGCGAAATCGATTTGAGTAACACTCATATCAACGGTTTCGAGCGCGATCGTTTTCCCAACTCGATGATGGCTACTTACGCCCAGCTGTGCGCTGAGAAATCAGTGCCTGAGCAGCCTAAAATCACTGAGATGTGCCAAGACATCGGAAACTCACCGCTCTTCCGGCAGCCCAAGCTGTTTCCAAACGCAGCCTTGGTTCTCGGGCGAGTACACCATCACTTCCTCATGATTGCCGTCACCATCGGTAATCGAGAGGCGCAGCAGTACAAAATTCGCCAGAGCGGACTCGATCCGATCTTTGACGAAGTTATCATTACTCCGAACGACGACAAAGGGGTACGAGTGCGAGAGGCGATCGTCGATTTGAACATCGACCCGCGTCTATCGGCATTCCTCGGCAATAGCCGTCGGTCTGATGGGCAGTGCTTGACCGAGACGAACTTCATTCATCTGCCTCTCGAACAGGGTTGGTCGTTCGATAACAGCGACTTGCCTGCCAATACCGGTTTTCAACTGTTCGAGGTGAAAAGCTGGATTGAGGCGCAAGACCGGGCTATCGATCGCCTGATTCGCCAGCGCGAAACACGCTGCTAGTCTTCAGCGCTACCGTAACGATGGTCTCGGGAGAGCATAAAAAAGTGGGGGAGCTTGGCTGTTAATGGTGGTTCGAACTGGCTCTAGTCGGTGCTACGAATAGAAATTTTATGCTCTCGAAGAACCCCAAAGATAGAGCGGTGTGCTCTGTTGAGTCACTAATCTGCACTCCGATTCCAGCACGTCCAGACCGGTCAAGTAATGCAAATAGCGTGCAAAAAACTGTAGCAAATAGGGTGCAAAGTGACAATTCCGCAACTCAAACTATGAAAGGGCATCCCAACATGGACTTCACCAAACTATCAGACGAACTGCAGGCTTGGCTAAAGCGGGCACAACGCACTCACAAAGCTGCCATAACCAGGGCAGAAAAGCAGTTTCAGAAAGACATCGCTGGCTTTGCCACCGAGCTGGCTGCCTACCGAACTGAGCTACAGTCTGCACCAGCGGACTGCAGAACTACCCAGTCGAACGAGCGGAAGACTTTCGAGGCTCGCCCCGGCGGAAGCGAGTTCGTGGGGCGAATCAACCGCGGCGAAAATCCGGGTGGAGAACTGCAAACGCTGTTTGACGAAATGGCCGCTAGGTCTCGTGCAGCAGCTGAACGCGCCCGCAATCGAACGGCAGCGGCTGAGGCCGCCTTCGCGCCTTACAAGGAAACCCTGCAGCAAGCCCAGCATCGGTTTGATTCAAGCAAATCTCGTGCTGAGCGGAAGCTCAAAGCGGAACAAGCTTTCGTCTCGACGGTGCTGGCGCAAATCGACAACCGGCAGCGCACGCTGCGGGATCTAGATGGAGATATTTAAGGGCATGTGCTGACCTGAGAGCATAAAAAAGTGGGGGAGCTTGGCTGTTAATGGTCGTTCGAGCTGGCTCTAGTCGGTGCTACGAATACTTGACTGCTGAGCACCTCCCCTGAAATTTTATGCTCTCTGGTCTCGGCGGTCGCGGATTTACCGATTGGTGTGGCGGCGGGCACTAAGGTGCTCAGCCTAAAAGCAGGAGAAGAACATGGTCGAACAGATGAAGTCAACGTGCAGAGGGGTCATTTTGTGCAGCCTTCTGCTGGCAGCGCTCGCCGTCTCCCCGGCCAAAGCACAATCACAAGAACCACAAGTCGGAACTAGCCGGCCGATCAGGAAAATGATCGTCACGCTGGTCCTCGACTGGAAAAACTGCAGCGATTGCGCGGCCATCAAGCAGCTCTTCGAAACGGCGCAGGCACAGCACCCGGAGCTGATATTTGACATCGACGCTCCCAGGACCGATTTCGCCCACTTCAGCATGCCGCTCGTGCTCTTTCTAAAGCCTGACGGATCCTTCTGTTGGGTCGAGCAATTCCACCCTCAAAACGCCGACGAAATCGAAGCCATCTTGTCTCAAATAAAGTAACAACTCGTCGGATCAATCAACAAACAAACCAACGGAGCAGATGAGCATGAACATCATAAGCAAGCTCAACGGCAATGGTTTCCGCAGCGGCGTGATCGTCACATGGAACCCAGTTGCCGAGCGCTACGAGGTTTGCGCGCCGAACGGTCAGGCAATCGTATTCGTAACGAAACCCGTCTTCCAGAAATTGGTCGCCAAAGGGCATGCTTTCATCTTGCCGGAATCGACCATAAGAGATGTAGCCGGGAAAGCCGTTTCCGACGGCGGTTGCCAGATATTTCGGGCTAACGCCATCAACCGGTACGGTTACTTCTGGTTAGTTCCGGACACGGAAGACGACACCGATGTCTTTTCCTTTCAATGCTGGGATGAGCCAATCAAGGGTGCCGACACGGTAACGGCAGGCTTCCTCACTGGCAGTGCGACAAAAGTTGGTCTCCTGCTAATGAATGCCGAATTGGCGCAGCGCGTGGCTGGCTACGTTACTACAAGCTCACACTTGAAGTAGCAGACGCCTAATGCGGCTCTCGACGCTGATGTTGAGAGCCGTTTCACTGGACAGTTGAGCCGGCTAAAACAAATCTTGCTTTCGGCATACTGCCGATGGCAACAGAACAAGAGTGTCTTGCAAGACATTCTTTTGCGGTGCCGGCAATCTCGCCGACACTTGACCGTGGTCGAACACTGTGTTCGATTCACTTGGGCGGCATTGTCCGCTCCAGAAAAGGAATGGAAAAATGGGTAAGCTTGTCACTCCTTTCTTCGTTGACAGCATGATCACGGCTGAAACACAGCCGATGACGAAGGCACGGAAGTATGGGCTTGTGGTTGCGGACTACCTGGCCCGCCACCCGGTAGTCTGCCTCGCCTTGGCAGCGGGCGTGGGCGGACTGGCCGGACTGATCGCTCTGCTCATGGTGCTCATCGTGTTCGGGCTTCATTGAGCAGCCCGCTAAAAGAGCGACAGCAAGCATAAGGACTTAAGCGCGAGATTCGCGCTTGAGGTTCAGACCAATGCGGCTCCCGACGATGGTTGGGAGCCGTTTAAGCTTGAGAGGGAGCCGATAGGCACGCTTGAGTACCTCGGTATCTATCGCATCTCCGACGATCTTTGGAGAGAAGACTTGCAAACCGGCAAGACTCCAGTTCAGGAAATTGTTGGGCAGTGAGCTGAGTTTCAACTCGCCGCTAGTCTAGTCAAACTTTTGCGGTGCCGGCAATCTCGCCGACACTTGACCGTGGTCGAACACTGTGTTCGATTTGTCCGCTTCAGAAAAAGGAATGGAAAAATGTCCGACCTGCACCTAGCCATCATGAGAAAACTGCATTCGAGCAAAACGGATACGGGCGAGCCATGCATCCGTTTTGAAACTGTTATCGACGGACAGTTTGGCCATCAGTCGCTGATCGGTGAGGCCGCATTCGAATTGTTGCGGAGTGCCGGCACCTTCGACATCAAGGACCTGGAAGGACGTCCTTGCATGGTGACTGCTTGCGGCGGCCCCATGCGTTACGAGCGGCTCGCTCGCATGTAATCAGGGCGGCGCCGCCATTCCCTGAAAGCACGCTGGTCATCAAGAAGATCGCGGCGAGCGCCAGTTCTTTTCGTCTGGCATTCAACAAGCACCACAGGCGGCATCACGCTGCCTGTGCATCGCAAATGCAACTCAAAGTGCTACGGCACATGTAACACAGCTCCTTGTAAAAGGCAGCTTCACCTATGGAGAAAGTCATGACCCTTACCCGGACTGCTTCGGCTTACGCCGCCGAAAACGCGCGCCGCTGGACCTCGAAGTTAGACGGTCTGGAAGCTCTTCTGACACCGTTCGTCAGCGTCGGAACGACGTATTTCTATTTCGATCTGCCGGACGACGGATGCAAAACACAGTGGGAATTCTTCCCAATGCCAAAAGGGAACTTGTCTCGCAGTCTCATTCCGGTCGGATGGACGGCCGACTTGATCGAGCGTCTTCACGCTCTCGGTTTCGATACCGAGCTGGAGCGTGGCTACATTCGACTCCACACAGACAGAGGTGGATACGCAGTCCGTGCTGTTCTGCACGATCAACTGAGAGTTGGGTACGAGAGAATCGACTTCAAGGGCTCCGACTTCCAATTGTCCGCGAACAAATTGGGGGTGACTTCAAAATCTTCCTCGCCCAAGCCCACTTCACTGATCACCGCATGGGCCGACTATCTCGCCGAAAACACGCGTCACTGGAACATGCTGCTGGAGGACGGCGGCCTCGAATATCTCCTGAGACCGGCCAGGGAGATCGGAACGACCTGTTTCCACTTCACCATCCCCGACAATGGCTGCAAAACGGGAGCGTGGCAGTTTTTCAATAATGGGAAGTTCTCGCCGGGTCGCAGTCTCGCTCCGGTCGGATGGACGCGCGACCTGATCCAGCACCTGCGCGCTCTCGGTTTTGATACCGAACTCAAAATCGACGAAAGTGAGGTCCGAAAAGGATACGCCGTGCGAGCTGTTGTGCCCAATCGACCGAAGATTGGCTTCAAGGACTTCGACGACTTCAGGGAAGTCAAAATCAAAATCGACGACGACAGGGAAAACGAATCTGCGTCCCCGTCCAACAATAAAAAATACTGGACCGCGCAAAAGTAAGCGCACCATTGGCCTAATGCGGCTCTCGACGCTGATGTTGAGAGCCGTTTCACCTTGGACTGAGGCTACAAGCAAGGGGTGCATTTGCGGTATCACCGCTGGTATTGCGCAAACAACCTTGGTAAGACTGGTGATGCGGGGCGCCTTCCCGGGCACTACGATCGACTGAGCCTTTCAGCAAACAGCATCTGCTAAAACAAATCTTGCTTTCGGCATACTGCCGAAGGCAACAGACCAAGAATGTCTTGCAAGACATTCTTTTGCGGTGCCGGCAATCCCGCCGACACTTGACCGTGGTCGAACATTCTGTTCGATTCACTTTGGCGGCATTGTCCGCTTCAGAAAAGGAATGGAAAAATGGGTAAGCTTGTCACTCCTCTCATGGACTTCGTTGACACCGTGATCACGGCCGAAACACCGCCGATGACGAAGGCATGGAAGTATGGACTTGTGGTTTCGAACTACCTGGCCCTCCTCGCCTTCCTCACTCTTGTCGCTGGTTTTTCAGTCTCCATGGCAGCGGCCGGGGCGGGACTGAGCGCTTTGCTCATGGCGCTCATCGTGGTCGAGCTTTATTGAGCAGCCAGCTAAAAGAGCGACAGCAAGTATAAGGACTTAAAAGCTCTGGCAGCCTGCTGCTGGGTCCAGTCTTTTTCCTGGATGATTTGGCGAAGCTGTAAAATCAGTGTCGCACGCACCAGAAGGTTCGCAGCTTCTTCTGCCTACCCATTTAGGTACGCTGATGTTGGGAGCCGCTTCACCGGATAGTTGAGCCGGCTAAAACAAGTCTTGCTTTCGGCATGAGCCGAAGGCAACAGAACAAGAATGTCTTGCAAGACATTCTTTTGCGGTGCCGGCAATCCCGCCGACACTTGACCGTGCCTATCAGCTTGGAGCTGATGGCATCAGAACACGGACAGAAAGCTATGTCTAATCAACAGCAGACTGAAATCTCCCCCAACTGCCGCCTGGCGAGCTTGCTCGCAAAAAAGACTGAGCTTGAGCGGACGGTCAAAAGCCGCAAAGCACACGCTCAAGAGATTGCCGTTCTTGACGCAGAGATTGCGCGAGTGAAAGCGCTCAACCCCCTCAACATCCGAAGCTGCACCATCGACAGTGCATTCTCGAAGTTGAGCTTCATGCTGGGAACGTTCTATCGGAAGCTGACTGGTGACTCTCACGATATCAAGAAAGAGCACGATCCCGCCCGCCGAGCCGAGATGGAGAGAGTTCAAGACCTTTGCGTCGAATTCGAAGAACGCGTTGACTTGGTCTGCGTACCATTTGCGGATCTCATGGACAAGCTGGGGCATTCGGCAATGTACGCTCCCAATGCGGACGCACTGGTGCTGATCGAACAGCATCGACAGGAACTCGAGCACTCCCTGCGTGCACTGGCAGACTTCGTCGGCGAAGTCACCGCAGATCCGCAGCACTACAAAACGCCGTTGCGTCAATAGTTTAAGGCTCCACAACAGCGGCAACGGCGCTCTGCTAATGGCATTCGTCATTAGTCGAGCTTTTGACGAATGCGGCTCTCGATGCTGATGTTGAGAGCCGTCTCACAGTCGTATGTGTGATTGTGACTCTATGTTGTATGCCTGTCTTAGTCAGTCTCAATGCTTTCGAAAGCGGAGAAGAATCATGTTCAAACACACAACCTCTCTACGTAGGAGAGTTCTCTTGTTCGGCGTCATACTGTTGGCGTTCGCGCTGCTTGTTATTGCTCCGCGAACAGAAGACTCTGGATTTCAGGGGCGATACGGGGCGTCACAGCCAGCTCGCAAGCACTTCGGCACGCCCTGTTGGGATCTTCCGGCACCAAGAAATTGCCGTTGGGACCTGGAATGAACAAATAACGGAGATTCCCGGACACTCGCTTCTGGGGATCTCCAAACAGCGGCAACATGCTGTCGCGGGAGAACGCTATGAAAACACCGCAACTAAAGACGCTCGGTCCAATCGGGCTGGCGTTTCTCGCAGCGGCCCTGTTTGGTGTGGCGACTCCGGCAAGCAAGGTCTTGCTGGATAACTTTCCACCCTTTCAACTGGGCGGCATTCTCTACCTCGGAGCAGCGCTTGCGGTATCACCGCTGGTGCTACGCCCCGGGCTGAAAGCGCCCTGGCATCTCGGTCGCAAGAGCGGCCTGTGTTTGCTCGGATCGCTTACATTCGGCGGCATTCTGGCGCCGATATTCATGCTCTTCGGATTGCAGTACGCCTCAGGCGGATCTGTCTCCATGTGGCTGGGGCTGGAAGGAAGCGCAACTGCGCTGTTCGCCTTCTTCTTCTTTCGAGAGCATCTTGGCTGGAAAGCCTGGGTCGGCATCGTGCTCGCCCTGATTTCATCCATCATTCTCGGATGGGCGGAAGGCGCAAGCGGCTTCCACGCTGCCGTACTGGTCTTGCTTGCCTGCGTCTGTTGGGGGCTGGACAACAACCTCTCGTCTATAATCGACGCAGCCACACCGGCCCAGGTAACCTTCTGGAAGGGGCTGACCGCTGGTGCAATCAATCTGGCAATCGGGCTTAACTTAGCCCCGTTCGCCGGCAGCATCGAGACAACCGCAGCTGGTATCGCAATTGGTGCCTGCGCATATGGTCTGAGTCTGGTGTTCTACCTGATCGCCGAACAGCAACTCGGTGCAGCCCGCGGGCAGATGATCTTCGCCAGCAGCACCTTCGTAGGTCTGGCGTTATCGGCTCTCTTGTTGCACGAAGGCATCTCACCATTACAGTGGGCTGCGCTTGCACTCTTTGTCGTAGCGCTGTGGCTGATCTTGCACGACAAGCACGAGCATGAGCACGAGCATGAGCCGATGGAGCACATCCATCGACATCGCCACGACGATGGTCATCACGACCATGAACATGCAGACGGAACCACTGGCGAGGGGATCGAACACGAGCACTGGCATCGACACGAAGCCAAGACGCATTCGCATCCTCACGTATCCGATCTGCACCACCGCCATTGACGCGGCGCTCGCGCATCGCCAGTGGTACCAATCAACAGCGAACTGAAAGGTTCAGCTATGTCCGAACAAAGTACACCCGGACCTTCGGCAGGAGTGCTAAAAGTCCCAAGATCGGTCGAGGTCATCATCGACTTCAACGGTCTCTCCCTTCAGTCAGGTCCGCTCACCGATCCCTCAGCCGTCTCATCGCAGGGAGACGAACTGTTTTTCGACGGGCGAATCTGGAAGGTCGAGCGAGTCATCAAGACTCTTGAAGCAAGCTCGTCCAGCACGAGCACCCATCTGTGCAGCTTGCTGACGAAGCTTTACGGAAAGACGATGGGCGATCGGCTGCTTTCTGAGATGACTGTACTCGAACAAACGTTTACGGGCGCATCGAAGATGATTCTTGCCGCACCGAAACTGAGCGCATCCGGCGGCAGCCTGGAGCGCTTCATCTACATCAAGCTCAGCCGTCCCATCGACTGAGCGTTCCGAACAACAACAATCGGAGTCTCTCAATGAATTCTGCCAACACGGCTCCAGCAGCCAAGGCGCCCAAAGCCAAGCACTTCCTGAGTTCGCCCAGAGCACTGATAACCTTTCTGAGCGACATTGGGAACCTCGCATCGCCTGTCTTCCGCTCTAAGCAACGGAAGTCGGTGCTGATACTTTTCGCAGTGGTGGTGGCGTTCAGCCTGACCTATGTGCAACTGACCGTCATCCTCAGCTACTGGCGTCAAGACTTCTTTGACGCGATCGAGGCAAAGGATGTCGACGCATTCAAGGATCTCTTGCTCAGCTGGCATGCAGACCCCAAGAACGGCGTATTCGGCATCATGCCCGGCTTCCTCGGCATGGCCCTTTTCGCTATGCTGCTCAATGTGGAAATATACTTCCTGACGCAATGGTTGCAAATGAAGGGACGAACCGAGCTGACCTTCATAATTATGGACGAATGGCTATCCGACCTGTCCTATTACATCACTGGTCTGATCCATGGATATGGAGCTGACGGCACGGAGAATCCTGATCAACGCATCACTGAAGACGTTCGCGACTTCATCATTCTGTTGATCCAGCTATCGCTGGGCTTGATAGCCACGATTGCGATCTTCTTCGGCTTTATCTTCATCCTCTGGAATGCGTCAGGCCCGATCACCATATACGATTACACCATCCCTCACTACATGGTGTTCGCGGCGGTGATCTACGCTTTGGTTGGCACCTGGGCAACGTCATGGGTCGGTCGACCCTTGCCCGATCTGAAAAACGAGAAGCAGCGGCGCGAAGCAGACTTGCGCTTTGCGCTCATGCGCGTTCGCGAAAACGCAAAAGAAATCGCCCTGAGCGACGGCGGATCGGTCGAGAAAGTTAAGCTTCACGGTCTCTACGACCACTTGATCGGCAATTGGTGGAACATCATGTGGAACACCAAAAAGCTGACTGGTCTAACGGCTGCCTATGGGCAGGCTGCTGTTGTGTTTCCGTATATCGTCTCAGCGCCGGCCTATTTCGCGGGTGCGATTACACTTGGCGTTCTCATGCAGATCGCCACTGCTTTCGAAAAGGTGCAGGATTCGCTTTCCTGGTTCGTTGATTCGTATGGTGAATTGGCCGAACTGCATGCGATCGTGCAGCGACTAATGACACTGAAACGAGCCATGGCTGAGGCGCGCGTTGCGCACCAGAACGGCATCAAGATTCGTGCTTCGGCAGACGGGAACCTCAAACTCGTTGATCTGAAGGTGAACCTGCCGAACCAGGCTCCGCTTCTTCAAATCGGAGCGCAGACCTTCGAAGCGGGCGAATCGACGATCATCGGCGGTCGCAGCGGTTGCGGCAAATCAACTCTCTTCGGCGCAATCGCGGGCATCTGGCCCTTCGGTGAGGGCGAGATCGATCGGCCGCAAAATAGCCTGTTCCTGCCGCAGCATCCGTACATGCCGCTCGGCATGCTTCAAGGTGTGGTCACATATCCGCACTCCGCGGATGCATATTCGCGTGAACAGATTCTCGAGGCGCTGGAAGCGGCTGGCTTGGGGACAATTGGGCACGAATTGGATGTTGTCGACAACTGGTCGCAACGTCTTTCTGGCGGTCAGCAGCAACGCATCAGCATCGCGCGTGCCTTTCTGGCCAAACCGGACTGGCTCTTCCTCGACGAAGCCACTGCCGCCCTCGACCTCCAGTCTGAGCAAGAGTTCTTCGTAACGTTGAAGAAGTGTTTGCCGAATACGACCATCGTGTCGATCGGTCACCGCACCGAAGTGATGAAGTTCCACCAACGCCACCTGGTGATCCAGCGCGAGGTTCAACCGCCTACCGGTCCCGTCGGCAGAATGTTCGACGTCACTCCGGTTCGCGGAATTTGAAGAGCGCTAGGCATGTAATCAGCCGACTCGAGCGATGGTGCTGGCAAGTCGAACCGGTAAGGCGGGATGTGAGGCTTCCTCCGGCGCGCCTCATTATTCGAGCCAATCTCGCAGTCATGCGAGAACACGGCTGGGAAGTCTAGTTCAACAACATCAATCACCACACCGGTGCCACCAGCTGACGGGACTTTAGCTAAAGTCCCGTCACTGCGCATCTTTGAATGGAGTCAACCCATGAGCCATCTCGAAAGCGCTGAAACAGCTCTGCTGCAGTTAAGCGGCTTCTACCAGTGCTACAAAAACCGTCCCCGCTGACTCATTTTTGGGAGATGTAATGCCCAGCACTACTATTCGCATCATAGATCGGTCGAATCGACCTTGGATCAGCCGAGAGTTGCAGCAGTTTTGCGGGTTCTATCGGTTGGACGAACCAAGTCATCTCTACTTCGACATCGCCACACCACCGGAACATTGTGCTTTGATTTCGCACACGTTCCTAAAGGCGCCAGGGCGACTTCGAGCCGCCGCCCTTTACCTCGAACTCACCGTCAGCACGACAAGCCAACCTCAAACCAAATACGGTTTCTTGTCGGCTGTCTACGGAGACTGGGCGCAACATCGTCACAAGCTCATCTCGCCTCATCTCGAGATGTCGGCACCGAGCCTCGCTCCTGAATTGGTGCAGCCTCATCTCGTCCACGAATGCAGTCATTTGTTTTGGGCAATCCAGAGCACAGGAGCTCGGGACGCATTCGTTGGCGCGATGGTGGAATTGATGAAAAACAACCTCCACGAAGTGACGGACTACGCGCAAGGTTTTTACAACGAATGGCAGAAGCTACTCAAGCTTCTTCACCAGGGTGGTGAAGCCATTGTGGCTCGGCTCAACCGTGCTCTGGAGAAATGGGTGACTGAATCGTTCTGCGAATCTGTCGCCAAGATCTGCTGCCCTGGTTATAAGCACTACGAGGAGCGTGAAGCAGAGCCACTGCTTGACGAACGACGCAAACTAATTGCGTCACACTTCGGACTCGAGCTCTAACAGCGGCTCCGGCTCGACTGCACATAGCAATCTCGCATCGATCACGATCTTCGTTCTCGGCGAGGCTGAAGCTATAGTGCGCTTACTTAAGCATCACTCACCACACCGGTGCCACCAGCTGACGAGACTTTAGCTAAAGTCCCGTCACTGTGCGCACCCTTTGAATGGAATCAACACATGAGCCATCTCGACAGCGCTGAAACAGCGCTCGCCAACGTGCTTGCCAGAGTCCTCGAAATCGGCAACGGGCGCTTCTTTCTGCTCAACACCGATCGCGTGGATTTCAATAGCGCCATTTACGAGCGCACACTCTCGGTGCGCTATTCGCCCGAAGAACGCAACCTGCGCATTCTCCTTGGTCCGCTGCCGGAAAATCTGAAGCACCGGCTGTCTGGAACCTATTCGGCCAAAAACGTTCGTCGCGGCATGGCCAAAGCCAGCATCGACCAAGACTTCTTTGTGCTTGGCGAGGCCGACAAGACAGCGCACTTGCTGCAGCTCAGCGGATTCGCCTTTGTCGACAGCTTCCAAAGCTGGACGTTTGCCGATGACTTCGATGTAGCCGAAAACGCCATCGAATTTGCCAGCGAAGACGGATTGCTGGTGACGATTGTTTACGAAGCTAAGCAAACGCCGCACGAGAGCGCTCTTGCTCGGCACCTCGGCAATCGCCGCCGGAAAGCAACTCGATAGCGGCTCATCACCATGGCGTTCGATGCGACGCCATGCGAAAGGGAAGCAAGACTCACACTAAGGAGAGTTTGATGAACAAGAAAATCGTGATACCGGCGGCGGTGAGCATAGGCGGTCTTTGCCTGTCCCTGTTCCTCGCGAACACGCTGCACCATGCGCCCAACGCACCGGCGGCAATCGTCGAATACATCGCTTTGATCGCCACTATCGGCGGCACGGTGTACGCGGCTGGACAGAGCTTCTTCCAATGGTTCTGCTCCAGCGAAACCATGGAGCACTAATGGGACAAAAGTCCCACTAGTCAAAACAAGACTCTCGTCCAGCCAAACCACTGCCTGGCATCAGCCAGAGATGATCAACGGAGAGATTACCACTGCCCTCTTCCTCGGCCGAGATCCCAACGCGTAAGAGCCACTTCAAGCGCTGAAACTTCAATCAGCGTATCTCAACTAGCACCAATCCTGGTGCTATGAATTCGAAGGAGAAAGCGATGTTCAACACACTAGCTATAGCTGCAGTCGGAACCGTTATTCTCACGGTGGGCTGCCTGTATGTGCTCGACAATTTCTACAACAACTACGTCTTGCCGAACTGGTTTTCGGAGAGAAAAGTGTCGGTCTTCTCCAGCGCCGAGCAGCAGTGCATCCGTATGATGGAAGGACCGCTGTGGCTCTCGCTTGTCACCGGCTTAGCGATCGGAGCGTTCGTGTCTTACCGACAGGCAGAATCGTTGCTGCCACTGATCGGCGCTCTGGGCGCTGTCGCTATCGCCTGGTACGACCTGAACAAGTCATTCCATCCAAACCGAAACATCATACTGACGTGGAACCATGCGAATAAGAAAGTTTTGCTGATCAGCATTTTGATCGCAGCATTCTCAGGGGCGGTGTTCGCGTTCCAATTCGGCGGAGTGACACCGTTACTCGCAGGGTTTGGCGCCGCTTGCTTCGCCTTGATTGGGCTCGCCCCAGTGCTATCGCCTCGTCGTGGGCGGTGGACTAAGGCGCTATCGCATTCTCAGCTCAACGGCTGAGGATGCCCACTCGACTTTGTCAGACGCAGCTTTTGATCTGCGTTCGATAGAGCGGCCTGGTTCAAGAGAACCCGGTCGCAACACCGCCTTTAAAAACAACAAGATTCACTGGCGGAAAAGGGAGTTGGCGGACTCCCCAATCAACAGTCGTTCGACCAAAACGAACACATGGAGAATTGAAGATGACAACCGAACATATCGAGGCCATCACAGCCGTTCCCGACACCAACATTGCTCGCGGGCTCTGCGGCATGGCCGACCCGACCGTCACCGCACCGCTCTTGGAGCATGCGCAGATCGAAGCGCCCAAGATTGGCGAAGTGACTCAGTGGAAAATTGTGAAGGCTTTGCGCAACAAAAGCTCACAGCGTCCCCACTCTTTCAGGGTCAAACGCGGGCGCTACAGCACTGGCATTCACCACTCACAACTGGCGGAGGACACATCGAAATTCGAGATTGGCGGGTTTCTGGATCTGATGACAATCGGCATAGACACTTTCGATCCTGAAAAGCCGCGTTACGAAGTCAGCCAGAAAGGAGCCGTCTTCGCAGCTCACAAAGGCAAGAAGATTTCGGGCGTGGTGACAAGCAAAGCCAAATATGGCGTCTTCGTCAGGAGCACGGATCTGCCCATCTGCATCAAGGGTCTGATTCACAAATCGAACCTGTGCGGCTTCAACAAGGCTGCCACTCTCAAGCAGCTATCTGTCGGCGACACCATCACGTACTGCGTCCAAGACTTCAATCCACACCCGGACAAAGAGCGCTGCATAGCCGGCGAATGGCAAGTCGACTGTTCGCAGGAACTTGCTGCTTACATCGACGCGGCCAAGCTTCTCGAAGAAGCACGCGCGCAAGACAGCTGTTCGATCCATCGCGGCACCGTCTTTGCATATGGCGGCGCACTCGGGCCATCTCAAGAAGCTACCGTGGTCGGGCGCAGCCATAAGCACGAAAGCTTTCTTCTGGAACTCAACCTTCCAACCGGAAATGTGATCGTGGCGCGGCTCAAAATAGCCGATGCAAATGCGTTCCACAAGGGAGACCACTTGAAAGTCGTAGTTGTTACTGTCGACCTGACGGGCGATCACCCCAGTGCGGAAGTGGATCTGCTCGCTACGGTGGAGTAAAAGCTACCAAACAAACAATACCGAATCTCGCACAAACCGTTAGCGCGGAATGTGAGGTCCGAAGAATAGACAGTGTCGTGCAAACGCACCCACTGACCGGCTCAACATCGAGCCTAATTTCTCAAGCAGCCAGGCTGCAAATGGAGCACACCATGAAACTGTTTAGCAAGAACACCATGAAGAATCTGCTTCTCGGCGTCAGCGCGGTGGCGATTCTCGGTTACGTTGGCTACGCCAACCTCGGACCGAGCCAGGTCAAAGCGCCCACGGAAAAGCAGCAGGTTCGCTTTCCCTCGAAATTCAACTCCAATCTTGACGATCTGATCGCCAAGATGAAGAAGGACACGACCAAATACAAAAGTTTCATCATCATCGAAAATCACGGGCGAGCCGTTCAGGTCTTGCTCGTCGGCAGGGACAAGGGCGACACCTTGTGGGCGCCGGTCGACCCGGTGGAGTCGGCGAAGGAGGAAGCCTGGCGCGCCGCCGGCGAGCTCAAGTGCGCTCCGGGCTCGACCCTGGAATCTGTGTGCCTGGATCGCACCACGATGAAAGACCCGGTTGAGGTCAAGGAAGAGGAGGAAAAGGGCAGCGTCAATTGGGTGAACGCGACGATCAACATCGGCGAATGGGTGGTTCCGATCGCTTTGCTCGGTGGCATGTTCTGGTGGGTGACGAAGCAAGGTGGTGGCTTGGGCGGTGTTATGGGCGGCGGCCGCGGCAAGATCACGAAGGCGAAGCTGGAGCTGATCGAACCTACCGACGACAAGAAGCGCATCACCTTCGCTGACGTCAAGGGTCTGGACGGCACCGTCGCGCAGTTGAAGATGATTCTCACCTGCTTGAAGAACCCCAAGTTGCTCGCCGAACTCGGCGGCATGCTGCAGAAGGGTCTCTTGCTTGTTGGACCTCCCGGCACCGGCAAGACGCTGCTCGGTCGCGCCATCGCCGGCGAAGCCGAGATTCCCTTCTACTCCATCGGCGGTGCCGACTTCCAGGAAATGTTCGTTGGCGTGGGCTCCGCCCGCGTCGATGACATGTTCGCCGAGATCGCCGAGAAGGTCCGCGTCACTGGCAAGCCGGTGATTCTCTTCGTCGACGAAATCGATGCTCTCTTGCGTACCCGCACCGGTGCTGCCAGCGGCAACAGCGAGAAGGACGATACGGTCGCTGCCTTCCTCAAGAAGATGGATGGCTTGGTGGCGCTCGGCAAGGTCTTGATCATCGGTGCCACCAACGTTCCGGAGCAACTCGACAAGGCTGCTACGCGTGACGGTCGCTTCGGCGAGCAGATCAAGGTCCTGTCCCCCAATCGCAAGGGGCTGCTCGAGATCATCAAGTATATGTTGGGCAAGGTGCTCAAGCTTTCCACCGATGTCGCTGCCGAAGAGCTCGCCTCCGAGTTCTTCGACCACAGCTTCACCGGTGCCGATTGCATGGGCGTTATTCTGGAAAGGGCGCCCATTCTTGCCCTCATGCGGATCGAGCAAACGGGCGGCGAAAAGGCGCTCACCATGGCCGACATCATGTTGGCTCTGGATAAAAAGA
>PLZS01000018.1:48462-48670 GCA_003153555.1 Candidatus Melainabacteria bacterium | reverse complement strand
CACGTCATCAACAAGAAGGCCGATATCGTGCGCGTTTACTTACCGCCCGATGCGAACTGTCTTTTGTCGGTCTTTGATCATTGCCTGCGCAGCAGGCATTACGTCAATGTGGTCGTTGCAGGCAAGCACGCGCTTCCACAATGGCTGACGATGGATGAAGCAGTTGTGCATTGCACGGAAGGAATTGGCATCTGGCAATGGGCTAGCA
>PLZS01000018.1:0-48447 GCA_003153555.1 Candidatus Melainabacteria bacterium | reverse complement strand
AAGCACATTGTCTTCGGCTTTCATGGATACCCGTGGCTGGTGCATCGGCTTACCTACCGTCGGACCAACCGCAACCTCCACGTCCGAGGCTACAAGGAAGAAGGCACCATTACGACGGCCTTTGACATGAGAGTGCAAAATGATCTGGACCGGTTTCATCTTGTCCAAGATGTCATTGATCGCTTGCCAAATTTAGGCTCCAAAGGCTCTTATTTAAAACAGAATATGCAAGACAAGCTAATCGAGCACAAGCATTACATTGACAAACATGGCCAGGACATGCCGGAAATTCGGAATTGGAAGTGGAAAAACTCGCAATGAATACACAAGATCTTATAGACACCGCTCACTCAATAGTTGCTGCTGACAAGGGTCTGCTAGCGATGGATGAAAGTAATGGAACATGCAATAAGCGATTTGCTGCTCTCGGGATTCCCCAGGATGAGGAGACAAGGCGTGCTTATCGCGAGTTGATTTTGACCACTCCTGGTCTAAGTAAATGCATAAGCGGTGTCATTCTCTACGATGAAACAATCCGCCAGCAAAAGGAAGATGGAACACCATTTCTTAAAGTTATCAACGATGCCGGGATTATTGCTGGCATCAAAGTAGATACCGGTGCAAAGGATATGGCGCGTTATCCGGGCGAGAAAATTACTGAAGGTCTGGATGGGCTGCGCGAGCGTCTTTCCGAATATAGTCGAATGGGGGCTCGTTTTTGCAAGTGGCGTGCGGTGATTGCTATAGGTAATGGAACCCCCAATCGGGGTTGCATTGAAGCCAATGCCCAGGCTCTGGCCAGGTATGCCGCCTTGTGCCAGGAAGCCAATCTGGTACCCGTGGTTGAACCAGAAGTGCTGATGTCCGGCGATCATAATCTTAAACGATGCAGCGATACCACTGAAGAGGTTCTGAGGATAGTTTTCGAGCAGCTGTATTCACAACGTGTGATGCTTGAAGGAATGATATTGAAGCCCAACATGGTGCTTCCCGGATTAAGCTGTGCTGAGCAAGAATCAGTTGATGCTGTAGCTTCTGCAACTGTCCAATGTCTTTTGCGTTCTGTTCCGGCCGCTGTTTCAGGTATCGCTTTTTTGTCCGGCGGGCAATCGGCTGAGCTTGCATCGGCTCGTTTGAACATGATGAACTCGATGTTTAAGTCACAATTGCCGTGGGCGTTGGCCTTTTCTTTTGCACGCGCAATTCAGAAACCTGCTCTAGAAATTTGGCAAGGCAAGAAGAGCCATGTCTCTGCAGCACAGGAAGCTCTTTATCATCGTGCTCTGTGTAACCAAGCTGCGCGTCGCGGCCAGTACGATGCCGCGATGGAGGCGGAATACGCAGAAAAAAACACATCTGGTGACTCGGAAATCAGTCGCGCAAACACAAGGATCAAATTATGAAACAGGATGAACTGCCACAGGCTCCTGAGCCTCAGCCGGAGGCGAAGTCCGTCACAACGACGGTGACGACTACTGTGACGACGACAGAAACGCAGCCAGCAACGACGACAGAAATAAAGCCGGCAGCAACAACGACGGTAACCAAGCCGCCGGTTAGCGTTGATGCAAAGCCGGCAGCGGATACAAAGTCAGATAAAAAGAGACAAGCAAAGCCGGATGCAAAAGTCAGCGCAGAGACTAAAGCAAAGAACGACGCGAATGACGTCTTAAAATCTCTTCCTATGCCTGAACTCGAGAAAAAGCTGGAATCCTCTCCTGCTGGACTTACTCAAGCAGAGGCCGCCAAGCGGCTGACCAAGTACGGACCAAACGAGATCGAAGAAAAGAAAACCAATATGTACCTGAAATTCCTCAGCTACTTTTGGGGACCAATCCCGTGGATGATCGAAGTGGCTGTGATTCTGTCTGGTGTGGTTGGGCATTGGCCTGATTTTTTCATCATTCTGCTTTTGCTGGTTGCCAACGCCGTAGTCGGGTTCTGGGAAGAACGCGAGGCCGGCAACGCCATTGCAGCCCTCAAGTCTCAGCTAGCGATCAAGGCTCGAGTAATAAGAGATGGCAAATGGTTAAATCCGGCTGCCAGCGAATTGGTGCCTGGAGATGTTATACGGTTGCGTTTGGGAGACATTGTACCTGCAGATGCACGTTTGCTTAAAGGCGATCCGGTAGAGGTAGATCAGTCCGCGCTAACCGGAGAATCACTGCCTGCCGAACATAAGTCGGGCGATGCCGTTTTTTCTGGTTCGGTCATTCGTCAAGGTGAGATAGGCGCCATGGTCTATGCGACTGGTGCTAATACTTATTTCGGCAGAACAGCACAACTAGTGCAGGGCGTGCATAACGTTAGTCATTTTCAAAAAGCAGTTCTGAAGATTGGTGATTACCTGATCGTCCTGGCGTTAGTATTGGTGGGGATAATAATTGCCGTCGCCCTTTTCCGTGGCGATCCTATAATTACTACACTTCAGTTTGCTTTGGTGCTGACTGTTGCAGCTATTCCTGTAGCTATGCCGACGGTGTTATCCGTAACCATGGCAGTCGGCGCGCGGCTGCTCGCAAAAAAACAGGCAATCGTCAGTCGGCTGGTAGCCATTGAGGAACTCGCTGGCATGGATGTGCTATGCGCAGACAAGACTGGCACCCTGACGCAAAATAAGCTCACTCTAGGAGACGCATTTAGCGTAAACAACGTCGATGCTGAGCAAGTTGTGCTATCGGCCGCGCTAGCTTCCCGTGCGGATAATAACGACACCATAGACTTAGCCGTTCTGGCTGGACTAAAAAGTAAAGACGCGCTGAAAGGTTACCAAATCCTCCATTTTCAGCCATTTGATCCGGTGCATAAACGCACAGAATCCACCGTTAAAGGTGCGGATGGAAAAACGTTTAAAGTGACTAAAGGCGCACCACAAGCGATTTTGGCACTGGCGAGTAATGTTTCGCAGGTTAAACCATTTGTGGATAAGGCCGTCAACGATTTTGCTGCACGGGGCTTCAGGTCGCTTGGCGTGGCACGGGCAGATGTTGATGGGCAATGGCAGTTCCTCGGCGTACTTCCCCTCTTTGATCCGCCCAGAGAAGACGCAAAAGCCACCATTGCCACAGCTGTAAAGATGGGCATAAAAGTCAAAATGGTTACTGGCGATCAATTGGCCATTGCCATAGAAACTGCGAAGAAGTTAGGAATGGGCACAGGCATTCTTGATGCCGCCAGTCTGGGCGACGTAAAAAAACAAGAATCGAAGGAGATGGCTGCTTCCATAGAAAAAGCTGACGGTTTCGCCCAGGTTTTTCCCGAGCACAAATTCCACATTGTGGATGTCCTACAAAAACACGGTCATATTGTCGGCATGACAGGTGACGGTGTAAATGATGCACCCGCTCTGAAAAAAGCGGATTGTGGCATTGCCGTTTCGGGAGCGACCGACGCGGCTCGGGCGGCCGCGGCAATCGTGTTGTTGACGCCTGGCTTGTCCGTGATTATTGATGCTATTAAGGAGAGCCGCCGCATCTTCCAGCGGATGAATAGTTATGCGATCTATCGCATCGCCGAAACGCTACGTGTTTTATTCTTCATGACTCTGGCAATCCTTGTCTTTAATTTCTATCCGGTAACGGCCGTAATGATTGTTATGCTTGCTTTGCTTAACGACGGCGCCATCCTGTCAATAGCTTATGACAATGTTCAATACAAGGATCAGCCCGAGGCCTGGAACATGCGCCTGGTGCTGGGCATAGCCACAGTGCTTGGAGTATGCGGGGTCGTAGCTGCCTTCGGTCTCTTCTTTCTCGGAGAGCGCGTCTTTCATCTTGACCGCGCGCACATTCAGACTCTGATGTATTTGAAGCTTTCTGTTGCCGGACATCTAACAATTTTCTTGACGCGCACACGCGGACCATTCTGGTCTATACGCCCGGCTCGGATTCTGTGGGTAGCCGTGCTTGGCACGCAAATTGTAGCAACGTTGATAGCCGTTTACGGGTTATTCATGACACCGCTTGGATGGGGGTGGGCAGCGTTCGTCTGGGGATATGCGCTGATATGGGCTCTGGTAAACGACCGAGCAAAGCTATTGGCTTATGCGATCTTAGATAAGCATCAGAACAAGAAACCGACTGATTTGAAAGCATCTAAAGCCAAGACCTCAACCGAGTTGACTCCTCAGATTGCCAAACGAGCCTATGAAATCTACGAAACGCGAGGACATAACGATGGTCAGGCAGATCAGGATTGGGTAGAGGCCGAGCACGAAATTCAGAAGAAGAAGAAAGAATAAGCATGAAAGTAAGTCCTTACGCAGGAAAGCCGGCTCAACTATCGATGCTGGTCGACGTACCCAAACTAGTCACAGCCTACTATTCGGAGGTGCCTGATCCTGCGATACCAGCGCAACGTGTGGCTTTCGGCACCTCAGGACATCGGGGTAGTGCGTTCGATACCGCATTCAATGAATGGCACATACTTGCCATCAGTCAAGCCATCTGCCTTTACCGAAAGCTGCAGAAGATTGATGGACCACTATTTCTCGGGATGGACACGCATGCACTTTCCGTGCCAGCTCTCGCCAGTGCCTTGGAGGTACTGGCGGCCAATGAAGTGGAAGTTATGATTGCCAAGGCAGAGGAGTATACCCCAACTCCTGTCGTGTCCCATGCGATTATCACTTATAACAAAGGGCGAAAAACTGGTCTGGCAGACGGCATCGTCATTACACCATCTCACAATCCACCGCATGACGGGGGCTTCAAATACAATCCACCAAGCGGGGGTCCTGCTGAATCTGCAGTCACTGACTGGATTCAGGCGAAGGCGAATGAATTTCTTGAGCAGAAGCTTTCTGGAGTTCAGAGAATTTCTCATGAAAAAGCATTGCGTGCATCCACGACGCACCAACACGACTATCTGACAGCTTACGTTAGCGACCTCGGCAGCGTCATTGACATGAAAGCCATTGCTAAGGCGAATATCAGTATAGGTGTCGACCCTCTTGGCGGTGCTGGAGTCCACTACTGGAAGCCAATTGCCGAGCACTACGGGTTAGATCTTACGGTAGTGAACGATGTTGTTGATCCGACTTTTCGTTTCATGACAGTTGATTGGGACGGTCAAATTCGCATGGATCCATCCTCTTTTTATGCAATGGAACGATTGATTGGTTTAAAGGATCGTTTCGAGATTTCTTTTGGTTGCGATACCGACCACGACAGGCACGGTATTGTTACCAGAAGTGCAGGACTGCTAGCTCCAAACCACTATCTGTCGGTGGCGATTTTCTATCTGTTTCAGCATCGTCCGCAGTGGCACAAGGAAGCTGCGATTGGTAAAACTGTTGTAAGCAGTGGGATGATTGATCGAGTCGCCGCGAAACTTGGTCGCAAGCTTTATGAGGTGCCAGTCGGATTCAAATGGTTTGTTGACGGTCTGCTTGATGGCACTCTTAGTTTCGGTGGCGAGGAAAGCGCTGGTGCTACTTTTAGTCGCCTTGATGGAAGTGTTTGGACGACAGACAAGGACGGCATAGTACCAGCTTTGCTTGCCGCTGAAATAACAGCGAAAATAGGGAAAGATCCAGGTGAGATCTATCGCGACCTCATTGGCGAGTTCGGCGAACCTTTTTATGATCGTGTCGAGGCTCCAGCCACAGCACAGCAAAAGGCAATGCTTAAAAAACTGTCTCCGCAGCAAGTCAATTCAAATGAGTTGGCTGGTGAGAAAATTGAGAACATTCTCACTAGTGCGCCGGGAAATAATGCCCCCATTGGCGGAGTGAAAGTGATCGCGCAAAGTGGCTGGTTCGCCGCACGTCCGTCCGGGACTGAAGATATATACAAAATTTATGCCGAGAGCTTTCGGGGGGCGGATCATCTACACCGCATTCTTGAAGAAGCGCAGGCAATGGTAAATGAAACTTTGGCAGCAACGTCCGATCGGAGTAGCAAATAATGAGTAAACAAGCCACTGCTGGCAATACCGTATGTAACTTCCAATTCGACCAAATCGATGGATTTAATTCCTTAGTGGAACTTGCCTTGGACTTGCGCTGGTCTTGGAACCACGCTACAGATGAAGTCTGGCGGAAGCTTGATTCTAACTTGTGGGAAGTGACGCATAATCCCTGGGCCGTACTTCAGACCGTCTCCAAAGAACAGATAGAAAGCGTGTTAGGCGATTTAGTTCTGCGGAAGAAGATAGAACAACTGGTCTCAGAGAGCCGACGAGCAATGTCAGCGCCGGCGTGGTTTCAGAACAACCATGCGCAATCTGCATTGACCTGTGCCGCCTATTTCAGCATGGAGTTTATGTTNNGCAGGGCTATTTTCGCCAGGTGATAAACAAAAATGGTGAACAACAAGCACTTTTCCCGTACAACGATCCAGGACAGTTACCGATTAAGCCATTGCGTCAACCGAATGGACAATGGTTGCGCCTGGAGATTGCCTTGCCTGGATACACAGTATGGCTGCGGGCCTGGGAGGTTCAGGTTGGTAGAGTAAAGCTGTACTTGCTGGATAGCAATGACGCCGAAAATTCTCCTGTTCATCGTGGCATTACAAGTGAGTTGTATGGAGGTGGATCGGAGCTTCGTCTGCAACAGGAAATACTTTTGGGAATTGGTGGATGGCGTTTATTGCAAGCGCTCGGCATCAAGCCGGAAGTTTGTCATCTGAATGAAGGACACGCGGCCTTGGCCGTGTTAGAGCGAGCCCGAAGCCTCATGGATGAGACAGGCGATTTGTTCGAGGTGGCGCTGGCAATAACCAGAGTAGGCAACCTATTCACAACTCATACCGCAGTGCCAGCGGGCTTTGATCATTTTGCTCCTGACCTAATCAAGCAGTACCTTGGACAATATGCCAGCCAAAAGCTAGGTATTACACTTCACGATTTGCTCGCTCTTGGCCGCCAGAATCCAGACGACGAATCAGAAAAGTTCAATATGGCATATCTGGCATTGCGCGGGACAGGACAGGTCAATGGTGTCAGTCGCTTGCATGGGGAGGTGAGCCGACAGATCTTTGAGCCTCTATTCCCTGGGTGGCCTAAAAGCGAAGTTCCAGTTGGATACGTGACTAACGGCGTTCATACGCCGACATGGGATTCTATGCCCGCCGACGACTTGTGGACGGAGGCTTGCGGCAAAGAGCGTTGGCTGGGAACAACAGAAAGCCTCGAAAAACATATTCGCGGAGTGTCCAATGAAAAACTCTGGGCATTCCGATGTGCCGGTCGCAAGTCCCTTGTTGACTATACTCGTGAACGGTTGTCTCAACAACTAGCTGCAGCTGGTGATTTGGCAGATGCAATTGAGCAGGCAAAACACATTTTTGATCCCAACATCCTCACTCTGGGATTTGCGCGACGCTTTGCCACATACAAAAGACCCAACTTGTTGCTGCACGACCCTGAACGTCTGCTTCGCATATTGAATAATAGTGAGCATCCAGCCCAATTGATAATCGCGGGGAAAGCGCATCCGCAAGATGAAGCGGGGCAAGCGTTGATTCAACAATGGATAAAATTTATTCGGCAACCACAGAGTCGGGCTCGCGTGATATTTCTAAGTGATGACGATATGTTTCTAACGCAGCGCCTGGTGCAGGGAGTGGACGTCTGGATAAATACGCCTCGCAGACCCTGGGAGGCTTGCGGGACCAGTGGAATGAAGGTGCTCGTCAATGGTGGCATCAACCTGTCTGAATTAGATGGTTGGTGGGCTGAAGCGTACATGCCAGAGCTTGGCTGGGCGCTAGGCGATGGTAAGGAACACGGCGATGACCCCGACTGGGACGCACAAGAGGCTGATGCGCTCTATTGTCTGCTCGAACAGCAAGTGGTGCCTCAGTTTTATGAACGCGACAAGCACTCGATTCCACGTTCCTGGGTAGCGCGGATGAGAGAAAGTATGGCACGACTGACACCACAATTTTCCTCCAACCGTGCAGTCCGTGAGTACACAGAACAGCATTATATGCGGGCTGCACAAGCATACATAGGGCGAGCAAACGATAATGGTGCCATAGGAAGAGAAGTGATTAACTGGAAACGTGCAGTTGATAAGCATTGGAGCTCACTGAACATTGGCCAGTTGAGGGTCGAAACCAAAGATCATGAGCATGTTTTTGAAGTAGAAGTCTATCTCGGCAATTTAGGCTCAGATAAAGCACGAGTTCAGCTCTATGCTGATGGTATTAATGGCGGTGCCCCGGAATGTGTAGAAATGAATATCGCTCACTTGCAGTCATGCGGTCCGGGTTATTGCACTTATCACGCCACGGCATCCAGTGAACGTCCAGCGCAAGATTACACGCCGCGAATAATACCGCAACATCCCGGAGTGGCTGTTCCCTTGGAATGCGCACACATAGTGTGGCAAAAGTAATGAAAGCAAATCTCCAGAATTTGCACGCTCAGACTTCGGCAAACGATCAGCTCGATGAGGCTCGCACTGGCGCTCCGCTACCGCTTGGAAGCGGAGTGAAAAGGAGGTTCGAGTGAAAAGACTGAACCCGATCACGACCTTGTTTCTTGATATAGGCGGTGTTTTGCTCACCGACGGGTGGGACCATCTTGCTCGAAAACGCGCTGCAACAAAATTCAAGCTGGATCCGAAAGAGATGGCCGATCGACATCATTTGACGTTCGAGACCTATGAGGTTGGGAAGCTCACTCTAGATGAATATTTAGATTTGGTAGTTTTCTATAAACGGCGGCCCTTCACCAGGGCTCAATTTCGGAGCTTCATCTTCGCGCAATCAAAAGCGTACCCAGAGATGCTCAAATTGATCAGTGAGCTAAAGAAACAGTACGGGCTCAAGATTGTCGTAGTGAGCAACGAAGCACGCGAGCTGAATGAGTACCGCATTCGAAAGTTCAAGCTGGTCGAGATTGTGGATAGTTTCATTTCCTCGTCTTTCGTCCACATGCGTAAGCCCGATCTAGACATGTTTCGCCTGGCCTTGGACATCGCCCAGGCTAAAGCAGAGCAGGTACTGTTTATAGACGATACAGCAATGTTCGTCCAGATAGCGGAAAGCTTGGAGATTCGAAGCATACACCATAAGAGTTATAGGTCAACATGTGCCAGCTTGGCTTCGTTTGGATTACAAAATTACGAAGGCGCTAATCGATGAAACCAAATAATAGGTCACGCATTTTGACAATTAACGGCGGTTCGTCGAGCATCAAATTTGCCGTGTTCGAATTAGATGGCTCGCTTGAACAGATTTTGCACGGCGAAATTGAGCGGATTGGATTATCTGGATCCACATTTAAAGTGAAAGGCTTAAGCAACAGGGACAATTTTTCCAAGTCAGTGGTGGCACCCGATCACAGCGTGGCAGTTGGCATTCTGCTGGATTGGATAGAAGAACGCTTCGCCAGTGATGCGTTGACTGCAATCGGATATCGGGTGGTGCATGGCGGTCCCAAATATAGCCAACCAGAGCGAATCACTAGCGAAATGATTCTAGAGCTTCACGGACTCAGTGCCTTCGATCCGGAACACATGCCAGAGGAGATCTTGCTGATCGAAGCTTTTAAGCACCGGTTTCCTGACCTACCACAAGTAGCTTGTTTCGATACTGCCTTTCACCATGACTTGCCTCGAGTGGCCAAGTTATTACCAATTCCGCGTCGCTACGAAGCCAAGGGACTGCGCAGATATGGATTCCACGGACTGTCATATTCGTTCTTGATGGAAGAACTAAACCGAATTGAAGGAGCGAAGGCCGCTCAAGGACGGATTATTCTCGCCCACCTGGGCAGCGGCGCAAGCCTTTGCGCAGTGCGTGATGGTAAATCTATAGACACAAGCATGAGTTTTACGCCCGCAGCAGGAACGCCCATGAGCACACGCTCAGGCGACCTTGATCCCGGATTGAACTACTATCTGGCGCGCACCGAGGGTCTTGATGCAAAAGCATTCAATGAAATGGTCAACTTCCATTCTGGATTGCTTGGTATCTCAGAAACAAGTTCCGATATGCAGGATTTGCTCGACCTTGAGACAAAGGATGCGCGGGCGGCTGAAGCTGTCTCTATTTTTTGCTATCAGGTCAAGAAATGGATAGGTGCATTCGCGGCAGCGTTGGGGGGACTCGACACATTGGTCTTTGCTGGTGGCATCGGGGAGAATGCGCCTGAAGTTCGCGCGCGGATTTGCGATGAGCTGCAGTTTCTAGGAATCGAACTTGAACAAAAGCAAAATAATTCAAGGGCTGCTGTTATCTCCCGATCAGGTAGCCCAGTCACTGTACGTGTCATGCACACAGACGAACAATTGATGATAGCAAACTCTGTAAGCTCTCTTTTGGAGTTGAGCTTGATAGGGAAAGGACGAAAATGAAAATCGATTCAAAAGATTTCCGAACGAACGGTGAAGGCGTCCAGCTCAAGGATTGGCCGACGACGGTTGAGAACATTTGTAAGTCGAAAAAACGCTACAAGCAACTTCTGGAAAAACATGTTGAGGCGTTGAGCGCGCTTCAACGCATTCATTACGCATCTAGCCATTATGCCCTATTGATAATTTTTCAGGCCATGGACGCTGCCGGCAAAGACGGTGCCATCAGGCACGTCATGTCTGGTGTCAATCCGCAGGGCTGCCAGGTTTTCAGCTTTAAACAGCCAAGCGCCGAAGAGCTGGAACACGACTTCCTCTGGCGAACGACCTGTTGCCTTCCCGAACGCGGACGGATTGGCATATTCAATCGTTCTTATTACGAAGAAGTTTTGATCGTCAAAGTGCATCCAAAGATCCTTCTCACTCAGAAGCTTTCAAAAGAGCTGCGTGACGAAAAAAACATTTGGCAGGAGCGTTATCGCTCTATAGTGGACTTCGAGAGCCACTTACATCGCAACGGGACACGGGTTGTCAAAATATTTTTGCACCTTTCGCAAGATGAACAAAGGAAGCGCTTTCTGGCGCGTATCGATGAGCCGGATAAGAACTGGAAATTTAGCCTTTCAGACATGCACGAGAGAAAATTCTGGAAAGAGTACATGCGTGCTTATGAAGACTGCCTGACTGAAACGAGTACCGAAATCGCACCATGGTACGTGGTTCCTGCCGATGACAAAGACAATGCGCGTTTGATTGTTTCTCAAATTGTTCTTGATGCACTTAGCGATATGAAGATGTCGTATCCCGATGTCACCGCAAAACGTCATCAGGAGTTGAAAACTATGCGCAAACTGCTTGAGCCGTAATGGTGAAGTACAAAAACCAAGGTCGTCGGTCGTCGTGTATTACTTCGAAACAACATAACAATTTAGCGAGAACAAAAATGCCAAAGACTATTATTGCCGGTAACTGGAAAATGCACAAAACCCGCGCTGAGGCTCGGACGTTGGCGCAGGCGCTTCTGGACGGCATCAAAGGTGAGCGCCATCTTCCAGAGATCGTTCTGTGCCCCCCCTTCACATGCTTACAGGATGTGCTGGCGGTTACCCTTGATAGTCCAATTGGAGTCGGCGCCCAAAACATGGACTATCGAGCTTCAGGTGCCTTCACTGGCGAGATATCGCCTGTCATGCTAGTCGATCTTGCTGTCCAATACGTCATAATCGGTCATTCAGAACGGCGCCAGCTGTTTGCCGAGACTGACACCAGTGTTAATCTTAAGTTGAAATCAGCTCTGGAATACAGGCTGATTCCGATCGTCTGCGTGGGAGAGTCGGCAGAAGAGCATGGAGCTGAGTTGACAGACTCAGTGATCAGGAGGCAGGTAACAGCAGCGCTTGCCGATCTAACCAGAGACCAGATTGCTCCTCTTCTGATCGCCTATGAGCCGCTCTGGGCGATCGGGACTGGCAAAAGCTGCCCAGTCAAGGAAGCGAACCGGGTTGCCGCCTTGATTCGAGCCACCATCAACGATCTATTTGGTATCAAAAGTGAAAGTGGTGCGGACGTTGTTGGTGAGACGATTCCGATACTCTACGGCGGTAGCGTTAAGGCATCCACAATTGAAGAGCAACTGAATGAACCCGATATTAATGGAGTGCTGGTCGGTGGTGCCAGCCTAAGCGCAGAGGAGTTTCTGCCAATCGTCATGGGTGGCGTCCTTAGTGCCAGATTGGCACTGGCTCAGTAATTGTTTTCCTGGCTTCGGAAAGCACAGACTGAAGATAAGAAAAGAGCTTGTATTTAGAAATATTCGTCAATTGGGGAATCCAATCGTATGCCAAACAGTTCAAATCGAAGTATCGACAGTGAGAAGCTAATGGCTGCCGCTTGCAGCCTTGAATCTGTCGAGAACGGCATGCTGCTGGGTTTAGGAAGCGGTACCACAGTCGCTTATCTTATTCCTTTGCTGGGTCTGCTGGCGATGGTATCATCGCGCGGCGTGCAACCAGGCTGCACGCCGCGGACAATTCGCTGAAGCGATGGAACGGACATGCGCAGAAAACAAATATCCGGCAACTCAGAGAAGTTGAGACCTAGCAAAGACGAAGAGAATATAGATTATGAAATCTAATGATCAGCCACAGGATCCTGAATCTAAGCCGGTAACAACGACACCAACAACGACGGTCACAACGACTGAAGAAGGGTCCGAAACAACAACAGTCACAACGACAGTAACAACCTCCGAAACAAGGCCGGACGCCAAGCCGGCACCAAAACCAGAGACGACGACAGATCCGCAGCTTGAAGCGAAACCTGCAGCGGAGCCCGAAGCGGGGCCAGCCGCAAAACTGGAAACACAGCCTGAAGCAAAAACGGACGCGAAGATTGACGCAAAGCCCGCCGCTAAGGCCAAGGCACAATCCAAAGCGACAATGGATGCCAATGATGCTCTGAAGTCACTTCCCATGGCGGAACTTCAGAAGAAGTTGGAATCATCTCCCGACGGATTATCTCAAGCCGAAGCGGAGAAGCGGCTGACCAAATACGGTCCAAACGAGATTGAAGAAAAGAAAACCAATATGTATCTGAAATTCCTCAGCTATTTCTGGGGTCCAATTCCGTGGATGATTGAGGTGGCTGTGATTCTGTCCGGGGTGGTCGGGCATTGGCCGGATTTTTTCATCATCCTCCTCTTGCTTGTTGCCAACGCCGTGGTCGGATTCTGGGAAGAACGCGAAGCAGGCAACGCCATCGCCGCTCTGAAGTCTCAGCTGGCGATCAAGGCTCGAGTCATAAGAGATGGGAAGTGGCTTAATCCGGCTGCGAATCAGTTGGTGCCTGGAGACGTCATTCGTTTGCGCCTCGGCGATATTGTGCCAGCGGATGCACGTTTACTTGCCGGCGACTCGGTCGAGGTAGATCAGTCCGCGTTGACTGGAGAGTCACTACCAGTCGAGCGTAAATCAGGCGATGCGGTATTTTCCGGTTCGATTATTCGTCAAGGTGAAATAGGCGCAATGGTCTATGCGACAGGAGCTAATACCTACTTCGGCAAGACAGCTGAACTGGTGCAGGGCGCGCACACGGTTAGCCATTTTCAAAAGGCGGTGCTGAAGATTGGCAATTACCTGATCATTTTGGCGTTAGTTCTGGTGGCGGCGATAATTACTGTCGCACTTTTCCGCGGCGACAAACTCCTCACTACAGTCCAGTTCGCCCTAGTTCTGACCGTAGCCGCGATTCCGGTTGCCATGCCGACTGTGTTATCTGTGACGATGGCAGTCGGCGCACGTCTGCTCGCGAAGAAACAAGCAATTGTGAGCCGGTTAGTGGCCATTGAGGAATTGGCGGGCATGGATGTGCTATGCGCGGACAAGACCGGCACCCTGACGCAGAACAAGCTGACGCTGGGCGATGCGTTCAGCGTAGACAATGTTGCACTGGAGCAGGTCATCTTGTCTGCCGCTCTGGCGTCCCGTGCGGACAATAACGACACCATAGACTTGGCCGTTCTGGCTGGACTGAAAAACAAAGATGCACTGAAAGGCTATCAGGTCCTCCATTTCTTGCCATTTGACGCTGTGCACAAACGTACCGAAGCTGCCGTCAAAGCTGCAGATGGAAAAACATTCAAAGTGACAAAGGGAGCACCGCAAGTGATCATGGCACTAGCAGCCAATGCCGCGCAGGTGCAATCCTCTGTGGAGAAAGCAATCAACGAATTTGCAGCGCGCGGCTTTCGGTCGCTAGGTGTTGCGCGCGCCGATGGGGAAGGTCAATGGCAGTTTCTTGGAGTACTTCCGTTATTTGATCCGCCAAGAGAAGATGCTAAAGCAACAATCGCGACAGCAGTAAAGATGGGCGTAAAAGTCAAAATGGTTACTGGAGATCAACTGGCGATCGCCATTGAGACTGCGAAGAAATTAGGGATGGGCACAGCCATTCTTGATGCCGCCGGTCTAGGCGATGTGAAGCATCAAGAGTCGAAGCAGATGGTCGAATCGATAGAGAAAGCCGACGGTTTCGCTCAGGTATTTCCCGAGCATAAATTCCACATCGTGGATGTACTGCAAAAAAGCGGTCACATTGTCGGCATGACGGGTGACGGGGTAAATGATGCTCCCGCCCTGAAAAAGGCCGACTGCGGCATCGCCGTTTCAGGGGCGACGGACGCCGCTCGAGCGGCAGCGGACATAGTGTTGCTGACGCCCGGACTGTCAGTTATTATCGACGCGATCAAGGAGAGTCGCCGTATCTTCCAGCGGATGAACAGCTATGCGATCTACCGCATCGCCGAGACACTACGCGTGTTGTTCTTCATGACCATGGCCATCTTGGTGTTCAACTTTTATCCATTGACGGCTGTGATGATTGTTATGCTTGCCTTGCTTAACGATGGCGCCATCCTTTCTATTGCCTATGACAATGTTTACTACAAGGATCAGCCCGAGTCCTGGAATATGCCCTTGGTGCTCGGGATCGCCACGGTACTGGGTGTTACTGGGGTCGTGTCGGCGTTCGGTCTCTTCTTTCTCGGCGAGCGCGTCTTCCATCTCGACCGTGCGCACATTCAGACGCTGATGTATTTAAAACTGTCAGTGGCCGGACATCTGACGATTTTCCTAACGCGCACGCGTGGTCCGTTCTGGTCTATACGCCCCGCCCGAGTGCTATGGATTGCCGTGGTTGGCACGCAGATCGTGGCAACATTGATAGCTGTTTATGGGCTATTTATGACACCGCTTGGTTGGGGTTGGGCAGCGTTCGTCTGGGGCTATGCACTTGTGTGGGCCCTGGTAAATGACCGTGCAAAACTGGTCGCGTATGCGATTTTGGATAAGCAACAAGCCAACACATCAACCAATGTGACTCCACCAAAAGTCACCACACCAACTGATTCGGCCTCCACCTAAAGCCAAGGACTCGATTGCACCTGGAGTCAAGACAGCAACCAATTTGGCTCATTGAGCAGCTGGAGTTTGCACCTGCAGCGCACGTCTGATTTCAGGCAGTGCCGCTCGAGCAGCGATTTCTCCAGCAGAGATTGACTCTTCAATTTTGTCATCAAGATCCTGCTTGGATCTGTTCTAATGCACCGCTGCCGTAGTAACTGCGTCAGCCGATCACGCAACCATCACAATCGTGTTCTAGTATGAAGTTGCAGGTGATTGGAGTTTTGTCATTATGTATGCAATTACAGCGAATCGTGTCAGGCTAAGGCCATTTGTTCAAGATGATATTGATGAACTGCTGCGGATAATCAGCCAACCTCACATCGCCAATAGCATAGTTAGAATCCCTGAGCCATGCACTGATGAAGTTGAATCTTGGATGGATAGTCATGCGCGGGAGCTTGAGAGTGGTCTTGGTTATCATTTCGCCATTAGCGAAATTGGTGATTCTGAGCAACTCATCGGGTACGTTGCCCTAACCGATATCGTGTTCGAGAGCAAGGAAGGGAAGATCAGTTTCTGGATTGGAGATAACTATGCTAATCAAGGCTTTGCCACGGAAGCGGCCAGGGCGTTGGTGCACTTTGGATTCACCCATCTGCGCTTGAATCGTATTGCCGCTTATCATAAGACACAGAACATAAAGGCAAGCAGGGTAGTGGCTAAGCTCGGTATGAAACGTGAGGGCGTATTGAGGGAGCATTTTGCCAAGCACGGCAGTCGCCACAATGTCTCAATTTGGGCCATCCTTTACCAAGATTGGTCGGATAATGAAGAATATTATGAAACGGACCTAGAGATCGAATCCATGCAAGAACTAACGGCGTAATGTTTGATGAAATCGAAATGTGATTCATGTGGTTTCACGGCCGAGAAGTTTCTCCGAATCAGCTTTGCTGACATGGTAAAAAGCTATTGCTGTTTCGACTGCGCCATTAGTGAACTAGCGGCTGATTGCACGCAATGCCATTGTAAGGTAACTGGACGCGGCGCTCGTGGAGCAAAAAAAGGCACCATTTACTGCAAACGGTGCGCTCCGATTGTTGCAGCAGCAATGTATGCTTCCGGAAACAGTTCTGTATCGTAATTTGACGCCAGGATCAGCTGTTGCGTGGCAGCCTGGACAGCGTTAAGAACTAGATTCGAACGGCTGAAACCTTTATGTGCTTGAAAGTGCCTGACAATTCGCCATATTTTGCTCAATTTTCTCATGGTGATTGAGCTAATTGGCACAGAAGGTGGTGTGTGAAATGCTTCGTCGAGTTTTAATTGCTGCTGTACCGGAAGGTGTCATTACCCTGGAGCGCATTCTAATGGGACATGAATGCACTGCAGTCACCACAATGAGCGCGGCAATGGAAAAGCTTAATGCCGAGGGATTTGATCTAATAGTTGCTGGTCTTCACTTTGATGACTCCCAAATGTTTGAGTTTATCCGCGAAGTCAAGAAAAGCCGAAAGAACGCTGATAGGCCAATTATCTGCTTTTGTTCGCGCGATACAACAATGTCACGCCTTGTTCACGAAAGCTTGGAACATAGCACCAAAGCGCTTGGGGCATGGATGTACCTGGCAGAACATTCCTACAATGTTTATCAAGACCCTGATGCAGAGCTACGGCGCATTATGGAGCGCTGCTTCACCGAAGAGTCACGCAAAGACATTCAGCAGCAACGGGTTGTTATTGAAAAGCAACGCACAGAGCTTCAGAAGGTCCGAAGCCTATTGCAAGGACAAGAATGGACACCAGAAATGCAAGAGCATTTGGATGGTTTGCAACGTGACCTTGAACTATTGCTGATCGACATAACAAGATTGCATGTCGCTGCTAAAGACGAGGGCGCTAGCATCATAGCCTCGCGAGATCTCAAAGATCGAGTTTCAAACCAGGTAACGACAACCGAAAACGACATGACAAGTACTGAGTCCACGCAGTCAGCCACCGAGACCAGGCAGACTGCTGGCGAAGACCAATTAACCGCAAAAGAAGGAATCAAGAAAGCGGAAGGACGCCGTAAGCAGCGAGACACGCTTGAAAGATCATAACGAGCGAGAAGCCCTGTTGCTGCGAACCGAGACGTGAATACCTGGCTTGCCCAAAAGCTCAAATACAAGATTGCGATGGGCACAACGTTCTCTTTGTTGCTGCTGCCCATGGATTGAAGCTCGCAGAGTCACCGTCGGCAGTGCCGATGGCGATTATGTCGAGGTCCCGGTGGCTCACTCTGATACATGGCTCAGCGCAGATCACAGAACACCGATATGAACTAAAATACTGGCGGGCAACCCCAATGATGAGCATGGTCAACTGTCGATTAACACAGTTCAACAAGATGGATTTGGATTAGCAGCAAGTCAACGATGGCGTCGTGCTTTGCCCAAACATAACTGGCAATTGCAATTTGTTGCTGCTGCATTGTCTTTATTCTGTTCTCAGGCTGAAGCATTTGCTAGTGCTCAAGCCGATGCGTTATCAACAGAGGTGATTCGAATTGAAATAGAGTTTCATCATCTGATAACTGAAATGCGATTAAAAAATTCCATAGGAACCATTGCTAAGCGTCGCCGCCAGTTCTTGTGGAGCATCGGTAATTCCATGCCCACTGAAGCCGGCCTCATTGATGCCATGCAGTTGTTCTTTTCACACTCCGACTATTTGAATGAGTTCTATCGAAACAAACAAGATGAACTGCAAATTCGGGGAGTGCCAAACCGGGTGTCAGGGAACGCAAACGCGGGACAGCTCTACCCGCAGATAATAGGGCAAGAGATAAACGGAGCAGGAGATGCATTTGAACTAACAAAAATCCAGCTGATGCGTGCGCGCTGTATCAGGAACAACATTGATCCAAAACGAGCTTTGCTTAGAGCAAAGAAGCTTCTATCTCGAATGGATAACGCCCTGCAGGCACGTTGTGCTTGCGTCAATCGCCTCGATGCGGGATTGGCAGAATATCAAGCTGAAGGTGCTGTGCTTCTTGATCTTCGGACTATGCTTCTGAAACATTTTCGAAACGCCTACATTGACGCGAGGAAGGAATATGCCTGGCAAAACTCGCTTGACAGCATTGGCGTGGCTAGAAATGCTATCGGAGCGCTAGGCAACCAAATCAGCGTCCGCGCTGGCTATAGCGGGAACAGCCGCCTGAACGGTGTCGGCAATCTCCTGTCTGAGTTAGCTGCTATAGGAATAACTATCCGGCCCTGGGTCTCACTTGAGATATCAAAGTTCGATGGATATTTAGCGAGAAAGCAGTTTGAACGTATGCTATCCCATGATCCGATGGGAATGACTGTGGACACCGACCTTGTGCGACTAAGACGATTACTTCAACAAAATAAAAGCACAGTGATGGGCAATCGGCTGGACAGCATTGATGTTGAAGCTCAGCTGATTACTGCTGATCTCCAGGACTTTGAGCAACAGCAAAGCCTTGACAAAGGCAGGGCGAGGATGGAGTTGCTGCGAAACACCGCCTATGGACCTACGAAAATGTCAAACGGTCTTCTCGGAATAATCGTCGGCTACAACACGCATTTGAATGCAACTGAAAAGAATCGCCTGTCTGCGGCTGGAAACCTAACCTACGTAGTCGGACAAGGAGCCAATCTCATGGAGATGTGGCGCGAAAGAGTTGTGGATGAGTTAGAAGAGCACAAATTGGAAAAACAGGGCAAGACCAGGGAGCAGATCTTGAGTTCCAGACTTGCAACCCTGGAAGCGCTTTCAAGGAAACTTTCGAACTAGCGTGGTGAGACCAGAGGCTGGTAAATGCTGCTGTTATTCGATGGCTGCACTTGATTAGTAGGCGAAGCGTTCTAGGGAATAAGTGCTTGAGCCGAATGGTGGACCAGGCAATGAAATGTCGATTAGTTGTGGCGATTATCCCTCTCATCATTTTGAATGCACCGTGCGTGGCTGCTCCACCTCATCCCGTTTATTTGAGTGAGGCTGTGTCCTTCGCCGCGGAATTGTAAGTGATGCTGGACCAAAACGGATCGCCATCGTCAAACATTTTATGAATGAGACTGCTTGCCCCCACGGCTACACCGGTAATGACTTTGATCTGCTAAGCCGCTTAATTGACCGGTGCTTCAATTGGTGACTTGATCCAGATTTGCGCCTCAACTAGCTGGTCGGCTGAAAATGTCCTGACTTCACCAGAGATGATCACGGCGCCGAGTTTTGTAGCCCATTCAACCCATTTCGGTCCACCTACTACTGCACACTTTTCAAAGTCTGTTCGATGCTTCATTCCAAATTTGGCGTCATCCCACATGGCCGCTGGCTCCCAGCCATGGCAATCATCACCCATTGCGAACAGAACCCGCACTTTACCATGCTCTTTGATGAGTTGTTCCAATCGCGGAATCAGGACTTGCTCATAGTCTTCATGAGTCAGCTTGTCTTTCGCCTGAATGCAAATGATGTTGTTATCTTGTTCGAGAACCTCGATCATACCGCGACCTCCGCGAGTCTTAATTGCCCTATGTTGCTGTCTATCACGAATCGCCAGAGCAAACCTTCACATCCAGTAAACACTGACTAATGCCGATAGCCCAGTTTGGGATAGGAGATACTGTGATTATCGCAATAAGTTGCGCATGGAATTGATTTCTTTACAGAATTTAGGGACCTTTCGACTCGAAATTGAGGCATGTTAATGAGGTGAGAATTAGAGCAATGTGTCCTGGTTCCATGTATCGAGAACAAACGGAAAATAAGCAGCACATTCGATGTAAGCAGAGGCAACCATGCCATGTTAAGTAGCTTGTGATGCTGATCTTCAAAGGATAACTCATGCGCAGCAGCAAGAAGCAAATTATGACGGACACCAGTATGGCGAGTATATTGGAGGCGAATGCGGTGCGAACCCTCCAGAAGAATGAAGAGAACGTGCCGACTGAAGCAGAGCAAGTCTTAGCTGCCGAAGCAGCGATTTGCGACAGAAGATTACACGTAAATGATCAGGGATTCCTAACGTCCAATAGTTCCGTCCCTAGCAAACGCTCCAAATGACGAAGTGGAGAGGATCTCGATCCACGTGAGCAATAGAGCATGATAGCGGAACGTTCTTGGCATTGATAATTCAAAAAAGAATTTGAAAATCGCGTTGCGCTCACCTTTGCACAAAAACAATGGAGAGGAGCTCGTTGAAAAGTTATTCACAGAAGCTATTTGAATATATGTGATGGACTGGGCTCAGGTGCGTTGCTCGCTGGAGGCGTGGTCACAGGTTGGCTTGGTGATTGTTTTTCGAAGTCAGGATTGTCAGTCTCCTGCCCTTTTTTCTCATTGTCGGGAGAGTTCGGCTGTTCAATTACGACCGATTGTTCCGGTATTGGAGAAGTCACGTTAGGGTTCAGCACTGTGGGTGGTGCGGTAGTGTTTGCTTCAGGTTCGCTTACTCCATCCACTGCTGTCAATTCTGTAGCTGGAGGCGCCTATCGCCCCTGCAAAAAGCGCAACACCGAGATCAAGCAACGTTGGTTGAGTTCGGCCCAGGATTTCGGGTGTGAGTTCTAACGACCGAAGAAAAAGTGCCATGGTCGCTGAGATGGATATGCCCAGGATTGTACCGACGACGAGAGTGACAAATGCGCGGGTTAGCCGGCAGTGAGAGGAAGCTTTTCGACGCTTGATAGTTAGTTTGTTTGACAAACGAACTAATTGGGGCTAGACTGAAATGGTCGTCGGGTTAAGCCAGGCAGTTTCAAAACTGGCTGACTTGGTGAAAAGGAGCGTGCAAAAGTGGAAATGTTCTTTCTGACGGGAATTTTGCTGACAGTTTGCACCGCCCTGGGAGCGCTCATCGGCTACAACATGCGACGAAAGGAATCTGCAAGTCTCAAGAAAGAACTCGCAACACTGAGATCTAAATACCGTCAGGCGCACGGTTTTCATGAATGGTTCGGAATCTATGATCTCGAATCTTTTGATGGCGGTCAAATGTGGTACGCGATGATGACTACGTCGGAGGGTAGGCGGCTCATTCGAGGAGAAGCTGAGCAAGTATACCCGGGACTGATGGCTGAACATGGCATATTTGAGTATGAGGACGTACTGCGTCCGAAACAACAAAAAGTGAATTCTCCAGCTTCGACACCAAGTGCCAGTGGACGTAATGCAAGCAGATCGAAAGGGCGATCGGGAAGTAGTCTTGATGATTTGAGTGAGCATGAGCGTGCTTCATTGAGGGAGCATATGGGCAAGCAGTCTTATTGCCGATCTATGCCGGTGTTGCAACCCAGTCCAAAGTGCGCGGATGACTTGAACTGATAGATCCGCTGAAATCTGGGTTGAGCAGATATGCTTCTCCTGCCAATCTGCGTAATTGCAATCTGAGTTTTAGTGATTCGCAAAAGCATACTGAAGCACTGGGGGCAAGTCTAGCTCCACTTCTTCAAGAAGAATTCTTGATGAGGCTTGTCACTTACGAAACTGAGATCGACGCCGCTTTAATGCTGAGAGCTTGACTTCACGTGGTTTAACACTCGGACGAGGGATATTGAAGAGAATCGAGGATGTCTATCCAATGAAGAAACACAAGCAAAAAATTTCGAATAATCTTCGGCTTTGTCTGGCTATGGGACTGGTTGCCACTGCCGCGCTTCACAGCTCTTGTGATGCTCAGGGAGTTATAGGCAAGACAAAGGCTGAATCGAAAAATTTAACCAGAGCGGGTGCGGATAAAGAGATTTCGGAAGACCTTAGATTTACTGTAGAGCAATTGATCTCTTCACTCAGGAATGGAATCAAGCGACCTAGTTCCTTGTCGATCGAGAAGGCTAATGATTTGTTTGCGTTGCGGCTGAAAGACGTCAACATAACAGGTTATCCTCGAAAGGTCAGCCACAAAGTCGTTCATGTCACCGTATCCGGTACTGGAGTCGAATTCAATACATGCGTAGAGAGAGTAATCAGGTTGGCCAGTGCCGACAATAAAACTGCCGCAAGGGATATCGTAACTCGATTCACTACAAATCTGCATGATCAGGTCAATCCAAACGTGTATTTTGAACAAGATGGTGCCCGATATTATTTCCACAAGTTTTCTGGAATTCCTACTTTCCACTGCACGAACGCAAAAGCCGACGACAGAGCTATTCTCAAGGCGCAACCGGGATAGAGATAATCGGCATTAAGCCTGTATCCAGCGGCAAACTTGGTATCATAGTCTTCTTCGAACCGTTGTTGGGCAAAGGAAGATCATTATGACTAGCCAACTATCTGGTGGAAAAAACTCAGAAGTACAAGGAGCATCCACCAATATCAATGCCAAGGACAGAGCATGCTGAAATTCAACGATTCCTATCCTGACCTTTATGCAGACTCGGTTCTATCAGACGAAGTCGGTGAACTGGCACAAGTACTGCTCGGCCTATCCCCAGATGGCTTAGCGTTGATAGAGCAGAACTCGCTGACAGTAAGATTACTCAATGAGACCGCCTTGTCGCTTCTAAACGGTACGTGCGAAAAGTTCATTGGACTTCCATTTCCATTCGCCATCCTTGGTGAAGAACCGCATGAAATTTGTGTTGCACGAGAAGGTCGTGACCCCATTTACGTTTCAATTCGCAAGCGAGAGGTTGCCTGGTCTGATCAATGCTATTGGTTCCTTTCAATGCGCGACGTTACCGCACGCGTGCGTTTGCGAGAACAATTGAAGTCAGACTCGCTGCTGGATGAATTGACTGGTCTGCACAATCGAAGAGGGTTCGTCACTTTAGGAGAACAATCCATTCGACTAGTGGAGCGTGACAAACTGGGGCTGCTCTTGATCTTTGTTGATTTGGATGGCATGAAGGAGATCAACGACAGATTCGGTCACCAAAACGGCGATGCTGCGCTGGAAGACGTAGCTTCTTTGCTGCGACAAACATTTCGCAAAGCGGATATTTTGGCTCGTTTGGGCGGTGACGAATTTGCTGTAATAGCTCATGGCAGATCTCATGATGACAAAGCGCATATTTCGCGGCGACTTTTGGAGAATCTGCAGGCCCTGAACGAGAAGACAGAACGTCCCTTCAAGCTGTCATTGAGCGTAGGATTTGCACACCACGTTGAAAGTCAAAGTTCTTCTCTGGACGATTTGCTTGAACGAGCAGACGCAGCTATGTACGAAGATAAACGATCGAAACAAAACAGCCGAGATCATTCACACACAGCGAATGGTGGGGTGGCGTGATGATCTGTTTGGGAGGGCAATAAATGGTGCTTAGACCTTCAGCCTTCTGCGAATCTCAACTGCGTCACATTCTTCCATAATCATTTCAACTTCGTGCCTTTTGGTACCGTCCTCAAGCATGACTCGGAGTGCAATCTTGTGTCCTTTAACGTTGCCTTCAAAAACTTTCCCGGTATATTCTGACGTGCTTGACCCGAGCAGTCCCCCAAACAAAGTTCCAAACATGCAACCGACAATGGCTCCCAGCAGCGCTATCGTTGCCGGTCCCAGAAAATCGAATGGTATGGGTCGCTCTCCTTTGGCGAAGAGCGCAATTACCGCGCCCCCAATTGCTCCTACGACTCCGCAGAGGATCATATATTTATCGTACCGCGTGACTTTAAAAAAACGAGCTGCTTCCGTTTGCAGCCTCTTTGCCCCAGGGCCAAGGAGGGATATGTTCTCGGGCGGAAGCCTCAACTCTTCCAGTCGTTTGAGACAATCTGATGCTGCCTGATCACTGTCGAATATTCCGGTAATTATCATTCGATCTTCACAGCTCCGCTCTCTTCGGCAGCCGATGATGGGGAGGTGACAGGGATCTGCTCTTGGGTGAACAGCGCATTCAAAACATCGCTTTGCAAGATTATGCCCTTTAACTTGTCGTGATGGGCTACGGGAAGCCAGGTAAACTTGTGGCGACTGAATAGAAACAAGATTTCTTCCAACGAATCATAAGGATCTACTGCTACTGGATGCGGTGTCATGATGTCTGCCACAGTTGTAGAATCGAATGATTCGGTTTCACTTAATTTAGTCAGATCTGTCTGAGTAACAACGCCGACGAGATTGCCTCTCTCAACCACCGGGAATCCTCGTTGGGACGATGCGCCGAAAGATGGTAGTACATCTTTGAGCAACGATTTACTGTCATACGCTTCGACCATTCCATGCATAACATCCTTAGCCTTCATAGTACGAAGATTGTTGCTAGAACCAGGACCGCCCAGATGAATATCGTTCCAGCGCATAAGATGCTCATATAGTCCGCCTTTTGAGACGAGCTCGCCAACTGCTGTACTAACAACGCAAGCAAACATCAGTGGCGTCAGAAGCGTAAAATTTGTAGTCAACTCAAAAGTGATTACAACTGCAGTGAGCGGTGTGCGAGCTACCCCAGCGAAGAAGGCTCCCATGCCAACAAGAGCAAATGCTGCCGTGGAGCCTGTTCCCATTAAAGTCTGCTCCAAATAGCCAATTAGGTATCCTAGTGCTGACCCAAGCGCCAGTGAAGGTGCAAATAATCCCCCTGGTGCTCCGGAGCCATAGGCTATAAGGGTTAACAGATAGAACTCCAGAAATGCCATTATCACCAGTTGAAATTGCGTTTCGCCTGCAATGATCAGCCCTCGCAAGCCGGCGTAATTGTGGAAAGCCTCAGGCATTACAGAGATGATCGCCCCAGATATGAGACCAGCCAGACCTACTCTAATGGTCAGCGGGAGTCGCAACAGGCGATTGAAATTCAAGGCTCCAAGGATACCGGCATTGAATACGGCACTCAACAGCCCTGCTACCACACCAAGAAGCAAATAGAACGGAACATCAACAAGACCGAAGGAAATCGAAGGTTCTAGCCTGTTAACTGCAACACGCAAATGTGGTGGGCTTATCACGTTCACGACGAAGCAGGCGACCGAGCACGCGACGACGGCAATCATGATCGTGGATGGCTTAATCTCCTTGAGCAATTCCTCCAGAACAAAAGTTACTCCTGCCAACGGTGCATTGAACGCAGCAGTCAATCCTGCGCCTGCACCTGCTGCAATCAACTGACGTTTGTGCTGCGAGGCTCTCGGTAGCCAGCGAGCCAATGGCGCCGCCACCGATGCGCCTAGCTGCACTGTCGGACCCTCTCGGCCCAGGAAGAGTCCGGACCCCAGTGCAATGGTGCCACCTAACAATTTGACCAGAGCGATTCGGAAGTTGAGAGGCATAGTAATTCGATCGAGCCGAGCCCGAACTTGTGGAATTCCACTGCCAGACGCTTCAGGTGCTACTCTCTCAACAAGCAGACCGGCAACGAGTCCACCGATCAAGCCGAAGGACGGCAAAACATACAAGTGCGATGCCAGGCTGGAGAGGTGAATTCTCAAGGCACCCAGCCAACTCACCCCGGCACTTAAAACCACAGCAGATAGCCCAGCTGCGACACCGATAATACATGACTCGAGAATGGGTACGTATGTGTCGTTATCTGGTAATTTCATTCACACTTTCCGGTGGCATCGAATTACCTTTTTCTTCTAGTTGTTCGATCATATTTCTAAACTCCTTCGTGACTCGCCTTGCGTTTGTCTATGTTCATCACAGACTCAATCGCGCTCCGCATGCTTTCCAAATCACAATTGTCACCAACGCAAAAATCTTCTATTGATAGATAAGCATCTGCACCAAACATACGGCTAACTGTTTCCAGTGTGTTGTTGGCAAATTGGGCTATTCTGGTTCGCAGACCACAAAAGCAAACTACTGGAATATGAGCGATAACAGGATCGCTTTTTATCATCTTTAAAAACCCGAACACGTCTTCACTTTGGAGGTGGACGCGTGAAATGACGAGATTGAAGCTTTCTTTGTGCAGTGCCAGGATGGCCGCATTGCTACTATCGGTAACTACAAGTTCATGATGCGCTACCAGGCAGCGGTAGAGGGCCGCATTCCAGGAAGGTTCGTCTTGTAGGATTAGTATGCGTGCCATCTATGCACTCCCGATTACAAGTTGTGCGGCGCACATTGCCGTTGATACGATACAGACAAGCTCAAATTCGCGCTCACCTATGCCTCCTGTATAGCTTTGGCGCTGCTTTCGGATATCAGATTGAGCAAGAAATCGTCCTCTGATAGAGATGCCAAACTGGCTCCGATGGCCTCAATGTGGTTGTGCGAGTCGTCGAACACCAGATTGCAATTGAGGAGATTGTCGGTGGTGGCAAACTTAGTGATCGCTTCGCGTAGAGGATCAAGCAACAAGTTGCCTGCCGCCACCAGGCGACCGGTAAGTATCAAATGGGGTGGTGCCAGAATATTGATGCAGATTGCAATGCCATACCCCACAGCCAGACCTGCATCTATAAGGGCTTCCCGGCAGTGGCGGTCGCCCCCGATTGCAGATGAGATAACTTCATCAATGTCGTCAAATTGCGCACCACTTGACTGGCAACGACTGAGAATTGCATCTGTAGCTGCAACAGAGTTAATGCATCCCCGTTTGCCACATTTGCACGCTCGCTCGATGCCGGGAGCCTTTACATGTCCAAGCTCACCAGCACGCCCCTGGGCTCCCTTAAGAAGCTTATGATCAACAATAAGTGCCGAGCGTACTTCCTGTCCCAGTCTCACGACGAGCGCTTCTTCACAATCGCGCGCAGCACCGAGGCGGCTTTCGGCCAGGGCTGCCATGTTCGTGTTCGAGTCAATCACGACCGAGCATTTCAATTCTCTTGCCAGCTGCTTGCGCAATGATTCATAGTTCAGCTTGTCTCCTTCTGTACACGCAGCTGGTACGGATGGTAAAGGTCCCGGCACAGCCAGACCAGCCCCAGCAATTTTTGATGGCACTAAATCCTGGTCTGCAAGTAATCTTTGCAATTCTGGCAACACAATTGATGCGACGGACTGAAGATTGTTTCTACGAGTGAGCTTTTTTGTACGCACGGCTTGAACGATACCGTCGAGATTGCAAAGTACGATCACCAGTCGGTTATGATCGAGGCTTAGACCAACTGCCACCCGCGAATTAGGATTGAACATCAGTCCAACCGGGCGGCGACCTCGGCTCGATTCTTTCGAGCCAGTCTCGTCCACTAGTTCACTCTTGACCAATTCATCAACGACACTGGAGACCGTTGACTTTGCGAGATCACACACTCTCGCTACATCCGCCCGACTCAATCCGGGTTGTTGGCGGACTGCTTGTAGAATGCTCTCAGCATTTCTTCTTCGCATGTCAGTGAAGCTCGAACTCAACATATAGTCTTTATCTCTCTCATCGCACGCGTGCGCATACCTGATTCCTGTGGTGCGGTTCCATGGTGCTTATACAGTCGCTGCTCCCTTCAACTGGCTGTGCTCAGTAGCAAAGCTTGGTTCAGCCGTTCATTCATCTCATTCATTTGCTGTGGCGTGACGTGGCGACGTAATTCGACAAACAACTCTTTCTCCGCAAATTCTATGTGTTTCACGACAAGTTCCAACAATTGACCAAGTTCACGACAAAAGTCCGGTTTCCCCTCGACATGCATCAATATTAGGGTTTCGATCTTCTCATTGATCTGCATGTGATCGGCTGCACATTTCCCCAGCAACTCACCGGAGAGTTTGTTCGCATTTGAAATTTCATCCAGGCACAACTTGTGTTGTCTGCCAAAGTGTCTTCCAAGTTCATCAAAAGCATCAACAGTTTCGTCGAAGATGTAATGTTGCGACGCGCTTGAGTAGTGTTCAATGAGTTTCTCCAGTCTGCTTACCAGCAGAGAATGGTCTTGCTCCAGGAACTGAAAAATTGTCAATGTTCGTTGCGACAATCCAGCTTCCATCAGAAAGACTGTTCGCTCAGCCCTTTGCGATACATAAGGATTCTTGTCTGCCGTGAGCTCCATCAGGATTCGCACTGGCAGATAGCTCGTGGATGCCAGCCAGTAACGGACATCGGGATCGTCGTCGTAAACTAGCCGCGAAAGTACCACATGCGGAGTCGCAGAATTCAGACCAACTGCAATGCGCACTTGAGAATCCTTATCCACAGCCATCTTTGTCAATATATCCGCCGGCGTTTTCGGGTTCTCAGCCACACGGCGACGCACTGCAGCGATATCAGAGACTGACAATAATCGCAACGTCTTAACCGTAGTCTCAGCATAACCGGCTGCTAGGTAGTTCTTGTGCATAGTGCTGCTCTTGGTCATTTCCTTACCTGTCCTTCTGTTCTGAGTGCCGTTAATGGCACTTCGGCTCGTGCCCTCAAATTACACTCTGCCTTATCTGTTGCAGTCGTAGAGATTGACACACACTCTTGTGGCGTGTTCCAACCAGAACCCCACTTCTTCATTCTACTGCCATTTAGTTCGTTTGTCAAACGAACTAAATGGCTATCTTACTGAACTAAACTCTGAGATCTCGTGAAATTACCTTCGCTGTTGCAACGAGTGCGCATTGCTATCGAATGGGGTTGGAATTAGTATTTCCACAAGAACTTGCGTATTCGAAAATTCACCCCAGGCAAAGTCGTCGAGGATCTAGAGGCAGTCAGCATGTTCACGTAGTGAGCATGCGCGAAAAAGATGTCCAGTAGACCTTGCATACAGTGGAACTTGCAGTGAATTTGCAATAGAACGCCATACAATTAAATAAGGGAGCGAAGCCGTGTCAGGAATAGATTCTGATGCGTAGTTGAGATCATGGACTTCGTTTCAGCAACACTTGGAGGAGCCGATGCTGTATTTTCATTTGGCCCCACTGACCTGAAGCAGAACATATTGATTTCTCGGCACACCGCAAGCGTCAGTATCGCTATTAACATAGCAGTTGCATAAACACTGAATGTGCGCGCTTGCTGAGCGGTTAGCAAACCGGCTAGGGATTTTTCAGTGTAGCCTGCAAGGGTGAAGAAAACTACTTTTGCAGCAAAGATCGTGTTATCGAATCCTATTAGCAACCAATTCCTCGACTGCATTCTTCGTAGCATTCGCGTTTGACTGTGACTGCTTTTCCATTTTGGTGGATTGTTGAGAAACTGACTCAGGTAATAGCTCTGCGGACCATGACCTTGTATTCTGCAGTCGCTTGTGGTGCATTGCTCCTTGAATTGTTTGAGCATTCCAGAGTCTGAGTTGCGCGTTCCCCATTTCAATTGCCCGCTCATAATCTGCTCCTTCCTAAATAAGATCCGATGACCGCATACTACATTCGTAATGTGATGGTTATGTGTAGTCTGTCGATTGGCTTGTATTGCTTATCTGAAGGGCGTTCCGCTTGCCTGGCGGTTGTCATGCGCGGTACTCATTGGAGTGACATCCGCACGATCACATTGCCATCACATTGCGCCTGTAACTTTTAAATCGAACCAAAAGAAGCGTCGATATTTCACCAACCTTGAGGAAAACGTCTTGAATAAAAACTTGAAGCCGAGGCGCTTCACGGCGCTACTGCTTTCGGCTTTGACGGTGCAGATGAATTTAGGCTGTTTGGCGGCCACTGAAGAGAGCACCAGCGAGGCTGAGGCGACGCACGCAAGCGCACCTATTGTCGAACGAGAGACTAGTAGCAATGCTAATGATACAAAAATCAATCCCGACCCAAGTGAACGAAATGCAGCACCTATTGAAATAGCCAGTGTCCCATTAACGGGCTTACCATCAGCTCCTCAGCCCAATCTCTTTGGGGAGCATCCCATACTTGATTCACCAATACTTTCGGCTGATATGTCGCCGGCATTACGAATGAACGACGGAGCAACGCTTCAAGGTGGCATAACATCTTCGCCTCAAGTCGCAGAAGAACAAGTCGATGATTTGACGAAACAGATCCTTTTAAAAGAAATCGAGTTGGAGCGATTCAACGTGCATTACACGATGGAAGTGGCTAAACAGGGACGCTGGAAAGGCTGGCGCTACGGTCTTGCCAGTGAAGCTAATTCGTTGACTGGTTTGGCTGGTTCAATTGTATCCTTCGTGGAACGGGGTAGTCACCTTCGCAATCCTGATCATGTAAACAACGCGCATCAAGAATATGCAAACTTCGTGCCGATGATTGGAAATATTATCGGAGCCGGTGCGGCTGTAATGGAATTTGGCATCAATGAGTTTCATGATATTGGCGCTAGAACAAAAGGTTTTGCGCCAAAAGCAGCTGTACAACATGTTCGCACTCTGAAAAGCGAGATCGATTCGCTTCTGGCACAACGAGCCGCTTTGACTAAGGTCGAAGCAACCGCGCCGACGCTTACGGGCCATGCCGAAATCGATGACGTTGAGGGCAAAGTTCTTGGTGACCTTCGAGATCAAGGCTTGCAGGAATTCGAAAGATTCCATATTGGTGCAAGAAAGCTGTTGGCATTTCAACAAATGCAATACACTTTCGACTTTTTGAAAAATACTACGAGCGCCATTGGCTACGAATTTACCTATCTTTCGCTGCACCGGCATGATCGAAAGTGGAATTACCGCGGCGGTGTAATGTTCATCATATCGGGCGGATTGACCATAGGTGGTCCAATCTTGAGCCGCGTTTTTGCAAAAGGTGTTGGCGAAATGCATCGACATCGTTTGCGCCCAACAACACAAGATGCTGAAAATTCGAAGCTCGACCAACTAATAAGCGATCATGCTCGATTAGATCAACTATGCAAGGACACAAAAATCATTCCTTCAACTGTAACGAGATCTATCGATCGAGAAGTGATTTATGGACTGCATGAAAAGACGTTTCAAGATCAAATTCGAGCTAGTCAAAAGAAGAGAGATAAAGCTAAGTTGACAGCAACACAAAACATCTTTGGCGGTGTTTTCGTGGGCAGTACCAAAGTGGCGTCAGGTGTGTTATTCACCGTTGCAGGTGTGAATTATCAGGGCAAAGGCCACGTCAACAATCGTGGTACGAACAGCAACTTGTTTGCCGCTTCGGTCGCAGGTGTTCCAGGTACGGTTTACTCAATCTTGGACACTCTGCGCATCAACGTTAAAGGCGAAATTACTCGGCATCAGCTGGTTAAATCAGGACGATTGCCCGCTCAGTTGGCCGCCAAAAGACTGGCTGAACTTGACACTATAGAAGCACGTTTAACACGAAAGTAACAAAACGCCAGCAATAAACTGGCGAGCCAATTCCGCTGCTTTTTCTCCTTGAGCAGGCGGATTTTGGTTTGTGCTAATTTGTTCCGTCCATGGTAATCGTGGAGTAGAACTTGAGTCTCGCACTCCATTTTAGGGTGCTTACTGCGCCACTTTCTCAGCCTGGATCTTGTTCTTTTTCTTGACAAGTCGTTCTGAGTTTGGGGCAGTGCCTCTTGCTGTCAGAACTCCATGTATGACACTCCAAGGGTGCGGTGGGCAGCCCGGCACATACACGTCAACGGGCAGAATTTTGTCTAATCCATTTGCGTGAGTGTACCCACCTTTGTGGACACCGCCGGAGATGGCACAAGTTCCCATGGCGATCACTCGACGTGGGTCAGTCATAGCATCGTAACAACGTCTTAGTGCATTTTGCATGCCTTTTCCAGCCGGGCCTGTGGCTATGAGAACATCGGCGTGCCGAGGTGATGCCACAATGTGTACACCAAAACGATCCAGATCGAAAACAGGGTTAGTGCTCGCACCTATCTCAAGGTCACAAGCTGTGCAACCTGTTGTGACGACTCGCGCATGAATTGAGCGTCCGAAAAATCTCGGTACCCTCGCTCCATTTTCGAGTACCTGGGGCTCGTTGCCTGCAATTGGTTCGCGCTTAGCGGTATTCGTCATGATTAGATCTTCACGACTTGTGCGTGCTGTTTGAGTGGAAAGATTTTCGATCAGTGTTCCTGTGGTGCAAATATCGGTACACAATCCACAACCTATACATGAACCGAGATCTAGCTTGACGCTAGCCTCCGGTGAGCTGTCGTTTATCTCAATTGCGTCTGTAGGACAAGCGCTCGCGCATGCGTTACAGGCTTCTCCTATGCAGGGTGACTGGGTTACGTAAGGCAGTCCGCGCGCGTTCTGCTCGAGAGGGGGACAAATCTTTGCAGAAGTCGCGATACCGTTTTCCAGTAAATAAGTTAAGAGCTTTAGCATTTTGCTGATACCTCAAAGATCATTGCCGCTGTAAGACAGAGCCATACTCTTATTGCAGAGTGGAAAGTCGGCAATTAGATTGTTGCGAATCGCCACTGAGATCGCAGTCCAATTCGTAAAACTGGGATCTTTGATTGCGTATCGCTTGATGTTTCCGGTGCTATCTGTGAATAGCAAATGGATCAGTTCACCTCGGAATGCCTCAACTATTGCCACGCCAATTGAGTCAACCGGTAACACATCCGGCAGAATAATGTTGATTGCGCCGCCTGGAATTTCTCGTGTAATTTTCTCGATTAGGTCGAGGCTGCGCCAAAGCTCAGCGATCCGCACGCGAGTGCGTGCCAGAATGTCGCCACTTGTTTCGACACTTGCTGGCGGTGCCATGTCTGGGAAATTACCGTGTGCAAAATGCTGCCGGGCGTCATAAGGCAGTCCACAGGCTCGTGCAATGATGCCGACCATGCCGAACTCTTGAGCTAGCGATCTGGAAATGCGTCCGACTTCCATTCTTTCGCTGGCACTTTGGTTTTCTTCAAACATGGCAATGACAGGTTTCAATTCTTCACGCAAGACGCGAACAGCCTTGTTTATTTCAGGATACTCGCCACGCGAATCATTCCGCACACCGCCAGGAATTATGTAGAAGCGTTGAATTCTTGTTCCAGTCAGCGCTTGTCCCAACGCAAGCGCTTTGCCCCTCAGTCTGCTCATCGAAGACGATATTCCCAAAAATCCAAGGTCATGAGCTGCACCACCAACGTCAATTATGTGCATCGCAGTCCGTTCAATTTCCAAGGCTAGAGTGCGCATTGAATTTGCTGCTGGTGTTACTTCGATGTCGAACAGCGACTCTATTGCGATCGCATGGGCTAATGAGTTTCCAATTGCAGTATCACTTGCGGCCGACTCCGCGACGAATCTGGCTTTCTGCCAGGGCACCTCGGTAAGGCGTTTTTCTATGCCTCGGTGCAGCCAACCAAGTTGCAATTCAAGATTTACAATGGATTCGCCTAAGCAACTAAAACGAAAGTGCCCAGGCTCAATTACACTTGCGTGAATTGGTCCCACTGGAATTTCGTAAACTCCTTCGCCGCGAACTTGCAAAAACTGATACTGTTCCGGCGTACGGAATGTTGAGCAATGGGGCGTTTCTGTTGTACGCAGAGGAAAGAAGTCCTTCGCGTATGGTTCATGCAATAAGACTGGTTTAAGGCGAGGATGATTTTCCGGCAGGATCCCAAACATATCCCAGTTAACTCTCTCGAACCAGTGAACCTGCGGAAGCACGGCTGTCAACGATCTGTAGCTGCTTTTCTCAAGCGGAGATGTCCACAACTCAGTTTGTCCAGTTGCCGGTTGAAGAATCAATGAAATTAATTGATCTCCATCGATTGATGATAATAATCCGAGGCGCTGGTTGTCTACGGATAGACTGTGCTTTAACGCAGCACCAAGCGTGTTTACAGGCACCGATTTTTGAATTATCTTCATTGCAGGGCTCCCAACATTTCAGGTCTGATCAGCAGTCCAAGAATGAGCGAGAATATTAATAACGCGGCTGGGATTAAGCTCGCGCGAATCGGTTGCACTGCATGGAATTTTGGTATAGGCGATCCAAAAAGAATGCCCCCAATATGAGCGCAGATTGCAATGAAACTAACTGCGATGGCAATCATCAAGCCTGCGGCAATTCCCCAGGATGCGGCATTGCCAGTGGCAAGAAGAATCAGCATCTCGCTTGTAAATGATCCAAACGGTGGTGCTCCAGTAACTGCCAGGGTTCCGAGCGCGAGCAGGATTCCCCATAGAGGAGATGATTCAACTAATCCATGCAGTCCCTTCAATTTCTTGGTGCCACTTGCCTGAGTGACGTTGCCAGCAACTAAAAATAGAGATGCTTTGGCGATGCTGTGATTAATCGCTTGCAAGAAGAATAATGGACCACTGCCGATGCCGATTGCCACTAGCATGATGCCCACGTTTTCTATACTTGAATAAGCAAGCATGCGTTTCAGACTGTGTTGGCGAATCAAGAAAAAGCTTGCCACGAGCGTGCTGAGCACACCCATCCAGACCATCATCTCACCCATAAAGACTCTGTTGCTGGGAACGAATAACTGCGACGCTCTCCAAATTCCGAACAGGGCGCAATTTAATAGCGCGCCCGACAACATTGCCGAAGCTGGCGCCGGCGCTTCGGAGTGAGCGTCGGGCAGCCAGTTGTGCAAGGGATAAATTCCAGCCTTGGTGCCGTATCCCACTAAGCAAAATATGAATCCAAGTTTGAGCAGCGGATAGTTGAGTTGAGCAGCATGTTCGATCAAGAGCGAGATCGTCAGCGAACCATGCGGTATCGCGCCGTGTTGACTCGAGGCGAATATAAAGGCAGTGCCGAGCAGCGCAAAGGCGATACCGACACTGCATATGATCAAATATTTCCAGGTCGCCTCCACTGAGTTTTTTGTTCTGTCGAAATAAACTAGAGGTGAAGAGAAGAGTGTTGTGGCCTCAATGCTGATCCACATGAAACCGAAACTATCGCACATGAATACTGAGATCATGGATAGCAAAAACATATTTACTGACGCGTAAAATAGTTTGACATGATGAATGTTAGATTCAGATTCGGCTTCGAAATAGACGCAGGCGTGAGTCAAGCAACTCGCCACAACACCGGTCGTCAGAATTGCGAAATACGCAGCTAGTTTATCGACTGCGAACGGTTCTACAAAAGCGAGGTGCGTTTGCGAACCGTGTAGGAGTGGCTGAAAGATGAAGATCAAAAGTGCCATTTCTAGCCAGGCACCAGTTGCACTGAGAATTCGCGTCACTCTTGCAAAAGGGATAAGCAAGCTCAGAAGAGCAAGGCATAAAGGGGTTGCGGCTATTAATGCAATTGATTCCATGTTAGTCCCTTAATCCGGTTAGCAAGCTGACATCGATATGCTCGAAGTTCTTTTTGATGCGGAATAAAATCAGCCCGCATATCATTACTCCTACTAGAACATCAAGCAAGATGCCCATTTCGACTACCATCGGCATGCCGTTTGTTTGAGTGAGTGTGAAGAGGTAGATGCCATTTTCGATCACCAAAAATCCAATTATTTGACTCATCGCCGTTTTGCGCGTCAGCATTAAGAGCACGCCAGTAAACAAAATGGACATGGCTGCTGTGGCACCGATTCTGGTATCACCCTCGCCAAGGATTGAGGGCAACTGAGTCGATATCAGGTAGCTCAACCCCATCAGCGCAGCGCCAAGGAACATCGCCATTGGCGGTGTCAGAAATGCAGCACTTTCGCTGCGTACGCCAATGCGAATGCGCACCCAGTTTAAAAAGCAGGGAATGAAAATTGCTTTCAAAAGACAAATTGTCAATCCTACATAAAACAGATGGGCATCACTGGTGAGTTTCTCAATCCACCAAGTCTCGGCAGAAAGGAGGAGCGTGTGTATCGAATAGAAGACCAGATTGTTTTTTATTTGCATCGAACCAAGCATCAGCACTGCCATGAGGGCCGAACTCAAGGCAATCAAATCGTAGATATTCATCGCCATTTCAAGCTCTCCAGATTGCTATGAAGACGCTAACAATGGACATGACTAATGAGTAAGCGACGAATTCGGGAATTTTTGTCCAGCGCAGTTTGACATTCGTTGCTTCGATTAAGCCGATTGCGAACAGAAGTATGAGTAGGCACAAAATGCTAGCGATGAATTGCACCGCTGCGCTGCTAGTCCACATTGAGGGCAGCGAATGAAGATAGCATTGTCCAGCCAAGCCTAGTAAGACTATGATCTTCAAGCTGTGTCCGTATTCAACGAGCAATAAATTGCGACCTGAATTTTCAAGCACCATTGCCTCGTGAACCATTGTTAATTCAAGATGCGTTGTCGGGTCATCCACGGGCATACGAGACAGTTCGACTATGCTCGCTAGAAACAACCCTGTTCCGCATATCAACCAAAGTGGGGAGTCATAGCGAAGCGCTTGATTGGAAAAAGAAAACACTTGACCTAAGTCACTTGTGTGTGAAACGGACGCAAGCGACACAAAACATAGAATTATTGCTGGTTCCACAATTACCGCAAGAGTCACTTCGCGACTGGCGCCGAATCCGCCAAAGACAGAGCCTGTGTCCAGTGCCGCTAAGACTGTCACTAAACGAATCAAGGCGAATAGGTAGATGATCAAAAAGAGATCACCACCTGTGCAAAATGGCTTAAGGGATGACCATGGTGCTAAATATGCGATTAGAAGAATGCAAGCGAGTTGCACACATGCTGAGCTGCGAAAGATCCAGCTGGAAAGGTAGCTGACCGTTTCACCCTTGAAAAAAAACTTACATAAATCGATCAGCGGTTGATAAATCGGTGCACCACGCCTGTTCTGCAAGCGTGCTTTTGTCTTGCGGATTAAGCCTACCGCGAGAGAAGGCACAATCAATACAAACAGAAAAAAGCAAATCCATTGCAACGACGTGATCATAATTGTGTACCGATGCATATGAGAAGAAGGATTGTTAGAAATACGTACAGTAAATGCACATGAATACTGCCAGTCTGAAGAGTCCCTAATATCCGACTGGCACCGCCGAAAGCTGCTATTGACGGACGGTATAAATATTGTTCGATAATCGGCACCATGGAAGATTTGACGTCAATCAGTTCTGGGAAGTGACGCTTGTCTTTTCCAACAATTTTATTGATCACCTTGTACTGAAGCAACGGCCTGAACATAATCGCAATTGGCTGGGAGAAGCTAGAGCCTGTCTCTTCGGCACGCGATGGCAGGTTTCCATATCCACAATCCCAAGTGGAGAATTGACGAAGTGCGTATTCTTTTCGATTCAAAACACTCAAATAGAAAAGTAAAATCAGAAGTAGACCGACTGAAGCAACGAATTTAGTCGGTAGAGTCGCTAGAACATTGCACGGCTGTTGAGCTAATGCGACTGAAGCAGCGGCTGGTGCAATGCCTCGAAGTACAGGATCGAAAAATGCGATCAAGTCGGAAGCAAAAACGCCCGAGAGTATGCAAAGCACCGCTAATGCGACTTGCGGGACAATCATCCCCGTCGAGATCTCGTGGGCATTTGTTACTGCTTCAGAACGAGGTCGGCCGAGGAAGGAGATGCCAATCGCCTTAGCGAAACAAGCTACAGACATGGCTCCTATTAGCGATAAAATTCCAACAACTGCAAATGAGAAAATTCTGTCCACGATCAAGTGAGATTGGAACGATAGTTGGAAGATGCTTTGATATAGAAGCCATTTGCTTACGAAACCATTGAATGGTGGCATCGCGATGATCGATACGGCGGCAATAAAAAAGCATGCCAGGGTCCAGGGCATTCTTTTCGATAATCCTCCGAGGCTGCCCAAATCGGTTGAATTGACAGCCTTTTCAATCGACCCAACATTCATGAATAGAAGCGATTTAAATACACCATGATTCAACGAGTGCAGTATTGCCGCAGCCAGTGCCAGAGTGGCGATCGTCCATAAGCCGTGAATTTGGCACAGCATTGCCAGGGCCAAACCGATCACGATTAATCCGACATTTTCAACTGAGCTATAGGCGAGTAGGCGCCTGAGGTCTGATTGCACAAGGGCAAATAGGATTCCCCAGATTGCCGAAATGGTGCCTAGTGTGAGAAGAACAAATGCAAAAATTTCATTGGGCGCGCCTGATAAAACCAAAAGCCTGATCATGGCATAGATAGCGACTTTGATTTTTAGACCGCTTAGCAAAACGGCTACAGGGGCGGGCACCGATTCATATATGTAAGGCATCCAGCTATGAAATGGCCAAAGTCCGGTTTTAATGGCCAGCCCGATAAACACGAGTATCGAAGGCATCAGCATGCCTGGCTGATTACAGTGCCAATCCGAAAAACTCCAGCTTCCACTTAAGTAGTGAAACCAAATGAATCCCGCAATTAAAAAGGTAACAGATACGCGAGAGATGCCTAAATAAATGAGCGCCGCTTTCTGGGCTCTGCGCCTCTTGTGTTCAGCGACGACGAGTGCGACTCCGCTTATTGACATGATTTCCCAAAAAACTAAAAACGTAATAGCGTTAGCGCTTAAAATAACAAGGGACATCGCCGTGACAAAAGAATAAATACTGAACCAGTAGAGTCCAGGCTGAATGCGGCCCTTATAACTTTCTAAATATCCTGGCGAGAAGAGTGCGACGGCAGCAGATATGGTACCCAGTAACAGCAGAAAAATAGAAGACAAAGGATCGATCGATGCTTCCAAAGGCGTAAACAATAACTGTACATGCGAGATCATTGTCCAAGTTACATGATGCGGCCACCCAGTCAAGACGCCGACAATCAATAGGACGCTGCCAATCAGTAGAAAATTTGAAGACAGGCGCGGCTTGATTCGATCTTTCCCGACTAAGGCAGTGAGCGCGCCTGCGCCCCAGACCGCGTATGCGGACGTGAGCATAGAAACTGAAATTGATTGGTCTAAATTAGGAGTTAGCATTCACGATTACGTGCACAGGTAGACACATAGAAACAAAAGTGGTTTGTATTGCGGGTATGAAGATCCGGCTCGAGCCCAGCCTCAGAACCTCGAGCTGGGTGACAATGGCTAGGTTAACAGTCGATTGTGATGGCAATGTGATCGCACTGTTTTTCTGAAGTCGCGCACATTACCATCACATTGATTTGGTACTTTGTCAGTGATCGCTCTGAGCGGTGCGCATACCCCTACGGCAGCTTAAACAAATGAACACAACCATAAATACACCGACTACAACACCCGCCGTGCCTAAAGACCGAATCGCTGGTCTGAAAGAGAATTGGAAAGCGGATATCGTTTCCGGCTTCATCCTCTTCCTGATAGCTTTACCTTTGAGCTTGGGTATCTCGATTGCATCCGGTTTTCCTCCGCTCGCGGGTGTATTTGCAGCCGCGCTGGGCGGCTTACTCTGCTCTCAGCTGGGAGGGTCTTTTGTCACAATCACCGGTCCGGCCGCCGGGTTGATTGTTGTCATCCTTGGAACTGTTGAGCGATTTGGCGGAGGAGATGCTGGTTACCACTGCGCCCTTGCCGCGAGTGCGGTGGCAGGAATCGTCCTCCTGATACTCGGACTTTGCCGGGCCGGTTCACTGGCACTGCTTGTTCCGGCTTCGGCTGTACATGGAATGTTGGCAGCGATTGGACTGATCATTATCGCCAAAGAGTTGCCGCTTATGCTCGGTGTAAAAGCACCAGCCAAGGCACCACTCGAACTATTCGCCCAGACTCCTCACATGTTGATGACAATGAATCCAGAAATAGCTTTGATCGGTTTTGTTAGCCTGGCTATATTGATTGTCCATACGCTGATCAAGCACAAAGTCGTCAAAGCAATTCCGGCGCCCATGCTTGTTGTCGTCGTTGCCACTTTGATGAGCGCTTACTTTGGTTTCGGCGCGCAACACCAGTATTCATTTGCGGGGCAGCAATATCTTGTCAATCCGGACAAGTGTCTCGTTCGCATACCTTCTAATGTGTTAGAAGGCATCACATTTCCAGACTTCAGCAAAATAGCCTCAGGTGCATTTTGGTTTTCTGTTATGTCTATCACGCTGGTGCAAGGCGTCGAAACTTTGCTTACTGTTGCAGCGGTAGACAGGCTCGATCCATTCCATCGTAAATCAAATTGGAGTAAAGATCTCGGGGTGGTTGGTTCCGTCAGTACGCTCTCGGCGTGCATCGGTGGATTGCCAATGATTTCCGAAATTGTTCGCAGTATGGCAAACATAAGTACTGGAGCGAAAACAAGATGGGCCAACTTCTTTCACGGTTCGTTCATGATTGTTTTTGTCTTTTTTGGTGCTGCCGTGATTCAATTAATTCCTCTGTCTGCTCTGGCTGCGTTGCTTATTTTCACGGGGTATCGACTCGCTTCTCCGCGAGTCTTTAAAGAAACACATCAGCTGGGCAAAGAGCAAACGGCTGTTTTCCTCATCACAATCGTAGCCACACTGGCAACTGATCTTCTGATCGGGGTGGGTGTAGGCATCTTGGCGAAACTGATGCTGCATATTTTCAGGGGTGCACCAATAAAAAATCTGTTCATTCCGGACCTGAGTATTGTTCCTGTTTCTGATGACGAATATCTGGCTACTGCTCGGGGGGCATTTATATTTTCAAATTTCATTGCGACAAAGAATCGCTTGGACAAGATTCCAAAAGGCAAACGAGTGCAACTCGATTTAAGCAAAACCAAGCTCATCGATCACACTGTGATGGACCATCTTCATCATTATGCCGCCGAGTATGCGGAAACAGGAGGACATTTCGAAATTAGTGGTTTGGACCAGCATTCAACCGCATCTCAGCATCCTCTTTCCGCCAGACGATTACGTCTTAGTTAATGCACTATACTGTTAGCGTAGCGGTATCGAAATGCAATGTACGATGGCTAAAATTCTCCTTGTGGAAGATGAACATGATTTAGCGATGCTGGTTCGCAACTGGCTAGAAGCTGAGCTTCACTTGGTCGAAATCGTCGACAACGGTTTGGATGCTTTGAATTGTCTTGAAGTCAATTCGTACGATCTGATCATTCTAGACCTCTTACTTCCCGGTCTTGATGGATTGCAAGTTTGTCGTAACTACAGGGCCAAAAAGGGCGCTATGCCAATCTTGATGTTGACTGCGATGAGTTCAGTGGACGAAAAAGAAATTGGTTTGGATGCCGGCGCCGACGACTACCTGACAAAGCCGTTTCATCTTAAAGAGCTGGCAGCACGCGTGCGCACTCTGTTGCGACGTCCACTCTCAGTTATGTCTACCAGCTTGACTTTGAGAAACGTGACAATGGAGACGTTGGAGTGCGTCGTCAAAAAAGATGGACGAGAAGTTCACCTGTTGCCAAAGGAATATCGATTACTCGAGTTTTTTATGCGACACCCAAATCAAGTCTTTAGCGCCGAACTTTTGTTTGATCGCGTCTGGGAATCGGATGCTACTGCCTGCCTTGATACCGTGCGAGGTCATGTCATGAGATTGCGCAGTAAGCTGGACACCCCCGGGCAGCCATCAATTATTGAAACAGTAAGAAGAATGGGCTACAAGTTGCAAACAAGCGATGCTTGAGCAGCTCCGATGGCATTTGACATTGTGGTTCATTGGACTCTCCATATTCTTGTATTCGGTTTTGAGCATTGCCGCGGTGCTTGTCTTTGACTCAGGGCTGAATTCTCTTCTTGATGATGAACTACGGGTGGTGGCACGCGAAGTACGGCCGACGATCGACTATACGAGTGGACGTCCTTCTCTTAAGACTTGGGCAGGTAAGGCAAAAGAGCGTGACATAGAGCTGTTGGCGACAGTGCAACTTTTCGGTACCGACGGCAAGTTGATTGAAGAGTATGGACCGCCGGGTGTTGAGCGTCTCGCGAAAGGTAACATGACTGTCAAGGACGAACACTCGGGTCTGACTGTTCGTTCTCGCACCGTAGATTTGTTCGTGCCGGGTGGCGACAAATCTGGATTTCTTCAGGTTCAATTATTGATGCATGGAAAAGATGCCACCATGAGACAGTTGATAAATACGATTGGACTTTTAGCACCATTCCTTTTAATCGGTCTTGGCGTGTGCGGCTACTTTTTTGCGGGAAAAGCCCTGAAGCCAACCGAGGAGAGTCTCTCGATATTGCGGCGTTTCGTTGCCGATGCCGGGCACGAATTCACCACACCCATCTCGATCATTCTGGCAAGCGTCGAGACTTTAGAAATGAAGTTACGCGAGAATGGCATGGAAACAGATATTCTCTCAGTAATTAGCCGCGCAGCAGAACGTATGGCACACTTGGCTAAAGACCTCGTCATCCTGGCTAGGATGGAGAGACCTCAACCAATGTCGCCGCTTGCGCCGGTGGTGATTACGGATTTAATCAAGTCTGTGATCGAGGAACTCGAGCCGGCTGCTAAAGCGAAGAACATCAAAGTCGAAATAGGCGACCTTCAGCACATTCGTATTATGGCCCACGCTGATTCGCTGCGAACTCTGTTTTTAAATCTATTGAAAAATGCAATCAATTACACAGAAAGTGGTGGCAGTGTCGTCATCGGTCTCGAACAAATTGGTGGCTGCATTCAAATTATCATCGATGACACTGGCATAGGCATTCCCGCCGAGAGCTTAGAGCGTATATTCGAGCGGTTTTATCGGGTCGATAAATCGCGTTCACGAGATGCCGGTGGATCGGGGCTCGGATTGGCGATTGTAAATGCGATCGTGCAAGCGCACCAAGGCAGCATCCGCGTGGAGAGCACCGTTGGCAGAGGCAGTAGATTTACGGTGACGCTTCCGTTGAGAACGAACAGCTCTGGATCAGCTTTAATCCGCTAACTTGGCCTGAGGCTTCGCGGCAGGTTCTAAAGGATGATTTTGAGAATGTTCTGCGAAAGTTTCAGCAGGATGATGCCCGGGGGGATGCAAAGACCGGTGCTTCTTCCACTCGTGAGCCAACTTTGATTGCTTATTTAACACCGCAAAGACCTTCCGCGTTTCCTTCCACGCAGCGGCGAGCGAGATTTCAGCCTTCTCGTATTCAATGCGGGCTTGGTCAACATCTTTGCCTGCACCAATTCGTTCAATATAAAGTTCCAAAGCTCGTGCGTACAAGTCTCGCTTTGCTTCTACAGTCTTCGAAAGCAATGCGATTTCACTAAGCTCGCGGTCGGATAGACCGTCCATGGATTCGCTGGGCAGTTCAGTGCTACGCAATATCTCGACCACTTCGTCTTTCGTTTCCGTGGCGACAGCCGGCAGGGAACCTCCAACGATGCAAAGGGCGCTACAAAGGGCGATAAGAGAAATTGCTTGCGTGTAAAACATTCGGTTTTTCCAAACAGTGGTTCAAGTTTTAGTGACTTGGGACCATTCGTTAGGTTCCGAATTTATTTTTGCACAAATTTGCTCATACCATCGAGCTCAAAGATTGTCAGGAACTCAGCCTTTGTGCTGAAATCTGGAATGCGACCAATGTCCATGCGCTTCAAAGTTACGTTTATTGGTTGATCGCCGCGAAGAAGTTCTAGTTTGACTTCCGTTCCGGGCATACCGGTAAACCAATCCCAAACTTCTTTAGCCGGAAGGTCGAGCGTCGACTTTCCGTTAACTGATGTGATCAGATCGCCTGGCCTAAGATCGGCTTCAGCCGCTGGCATGCACGGAAACGATTTTAGTACTGTGGCGTAACCTCTTTTTCCAATCGGCATGTTCATCAGGACTTTAATTCAAACAACAGCTCACAACCAAGTTGACGGAGTTTTTATTAGCAACGGCGCAATCGGAAATGGCAGTTTGCACTTGGCATTAAAGAAGCGCTTTACGCCGACATGGGCGCTTGGGACGAAGGCTGGTATCGCAATGCCACCACTGATAAGATCATAAAGATTGGATCGATCTTGACGTATAAGCAGAGCAACTGGCTTCTCTTAAAGAAGCCAAAGTTTGTTGAAGAGCCGCGGCGCGGATTTCCGATCCGCTTACATCTCCGCGATACGCCAGGCTCAGTATCTCAGCACTAGTCACTATCTTGGTGATTTTGCAGTCTCAGAACTATAATGACTGCAGGAAAGGACTGTAGTGAATCCACAAGACGCCTCTATTCACATTGACACTCACTTGCACTCCTGCTTGTTGCCTCGGCGACCGCGGTGGTCATTAAGTGGGTGCGCGTACCTTACGCCGTAGCCTTGGTAATTGCAGGTTTGATTATCGGTCTATCAAAGGTGTTGCCTCCAGTCTCAATGACGCCCGAACTGGTGCTGTTGATTTTTCTACCGGCGCTTTTGTTTGAAGCTTCTTGGAACCTAGATATAAAAGCCTTGCGTCGTGATTGGCTTTCTATAAGTGTATTGGCCACAGTTGGTGCCATTGTGTGCATGTTTGGAGTTGCCGCGATTTTGCACTTCGCTGGAGGCATGGACGTTCCAACTGCTTTGTTATTCGGAGCCATGGTATCGGCAACAGATCCAGTTTCGGTTATTGCCTTATTTCGGCAGATGGGCATCGACAAGCGCCTGACGATGATTCTTGAAGGTGAGAGTTTGTTTAATGATGGAACTGCCGTAGTGATGTTCCAAATGATGCTCGCGCTGATCATTTCAGGAGGACAGTTTTCCATTGCCCATACCACTAGCAGCTTTTGCCTTGTTGTTTTCGGTGGCGCCTTTCTGGGAGCAGTGATAGGGTACATTGCCTCGAGAATAACGAGCGCCTTTGACGATCATTTGTTGGAAATCACACTGACAATGGTCACCGCATATGGTTCATACTTGGTTGCCGACTATTTCCATGTTTCATCCATTATGGCCGTAGTTGCAGCTGGCATTGTCGTCGGCAATTACGGCAGTCGAACCGGCATGTCGGCAACAACGCGTTTGGCTGTCAATTCGTTTTGGGAATACGCAGCTTTTCTCGTGAATTCATTGCTTTTCCTGTTAATTGGTTTGCAAGTGCAATTGCCGCTCTTGTTGAAATATGCGAACTTGATTGGACTGGGTGTGCTTGCGGTCTTTGCCGCAAGACTTCTCGTCGTTTATGGCATCTGTCCTTTTGTTTCAACAGAGATGTCGCCATTTGTCCGGAATCGGCAATCGCGTGGCAATCCGTTATGTAGAGCCTCGATTCGCAAACGTCGGGCGTCGCTCATGGCTGTCATCGAGGAGAGCAAGGATTGGTGCGCGTTACTGTCACGTTGGGTCTTAGGGTGATACTGAATGCATTCTTGCCAAATTTCTCTGTAAGTTCTGATTGTAGGAACGCTAATATTTTTCTTGCTCAGCAGCGGCCATTCCTCGGTAACTATTTGATCGGCATATTGGATGCACAGTCTTCGCAAATTCGCTTTGCTTTGATCTTGCAAGGACCCGGCAAGATTGAAGATGTCGGCTAGTGAGGCAGCCTCCTGTTGAACGGTGGCGCGAGCTAATTCAAAACGCTGCATAGAATTACTGATCATGAAACCAAGCAAAACGGCGAACATCATGCCCACAGTTTGAGACAGTGGATCAGTAACGTCGTGATGAATTTTCAAATCCGCAACGTTCAGAAAATACTTAACTGCAAGCAGTCCGCCGATAGATAGCAAGACAACACTGATGATCGCAGTTATCCCTATCCGCGTGTCAATTCCCAAGTGGGTGCACTCCACAAAACTATGCTAGTGATAATACCCGAACGGACTATCCTTTTCATAGTTAATCGGAATGCCACACTGGCGGAGGCTTCCTCTAAGCATTGTTCAAAGCTGTTAATGACCACAATTGCCATTAACCGCTTGCACTCAGACTGCTGTCAGAAGTTCCTCTCTTTTGGAGTGGTCTTTCTGGTTGTTTAAAGGGCTCTGTTGCAAAAATTGCCTAAATTCTAAATTGTGAACTGCTTTTTGATAATCGCCCTCAATGGCGGCGAGTGAAAGATGTTGGTAACGGTTTCCATGACCGGAGATGAGCTGTATCTTTGCGTCTGTAAGTCCGCCACCATTAGAGGATTCGAGGTCATGCGCATGTTCAAGAAAGGACAAATGAGTGATACCATATTTGGTTCTATCTTTCATAGTCGTTTGAATCCTTTACATTGATACTTCGCGGGACACCCTCTGGAAGTAGGCCACCTTTCGGTGTGGGCATGGTTCCCCTATCTGCGCCATTACAGCGGAGCCTTAGCTTCCTCCAGAATCGAGGATTTGACAGCGGAGATTGAGCGCAGGCTGGCGAGATCTGGTACCAGAAAAATTCTTTCCGTGCGGGCAATATAGCTGGTAGGTAACGGAATAAAGGCAAATAGCGGCCAAACACTGATCAAAATTAGAGCGTCGATCTTGAAAGTGCTCGGCTGAACGACTTATGCTTCCAAGATTGTGACGCTGGAAAACCCTATGACCTATAGACAAGACGCTAGTTATTCCATTTCTTCCGCTCAACTTGCAGGAATTATTCGATTTCTGTCTGTGGCAAGTGCCGTGCTGTCAACGATCACGCCAATGAACGCCGAGGAATCATACGCTCCGCAAAATACGGCAGGAACCAATTCAGCAAACACCGCCAGACCTAGAATCGCCACCATCTCGGCAGCAAGCAATCCTCAGGCGATGCAACCGTCCACAGAAAAAACTAAAGAGCCAGTCACGGCCAGCAACATTGAACTGACGCCAGCAGCGCGTGAAATCGCTGAAATCAGCGGCATGATGCCAGTGTGGACAAAGTTGTGCGCCCAGCAAGAAAAGATGAATTCAAGTAGTTCAGCGAGTGCCAGAAATGCTGGAATCGAGAAGCTGATCTATTACCGGCAGCAACTGATACAAGCCGAACAGACACTCAATTTTGAAGTTAACTCAGCGAGAGTCGGCGTAGAAACCGAACTGGCCAAACTAGATGACCTGCAGGCTGGCCTTGTCGAGATGCGGGCACGATCATTGATGAGGAACACAGCAGTCAACTTTGTCAGTGGTGGTCTGACAAAGCTTGCCGGTTACTCGATTGCTTTAGGCGCAGTCGATATGCCCACCAATATTCTGGAGATCTTTGATGGTGGCGTGCAATGCGCACTTTCCAGTTTGACGGTGCGAGAACAGCGAGAAGAGCGTCGAGTCGGAAGAGGCATAACACCTTTACTAACGACAATTACTGATAGGAACAACGATCGAACGCAACAGTATCCTGTCACTGTCTGGGATTTTCTCAGTCGGGTGCCACCGGACAGCAAGAGTGGCATCACCAGACTGGAGATTTTGTCAAAAATGTGGCGAGATGCAGGACTGCTTTCCAGGCAAAAAAGAAAACTTTCCGGTACGTCAGGCTTCGACCTCGCCACACGCAAGGCGATGGCTATGCAACTGATACAAGATCGGAGGGCAATGCTTACTGACGTCAGAGCTGAAGTATCACGAATGGAGCGCAGTTTAATGGAGTTCAGTCATGCCCTCAAGCAAAGTTACCTCGGCGATCCCGCCTTGGATTAAGATAGGTCCACCCACCCATCAACCGGTAGCGATGAGCCTAATAGATTTCGGACACTACAAGTTTGAGTTGTTTTGGGTTTCTGGCTTAGCAGCATAGAAGTAAGACATTCTCATAAGTGTCTAGAAACTCCTCTGCAAGCAAAGTCACTGCCTGCAGATCCGCATCCGATGCGGACATTCGCTTTCTTGTTGTTATTGGTCTCTCAGCCGCATCGGTTCTCATCTGCCACGCGCTATTTCGGTCCTTTTGTCCCTAGTTTTCGATATTGGAGCCAATCGAGCTGGAAGTATCGCTGCCACGCTTCAGTTCAGCTCGCTACTTCCCCGCAGTTTTCGCTACGGGAGCTAACACCGGATTTACCTTCATGCCGTCCACAATGGTGTCAGGTGGACTGATGATTACTCTATCGCCGGTATTCACACCTTTCGAGACCTCGAATTGTCCACCAAGATCACGACCGACTTCTAATTTGTGCATGTGCACTACATCGTTAGAATCGACAACGAAAACAAAGCTGCCTTCAGCTCTAGTTTGTAGTGTCGCTGCCGACACCACAGGCAATCGAATTGAGGAGGGAGCCTGGAAGCGCACTTTGGCGTACATGCCCGGCATCAAAACGTGAGTTTGATTAGGTACGTGAATCTCAACCTGCAATGTTTTGGAAACTTCATCCAAGCCACCGGAGACATTTGTCACGACGCCCTCAAAATCGCGGCGCGGATACTCTGGAAAGGTCAAAAACGTTTTCTCGTTTACGTGAATGTAAGGCACATACTGTTCGGGAACGTAAACGAAGACGCGCAATACGTCTGTCTTCGCGACTTCAAACAAAATTGAATTGCTGTTGTTGCTTCCTGACGTAATCAATGCACCAGCATCAACATTTCGCTTGGTGACTATTCCAGAAAATGGTGCGACCACCTTTTGGAACGACCGAGTTGCCTCAACTTGATGTTGCTGAGCGGTCGCCGCACTGAGCGCACTCTTCGAAGCACGCACCGCAGCTGCAGCGGCGTTAATGGTCGCTTTGGCGGATCTCTCAGCCTCGGTCAATGACTCAAGGGTGGCAACGGCACCATTGTATTGCTGAATATGAGAATCTCGATCCTCCAGGCTGACCGCGCCCTGCTTTGCCAACCCAGTATAACGCTTTACTTCGGCTGTATAAAATTGCAAATCCGTCTGCCC
>PLZS01000077.1 GCA_003153555.1 Candidatus Melainabacteria bacterium | reverse complement strand
CTCGCACTTGTTTAACACAGCCCTGAGGTAGCCAGATATGAATGACAAAACCCACACGTGGTGCGGCGGTTTCCCCTAACTCAGTTCCGCCGGCGCCGGCGACAAGGTGGCCATAAAAAAGAAGCGGTAAAAGAAACACCACAAGGAAGAAGACATAAGAAGAGGACGACTAGAAGCCAGGACTGGGTCAAGGTTTTCGGGTGCTTAGTACAAACGATCGCGAGGTGGTGGCTCTAGAAGGCAGACAGGATCGATCGACACCAAAGAAATAAACGGCCATTAAAAATGTCCAAGCCCTGGTCCACCAGCCGACAAGGTTGTGGCAGGAAGCCAGTTTTAGCGAAACGACATCTGAGGAAATACAAGAGGAGAAAAGAGTTGCCACAGTTAATGGCACAAAATAAAGGGGCGCGAGCTCCAGCCATTTCCTCATTGTTCAAGGCAGGCAGAAAGTACAGAGCTGGCAGGGTCTGGGCAAGCTTCTGTCCGTCTGCAGCTTGTATGCACCGGTCCCAGCCGGGCATACCGTGAGCACTCTGTCGCGCAAAGGTGCGACATGATGGCCGCCTCGGTGACAGGGGAAGTTGACTATCTCCCCGGCTGAGGCAGTTTCTGTCAAAGCCGGAAGAACCTCAGGCAGCAGATCTTTGTCTTGCAGCAAGGCCAGTTTCCAGACACCTGCAGGCGCTTTACACTTAGCCAGTATCGCCTGATTATAATTGTCGGAGTCGACAGAGAGCCAGCCCTGGCAGTTTGGCAAAGCGGCAAGTTCTGTAAGAGCAGCAAACAACTCTTCATCGATGAAGCTTCTGGTATAGAACCAGAACGAGCAAGAAGGCTGTTTTTGAGCCACTAGAAGCCATGCCTGAACATAATCCACCGAATATGCGTCGCCCACGTCATGGATGCGGAGCGTCCAGGGGATTACAGTCTTAGACTCCGTAATCCTGGCAGTAAGCCAGTCCCGAGGACGCGCCTGATCAACCAGCATCGACAAGTTTTCAGCCAGCAACTCAGGGCCACCTTCCTTGAGAAGAAATTCGACAGTCCTGTAGTTGCGTTCCCGCTTGGCTTTCTGAGCATCGGACTGATAGCGTATGCCATTGCCATAACAAACCTTCTTGCAGGTAGGTGTAGCATTGATGCAAGTCTTACTTCTAGGAAGACTGAATGCCCAGCCCACTTTACTGTTATTAGTCAGCTCCAAACCGTAGTCGTGAGTGATTGCCATATAACCTCTCCTTTGTGCCGGAAGTAGGCAGCAAGCGCTGCTGTGGCAACACCAACCGGCTCGGCTCCGCGTGCAAGCCGACAAAGGAGAAGTAGCTAGAACAAGAAAACCCGCTTGCGCAGCGGTGGCGCTGAGCCGGTACCATAAAAAAACACAGCGCGGAGGTACCACCACAGATCGGCAGGATCAGGGCTTTGAGTAGAAATGGAACGGGAATGTACGGCTTGGCAGTAAAAGCGCTGAAAAGGATCTTCGACATCCAGTATCCGGAGGTTGCTTATGCTGCATCCGGAGGCGTGACAAACTAGAGCTGGTGCCGGTTCGGGCTCACATAGCGTGACCGGTTTGTCTGAACCCAGGATTACTTCCAACACAGTCAAATGGCAGCCAGTCGGTCGAATCTCGTTGCCTGCGGATGTGAACCTCCAGCCTCCGGAGCTAGGAGCAGCGACCTCCGCAATACTTCCGGAGGTATCCGGAGGTAATAAGCACAACCTCCGGAGGATAGAAGGAACGAAAAGTGGCGCTATGGCTAATGGCTTGGGACGCCAAGTTCAACAAATTCGGAACATCCAAAACTCTTCTTGTCAGTTTCAGAAGTGGCGTTCACTGGCGATCGCCATATACGGCAGTTGTGCAGTCGAGTTCTTTTAAATGACAACCGGGTTTATTTCAGCAGTCCTCTTCACCCTCTGGCTTTTTGTTCAGAAGTGCTGTTCACCAGATGATCGATCTGCTGGGCGACTTTACCAAAAGGAATGGCTGGCTGCCGGGTTCTTTCGTCAGCTAGTCATGGCTTGTGCAATTGACTGCTGTGATGTAAGTTCTTTTCTGGCTTGTCAACCCCGCTAGAGGGACAGGGAGTAATGGCAAAATCAGACTTAGAACTGTTTTTCGAAGATCCAGGAATAATCCCGTCACGAGCTGGGCGCAAGCATCCGCATCCAAATGGTAGCGGAAAATGTAATGCCTTCGGTACTCTGTACAAGCTGCGACGCGAGATGATCACTTGCTACGGCAAGAAGAAAACTGCACCAACTCCCTGGGCTGCTGCAATGCTGGTGTTCTCAGGAATCGATTTAATGGCGTGCTGTCGCAAAGGCAAAAATGATAATACAGCGATCGGCCAGCGGTTCCAGGATTTTATAGATGACTGCTTCCCGCCTATCTCGAAGCCCTACAAACAACAATTCTGGTCACTTAGGAATTGCCTGCTGCACAACTTTACCGGGCAGAATTCGGTTACCAACGAGAAATTTCGATTGGTTTTGGACTCGTCATCAACCACGTTTACATCGGAGGCAACAAATCTTTATCGGGTCAATTTGAATCAGCTTCTCGTTGATTTCGAGTACGCAATCGGCGATTACAAATCGAAGATAATCCCTGGATCGGTGCTTGCAACCAATTTCAATTTGATGTTCTCTAAAATCGGATACATGCTCGTTTATGAGCAACCATCTCTTGGTGCTGGAAGGTTCACAATACCGATAAACATGATTTCTAGTGGGACGATGCAGCTCCAAACCACTTTGTCTAACTTTGCATCAGGCGCGTAGAGCGCCTAGCGCTACTTTCCGTTCCAAAGATCCCCGGACCCCAATTTCAGCTGTTCATTTTTGAGCCCGTGAACAGGACTTATGAAATTTTTTGCAGTCGACTTCTGAAACTGACATTTCTCAACAAATATTCTTGTCAAGAAAGTACAATTGTTAGCGGTGGGAAATTACCAATTTTTCTAGACCGCGACAAAAAATATCTGGCTGCCGGAGTGCTTCTTACCCCATCTGAAACCAGCAAGTAAGCGAATCATTTTAGTACCGCTTACGGTGCCAATATTTTAGCACCACGAAGACCCGAATGATTTTATTTCTTAGCTGAATTTGCAAATCAGGAAGCCGATGCTATTCGGTCAATGGAAAGTTGAACGGCTTGACCTTGAGTCAGAGCCCGCTCCTTGAGACTCGATATATAGCCTGATAGCCAAACACATTCCTCTTCGCTAGGTGCAATGATCAGCTCCCTAGCCAACAGATTGATCAGAACTTTCAATTCACCCTCAGAAGCCTCTAGGGGGTCTTTCTTCATCAGGACGTCAACTCTATCGCGCCACTTGTCATAAGCACCCTTCTCGGACCGCAGAGAAGCCTCCTTATTTTTCCGGGCTTCTCTAGAATCTCTCATTTTCAATTCATAGAGAATGCGGCGAGCTGCCAAACGACCAGGCGGCATATTTTTTGTTTGAGAAGAGGAAGGGGGCAAGCTTTCTGGGGAAGCAGCCCCCTCCACAGCGTTATATTCGTGTAAATCACTTGCCAAGCGACCGGTGCGGATGTCCTCCTGTGCTTGTTTCCAGAGCTGCGGGTACTTCGCGATCGTGCGCGTGCTCACGCCAGACTTCACGTAGAGGTCTCTGGTGCTAAATTGCATGTTGGCTTCACGGAAGTCTTCGACCGCGGCAACGATCTTTTTCTGCGCTTCGGAAGCGCGGTTGGCATTCTTCCGCACCCAGGAAATCGGCACCGTAGGTTCGTACTTCTGCGCTTCGCTTCCGCGCCTGTGTGGTGGCACCCAGCTTGCTGCACGCTCGATCTGCTTTAGCGCGTCCGACCGTCCAGAGGCAATATCTTTGCTCTGCCCGTGGTGCTTATTTTTCATGACTTCATCGATCAGCCACTTGCGCTCATCTTCGAAGCCGTAACCCATCGCCGAAATGAGCCTTTCGGGATCGCCGTAAAAGAGATAGTGAGAGAGAGAAAAGACTGCCTCCGCCCTTTGCCCTGGGCCGGTGAGTCCGTGCTCGAAATACTGGCGGCCATTCACCCAGGTCTCGCAATTGATTCCGGGCGGCAATTTATGGAAAGCTTTCCTCACCACGCCCTGGCCTTCCTCCGTGCCATGTTGGACTGGCCTGATAGGAACAACGTTATCCGAGGTGTTCGGCACTGCCGCCCTGGCGACAATGACTTGCCTGGTGGCAGCGATCTTCTCTACATACGCTCTGAGTTTATGGAAGTGATGATAAGGGTTGACCGTGCATTCCATGTCGCGCACGAAGCCCAGAAGTGCCTCTGTTGGGCTGAGGTAGTCGCGCTCTTCTCGGGCGACCAGGCTGTGCGGATTGAGCCACGCAAAGCCTGGCTGTAAGGGCAACCGAAGCCCCTGTCCGAGTGACTTGTTTCCGGGGTTCGGAAAAATCTCGAGCTGTCCTTTAGCAACGTCAAAATCATGCAGCGTAAACAGCTGGTGAAGCTGGCGGTAAAGGTCGCGGGTGCTAACTGGTGCATCAAAGAAAATGTATATGTGCCAGCCGCCAGAATCGGACGACCGATAAAGGTTGTGCTCTTCAATGCCAGCTTTTTCCAAGAGCGCAGCAATTTTTGCATAACCTTCTTTGGTGTGATAACAGCTGCCGGCGTCTATGTCCAGGACGGCATACTTGCTGGCTTTGCCGCATCTGGCACCGAGGTAGAACTTGGGATGTACACCCGCAATCGCCTTTAGAATCTCACTGTCGGTGAGTTTCCAGTCGTCAGGTGCCGATAGCCACCCGCCTCCGGATATCGGTCGATATATGTAAGCATATCGATGAAATAGACCCAAAAATGTAGCTACCGCCTCATCAGTACGAGCCGGGAAATATTTCGCGCGTGAAAATCTAGCTGGTTGGCCATCTGAGCCTTCCAGAGCATAAAGTCCGGTCGTAAGCGTTCCTCTTTCTTATAAAAGACGAGTTGACCTAGCCGGATCGGTGCTTTATGCTTGCTCTATCTCAGGGCGTCGTCCAAACACCTGAACATAAAACCGCATAACCGATCCGTTAGTGATCTCTTAAAACACCGCCTGCAAGCGGTGTTTTCTGTTATCTACTGGTCTGCAAATACCTCCTTCTGCGATGACAGCACCGTCAAATTAGCCGTCGATTTAATTGAAAAAACTTTGTTTTGAGAAAAAGCGCCCTGGTCTGCTTCGTCAGGAAGACTGGACCGGGCCTTTCTTCCGCGCTTAGGCTTAGCCTTCGGCACCTCGGAAACGGGCGGCGATGGTGCGTCTGGAAACAGCATGAGCTGTGTGCCTTGCTGGCTTCGTCCGACCACTTCTGCGAGTGGGAAAATTACTTCTTGCCCGAGCGTCTTGTCTAAACCGGTCTCTGGATCTGACGATTCAACACTGCCCGACTCAGAGTCGGAGGGCGCGATCGCTTCGTCTTGCCGGTAAGTCGCTTCAGCAAACAAATCGGTGCAAGTTGAGCCAGCAACCGAGGACTCTTCTATTTCCGCGTCTGAAACTTCAGTTACTAACGGCTCGGGAGCTGATTCTTCAGCGTTTATATCCAAGAGAATGGAAGGGTTGACTGCAGTGGTTTCAAGGTCGCGCAGAAACATGGCCATCGCTGCCGGCAGCGCAATATCATCGCGATTCAATTTGACTGAAAGGTCCTTGTTGAGCCAGCAGAAGCCTCGTTGGAGAGGAAGGGCAAACAGCGTCTCGGTTGAATGATTTACTAATGCATTCAGATCAAAACCGTTGCCACTTACGTGGCGGGCTAGCGCTTGAGCCAGGTTAGCAGTCTGAGCCATTTCATTGAATGACAGATAGATTTGCACATCGTCGGAGGCAGCGGCTTTGTAGACATTGGGCACAAGCCCGATCCGAGTTAGGCAGCCGACGAGCTCGCGGAAACGATCGGCGCATCTATAGATCGAGTCAGACGGTATTGTGATGACGAGGAAAGAGGTTTTAGCGTCCAGGTGGCATGCCCGTATCGTTTGAGACTGAGCAGACAAACAGTCCAAGATTTCGTCATCAGAGAGGTAGTAAAACTTGCTCATGGCGCGCCATGCATCACTTCCAACTTTCCTGAAAGCGGTATCAAACCGCAGCGGGAAAAGAGATTGAAAGCGCATATTCAGAGCGGCGCCGTCGAGTAGATCTTGTGCAGGAGCAAATGCCTGTGCACTGTATATAGAACTGCTAATTTTCCCGCTCTCTTTCTAGGAGATTTGATGAACTTGGAAGAGGATCACTCGGTCGTTATCTTTATCAGCTGCTTTGTCTTTGTCTCGGCGGAACGGCTCTAATATTTGATCGGCATATCTTTAGACATATTGCCAAGTAGCGATCGTTGACACTATATAAGGTGCCATCTTAAGGATCAACACTTTAGATCTCAATGACTGATGGCTAAAGGCTTTGCTGCCGGCGGGGAAATTTCTTCGGTGGTAGCAGGGAAGCGCTATTGCAGCGCTGGTGCGGGCAGACGGATGAAATTGATCTTTTTTGGATCTATGGTTTTTCCGGGTTAAAGAAGGATTTCCGGATAGCGGAAATATATATGTACTGGTGCTTCTGATAAACGCGGAAACTTGTTCGTTGTCCGTTTCCGGGCTCTCATGAGTTACAGGTGGCAAGTTTCGGACTTTCTAGCTTATTGGCGACTGGCACCACTAACGATATCAGATTTATATGTTTCCGCAACCAGGAAATTGCAATTTCCTGACCGAAGAATCGAAAAGTACTATTTCCGCGCCTGCGGCCGAAAGAAAAATCACGCCCGAAACGTCCTACTCATAGCACTCTCCAGCCTCACGATTCCGAGCCAGGAAAAGCTCCCGCGACCAGGTGCGGAAATCGCGCGGAAGTTTTTTTCCGGACTTCCGCAGTGGTTCCGGAGTCAAGAAAACCATGGCGCGGAAATGAAACACGGTCGGAATTGAAGAGTAACTGAGGGTTTCAAGGAAGAAAAAAATGAGGATAAGGAATCAATCGAGGTCAAATCAGGCGGTGGTCCTCGGATAGAGTCTGATAAATGCTGCTACCGGCCGCGCCACCAGATTTATATGCTGAACGGCTTCCGTGGTGGCGTCATTGGTTCCGTCACTGCGGAAGCACAGAAGCCGCAAGGCTGGCTTGCCATGCGAGCATTAGGCGAGCGAGGAAGTGCAACGAGGAAATATTTCTGCGATTTTCTGTGCTATCAAGATGATTTTTGCTTATAATGATTCTGAGTTTTTCAACCGGTATATGCGCTAGCGCGCTACTAGATATGGAGCTGATCGATGCGAACGATCTCTGTCAAAGAAGCCGCTCAAGCCCTGGGTCTTTCTAACAGGGCAGTCATTTACAGATTGGAGAAAGGCGACCTTAGAGGCCACCAGAGCCCCAATCCATATGGCGTAAATGAGTGGCGGATTTACCCAACCAAGGAAATTGCGCAGAAGCTCAAAATCAAGGATGGCGATAGCCCGGAAATCGATTTCGCGCCCCAGGAAGAGGCGATCGATGCAGAAACCGTGAGCGAAGAAAATGCCGACGTCCCGCCGCACCAAGCATGGGTAGAAGCCGAGCGGCAACACATGCGCATGATCGCCGAAGAGATGATGAAGCCGTTACTGGAGACGATTCGGGACCAGGAAAGACAGCTGGAAGATCAAAGCCGGCAGATCAAGCTGCTTCCAGATTTTGAGAAACAAGCCGAGAAAGAGCGCAAAGCGGTCGAGGCGAAAGAGCTGGAAGCCCAGGCACTGCGCAAGCAAATTGCGGCGCTCAAGGCCGAACAAGACGAAGCGGAGAAATCCAAAGAGCAAGTAGCCCTCCTCCAACAAACGCTTGAAGAAAACCAGCGAGCCGCCGAGCTCGAAATAGAGCGCGTGAAAGAGGAAAAGGAAGCCCAAATCAAGGCAGTCGAAGATCAGCTGAAGACACTCTCAGACACCGTTCAGGAGCTAAAGCAGCCCTGGTGGAAAAAAATGTTTAGTACGCCAACTGAGTAGACATCCGCTAAACCTTGGCTTTCCGCTTCGCTAAGAGCCTCGCTTTTCGCTCTGCCTGGTCTTTTTTCCTCTTCTCCTTTGCTTCTGGATAAGAGTCGACGAGGGCCGTCTTTTCTTCGTCTGTAAGCGGCCGTTCGAATTCCATTGTGCCCTTATCAAGATCGACATGGATGAGGCCGCTCTTGTGTTCATTTAAGGGCCGCCAGACTTTGAAGCCCAAGAGAATCGCCCGCTGCCAGTCACTTGAGCTCAAGGCTTTTACCTCATACTTTGAGGTGAGGTCTTTGATGGTGCGCAGAAGCGAATAGTCCAAGGCGGTCGCCTCAGCAAGGAACTTGTGGTTTTCTGCGTAAGAATAAACAAGCGCGGAAATACCTTCTTCAATTGCGATTGCCCGCCCGCCGTCCTGATTTTGATCAAAATCCTTGCTGGATTTTCGTTTGACTCCCAGCGTATAACGGGTAACCGGCGACCAACCCAACACCGCTGCATAACCCAAATGAAACGCATCATGAAAGCGGTAGCCATCGTCATCGGTGACGTTATCGGTAAGCCGATCGCCCAAAGGCACACCGTTGCAAAAGCCCATGGTCTCCTGTTCGCCCTTGTAAATGCAGTCAAATATATGCACGGAAAATTGTCGTGGTATTTTTTCCTCGTCGGAGAAATCGGCATCAAAGTTTGGCGCGCTGACACCGTCAGGGCTCTTACCCCAGCGATCCTGAGTCTTTTTGAGGTTGAATGAGGCAATATCGCTCAGTTTGAGGTTGAATTTGGTGGCTATATTCGCTATGTACCAGAGCAAATCGCCCAATTCCTCGCGCACCCGCTTGTCGAAATGCAGATGATCTCCGCCATCTCGCATCTTCTTCTTGTACTCAGCAAGCAGTTCGCCTGACTCACCGGCCAGACCCAGGAGCGGGACGATCAACTTGTCTTTGTCGTCGCTGCTCATGTAGGGCTGCTCGGTCTTGTATGCCTCGTCCTGATAGTGATCGATGTCCATCCTCTCAACCTCGTATGATGTTCTTACCCTTGGTAAGATTATCTTACCACGCGGGGCGCAAAAAGATCACCTCTGAAGCTGGGGGCTTCCAGAAGCTATTTCTTGAATAGGGTGGAGTCGAAGCCCCACTTGGGCGGATACATGTACTGGATGGGCTTATAAGTGGGTCTATGCGTCTGTTTTATGCGCGTTCGTCCGGAGAGTCCGGCAATTTCAGGATGAGCGACCCGGGCATACTTATCAACTTCGCAAAAGAGGTTTTGACAGTCGATTAGCTGGAGTTTGCGGCCGAACAAATTCTTGAAAAGAAGTCCGAGTTTCGTGAACTGTTCATCCTGAATCTCAGCCATCATCCTGATGATGTCGCTCTCGGAATAGTCGCCGCGAGACTTGAAGCACTTGGTGATGCCATCGCGAGCGCCTGGCCCGGGAACTACGAACTCCATTTCATCAAAGTTGGTCAGCTCTGTGTAGTTGATGTCGATCAAATACTGGTAAGCCAGAAATGATCCAATCGTCGGGTAGCGGAGAATTAGTTCATACGCGGCTTGCATCGATGTTGCGTTTTGGAGCTGCTCGAAAAGACGATCGCCCATCATCATTTCTATAAGGCGCAGATGGTTTTGGTGCTTTCTGGGCGAACCAAAACTCGAGCTTCCGGATGGCATTATGTAAGCCGATGAATAGATGGTTTTGCCGCTTTCGATCGCTTTAGACAGAACGGCGTTGAACTTCTCATACTCATAATGGTGCCAAGTAATCTCGCCGAGCCGCTCCTGCAAAAGCTCCCATGTTTCAATCTTGTTGAAGAGTTTGAACAGCATGGTTCTGAAGAACAGGTCTTCGGGTCGTTGTGAACCGGCATAAATAACGTCGTTGAGAAGAAATTGACTAACTCGATCTGACGCACGGTAGGCATTTGTGAACTTGTACGTTCGCAAGATCGGGTCATCGGTCCATGGCCCCAAAGTATTATCAAAGCGCTTGAAAAAAATGTTCTGGCGCTCACTGGCGAGGTGCCAGTACGAGCTAAACACCACGGTAGGTTCAGGAAGCGAGCGTTTTACATGTATCGTCAAGTCCTCGTTCTTGGTCTTGTTTTTTGGTTTCAGAGCAGCGAACGGTATGTGGTTAGAAGCATTGACGGTCATTAGTAAAATTCGTTCTCCAAGTGATATAACACTGGGCCACAAGATTACTAAAGCTTGCTAAAAGTTGCTTGACTGTGTCGATTGCAGAGTGTTAGCCGTAAACCTGCTAAGGATATACCGGTTGATCTCAGGCGAAATGGGGCGCATGTCCAATCGGCACCGTTTGGCTATAGATGCTGATTTGCCGGGGGTTTAAAGGAACTAGATTAAATATGATTTCAGAATGCGATCAGACAACAGTCCGAGGCAGTTGAGATTAGGAAAGCCTGGCCCTTGGCTGAGACCCGCCAACATCGGGACATGCAATTTCGGAAGAAATCCTCGTAAGGACAAATCCTCATCAATCAAACGTTCCATCGAACGTTCAAAGAACCGCCTAGCATCAGCCCTTTTTAGCGATTCGAGCCAGGACGAAGAATCTGGTTCTCGCTCCAATATCATTTGAAGTTCTTGTTTTTGAGGTTCCGTCAATTGCCTTATAACGCAGTCGACAAGCCTTAGTTTTGTTCTTTCATCAAACAATTCAAAAAACCATAAGCTATCAAAACCGGTCGCGACAATGATGTACTGATAGGGTACTTGCTCCGTCTCACCGCCGTACCTGAGTGACAAAAGCAGTTCGTCTGAATTAGTAACTGTTATAGATTCAGCGTCTGCAGTAGTGTACTCAACCAGATCACTTTCTTCCAGCCGGCGTTTAATGCCGGCAGACACAACTCCTCGATCGGCACGTCGCATAATGCTGAAGCGCCGTCCTTCTCTAAGCGAAGACCAGGTAGACGGATTTGAGAAATAGAGCAGGTCTTTTGAGACTTCCGCACGCGTGAAATAAGCATATTGCTTGCAAATAAGCTCTATGACTGAATTTGCACGGTTTTCGATGTGATCGAGAATGTTGCAAGCGATGGCCGCGGCAGTTTCGCCGGCGCCGATTACAGCAATTCGAGCGAATTCGACGTCGTCAAATTGATCTCGGCTAGGCCAAAATGACTCACCGTCAAATATTCGTGCGTGCTGCTGGGGCTGTCCTTTCAGCATTCGCGGTTTGCCGTTACCAGTGATGACCAAACCCGATGCTGGAGTTGAATCTTGTGAGCCACTATTACGCAACTCCCAGAAATCTTGGTCATTGACACTTATTTGGACAATTTCTCTCTTAATGGGCTGCATCTGCGAACTTCTCGCCACCCAATCAAGGTAGTCACGGAATTGATAGTGCGGTGCTCTTGGTCTGTCTTGCGCAACCCATTCAGGATACCCGCCCACGGAGAGCAGGTAATTTTGCCAGGAGTATCTAAACATCCGCTGGGTAAGTCGAGAACTCAAGTCAGGACCGAAAGCCACGTTGGAGTACGGGAAGCCGATATCCTGCTCAGATGGCGATACCAACGACTGCAATCCGTCCGTATAACCGCTAGCTCCAGCCCAGTTGGCGGCAACCCGGTCCTTTTCGATTACAGTGAGTGGCGTAAGGGCAACACCGTCGTCGCAAAGCGATTTGTACTTTGCCCAAATAGAGCAGGCCTTAGGACCGGCGCCAAGCACAACAATCGGCAGGGTTCTGTTCATCCGAGATTGAAATCCTCGTTTCTGACATAATCTGCCGGATCAGAACTCGGATACAAGCAAGGAAGAACAGGCATGTCCATCATTGCCCACGGAATAGATGCGGTCGATATCGAGCGCTTTTCCAGACTGATAGAGAAAGGAGGGCAAGGCTTTTTGCAGCGCTGCTTTTTGTCCACAGAGTTGGAGGAGGCTGCCGACCATAAGACCAACGAGCGGCTAGCGGGCTGGTTCGCTGTAAAGGAAGCTATACTCAAATCAATCGGCACTGGGCAGTCTAACGGAGCCACGTTCACGGATATAGAGGTCTTACACGAGGAAACTGGCGCTCCGTCTGTAGTGTTGTCAGGACGAAGCAAGGAGTTTGCAGACAAATTGGGTATTACAAAATGGTTCGTCAGCATCAGCCATATTGAGAAGATTGCCGTCGCTTCAGTCATTGGCAGCGGCAGGTGAGACTAGCTTGGCTGCCAGTTCACGTAGCTCCATGATAGTGACATCGGCTTCAATCTTTTCTGTTCCGATGTAACAAGTGACCGTATCTAGCTTTAGTGACATCTCTCTACTAAAAAAAGTGGCTAGGCGGCAAAGTCCCAGGTAATTTCCGTATGCTTTTCTCACCACGTCCTGTTGCGCATAAAAGGCATTGAGGCTGAGCGTTTGAGTTGTTTTGTTCGGCACTACACTAAGATGTTGCAAACAAGGAAACCCCAGATATGGTGTTGATTTATGATCATCAACTGGGCGGAAAATACTGACTTGCAAGGCACTGCGGCGAATTCCGCTGTTACCTCTGTCGTTATATCTGTTGATTATGTAGTCGAGCTGGTTGTCGGCTTCACCACCGCCGTTTCCCATGATCATGCGCTCGAAGTATAAGCCTCGATTGTTCAGCCTTTTCTTAGCTGCGACGATTCGAGGATAGATTAGCTTGTAATCAGCGAAAAGGCGCTGCCTATCATACTTGGCCATTTCGTACATTCGAATCGGAAAGATTGTGTTTGCAACAGTATGGCAACCCTGCTCTTCGTGTTCATCCAAAAAGGCATCTAATTTTGCCCTGATTACCGGATCTTCGGGGATAGTGTGATTATCAGGGAAGCCACCTACTGATACCACGAGTGGTGTGATTTCATGCCCACGGGCCTCAAGAACGGCGTTAAATATCTTCAGCCAAGCAACGGAAAGATTGTTCTCTTTTATAACAGTTGGAAAAGGCATTACAGTTCGTCCTCTTCCGGATCAGGCAGGTAGAGATACCGGTTCAAGCCAATGAATTGGTGAGCCATAATTCTCACTTGCTTGAAGGTTGTCCCATCCGAGTCCTTCAAAGCCGTGACGCCCCTTCTCGCGGCTTTAAACAGAAGTTTTCCAGATACTGGCGACAGCTCCTGCAGACTGTCGTTCTGCGCAGAAACAGCACTATCCACGAGAATATGGTCTCCGACCTCACACTCTATTACCGGCGAAAGCCATTGATTATCAACCACGATGAGACGTCGATCGATGTCGATGTCTCCAACGAAGCTTTCTTTTATTTCAGGCAATTTGACTTTCTTGAGGACTTGAGACTGAGAGTAGCTGATTAGCTTCAGCCCGACAGACAGGTGGGTGACAAGCGTCCCATAGCCAACGCCAAAGTCACAAGCAATTGTGTAAACCTGCTCCGGTGTGACTTCTGCAAATTTCCAATTCCTCTGCGCAAATGCTTTGCGTATACCAAGAGCTGGCATTAAGAGGAAAGATGCAAAGCAATCTGCCAAAAACTCCTCAGGTGTTTTTTCCGTGGACGGGCGGGTTTCAATCAGTTCATCCAACTTGAAGCCGTGACCAAATACATGATGTCCAAGTTCGTGAGCGCATGTGAACGCTCTCCTGGCAGCTGGTCTCATAGCCGATATCAGGAAGACCGGATGTTTACCAGGAATGTAATTCCCTTCCATGCTTATATTGACGAAGCGCACCTCAATGCCCATCGCGGTACAAAGGTCATAAATTGAAAGGGGCACATTTAAAGGTATATTGGCTTTCTTTCTTATGTCTAGCGCGGTGCCTAGAGCTAGACGCGCTAAATCTGCATCCGTTTTCACTACACTTAACTCGGTCATGGGGTTTCGTCTTTAGGGATGGCAGCAAGAAGGCGCAGTAGCTGCTCTAAATCTTTGCCTTTCAGTTTTTGAATTTCTCTTGCTGCCAGCTGCAATTGAGTATTTTTCAAGTCCACCTTTTCTTCGCCTTCGCCCATCAGCCAAGACACGCTTACAGAGAACAAAGCGGCGAATTGAGCCACTTCTTCAGCGGAGACTTTTCTGTTACCGGCTTCAATTTCGCTAATTGATGGCCTTTGCATTTGCATAAGAGCGGCTACCTGGCTTTGACTCAGCCCGGCCATCTTTCTTGCTTCTCTGATTCGAGATGCTAAAAGTTCACGAAGCGACTCCGACTTCTCCATCTGGTCTCCTTTTAGTTCGAGTTTGCTCTGCCTGCAATTCCAACAATCTGTCTGCTGCTTGTTCAATCGTGCGCATTGTATTTCCCGTTTTGGTGACGAAGATATTTTCGTCCAGGGGAATTTGAATGCCTGTCGCAGCCGAAACCATGACGGTCCCAAAAATCCCTATGTCACTGTCAAACTGTTCAATCTTGTGCGGACAAGTCGAGGCGCCAATGCCTGTGGTCGGCAACCCAAAATCCGTCAGGATGGAGCTGACAGCCTCTTTTATGGACTTTATGAAGCTTTCTTTTGTCGCGGTAGCCATTTCTTACCCCCGGTAAGATTATCATACATTCGGGGCAATTTTGTCAACAGCTTTTCGCTTTCGACTCGACTCTGCGTTCTGTGCTTGCGCTGCCGTCGGCTGTAAGGAAACGAGAATACCTGGCGTCGCCGGTCCGGCCCTCACTAGCAGCTAAGCGGAGGCAGCATTTTTGTTTATGTCCTTTATGAGGCTCACTATTTTGTCTGCATCTAAATCTTGGAAAACGCCGTCCAAACCATCGTTGCTGAAGTCGGTGAAAGGCGGCTCGTATAGTAGCGCTGGGTCCATAATTCCGTTCCAGGTGAGATATTCGATTACTTGATTGACAAACTGAATCTGTTTCGCATTGTAAGTAGTGCTTTCTAGAAACTCCCCAAATGCGGCAACAGCGGCACTGCGATCGAGACCTACAATGGATCGAATGAATTCTCCGAGCTTTTGCGGAGCACCAAATGCTCGATCGAAATCTTGCCTGTCACCCAACTCGCCAGATTCAAACAGTAAGCGCTCTAGCTCTTGAAGGTCAGAAGGCGTTATTGCGATGTTGCGCTTCAACTTGTTGATAGCGATGTGATCTTCGTGAGCTTTCAGGAAGTGGCGCAAACGCTTACGGTATTGGTCAAGATTGTACTCATTGCCAAGCCAATTGGACTCAACCTCACGCACTTCTCCGATAGTGTCCTCAAAATCTGCGTACACAATTTTGCGTTTTTGCTTTTCGATAAACTTGACCAACTCTCGCAGACGTATCCGCACAAGTTCCAGCATCGGAATAGTGACATCTGCCCACCAATCGTCGGATTCGAGCTCACGGATCAAATCGATTTGTTCGTGGACCATTGGGATACTATCTTTCTCCTGAAGGAGAAGGGCTATCTCTCTTACTTGCGTTTGCCATCGCGTAAAATCAGCAGTCCCGTTAAGTCGCGCCAACTGCAGACGCAAAATTAACAAGTCAAACTGCTTTGCCGTCTCCTCATCAGGCGGGAGTTCGGCTGGCAATCGCGCAATATTGTGAACTAACTGATCGATGTCGTCACTTTCAAATTTATCCCAAGCACTCCTTTCTTTGAACTTCTCGACATATCTTCGATGCGGACGCACAAGAAAATTATCGATATTCATCGCCTGAACAGTTTGATGCAAAACACCAACGACAGCGCCAGTGAATTCAGACAGTTGAGGGACGGATTCAGTCGAACAGCGAATGTCATTTACAAGTCTCAGCCTAGCTTTGAACAATCGTGTGGCGAGTGGCTCCGAAAGAGAACTGTCCGGCGCTTCTGGATCCTGATTGAAGAACTCAAAGTTGCGGCAACAGTCAAAGATATAAAAACATTGCTTATTCTTACCGGGGCCAAATATGTTCTTACACAGCCTGGTGCCGCGCCCCACCATTTGAAAAAACTTCGTTTTTGACCAAACGGATTTGAAGAAAACCAGGTTTAGAACTTCGGGTATATCAACACCGGTATCCAACATATCCACAGAAATGGCTATGTGAGGCGCCTTTTCCGGGTCAGAGAAAGCTTCAAGCAATGAATCTGCATACCGCTCGCGATTGTCGATGACGCGAGCAAACACACCTTTGAGTTTCGGATAGTGAATATCAAAGCGCTCTTGAATGAACACGGCATGGTCGTGATTGCGGGCGAATATTATTGTTTTCCCGAGGCGGTCGCCGCCAGCCACTTTCTGCCCCTTTTCCATCAGTGTTTCAAGAACTTTGTCAACGGTATCGGCATTGAAGAACCAACTATGTACTGCAGATGGCTCGACACGAGCAGGAACCGAGCCATCTTCAGTCCACTCGATCATGTCCCATTCGTTTTTATCCTGGTCACTCAAGTCATCGTAAGTGATACCTGTTGTCGGAAACAGGACGGGGACAGTTATTGAGCGCGGCTCAACCAAGAATTCGTCATTGATTGCCTGGCTGAGCTCGTAAGCCGATGTCGGGTTTCCATCTTCCAATTCGAACAGAGAGTAGGTGTTTCTATCTATCTCGTCTCGCGGCGTGGCAGTAAGTCCAACAAGAAGGCTGTCGAAATAATCGAATATCGCGCGGTACTTCTGATAGACCGACCGGTGGGCTTCGTCTATGACAATAAGGTCAAAATGCCCTGGTGTGAACCGCCTAGCGTTATCTTCGGTTTCATCGATCAATCCCATCATCGTGGGATAGGTTGATACATACACGCGACTGCCGGTAAGTTCCTTCTCCGATAGCAGGTTCACGGGACTTGAATCTGGTAGGAATTTCTTAAAGGCGTTTACAGCCTGTTTAACAAGAGCCCGTCTATCCGCCAGAAACAGCACCCGCTTGATCCAATTGGCCCGTTGCAAAAGCTCACAGAGCGCAATAATGGTCCGTGTTTTCCCAGCGCCAGTGGCCATGACGACCAGCGCTTTTCTATGCGATTGTTCAAAACCTTCGACTACGCGACGAATTGCTTCTACTTGATAGTAGCGTTCGACAATTGACGAGTTGACTTGCAAGGAACCTGGATTGATCCTGGTGTTCCGGCGCTGAATCTGCAACTCGAGTTCACTCTTCTTGTAAAACCCTTGCACGCGTCGAGGGGGATAGTGCTGATCATCCCAGATCCAAGTCTCATAACCGTTAGTATAGAAGATGATAGGACGCCGCTTGAAGCGCTGTTCTAGACAATCGGCATATAACTTCGCTTGTTGCTGTCCGATTCGCGGATCCTTTTTTGTTCGTTTAGCCTCAACAACAGCGAGCGGAAGTCCATCGTCGCCCCAGAGAACATAGTCGACGAACCCGTCTCCGGATTTACCTGGCATTCCTGTAACAGGGAATTCCCGGTCCTCCTTGTGCTCCAAGGCCCAACCAGCTTCCCTCAACATCAAATCAATAAAGAAGTCTCTGGTTTCTGCTTCGGAATAATCGTGAGCAACGGGGATCGCTTCATTGCGTTTTTTGGTGGCAGCTATTTCCGCGCGCAGCCGCTGAATCTCCGCATCGGTATCTTCAAGGGCCCGTTGTTTCTCCAGTAGGGCTTTATCCCTCTCCTGGAGCTCACTCTGCAAATTCTTTAGCTCACTCAGGGTCTTCTGGATAATTTGGGCAGGAGCAGCTGGTATCAGAGATGCATTGAAGCTAAGACCGTCAAATTTTCGTGGATCATTTTTTGTATATGTGCGGGCGAGCCAATAAAGAAAATGAAAAAGTTCAATAGTGGCTCGTAGTGCATCGTTTTGGGTAATCGGCCTAGTACTATGCACAGCCATATTACCAATGTCTTTTATCGAACGTATCTTCAGGAAGAGATCACCAGATAGCAACCTCTTAAAAGATGGCTCGTGAATGAGCGCGCTGAGCTGATCTTCATATGGTCGTTGAACTGATGGATCGTGCGAGTAGACCCACTGAATTGCAACCTCAAGTGCCCTTCTGCTGTGAAAGCAGCTTGCACGGGGATCTTGATTGATAGAGGCTTCAGCTTTTGTTGCTGACTTTCGCAGGTCTAACCATTCGGGAGTAAGAAAGTCAAAGTTAGACATGTATCTCTAACTCACGCTGGCTCAATTCTCCCGAAAATAATTTTGATTGGATAGAGTCGGAAAATGCTTCTGCAGCCCGCAAAGATGACAACATACGCTTTTGTAAGCGCCTGATCGTGCGGAAATGAGTCCTAAACTCAAGTTGTTTCTCTAGCGGTGGAAGTTCAATTAGAAGTCTTCGGAGTTTGTCTTTTGAGATATTTGGCATTGAGCCCGACGTTCCGGCTGCAAGTTGTTGAACTTGCTTTCGCTTCGAGTCGTTGGTGAGCAGGGCCCAAAGATATTCAGGCAGGCATCTTGCCTCATCCTTTAGCCGAAGCCTAAAAATCAAGTCCGGCATCATCAGCTTATCTCTGGTAGTTTCCACCAAGGCACAAGCCGCCACTAGATCCTTTGTATTTTTTCTGCTGAATAATAGATCTCCGGCTGCAACTTCTAAGATGGAACGTGGCATCTGAGTTTCAGGAAGGGCTTTGTTTTCCGATTCGACGAAGACACACTGTGTTATGGCTCCTAATTTGAGTACACCCCATTCATCTGATCCAGCCGGTCGGTCAAGGCAAACGGGACTCCAGCCACTTTCTATCGCTTCCAAGATCTCATCAAACGAAACTCGCTCCCAAGCGTAAGGGTTCGCTATTGGATCGCCAAATGCTTTTGCAAAGGTTGCGCATAGCAACTGCTCAAGTCTTTGTAGTCCTTCGGTACGCAAATCACGAAGCGCGTCTGCCTTGTCCAAGATCTGGGCTATACGCTTCTGCTCTTCGTATGGTGGCAGGGATATAGGAAACTCAGCTAACAGAGTTGGGCTCAATCGGGGAAGATTTGCACCAGATGACCGACTGGTTGCAAGATCTACAATTTTAGACTGACGAAGATAGTGAAAGAGATAATTCCTATCGATTGCCGGACAAGGCAGGATTGGCAAAATGTCTGTGCTACAAATTCCACCGAAGTCAGGCCTCGCGGTTTTTCTCAAATATGGGCGCAACTTGCCAAAAAGAATATGAGAGGGCGTAAAGCGAAACTTGGAACTTGCCAGTTCGCCTTTGGTGACCGGCTTAACGTTGTTAAAGTGTCCGTCGCCGTCTATGTGTTCGAGACCTACATACAGAGTACCGGCCTCAATGTGCTGCGGTTGCACACTGATTCTGTCGATTTTCGCAATTGTTCTTAGAGCCACGACTTGGCAGCCGGGTTGTGTAGTGGAGCACCTTTTCATACAAGCAGTTCCCTTAATTCAGCAAGCTCTTGCTGAATTCTCACCTCAATTTTGTCGAGCTGCTTGAGAATTTCTATCGGATCTTCCATATCCTGACCTTCGTGCTTCAGTTCTCTATACGTACTGATTGACAGCGAGTAATCGCTTTTTTCAATTTCAGATTTGGGAACAAAAAAGGACTGATCGATCCTTGTGCGTTTGGTTTCACCAGCGAAAGTTTGCCATCTGTTTACGATGTCTGGGATATTGTTATTTCCGTGTTTAGAAGAGTCTTGCTCGACTCGCTTATCATCGAGAGAGAAGCCATCAGCCTGCATGTCGTAAAACCAGACATGATTCGTACCACCAGAATTCGTTTTCGTAAATACGAGGATAGCTGTTGAAACTCCGGCATAGGGCTTAAAAACTCCAGACGGTACAGAGATAATCGCCTCCAGCTTATGATCTTCGACAAGCGTGCGCCGAAGTTCCTTGTGCACCTTGGATGAATTGGAAACCACACCATCGGGCACAATAACGGCTGCTCGCCCACCGGGTTTGAGGAGCCGTAGGAAAAGAGCTACGAAAAGCAACTCTGTCTTTTTTGTTTTGACAATTTGCAGAAGATCAGTTGCGCAGGTTTCTGAGTCCAGAGAACCAGCGAAAGGCGGATTAGCAAGGATAAGTGTGTAGCGCTCTTCCTCACCGGCATGATCTTCGGAGAGCGAATCCTTGTAGCTAATGTTTGGGTTCTCCACCCCGTGCAGCAGCATATTCATGCTAGCAATGCGAAGCATAGTGGGATCAAAATCAAATCCGTTGAACATTTTTTCGTGGAAGTGTTCCATCAACTTTTTATCGGTACGTATTTCCGGGTGATTGGCGTTGAGGTATTCGCTGGCAGCCACCAAGAAACCAGCTGTGCCGCACGCAGGATCGCAGATGATGTCCGACGGCTTTGGCGCCACGAGTTCGACCATCAATTTGATTATGTGGCGTGGCGTTCGAAATTGTCCGTTCTGTCCTGCCGTGGCAATTTTGCCGAGCATGTATTCGTATACGTCGCCCTTTGTGTCGCGGTCGTCCATCGGGATGTCATCGACGAGCTCGACAACCTTGGCAAGCAAACCAGCTGTTGGGACAGTGAAGCGCGCATCTCTCATGTGATGCGAGTATGTGGAATGCTCAACTCCTCCTCGAAGGTCTTTGATGAATGGGAAGACTTTTGTCGAGACCACATCGAACATGTCCTGTGGGCTGAAGTTCTTAAATCTGGACCAGCGAAGTTTGTCGCCCTCCTTCGTCAAAGGAAACACAGAATCCTGGATCTTCCCACCTAGACGATTCGCCTTCTTTTCTTGCAGCGTGTGAAGATCGTCAAGTCTACGAATGAAGAGAAGATAGGTGATTTGCTCGATCACTTCCAACGGATTGGATATGCCGCCTGACCAAAAGGCATCCCAGAGTTTGTCGACTTTTGATTTCAGTTCGCCTGTGATCATTGCGATTAAAATTCCTCGGAGTACGAATTGGGCAGCACAAGATCACAAAAGGGTCTAGCCTCTTCATGCTTCAGGGCAGGTTAGAAAAGTATAGCCCGACGGGACGGTAGGCGGAGCAAAACGGGCAGTTGGAAGTACAGAGACGCCGCTTGACAGCCGGCTGGAAGAATCGGGCCACAATCGGACAAAAAGAGAACGAAAGGAAGGTCTATTCAAATATTGTGGCTAATGGTCTGCCGGGAGTCGTTCCAAGGCATTCTCCTGGTCAGTGATAGTCGCAAGGCTATATCGCATTGTCGTTTCCAGCTTCTTGTGTCCGCCGACTTGGGCGACTAGAACCACATCCGTCCCTTGGCGAATCAGATTCGTTAAGCATGTGTGGCGCAAGGTGTGACTTGAAACGCCTTGAAGGCTGGCGCTCTTTGCCATGTTCCGAATAGCATGATCAATTCCATCCACCGACAAGCGTGTTCCGCGATTGGAAAGGAAAAACGCTTCGTCTTTCAATTTTGGAAACTTCGACTTCCGTTCAAGAAGCCAGTCTTGTAGGGCCACACGGCAGGAGGAGTTTAACGGCACCTCTCTGTAAGAGCCGCCCTTGCCGTTTCTAATTTTCAAAAGACCTTTGCGCTCGGTGAGCAGCACGTCGTCAATGTTCAATTCATTGCACTCACCGATCCTGATGGCGGTGTTTATTAGTAAGATTGCCACTGCTCGATCGCGTGGCTTTTTGCAGCGCTCGACTGCTCTCAAGAATTCCCTATGCTCTTTAAGAGTCAGCGCTTGAGGTGCCAGGTTTGGCAAATCCTCGCGTGATGCGTTAGCTTTTCCGAGGCCCAGAAATGCAAAGAAGGAGTCGATGGCTGTCAAGTATGCGTTCACCGTTTGCGGACTGCTTTTGATGTGCAGTTTCAAATATTGTGTGTAATCGCGAGCCACGTAATCGCGAGTATGGGGGTCGGTAAGAGCGTTTGGGTACTCTTCCAAACGACTCCCAAGGAAGCCCAGGAAGTGCTGTAACCGTGATTCGTAGGCTCGCCGGGTATGAGGAGATAGGGGCTGTCTTTTTAGCGCCTTCCTATAGGCTTCGAACTGCTCCAGTAGTTTGAGGACGCCCTGCGCATTTGAAATCGCCGGCACTGCAAATTCGTATTCCAGGTCGGCCCGGGAGATTCTATTTTTCACGACTACCCTCACTCCTAGTATCAGGCATATTTTAACCGCATCACACCCGCCCACGCTTCCCGATATCAGGCATAAATGAATCAAGAATGCCCGATACTTGACAGTATCAGGCATAGTGGAGAAGGGATCAGCTGCACTCAAAGGCAATAATACAAACCGATTCAGCCCGTTTTCAAGCATTCAATTATTAACCCAAATTAGGTATTGTTGTAAATGATTAGAATCTCCCGTCCGGCAGCGAGCAACCTGCCTTGACAGAGGTTCCTATTGGAATCCCTGTTTACAACTTCTGCGAAGTATTCGGCGTGAAAATTAAACACATTCCCTGTGGTCCCTTTGTCAATGAAAGTGAACGTGCGGCTGTCGAGCTATTGAAAAGTAAATTGGCGGGAATTCCAAGCGATCAAGTTTGGATTTTGCTTAGTAATTTGAAATTCTCTGCCAACGGAATAGGGAAATCAGACGATATTGACATTGTTCTGCTTGCTCCCAACGGAGTTCATGTAATTGAAGTCAAACACTGGGATGCGCGCTATATAGCGGATCGGGCAAATGAAGCAGTTGTTGAAACTGAAACTGACAAGCTGAATGAAAAAGTCAAACGTCTAGTGGGTCGCTTGCGGAAAAGATTTTCTGTCTCTTTTGTGCAAGGACAATTTTTACTGACTAAGCAAGAAACACCGATGTGTTCTGGTGGACAGCGAACTGTAATCAGGGGTTGTGAGTTTTATGGGAGACGAGACTGGAAAGAAATTACTTCGGTCGAAAATGGCTCAACTTCCTTCGATACCAAAACCATAGAAGCAATGTGCTTAGAGTTAGCGCCACGCAGTCAAGTGGCTCTCAATGGGGAAATTCGCAGATTTGGTGATATCACTAATCTCGAATTGCTGTCAGACAAAGATGATCGATTTCATCGCGTGTACAAAGGCCTGCACTCTTCCAGAAGAGATCGAGTCATTTTGCATTTGTACGACTATTCTGCAAATACGAATAGCGGAGCGCCAGAGAAAGTCGCGAAGCGAGAATTTGACACCCTGCAGCAACTTCAAAAATCACCTTGGCTGGCAAGACTTATGGATTCTTTCCAACCGGCGCCAGATTATCCTGGTGAGTTATTTTACTTTTCGGTTGTCGACCCTTCGGCGCCAAGCTTGCGGGAGCGAGCACAAGACAAAAACTGGGAGTTGGATGATCGAATTGCTACCGCTTTAAACTGCATTCAAGCACTGGACGAACTTCATAATCCTGTTATGGAGGACTGTAAGATGGTCGTTCATAGAAATCTCAATGGTTCCACCATTAGAATTCGCGTGAATGGCAAACCAATTTTCACTGGCTTGAACTTAGCAAAATTGGCGGATGCGACAACGATTGCTTCAAACATCGAACAACAAAGTGTAGATCAATGTTTCATTGCTCCAGAAGTTTTAAATGCAGGCTTGGGCGTTGCCGATACGCGCTCAGATGTATATTCACTTTGTGCGTCCCTCAAATTACTTTTTGAGGGTACGGCTGATCTTGATGAAAAGGCCAACGCAATTCTTGAAAAAGGTATCGCTGCGGAGCCATCACAGAGACACACCTTGAAGCAGCTTGCAACTGGATTTAGAACACTAAGTGGAAAAACGCCGGTACCAGAAACCGAACATGTATTACCAGCCGCTGTTTATTGGGATGAAGAGACAGAGGTATTCTTCAAAACAGGCAAGTACAAAATTGTTGGAAAATTAGGTTCCGGTGGTTTTGGAACCACCTTTAAGGTCCTTCACGTAGACAAAGACACCGGAGAAGAATTTGGTACGTACGTCGGCAAGGTGATTCACAAAGAAGATGATGGCGACAATGCTTTACGCTCATATGCAAAAGCTCGTCAATTCACTAAACAAAGCCACATGTCATTAATTTATGACTTTGCTGAACAGTGGAGAGAAAACGAATTCGCGGTTTTGATGGAATGGGTTGAAGGTTATCCATTGAGTGATTTAACCGGCTTAGTGACTGTGTTTGCAGAAGATCTAGCACAACCTTCTGCCGAAAAATTGGTACTGCGTTGGTTAACGACCGCCTGCGATGGTTTATCCGGCTTTCACGCTGCGCAGCTGGTCCATGGAGATGTTAGCCCTCGAAATATCATTGTTCGAGGCGAAGACCTTGTCCTAACTGATTACGACTTGGTGACCAGAGCTGGATTCAAGGCATCTGGAACGGGAACTGTAGGTTATTGCTCTCCTGCACTTCAAAATCGTGAGGCGGTCTCTCCTTCTGATGATATTTTCGCTTTAGCAGCGACAGTGTTTCATGTTCTGTACGAGCAAGAACCGTTTCAGTTCAATGGAGAGTTCGAGAAGGGTAAAGGCGTGAACTGGAGCTCCTTGCCAAAAGAGGATTTTCCAAATGTTGCAAAATTCATTGATAGAGCTACTCATCCTAACAAGGATGAGCGCTTTGTTTCAGCCACGGACGCTTTGAAGTTTCTTCAGGAGATTGAAGAACCCAATAAGACAAAAAGCCCAGAAATTGTGGAACGCACTCCGAATGAAGTGCCATGGCTTTTAAATCTTCTTTCCTACCCTGGATCTCCATACGGAAATGCCGAAACTCGCGGATTAGATACTGAATTCGCTGAGTTGACTTATGTGGAAACGGCTTTGGAACAAAAGCTTGTTGAGCAGATAATGTCTCGAAAAGTGCAATTGATAATTCTTTCTGGCAATGCTGGTGATGGTAAAACTGCATTCCTTCAACAACTTGGTAAAAGGCTACAGCTTCCAGTTGAAAAATCGGCCAAACGAACTTGGGATCACAAACTGGATGATGGGCTTCATATTAGGGTCAATTTGGATGGCTCTGCTGCGTACCAAGGTAAATCAGCGGGTGAGCTACTTGATGAGTTCTTCGAACCTTTTCAACGAAAAACTATGCCGGCTTTTTTGGTGCACTTGGTTGCAATCAACAGCGGACCGCTACAGGCTTGGATATCAAACTACGAAAGTAGACACGGGGAAACTCCACTGACCATCGAACTTCAAGAGGCACTGGAAGGTAATCTTGAAAGTCTGGACCCACGAATAAGATTTGTGGACTTAAACAATCGTTCTCTAGTAGGCGGAACAAACCTAGATGAGAACGAAATTTCGACGGAATTCGTCGACAACCTGCTAGATAAATTGATGGGCGGTAACGAAGCTACTACCATCTGGAAACCGTGTAATACATGTTCGGCTCAGTCTCGATGCCAAGTAAATCGGTCTGTCAAACTATTTGGGTTGGACGACTCTGATCTTAAAATTCAAGCGCGCCAAAAGCTTTACAAGGCACTTCAAGCAGTGCACCAGCGCGGCGAAGTCCACATAACAGCTCGTGAACTGCGAGCTACTCTTAGTTACATACTGTTCGGTGTTCAGCATTGCCGAGAGCTGCATGCCAGACCCGATATCACTCCTCATCCTTATTACGACCTGGCTTTTTCGGCAACTTCGCCTAATAGGCAGGGAGAAGTACTTAAAGAACTCGCTTTCCTAGACCCTGCGCTTGAAAGCCATGCACAAATCGATCGATATCTATCAAGCACCGCCAGTGATGAACACACTCGGAAAGCTCCTAAATATCAACACTTGAGCCTACCATCAGCTCGCAGGCGAGCATACTTTGAGTGGGATGATGCAAGCGTTGAGGATATAGCGGATGACAAAAATGCCATGCATCTGGCTAGAGGTCGGCATTTATCAGAATTCTTGAAAATTGGGCTAATGAATGATGAAGAACGCGCGGTTTTGTGCAAACAACTCTGTCGAGGCATATCAAAACTCGTTGACCTGCCAACTATAGCTCTGCAACAACAAGATGTAGTTCCCATCAGAATTAGTCCAAGGACACCTACCGAAAGCGCTTTCTGGGTCAATAAATCTTTGAAGAATTTCTTTGTTCGAGCGCAGAAATTTACCGGGGCTCGCGATCTCGAGACGTTGCACACTCACGTGATTTTGGGCTATCAATATAGCGATGAGCGCGTCGAAGAATTAGTCCTGAACACTGAACTATTCAATATTTTGATGGACCTTCGAGAAGGCTATCAAATGGTCAATGCTACGTCCGACGATACATTCGCGAATTTAGCGATTTTCACCCAGCGGTTAGCGCAAGAAGATCAAAGAACACTGTACGCCTGGAACCCAGTTCATGAAAGCACTGTATATGAGCTAAAGCCTGTTATTGATGGCAACACTCAGCGACTGGTGTTGAAGGCGGCACATTTAGCTGAAACATTGAAAGACTTGGAAGAGGTCAAAGTATGAGACAAGCAAATCCAGCTGTTAATGCCCTCGAAGAAGTTTTTCAAAAGAAGCAAGTCAAAGAGTTATGGACATCAAACTATAGTCCGGTGCTGCCTTTTACTACGCAAACTTTTGCGATTGAAGCGGTCTTGCCAGCAGTAATGTATATGTTTCGAACTGGGCATAGACGCGGCATGGGTAAGTTCGTTGCAAATTTTGGCACTGATGGAAAAGTCCACATTGAAGATGTTGCCAGAGTTTTGTCTGAGCGGTCTGAGTGGTTTGAGAATTTTGAGGGAGACGTAGGTCAGGCGATCCTTGGAGATTTACTCCTCACGTATTCTTTAGAGAATAAACAGCATGCACTGGGTCGATCTGAGCAAGTGCAGCGTGTTTTTCCAACGCACTATTTTGCAAGCTGGATAGACCTGCCACCAAAGGTCACTGACCTTAGAAACATTCCGGAAATGATTGTAGCCCTTCTAGTGGATCAAAAAGAGGGGACTTACATTGAAACCGGAGTAAAGTCAAAGTTTACGATTGGAACTGGTTTCGAGGACAACATCCTGCTAAAGCTATTCGGCACAGGCACAAGCATTGAAGGACAACATGCAAGCAATTTAAAGGCTGACGGATTTGATGAAACGGAATTGGTTGGGATTGATCAACTTCTGACGATTAGGACCGCACTAGTATGCGGTGAGAGGCCGCAGAAACTCAAAGGTGCATCCGAAAGCGCTCTGATTCCCAATCGGCGCCCCTTAGCACTTCTTGCTACCAAAAATTTTGTGAGAGATTTTAGTGTTTTTATCCAGGCATACGGGGAACTCATTCCAAGGCAATCTCTTCTGCCTATGATTGAGTCTTGTCTTTCGCTTGGCATTTCTACGATTTATATGAGCACTCTTCGGTTGTTGCTGGAATGGGAGCATACTGGCGAAGTTGTTCCGGTTGACGAACAAACACCTTGGCCACTTTTCGTAGATTGTTCGTCGGGAAGTGATCTGGGCCTTCGGAAAATTGCAGAAGAATGTTTGGACGACTGCATGAGAAGGATGGACAGAATTCCGGTTGTCCTTATGTGTCTAAGAATTCTTGATGTGGTCGCGTCAGATGACGACGATGTTAAAGGGGAAATCGCGGCAGCCAAGGCCAATGTGAACAGTACTCTGTTACCGAATTTGCTTGGTTCGATCCGGCACAACAACCACAAGACCTCTGGATTCATACATCGAGATCTTAAAAAACTTTGCACGGCACTTAGCGATGTACTTGAAAAAGCTGAGGAAGACGAAGCCGCAATTCAGGTTCTTCGAAACGGAAACATCGATGCGTCGTTAAGAATGGCAGAGGCTCTGGTAATTTTACTTAAAAACCAGCGCGACAAGTATGTCCAGGTTTTGGATTCAAGCTTTATGGTGGATTCACCGCATGGTCTGGCAAAGAAGAGAGCGATTTTTATCACTATGTCAGGGCGCCGGCGAAAGTCGGACGCCCGCTCGATTGTGCTCACCAATACAATGCTGGATTTTTTAGTTCATCGCCACTTACGAAAAGAGAAGAAGGGAAAAGGTCTTAAAGACCTCACTTTCGTGGATTTTGTAACCATTCTCAGAAATCGCTACGGTCTCTTTATTGATCAATCACCGCCTGGGATGTCTATTCCTGGTGAAATGTTATTGAAAAACAGAGCGTACCTTGAGCGAAGACTACGTGATTTAGGGGTATTGATGGGCGTCAACGACGCTGAATCAATGAAGCGTTTGAAGCCCAGATTCGTGGAGAATGAAGCAAATGACATTGAATGAAGTCCATGCCGAAATCCTGGGCGCCGCATTCGAAAAGCTTCTACCAAAGCCAACAGAAGGGAGTATGGCGTTTGCACGTTGCTTAAGTTCGGAGCACATTCGTGCGCTCTGTGAAAGCAAAGATTTTTCAATCAAAGGCTGGGAAGTTTTTGGTGTGGTAGACGTTGAAGACAAAGCCTTACGGCTTACTTCTGCTGATAGAGCCGTTGAACTTAGAGAAGACAAAGAAGGCAGTATTTTACTATTGGTTGATGTTGAATGCTCTCAAACAGGCATGGACGGCATCTATAGCGCTGTTAGAGAAATCAGAGAAAGTGAGTTATTTGAAACTGCGAACGATATAGCACTAAAGAAAATAAAACGTGGCTATCAAGGTATTGCGAAAAAAGCTGTCGAAAAAGCTGGCCGTATCGGTCGACGGAACACGCTTTCGCCCTGGCAAGAGTTCAATTTTTATGTGGAGTGCTCTACAGATGCTTCACGCCTAGGCGAAGCAGTAGCTGCGCTTGGAATGTGGCCCATTCTGTGCGACGGAAAGCCGGTGGAAATCGATCTTGACAAATCAGTGAGATTAGTTGAGAAACTTCTCCTTATTACAGGCACCGCAAATAGTCCAGCCACGAGAGTTCAAGCCCTCATGCTTGACGAGTCTGCCGATCAGCAGGCTCAAGAACTTGAAGCCTTCATTCGACGCTCAGATTCGATGAGGTGGAATGAAGCTGTACAAAAGCTTTTGGAGTCCCCAAACCTTTGGCTCAATACACTGAATCCTGGTTTTTTCGACGTTCAAGACCTCAAAGACATCGAAATATTGCACTGGAGGCGGATTGGAACGGAGTCAAAGCCTGCTAGCTGGTCCGGCCTGGCAATCGAAGAAGAGCGCCTTAAGCTTTCTATCAATCCAAATCCCACTAGTGCAAAAGAACGTTCAAAACTTGAAGTGCGGTGGAAGGCTTTACCTGAAGGACTTCGGCAAGGAGCTGTTGAATATAGCGTTTCCATCATGTCCAGTACCGATGTGCTCGCTGAACAAAAAGTTGTTCACACAGGAAAAGAAATTCAACGCTGCAAATTTACTGACGAAGAATTCGTAGAACTTGATGAAGACTCGAAATTTGATGCGCGAGTAGTCATAAAAGCATTAGGTGTCGAAGGAGTTGAAGAGCAAGAAACAGAGGACTTTATCTTAGCTTTCGGTGATGTGACAGGCTCGGTCAAAACCAGCAGTGGTCTAACGGTTCGAGCAGTGATTGAAGGAATGATCAATCTCGAAACAAGAGACGATGTAGTTGAGGCCTGCAAGAAGCGCGGCAATTCACAGATTTGGGATGAAGACAAAAAGGGCTTTGTGGTCTTTCGGACAGCTGGAAAAGGTGCTCGCGTTTATCGTCCTGCCTTAATCAAACAATTAGAAGGAGCCTGGAAAGAAGAAGCGGGTGCTGTTGGACGCTGGTGCATTAAGGTGCGTACTGATGGCTCACCTGTTGGTTTGCCAAAATTTATTCCTATAAAACCGACTAGTTGTGCGCCTAATATTTGGGAAAAGATAGTTTCAAAGTCGCGTGAATTATGCGACTTAGCGATGGAAGGACCAGGGTTCCTTGGGCTTGTATACGAGCCCGGGAAGGTAATCGACGAATTCATTAACGCGTGGGTTGCAGCCATTGACAGTGGCGATCCAGAGCTGGCTCTTGTAAATACCGTAGAGGTTCAAACTCTTGCCGGCAAAACGATTGGCTTAATTGTGTTGCCGCAACACCCATTGCGAGCCGCTTGGCACTGCGCATATGACGTTCTAGTGCAGCATGCGCGATACGAAGAGGGTATGCCGCAGAAGCGAGTTATTGAGTGCCTTAAAGGTTTGGACGGTAGCCATTTTCCAATGTTTTTACCAGGCTTAGATTCTGAAAGTAGCTTTGTTTTTGGCGATACATTGGGATTTCATTCAGTGGCAATGGTTTGCGACGATGACAAAGAACCCAAAGCAGCGATAGCATTGATGACCAAGGCAATGTCTGGCAACGCCGATGGATTCGCGCCTACAGTTGGAAATAACACCAGCATATCCCTTGGAAAAGAGTTCCGAAAATACATTGATCTCCATTCGAAATACCATGTTTTGCAAGTTCATGCATTGCGCCCTGGCGATGGTATGACTATTTCAAAAGCACTTGGACGCAGCCTGTGGAAATCTGATACCAATCAAGATGACGTCGAGACGGCCCTTATTCCGAACAAAGGTTTTGTAGTCGAATTATATCCGGCCGACATAAACAATTCGGTAGTTGGTCAATACTTGTCCGAGACTGGCGAGAAGCGTAGAACGGGTGCTGGAGCAGTAAGTAAACAAGATCGGTGGATGCTGGAAACTTACCCAGCTGAAGGAGGGATAAATTTACCACGCCTTAGGTGGGCAAAGAGAGATTTAAGAGTGCCTGAGCGCCCTGCGCACCTTGCAGTTGCCTTCGATACGTTCGACTCTAAGGTTATTGCGGTAAACAAAGAGGAATTGAAGAATGACACTCCACTTGAAATATACGGCCTTGCAGCGCAGTCACCGCGTAAATTTTCTTTTTCGCCAACGCCGACATGGCTTAACTACGTAAGCTACTCCACAGAAGGAGAAAAGCATCCTGCCAACAGAGTTTTTACAGATCGTCTGCTAAAAATAAACGCAGCTGTTTTAAAAAGTGTTGTGAAAAACCTTGGTCATGGGCCAGAGATGTGGCCGGTCCTTCGAACCGAGGTGTCGGAAGAACAAGAAAATGTCCTCGCTTCTCTGCATCGTCTGAGCGATTGGGTGATAACAGTCGACAAGAATGCTGGTGTGGAGTATTTCGATTCTCCAAACGAAGATAAACAAGTCTATGAGTCCTATGTCATAGATTGTTTGCCAGAGCGTCAAAGCATGGGCACTCTGCAACTTGTTACGTCCACAAGTCATATTTCAGAAGTTAATTCACTGCTAAGCCGTCCTCTCGCAGAAATGGGACTAAGTTCGAGCCTTAGAAACTGTGAGTTTTTATTGTCGCAACTGAAGGCTCTGAGCGGAAGATTGGCAATGCGACTAGCTAATGCGGAAACAACACAAAGCGGAGAATTGGTCGCTCTAGCAATGCTTTATGCAAACAGCCTGCGTCCTTTCGATAATGATGAGAGTTGGCTGTCCGTAAATGATGGTTTCTTTGTGCCACTAGATGACGTTGCTGACCTTTTACCGCCCGGAATGCCATCAGTCTCAGTTGATGAATTTGGCAACTTGCGCGCTGATCTCATGTACGTTAGTGCACCCAAAAGATTGTCTCTGAACTACAGTTTTGTAGAGGTGAAATTTAGACGACACCTGAAGACAGCTCGCAGTGCCGATCTTCTAACAATGATCTCCAGTCAAACACTGAAAACGGCGGAACGATGGAATGACTACTATTTATCGCCGAAAATCAGCGATACAGAGCGCATTGTTCGCAGAAGCGCCTTAACCCGGGCACTTCGTTTCTACGCAGATAAAGCAAAGCGACACTACTTAGCACCTGATTCACATGAACGTCTACTCAAAGAACTCGACAAATTTGCGACAGGCGGAAACAAGTACCAACCAACTCCCATGGGCGATCGCGGATATATCTTCTGTCCCGAATTTACTGGCTTTAGAGCGGAAAAGGTGCCGTTTGACTCTGCGTGCGAAATTTACTTGTTCGGTCCTGGACAAATGCCAGATTCAAATACGCGAGCCATTATCGGAAAGGGTTACGGACGGTCTACTGCGCTACCCAGCGACAACGACGAGGCTCCAGAAGACTCTCAAGAGCAGGAGAGTACCTCAGATCATGAGGGAAACGGTCCTTCTGACGTTAGACCACCTTCTTCAGAAACAAAACCCATAGCCGAAGACGTAGACCAGTCTGAGGATATAGACGACAATCAAAAAAAAAGCTCGAGACCTGACAATAAAGAATCTGCCGAAATTCAGTTAGGTACTGAAATGTACGTCAAAGAACCGGTCTTTTGGCGCCCTTCGATTTCATCCAATCCACATCTAATGGTTGTTGGTCAACCCGGTATGGGCAAAACAACTTGTTTAGTCAGTCTCAGTGAACAGCTGGTGTCACAAGGAATTGCACCTATTCACTTTTCGTTTCATGACGATATAGACGAGCGTTTAGCCGCTTCATTAGGTAGAGATAGTCTGAATTTTGTTGACTTCAATGGATTGGGATTCAATCCCATGACAGTCGTAACTAAGACAAGGACTGGATTTGTTGACAATGCAGGAATGTTACGCGACATTTTCTCAGCAATTTTTCCAGATCTGGGCGATATTCAAGTTGAAAAAATACGCCAGGCAATTAAACAAAGCTACACAGAGCTGGGCTGGGGTAATAACTCTGACGAGGAAAATGAAACACCAAAGTTTCAACGTTTTTTCGACATTTTGGATACTGAGCCTAAGCCGGATCGGGGCTTGCTAGCTAGGCTTTCCGAACTCAATGATTATGGCTTTTTCGAGGGCAGCCCTAGTAAAAGTGAATACCCAAGCCTTTTACGCGTGAAAAAGACTTCGATTATAAGACTTCACCAAACATCCAGTGATGCGCTACAAAAAGCTTTTGCTGCCTTTGTGTTGCACAATGTGTACCAGGAGATGTTTTTGCGGGGCGTTCAAGATCGTATTTCGCATGCAATTTTCTTCGACGAAGCGCATAAGGCTAGCAAGCTGAAGCTTATTCCAACCATGGCTAAGGAATGTCGCAAGTATGGAATAGCGTTTGTTGTGGCTTCGCAGGAGGCGAGAGACTTTGACGAGGGCTTATTTGCAGCTATCTCAAACTACCTAATCCTTCGGGTAACAGAGAACGACGCCAAAGCCTTAGCTCGCAATGTTCTGCCATCGGAGAACGCAAGCAAGACCACAGATCGATTGAAACAGTTGGACAAGTATACGGCGCTATTTTGCTCGGTTTCTTCAAAAAAACCAGCTTTTTTGGCTCTGAATAAAGTTTAGAACTTGCCTGAATGCCGAACTGCAAGTACCCAAAAGCAACAGCACCAAGACTCTAACTTGAGAATTCCGGTTGTAAATTGCCATCAATCACCAGTTGGGAATAGATCGGGCACCTGTGATTCGTCCTGCACATGTCTTCGGGTTGAGCTATCTTGAGCACTTGTGGTTCTCCCCCGACTGCCTCGTCACCCCTGGCAAGGAATGCCTGGCCGATGAGCTGTATAGTGCGCCTTACAAGGTCAACGCTGCTCTCTATGTCGATTGGCTCGCGAACCTCACCTATCTGTTCAACGAGCACTCGCAAAGCCTCAGATCGCTCAAGATCAGCGAATGCAGTTTGGGCAATTCTGGTCTCAGGCGATCGGGATAAAAAGTCCTCCATTAAGACACCGAGTCGGTTATCAATCGAGTGAAAATATGCCATCACGTTGGTCAGGAGCCTGCCGTCTCCGTGACCATTTTGGTACCGCTGTGTGATGGGCAATCTTTCTGCGAACACAGCATACAAATCAATTGGCCGTTGCGGATTGTGACCGATCATGCGGCAGTCATAAGTTGAAAGGTCCTCCCAGTGTCCAAAGTTGGCCCTGAACGCGGTTGGACGTTCTACGCTTTGAGCGGTAATGTTTGTCACTGCCCAAAATTCAGGATGGCTCTCGTCCCGTATACGCTCATATCCTGCTATATGCGCCCAGTTACCCATCGGTTGTCTCTTGTCAGCTGGGATTTTTTCATTCCAAGCTTCGGCCAAATGCCTTGCAAATGTTCGTAATGAAAAACTGGTGTCTGCCAGCTCGTTCTCAACAAAGTTTTCCATCCAATAATCCATGAAGAAACCATTGTCGATATGCCAATTGCCAGCAATGGTGAGTCCTGCGGTTTCACCCAGCGGAAAGAGCTTAGTGCCTATGTCTACTTGTCGGCCGCCGGCATTGTGGTGAATCACATTGGAATCGGTGCCATGCACGATTCCAAACCGGTTAATCAGAGTCATTATTATTGTCATGGTGGAAACTAAACCGGAATCTTCAGTTCAAGAAACGATCCTGCAATTTCTGGAATGTCCCTAGCAGCCAGAGCTTGAAGCAGCGGGTAACTTTTATGAAAAAGTGCAAGTCCGAACGATTTTCGATAATCGTGTTCATCTGGAAAGGCGAAGGTTGTCCCATCCGCCCCCTGGATCGCGATGCAGAGTGTACTTCCAACGTTGGGGTGGACCATATCGCAGAATAGGTCAAACACAATACCTATCATAGGCTCCTGTCTCGCCCATCTTTGAATACAAGTCAGTACATTGACTTGTGTAGGCTGTATGTCTGCATCTGGCTCTTTGATGGTAACAGGAGAGCCCTTCGGTTTCTTTTGAGCCTCTGCATAAGCTGCTTGCAATTCGTCGAACTTATTTAAGACAAAACTCGGCCAATCAAAACGGCCACCACGCAGGAGCTTGTCTTCAATTTCCATAAGTTGAAGTTGCTCGTCCAGCGAAAGCCCTTGGTGTGACACTCTTTTATCCAAGAGCGGCATGATTAGGTCATGTTTGTAGTAACGGAGGGTCGCCGCCAGTTCCAGGAGGGCCCGTCCAGCCAAAGCATAACTAAAAAAGTCGGCAGCGTTCACAGACCTAATGATCGATGCATTGAGCAGGTAGTGTTTGAGCATGGAGGCTCTGGCGATTGCATCTAAAAGCATGTTATGCGTGTTAATGACTTCTCTGGGATTCAGAAATTTGGTTGGATCAAAGCATTGCTCAAGATTTTCCACGAGTCTGCGTGTGTCTTGCAATTGCTGTTCCGCAGCACGCATAGCCAATTCTGCGTCAGGACCAACCAGCTTATAGATGGACGGGTGAAATTTAAGAGAATCGTCTTCGCTCATGAGGGCTGTAAGTTGCGCACACAGGTTGCAGGTAAGTATATATTGTCGTTCAACCAAGAGGTTAGTGTATTGAACTCTATTGGGCACTCCATTGGGCTTACCAGCGAGGCGCTCCAGTAGTGGCAACCAGCATAGCGCTAACCTCCGGCTTTTACTTTCATCACGGTCGTTTTGCTGATTCCCGATTCGCTGGCAATACCTCGAACACTTCGTCCCTCCAACAGAAGACGTTTTACGCGCTCACCGCGGTCAAAGACAGGTCGTCCTACAGCTCGACCACTTTTGGGCTATCCCAGATTTGATTCTTTCTTGCAGTAAGTCACGCTCAAATTCTGAAATGGCGGCGAGCAAATTCAACATGAGTTTGCTCTGGGCAGTCGAAATATCCAGGTCTGGGCCGTTGAGGGCTCGTATGCCAACCTGGCGAGCCGCCAGTTCTTCAATCGTAGTGCGCAAATCTGATGTACTCCGGCCCCACCGCGACAGCTCAGGGACGAGAACCAAGTCTATTTGCCGTTTCCGGGCAAGGTCCAGGACTAGCTTGCGTTCAACACGGTCATTTTTCGCGCCGCTGGCGGTCTCATTGACGACAGCGACAATCTCAAAACCGCTGCGCTCAGCATAAGCGGTCAACTCTGCGACTTGCCGTTTACCATAAACCCTCTCAAAAACGACCGATAAAGTTGCCTAGACAGGCGCAGCGCTTCAAGCAACTGACAATTGCACCAAAAACTTAATGGTTTCTAGTACAGCGAACCGTCAAACTAGAACATAGTTTTTATTATCAGACGACGCTGAAAGATCTCGCTATTTCTAGGAAATGTGTATTCCGTCTTTTGCAATTGTGAATTGATGAACAGCCAGGTTCTGCTCACTGCCTCGGGTTTTGACGCACCTTATTTCTCTAAGTGGCTCTGGCCGTTGCGTCAAATCTAGCAAGAATATGTTGTCCGACATATAGCTAATCCGGCCCAACGGAGAATCTGAGCTGGCACCAGTTATGGCATCTCCAGTTTCAAGAGTGAACATTGCAGTTATGCCTTGGACGGCGAAGTGCTGAACAAGAGCATAAAGATAATCATGCAAGCGCTGGGGATCACTGGCCGCCATAGCCAAATCGCCGATACTGTCGATAACAACCCGCTTCGTGTTTTTCTCTTGAATCATGGCGAACAGAGTGACAATGATGCTATCAATCTGCACCTCAACCGGTGAAATGTAAAGCATCTCTAGTCCTGACTCGTTCATATTGCTTCCAGTCAAATTGCTCACAGATCTTGCTAATTGAGCGGGATTTTCCTGTAAGTTGACGTACAAACTTTGGACACCCTGGCGCAAACCCTCAAGGGCAAATTGGAGAGCCATCGTGGTCTTGCCCGTCCCTGTTCCCCCAGACAAAAGAGTCATTGAGCCTTTCCACAAACCACCGCCAATTATTTTGTCCAGTCCATCGATCCCGGATGGGACCTGCTCCTCACCGACGACGTAATTTTCAGTCTGGCTCGCATCAGGAGTGACCAGGCGTGGATAAATGTCGAGTCCCTTGTTTGCGATGTGAAACCCATGCAATCCTTCGATGTAGCTACTATCACGGAGTTTAAGCACGCGCAGAAAGCGTTCATCGCGTGTGCTCTGACCGCTGCGAAGTAACTGAACAATGCTGTCTACCACAGCAAATTCAGGCGAACCTTTTGCATCCTCATCCGAATAATCGCCCAAGAAAAATGCGGTTGTCTCATAGGAAGTTAGCAAGCCGGTAAGTTCGAAAAGCATTTTGCGCATGTCGGACTTCGATTCGGCCAGGTCGTGAAGTACTTTAAAAGAATCGACGATAATGATTTTGGGAGGTTTTGCCTTGATGGCTTCTTTCAGTAGAGGTGATAGAACACCGATGCCATCCTTTGCCAAAGCGGTACCAATGTCTTGGTAGTTTATTGCAGATCCGATTTTGTCTGCATCGAAGAACGAAAAGCGCTGAACGTGTCTAACCACCTTGGAGACAGGCTCAGCCAGTGTGGTCAAGTAAAGAATGGGGTGCTCGTCTTCAGCATTGTGAAATGCTATTTGCTGAGCTAATACTGTCTTGCCGCTGCCTGGTTGTCCCATAATGAGATTGATCGAATAGGACGGGAACCCGCCGTGCAGGATCTTATCGGCCTGGGGATTTCCGCTGCTGATGCGGGCTATATCGCTCATAACAAATTGCTCCTCGCTGGGGGACCGATCATCTCAGCAACAGTGTTGAGTAGACGTGTTTTTTCAAGTGGTTTGGACAAGAAAGAATCGGCGCAGGCATTTTTGGCGTTTTGGGCACGATTGAGCGCCAAAATTTCACTAAAGACCACAACCCTGATGTTCTCGGTCACCGGATCAGATTTGACTAATCTACAAAGCGCCAGCCCGTCTAGCTTAGGGACTATGATGTCAACCAAGAGCACCGCCGGTGGTGTTTTTCTAACTCTGTCTAAAGCGTCATATCCGTCAAGTGCATACTCAACTTTGTAACCTGCTTCCGCAAGGAAATAGCCCGCTAGTTCCCTTACGTGCGGATCAGCGTCGACGATCATGATGACCGGCGGGGATTTTTCAGAGTCTTCAGGAGCAGTCATGCGATGTTTCTTAAGCTTCTTTGCTGACAAAAAAGACCCAAGCCGCCCTCCTAAAAATGCGCTCATTGGCGGCAACAGCATCAGGCATGACAGGTATAAAAATACACCCCATTATTCGGACGCCTTCCTTTCTGTCTGCTTGTCTCTCTCCAACATCGGAACCCGAGGCAACAACTTTTTGATTTCTGAAATCAATTGCGCCGGATCGAATACTGGCATACTTACAAAGGCATCCGCACCGAGCAAACGCCCGGCGTTCTCTGTGGAGGTATTCGCACCGGCTCCTATCGGACCCGGTGCCAGAGCCAATGTCAGAAACATCGAATCTTTGTGGATTGGATTCTTTCTCAGACGCTTCAGGAATTCAAACATGGATTCGTCTTCGAGATATGCAGCGCAAACGATCACATCAGCATGGTCTTTGCCGTCTAAAAAAGAGAATGCTTCTTTTATCGTTTGAGCAGCTACAACGTCGTGCCCGGCGTCCTTACAGGCTTTTTTTAATTGGTCCGTATGCTCAACGGTATCCATTATCAAAATGCGGAAAGTATCTTTAGCTGGTAGCTTGTTCTTTGGGGTGGCTGGTTCAACTTTCGGCTCATCAGTCATTGACCCCTCCATGTGGTTGTCAGGTGGCGCGCGGTAGATAAGAGGAATTATAAATTACTGACAATGTCGCAAATAAGCAGCACGGTCCAACACTTAAGTAGCGCTTGGGTTCCTGTTCCAATAGAGTCCACAAATTGAGGAATTTTGACTGTCGTTCTTCGTTCATCTCGGCAATGATTGAGATGATTAAAGTCGACCGCCAATGACGCTAGTCAGCTGGCGCATCTGGGACACAATCGATGGGACAACTAATCTCTAAATCAACATCTTCTAGCTCTTCCGGCGACAACGATGTCAAAGTCTTCAAATTAGGCTGCGACGCATCATACACATATCGCAGTAGCGTCTTTCGCAGCTCTTCCGGCTCAAATGGCTTACTTAAATAATCGTCCATCCCGGCAGCCAAACATGCATCCCGCACGCTTTCCTCAGCTCTGGCCGTGAGCGATATAACTGGCGTGCGTCTGCCTGATTCTATCTCTATCCGCCTGATCCGCTTTACGCACTCAAAACCATCAATTCCCGGCAACGTCAAATCCAACAGAATCGCCGCGTACTTAGCCACTCCCAGAGCCGTTATCGCTTCCTCACCAGATGCCACCACAAGCGCTTCATAACCAAATTTCTCTAAAAGCTGCCTCAGCACGTACTGCTCGGTCTTGTTATCTTCAATAACTAGAACTATAGGCGTCATTCTGCTCCATTACTCATCCGATTGGATCTCTATCTGGCTTGAACGTTTATAGCAAAGTAAAGTTCCCATTATGCCAAAACAAACACCACAGAACAATTGAAACTATTTGGTTTCTGGCTTTTTCGGCATGACGATTGTAGCTCCAAGACCGAGCAGCATTCCAGCCACGACCAGGAGCAGCCCGGCTCTTATAAAGTCATACTCCATCGCACCATTCCAAAACGGCACGACAAAATTGTCGGCTATGCCCTTAAAGAACGCACTCACGACATCGTTTCCCCAGAAGCCCTTTGTGTTCTGGGTGTCTATGTCCACGTGCGCCTTTTCATTCCAATACCAGGACCAGGCATCTTTCCTGACATTGATATCTTCGCCCATACCCGCATAGGTGTTTCGGAATTTATCGGCGTTTAGAAGCTCTTGGTTAGCGGCTTTCAGTTGCTCGTCGGTACTGGTAACCGTAGCTGTCGTGGTATTGGTTGTGGTGCCGTCATTGTTTTGAGCGACTGCAGGCACGACTGCCATAAGAAGCGCCAATATAACTGCCTGCAGGACGGCCGCTCTTGCATTTCTGCTGCTAATTCTGTTCATGGTTCGCCTCTCTGGCTTGTGATCAAATTAGGGATTGGATGACCGAGAGCCGCTATTCAAGAAGTCCTGAGCACGTTGGCGCACGGTTGATGAATCACTCGGCGTTGTTGGAAATGGGTTATTCTGAAGGGTCGGCGTTGTGCTTTGGCTGGGCGGCGGCATTGCATTATTTGCATAGGGATCTTGCCACTGCGTTGGGCTGCTGTTCTGTGTCGGGGCTTGCTGGTACGGCGGGACATATGTTTGACTAGGACGGAAGCCGGGACTCGGGCTACTGCTACTTGAACTAGAGCTTGATGAATGGTCATTTTGCCACTTCCACGAGACATCATGCCACCATGCTTTTACGCTGGTTCCAATCCATCCAAATAGGCTCAAACCTATCCACGCAGCGCCAATACAGAGAGCGACCTTCCAGCGCAAACGCTCGTCATCCAACAGCTTGGTTTGTTCCGCTGCCTGCTGGGTGGTTTGTTGAGTGGCTGCCGCACTAGCGGCCGCTGCTTGGCGCTGACGTTCTTTTTCTGCTGCTTCTTCTGCTGCTTTCTGTTGGCGCTCCTTGCTTCGGCGCTGCGCTTCCGCCTCCTCGCGATTGGTTTCCTGGGTCGTTTTGCGCTTGCCTGGTCCTGGACCAGGGCCTTGCCCGCTGCGCGCGCCGCTCTGATAGGTGTGTTGAGTTGATCCTGCGGCGGCGGGCTTACAAGCGCAAGGTCCGCTTGTCTTGTGGTTTTTTTCGAAATGACTTTTCAGATCGTCTTTCGCATTATTGATCTGCTTCAGTTCTTCCTCGGCATCTTTTTTGCCGTCTTCAGTTGGGAAGCGGTCTGGATGCCAGACCATGATAAGACGCTTGTGCCGTCGAGTAATTTTGTCCATTAGCGCCCCTGGCTCAAGACCGAGGACAAAATAGGCTTTTTGCAGTTTTTCTTCTTCAGTCATGATCCAAAAACCGCCTTCATCACATCACCAAAGAGCCCAAGAACCCCAAGCCCACCCAATCCTATCAGCCACCACGGCGGTGCCGGCAACGATGTATCAGCAGGGTTTCCCGCGTCAGTTCCCGGTCCTAATATCGCTTCTGCATCGTTCACTATCCCGGCAATTATCGAATCACAGGCATGGAATGCAACGCCCTCAACCCTCGGGCGGAAGTCAAACTGCACCACAGTCACGTCATTCGGCTCTTCCTTCATCTGTACATCTAACTCTAATAACCGCTGCACTCGCTGTGTCTTGTGGTGGATGTTTGATATGTTTGTGCCTTCAAAGCCTTGCGACTCTTCCTCGGTAAACCGCAGGGTGGCAGTAATGCGACGCGCTGTTGTATCTGCTGTCGATACGTGCCACTTGTCGCCAAAGTTGTAAGTCTTGTCGCCGATAATTTGCCTGACCTTCGCAAAGGCTTGCTTCAGCGGGGTTTTGTAACGTCTCGGGACCGGGTGCAAAAAGTTATAACGCTGTACGCGCCCTTGATGAAAGAAGGGCCACGCCGCCCAAACCCCAGCTACAAAGCCCTCCATAACGCCGGTCTCGGGCGTCTGCAAGACGAAAAATCTTGTGCAGGCACCGACTAGGCCCCAGACAAAGAGTCCAAGAACTATTCCTACACCCATCACGTTACCGCCTTACAATTACTTTCCGTCATAACATCAATCCTCACAAATCATAGTCAGGTGCACCTTGCTGGCGCTTGGGATATGGCTTACGCTCGTTTTCTTCGTTTACAGTTCGGTCCTGTTTTGCTACCGGTCGCTCTCGATCGCCCCGGACATCTTTTCGAGCCTGTGGTTGCGATTTCGGCTTGGGTTGTGGCTTTGGTAGTTCTTCGGCTTGCGCTTCCGGCTCGTTTGCTTTGCTCTGCTCGCGAGCCGTACGGCCGCGCTTGCGAACGAATTCGGAGACCTCGTGCTTTTCTCTAACTGGCGGATCATAGGACAGCGCCTGTTCATAGGCCAGTGGATCGGTGAGAGGCAGCTTGAGCGGTTTAGTGTCAGCGGTAAATACAATCACTTCCTTGTTCAGACTTATGAGCTCGTCCGGAGTGATTAGATGACGGCCCTGGATGATCTCCTGTACGCGGCCACTGTCGCTGACAGAGGCTTCTTCGACGGTAGTGCGGCCGATTGCCTCGCTAAGATCCCTTGCTTCCTGGAAAGTTTTTTGTTTGAAGTACACCTGGGTCGCCGGCATGTCGATAATGATTTGTGCTTCGCGTTTGCTGTAGACCTGCTCCAGCTGGAAGTAATTTTGAAAACCGAGAATCAACCCGATTTTGTTTTTCCTGATGATCGATAAAGTATCGCCAATGCCTGAGATCTTGCCGAAGTTAGTGAACTCGTCCAGGAGCATGGTGAGCGGATATTTCATGCGTTCGCGAATTTCCAGAACATGGTCGAGCAAAAAATTGACCATTAGAGAGCCAATCAATTTGCTATCTCTCGAACGACTGGGAACGGCTAAATAGAAGGTGAATAGCTGATTTGCCATTGCGTCCAGGTCGATGTCTGTCGTCTCGGTAAGCGTTACCATCTGGTCGGTCATCCAGGGATTGAGCTTTGTTATCAGTCCAGAAAATACACCGTACTTGAAGTTGGTTTCGCCTGAAAGTCGCATCCAGCCTTCGAATTCCATTTGCGCGACATCTGACGGGCTCCGATAAAGTACTTTTGCTAAGGCGTCTGGACCTTTTAGAAGCAGCCAGCGCAAGGCGCCAAAGTGCCCATGCTCTGGATCTCCTGCGGCGGCGTGCATGATAAGGGGGATGAGCAAAAGCTTTTCCGATCTATTCCAGGTCTGGTCTCCACGCCCCTCGGCACTCTCTCCGTTCATGATGATCAGGTCGGCTAGCTTCTCGGCCAGATTCGCTTTTTCTTCTTCTGGTGCCCTTCTCACCCGGTCAATTGGATTGATTCGATGTGACGTCATGTCCGACGGATTGAAGCAATAAATCTGGTGTCCGGCCATCTTTCGCCAGCCCGAAGTGAGCTTGTATAGCTCTCCGTCCTCATAGCCGGGCGTGGCCTCCGTCACAATCATGCTGGTGGCAATGCGCTCGATAAGCTGCGGAAAGAAGAAACCGCGAGACTTTCCAACACCGGTACGACCGCAAACTATGGCATGAGCGTGCGTCCAGAACTCGGGCACCTGGATGTATTGACCGCTGGCAGTCCTGCCAATAATCAGCCTTTTTGCATCAGCGGTCTTTTGAAAATAGCCATTTTGTTGCAGTTCTTGCTCGGTGCCCCAGCGTGCCGCGCCATACACAGTACTCTTTTCTCGGTGCGCCTGGGCGTCGTCAGCGCGCTCAGCGTCATTCTGCAATTCCAACAGAATTTTGTCACAGCGCCGCTGGCACTCGATTTCACTGGCGCCGCCTTTGCGCTCTTCCAGATCAACTGTGACCAATACACCGCCCACATTTGCAGTGCGCCAGCGGAGTACGACCCTGTATTCATGCCGCCACCAGTCCTGGCCTATCTGTTCGTCTAAGCGCTCTGTAGCGAGGATTTGATCGAGTTGCTTGCTTGCCCGAGACACCTGGTAGCCGAGCCGGTCCAAAACGTTTACAGCCAGGATTGGAAAATCCTTGGCTGTCGTCTGGACTATGCCGGAGTCTCGAATCTGCACCGCCATTTAATAGCGCCCCCAGGGATCGAATGTGAAAGGGTCCTCGTCGTCGCCTCGGTCTTTCTTCTTTTTCTTCTTGTCGTCTTTACTTTTATCGCGGGTTGCCTGGTTTTCGTCTATTGCTTTGTCTAACTTCTCTATTGTCTCTCGATCTTGCGCCTTTCGCTCTTCTGGGCGGCCGGGCTGATTGTGCTCCTGGTGTTTATCCAATTTGGCCGCTTCTAAGGCATCTCGGCCCTCCTTCAGGCGGTCGCGTTGGTCGGTCAGGGGTATCCACTTCACCAGCTCGTTTGCGACCGAGGCACCCGCCATAAACATGCCGACAACGGGGTTTCTCATAACCGCATCCTGCAAGGGATTAACCATCCGAAAATTGTCGGGCATGGTTTTGGCCGCTCCTTCTTTGCCAAACTGCTTCTTTGAAGCTTCCATTTGCCTTTCAAGGACGCCGCTCCAGCGGGATCGGTCGGCATCTTCCAGCCACGTCCTCATTTGCTGGTAATTCTCAATCGGCATCCGAGGGGCGTCTTTGTCGTGTACCCGGCTATTGAGCGAGGCGAGTTCGTCATAGAAACTGAGCTTGCTGTACTTATTGCCCTCGTAAACGAAGTGGTCCTTTTCTTTGGCTGGCTTCTTTGCCTCATCCTGGCCTTTTTCTTTCGCGCCCTCATCCCGGTTTTTCTCTCCGAAGCGCTCCTTCTCTTTGATCCAGGCAACTAGCTTTTTGTATTCCTGTACGTCAATGCGCTCGTCATAGTTGTCCCAAAGGTGTTTGTTCAGCTCCTTGAGTTCGCCCAGCGTGTTTCGCTTGCTCCACTCTTTTCCGGCAGCCTCGATGGTGTCTTGGAAGTAGGGTTTTTCTTCCGCCGGCGCTTTGTCTTTGCCGTCAGACTTCGCCCGCTCTTTTGCAAGCTGCTGCTCTTTCCATTTGCTGTAGGGCTCAAGCTGCTCCCGGATGATCTGCTTATGCATCCAGGGCAATTCAAGCCCCTGTATTTTGCGCATGTCGCGCTCAACCTTCCTCGCCTGCAGCCGGTCGTGCTCCTTCTTTTCTCGGTCGGCGCGGGCTCTTTCCATTTCGAGCGGGTGAACGCGCTCAAGGTGACGGTCGCCGTACTCTTTGATTTTGTCGTAGTCTCGCTTGTCGATATGGACATCGCGGCCGTTCTTGTCCTTGCCGAGAATAACCACGTGGATGTGATGATGGTCCGTATTATTGTGCTCAACAGCAAACCAGTTCAGGTCCAGTCCCTTTTCGCTGCCCAGCTCTTTCATGACTTCGCGAGTAAAAGCCTTCTTGTCGGCAGGATTGATCTCGGGTGCCAGCGTCACCTTATGAACCACTACTTTGGCATTGGCCATTTCTTTGACGGCCTTGCGCAATCGCCTGGCACTTAACTCGTCGTCGCCTTCGCCGAAAAACTCTCGGCCGCCCTTTTCTCGGTCCTCACCTGGCCGGTGCTGGATGTACTTCACGTGCGCCAGGGCCTTGCCCATCGCCACGACACCGGGCGGCTTGCCTCCGATTCTCGGTTGGCGCCGGGCTGAGATATAGCTGTGTCGAACAACTATCACGGACTGGTTACCACCTTGCTCGTCCTGGTCGCTATCTCTTCCTCGTCCCGCTCGACGTGCCTGCGCATTTTCTGCTTGGCGGTATTCGATGCCGCCTCAAACGCAGCCCGGGCATTGTCGTCATCTGGCAAGGCCATCCAGGACAGCTCGTATAGGGTGCCGATTGCTGCTCCTTGCCGAGCCAGCATTTTGCATATTCGGTCCACGCCGTTTTTGGTTGCTTTGACGTGCTGGTCGGTGGCGTATCGGATCGCCTGGGCCACCTCGGCCTCGCGATCGTCATGAGTCAATTTGTCCTGATTGTCCAGGTACCAGAGCAAAGCTTGCCTGGCAAAATCGGCCCGAGTTTTGCCGGCGGTTTTGGCAGCGTCATCGAGCCGCTTAAGGTCAGCCATGTTCATTCGAGTCTCGACTCTTGGACTAAATTTCAGCGAGCGTTTCGGTTCGGTTGGTTTTGGTTCGTTCATAAAAGGTGCGCCTATCTAAACCCTTACCTACATAGTAATATATAGATTATGCGGCGCCCACCGGGTAATTACTAGAATAGGTGCGGCGCCTCTAATGCCCATATACTGGGGATTTTTAAATAGGTGCGTAAGCACTTTATCTTGCCTTACCGTATGGTCAAGCTTCGCTCTCCCTCCCGGTGCGGGTCAAAACCGACAATTGCGCGTCGTCCCTCTCCGCGCGCTGCAATCGCAGCCATCAATAAACGACAAGCAAAAACAACTCAGCTGCAACGCTTCGCTGAAGACCATTAGCGTGCTGTGCACGAAGGAACTGAGCTAGCGCTCAGAACTCGATTAATCCCACCGTGGCGGTGGTGGTCCGGGCCCTCTGTCTGATTTGTCCGTGCCTTTCGGCTTCGGTAATTTGATCGAGCCCGCACCAATCCTGAACACCGATCCAAACAATCCCAACACGGCGCGAACAACCATCGCGATCAGACGACTGGCAATTCCAGTCACAGGTCTAAGAACATTCGAAGCTCGACCACCTGCCATATGGTTAAGGCCAAGCAAGAGCACAACTATTAAACCGAGTGACCAGATGATGTCCATAAACCCGATCCTACAGCCAAGCCGAACAAGGTTGTCATATTACCCAAATGGGTGATCGGTCGCCCGAAAATAGCAGCCTATGGTACATTTGTAAGGAAGTAAGGAATTCAGAAATGTAAGGAATTCCCAGAGGTGCAAAATGGCTGACACAAAACTGCGTAGCTTGACGATGA
>PLZS01000123.1 GCA_003153555.1 Candidatus Melainabacteria bacterium | reverse complement strand
CCCCGCCTCATTTTGATTAGCCATTAACAGTGGCGAGCTTTCTTTTCTTAGTTTCAGATTTTTCCTCAGATGTCGTTTCGCCTTCAGAGACTGGCTTCTTGCCACAAAGATGAAAGCTGGTGAGCTTAATCAGGGGCTTGGACATTTTGACTTTGACCCCGTTTATTTCTTTGGTGTATTCAGAGATAGCCAGTCTGCCAGTAACCACCACTTCGCGACCTTGAGTGATTGTATCGAGCACCCGTTGACCCAGGCCGTTCCAGGCATCTACATCGAGCCACATTGTTTTGTCTTCATCCGTTTTAGAGGAGTACTCTTTTACCGCGACAGAAAACTTGACCACCTTGTTGTCGGAGTCTTTGAAGGAAACTGAGGTAGGGGCTTGTCCGACGTGACCGACGATGGTGATTTGATTATTCATAAGATGGCACCTCCAGTGCTGTGTTTAAGTGCAACCCAAGAGGCACTGCTTTTCGTTAGTGCAAGGACGCGCCTAGCGCCCGACCCAAGGAGGGTTTCCTTGCACGGTAAGAAAAGTTGTGGCATTCTCGCACTTGTTTAACACAGCCCTGGAGGTAGCCAGATATGAATAACAAGTCCCACACGTGGGTACGGCGGTTTCCCCCTAACTCAGTTCCGCCGGCGCCGGCAACAAGGTGGTCATAAAAAAGAAGCGGTAAAAGAAACACCACAATGAATAAGACATAAGAAGATGACGATTAGAAGCCAGGACTGGGTCAAGGTTTTCGGGTGCTCAGTACAAACGATTGCGAGGTGGTGGCTTTAACAGGCAGACTGAAATCTATGAACAAAACGACACCAAAGAAATAAACGGCATTCAAAATGACCAAGCCCTGGTCCACTCACCAGCCGACAAGGTTGTGGCAGGAAGCCAGTTTTAGCGAAACGACAGCTGAGGAAATATAAGAGGAGAAAAGAGGTACCACAGTTAATGGCACAAAATGAAGGGGCGCGAGCTCCAGCCATTTCCTCATTGTTCAAGGCAGGCAGAAAGTACAGAGCTGGCAGGGTCTGGGCAAGCTTCTGTCCGTCTGCAGCTTGTATGCACCGGTCACAGCCGGGCATACCGTGAGCACTTTGTCGCGCAGAGGAGCGACATGATGGCCGCCTCGATGACATGGGAAATTGACTATCTCCCCGGCTGAAGCAGTCTCGGTCAAAGCCGGGAGAACCTCAGGCAGCAGATCTTTGTCTTGCAGCAAAGCCAATTTCCAGACACCTGCAGGCGCTTTGCACTTAGCCAGTATTGCCTGATTGTAATTGTCAGAGTCGACAGAGAGCCAGCCCTGACAGTTAGGCAACGCCGCAAGTTCTGTCAGGGCAGCAAACAACTCTTCATCAATGAAGCTCCTAGTGTAAAACCAGAACGAGCAAGCAGGCTGTTTTTGAGCCACTAGAAACCATGCTCTAACATAATCCACCGAATACGCGTCGCCCACGTCATGGATGCGGAGCGTCCAGGGGACCAAAGTCTTAGACTCTGTAATCCTGGCAGTAAGCCAGTCCCGAGGACGCGCTTGATCGACAAGCATTGACAGATTCTCAGCCAGCAACTCCGGACCACCTTCCTTGAGAAGGAACTCGACAGTCCGGTAATTGCGTTCCCGCTTGGCTTTTTGAGCATCTGACTGATAGCGTATGCCATTGCCATAACAAACCTTCTTGCAGGTAGGTGTAGCATTGATGCAAGTCTTACTTCGAGGAAGACTGAAAGCCCAGCCCACTTTGCTGTTATTGGTCAGCTCCAAACCGTAGTCGTGAGTGTTTGCCATATGACCTCTCCTTTGTGCCGGAAGTAGGCAGCAAGCGCTGCTGTGGCAACACCAACCGGCTCGGCTCCGCGTGCAAGCCGACAAAGAAGAAGTAGCTAGAACAAGAAAACCCACTTGCGCAGCGGTGGCGCCGAGCCGGTATCATGGGAAAACACAGCGCGGAGGTACCACCACAGATCGAGAGGATCAGCGGAACGAAAAGTAGCGCTAAGCTGCTTGGCAGTCGAAGCCGTGGCCAGCACTGAAAATTAGAGAAATCACCAAAGAGAATTCAACATTCTTCTCAACAAATATCATTGTCAAGAACGTACAATTACTAGCGGTGGGAAATGTCCAATTTTTTTGAGGCGCGACAAAAAATTCCTGGCTCCCGGAGCGCTTCTTGCACTTTTAGAAACCAGCTAGTAAGCGAATGATTTTAGTACCGCTTACGGTGCCAATATATTATCACTAACAAGCCAAAGAAAATAGATCTAGCCACTAAAAAGTAGCCGCTCAGGACCATGGGCGCGCGCATTCAGTTCAAGTCTCAAGCCGGAAATGTAGGAATGAAGAGGCACAGCATCTTCTTCGTAAGGCGCAAGACTTAGATAATGAGCCAGAACAACGAGCAAAGACTTTAGTCTCTGTACCGGCAGCTCTGAGGGCGTTTCTTTTGTGAGGGAGGTTACTTTGTCCCTCCACTCCTTTTCTGAAGCCTCAGAGGACCGCAGAACAGTTTTCTGTCTGGACTGGATATCTCGTTTAGATCGCACGGATATCTCATAAACAACCCGGCGGGCTGCCAGGAGACCCGGCGGCGTAATTTTTTCGAAAGATGTGGAAGGAGGCTTGCTTTCTGGACAAGCAGCCTCCACCACAGCGTTATATTCGTCTGGACAGATTGCAAAGAAGCCTTCGGCAAGATCCTCGTAATCGGCCCGCCAGATATCATCGTGCTTGTAGAGCGTGTCCCGAGCGCAACCGGCGGCTTCCTGAAGTTCGACGGTAGTGAATGACCGCTTTAGTTTTTTGATGCCTTCCAGGGCGTCCGCTATCCGCTTGCGGGCATTGCTCTTGCGGTTAGCATTCTCACGCACCCATGAGACCGGTTGCTTGGGCGAGTACTTCTTAGGTTCAACAGATTTCTTATGCGCTGGGCGCCAGTTAGCCGCGCGGTCCACCTGGGCGGTAGCGTCAGCTCGCCCCCTGTTTAAGTCTTCGCTGTGACCATTGTTACGAGCCTCCAGAAACTCGCGGATAGCCCACTTGCGCTCTTCTTCATAGCCGTATCCGAGGGCCGGCAGATCGCGGCCGGGGTCGCCATAGAAGAAGTAGTGACCCAGACAGAAAATTGCTTCAGCCCGTTGCGACGGGCCAGACAGCCCTTCGAGATGGAACACCCGGCCTTTGTACCAGGAGTCGGGGTTGATACCTGGTGGCAATTGATTGAAGATCGAAAAAACAAAAGCCGCAAATTCGCTTGGTGGCAGAACCTTTTCGGCTCTCCGGAGCGGAATGACATTGTTTGGTTTATCAGGATGTGCGAGCTTCGACGCTGCTGCCTTGCGACTTTCCAGCTCCTGGACGTTTGCCTTTAGCTGCCGGTAAGCCTTGAAGGAATTGGCATCGCTATCAAGGACATCGAGAAAAAACTCGAGCGCTTTGGTCGCGCTCAATTCAGAACGTTCGTACTCAACTTCCAGCGTCTCTTTATCCAGCCATGCCCAACCGGACTGCAGGGGCAGGCGCAGCCCCATGCCCAGTGAGCCTTGCCCCGGATGCGGGAAAACTTCGAGCGTGCCGGTGGCGATGTGGAAATCATTGAGGCTTAGAAGTTTGACGAGTTCGCCGCGAAGCTCGGCGCTGTTTACGGGCTCTTCAAAGAAGATGTACAGGTGCCAGCCGCCGCTGAAACTGGAGCGGTATAGAGATGATCGGGTCAGTCCTGCCTGGGCAAGGACATGCAACAACTTTTCCAGCCACTTTTTATTGTGGTACTTGCTCTTCGCATCGATGTCGAGAACCGCATAGCGCGTGGTCTTCCCGGCGCGAGTACCTATATAGAACTTTTCGTTGGCGCACGAAATGGCTTTGATGATCTCGGTGGCACTGAGTTGCCAGCTCTCGTTTGCTGAAGACCATGTGCCACCACTTAGCGGCCGATAAATATATGCGTAGCGGTGAAACAGCTCAATGAACTGCGCCAGACAGAACTCCCACCCGTCAGGGAAGAAACGTTTGCGCGCAAATTTAGTCGGCGCGCTCGCATCGGCAGAGCGCACAGGAAGCTGTCCGGTAATGGTGTTCACCCAAAGTTAATTAGGGATGAGTTGACCTAGCCAGACCGTTGGTTTATCCTGAAGTCACTTCGCGAAACTTCGAAAAACGCGACGACAACTGAATATAGCGGCCCGTAAAAAGGTCTCTCAAAAGACATCGCCCCAAGCGATGTTTTTTGTTTCTGGTTGGTTTTCGTCCGTTCTAGGAGGCGGGCGCCTCAGATATATCTTTTGGATACACACCATTAGCGGTGGCATCTCACGATGACACTATATTGGTTAGGCGAAAACCGATCAACACTTGGCTACCAGAATAGATCCAGGGGCTGGGGGTTTCGCTGGTCTAGAAATTTTCTAGCCTGATGGCTGGAAATTGCTGCATGCCTCAACTACTCGATCTCCGAACGAACGTTTTCATACCGCGCAAACGCATCGAGAAACCAGCTAGAAAATTTCCAGGCGGGCTGGAAATAGATTTCGATACCATCGAAACGGCTGGAAAAGATGAGCAATTATCAGACTAGAAACGGTTAGAAATGGCGGATACCGCATCAGAGCGCACGGCGATGTATTGACAAGCACCACTTCGAGGGCGGTGCTGAATGGTATTTCGAGGGCACCCTGGAAACGTTTCCAACCACTTCCAACCCATGGCTAGAAATTTCCAACCCGTCTCGAAAGAAATCCAAAGCGCATTTCCAACCTTTTCCAGGCGCCTGGAAGCGACCGCCGAAACCCTGCACTGGTTATGCTAAGCGGCTAGAAAAATATTCGATCCCTATAGAAACGGATTCGAAATGGCATTATCGAGACGGCACAAAAAATTTCTAGGCGCTCGAAATCGCTTCTTGGTCCGTTTCCAAAGCTGGAGACCTTTTCCAGGTGGTGGTTAGAAGCGTTTCGAGCCGAAGGCGCGATGCGTCAGTGGCGCCACCTTTCAGCGATATTTGTCGTTTATTTTTTGAGCCTGAAGCCCTATAATGCTGACAGGGTAAGGGTCTCCATATCCAGTAGATAATCATTGGATATACAGGTGCGCGATTGAAAACGATATCGGTAAAAGAAGCAGCCGTAGCTCTGGGACTGACGCCCCGGGCGGTCTCATACAGACTCGAAAAGGGCCAGCTCAAAGGCACGCTATCAAAAAACGAGACGACCGGCGTGCCGGAATGGCGGATATATCCGAACAAGGAAATTCTCGCAGGACTGAGCCAGCCACCCGTCGACGACACCACGGCAATAGACTTCGAGCCGAATGATGTCATCGAAGCCGAATCGGTTGAGGACACTGCAGGCAGTGACACGAACCAGCAATCAGAAGCACGTCCTGGCGCGATGGATTTCCAGTTGATCGTAGAGCAATGCGTGCGCCCTCTCGTAGAAGAGGTCAAGGCGCAGGCCCTGGCGCTAGCAGAGAAGGACAGAATCATTGAGGACCAGAGTCGCCAGCTACGTCTACTGCCCGACTTCCAAAAGCGAGCCGAAGACGAAAAGGCTCGCGCCGAAGAAGAACGAAAGGCTGCCGAATTACGCGCACTTGAAATTGAAGCGCTAAACAAACAAGTAGCCGCTATAGAAGAGGAAAAACGGCAACTAGAATACAAGGCGAATGAGGCCGCTGCTTTAGCCAACGACCTGCAAGTGCTCAAACAGACGGTAGAGAAGCTTCAAGCTCCGTGGTGGAAGAAGCTTTTTGCTACGCCAAATTCAGAGTCGTAAGGCGTCTGTTCAGCTTGTTCTATTTCCCGAAAATTAGAGTCGGTTAGACGAGCTGACTGCAAACCGCTGCCCTCTTCACTCAAACGGTAGGTTGTAAGGAACCGTATAATTGACAATAGTCTGTTTGGATTTGAAATCAACTTTGAAACGTCTCGTTCCTCTATTCCTTGCATTTCTCTTACTGTTAACAGCAGTGCAGCAACCCAGCTGTGCTTGTGGCGATACAAAACCGTCATCGCAGGGATCTGTGAGCGAGCAGACCCGCTGCCATGTAGTGGCTGGCTCAGTCATGCGTGAGCACAACTGCTGCCACATGAGGCCAGCGGCAAAGTTGGCAGTTAAGGCCACTGACTGTGTTTATCAATCAAAGCCCTGCTGTGGCATGGTTGATAGAAGCTCCCCAGCAATAGCCAACTCAATACGGATAAACGTCAATCCGAAGCAGCCAGTTGTCAAGCTTTCCTTCTTCAGTCATGTCGATCTACTTGACTGCATCACGTGTCAGCTACCTATAGCCAGGATCAACAGAGCGCCGCCCTATCTCAAAGGACTGGGCTCATCTGAAACGTATCTGTTCAAGCGCTCATTGCTCCTTTAAGAATGCAGACAAGCTCTATCTAAAGAGCTTGTCTCTTGTCGCTGTGTGCCAAGCCGTCTTTGAAGGAGGCGCTTGCTCGCAGATCGTGCGCATAGGCTCAGCCACGTCTTTACAGGCTGAGACGAAATGGAGCTAGATGTTATGAAACCAAAGCAGATGTTTCTTGTGACTGTTGCATTGATCGTTGGAACCGGATCTTACGCCGCAGATCAACAAGTATGGGAAGGGTATCTCGTCGACCGTACCTGTCGAGCATCAATCGAAGGAGACAGCAACACGCTGAACTTTGTGCGCGCTCAAACAAAAGAGTGCATTCTCATGCCTTCATGCAAACGAGCTGGATATGCGATTTTCACCAAAGGACAGTGGCTCAATCTGGACAAAAAGGGCAATGCGTTGGCTGAGAAGTATTTGCTCACTACCACAAGGGCCAAGGCGTTTTATGTCCAGGTAGAAGGGACTACGAAGGCAGGCACCGTCAGGACTAAGACCATCGGTGAGATTCCCGAACCGAAAGTTGAAAAGGAAAAGGAATAGGTGATGGATACTACCGGAGCAGGAAAACAATCGTTGAAACCTGATCGCAGGGGATCGAACTTCTGGGCGATCGTGACACTAGTGGTCGTTATCGTTGCCAGTGCCGCCATCGTGCATATATTCAAGAAGCCTGGACAGATGAGTGTCGTTGAGTCGCAGTCAATGGACATGTCTTCCATGACACCGCCTAAGGGCGCCTTGCCAGTCGCAATTGCTACCGTCACCAACCAAAGCATCTCTGGTTCTGTGACCTATACAGGAAGCGCACAGGCCTATGAGGATGAAGATATTTATCCTCGAATTGAGGGGCGCATTAGCCAAATGCCTGTCTATCCTGGCGATCGGGTTCGCAAAGGACAGCTGCTGGTGCTTCTTGATCCAGCAAACAGCTCCGAATATCTTGCCCGTTCTAATGAGGCAAAATTCGGCGCTCAGGCTGCCGAGCATGACGCCGGCATCGCAAAACAAGAATTCAGGCAGAAGCAACATCTACTTGAAGCGGCTCAAGATTCGGAGAAAGCTGCCGGAAAAGCAGTTGAAGGCGCGAAAGCGAATCTCGATTATTGGACGCCGGAACTCAAACGAGAAGCCGCGCTCTTGAAGCGGCAAGTTATATCGCAGCAGGAATACGACAATGAAATGGCGCAATATAGCGCCGCCCAAGCCAAATTTGAAGAGGCACAGGCGCAACAGTCCCAGGCGACGCAGACAAAACTTGCAGCCCAAGCCGACTATGAGGCTGCCATGCATCATATCGGACACCGACATGCTATGGCTGAGCAAGCTGAGGCAACAGCACAATCTGCAAGCATCATTGATAGTTACAGAAAGATAGTCGCTCGCGACGATGGAATTGTCACCAGACGCTTGATAAGCCCAGGGGTCGTTGTTAGCCCAGGTACATTGATTCTGAAAGTAGCGCACGTGAAGAAGATGCGGTTGCAAGCTGAAATAGCGAGCGACGACATCGACAAAATCTTGGTAGGGACTCCAATTTATTTCAAGACATCAGAAGACGGTCAAGAGCAAGAAGCGAATGTGACGTCGATTTTTCCAGCGGCTGATCCGAGCAGTCGGACATTCATAGTGGAAGCCCTAATCGATAACTCCTCGGCCATGCAACAGCCGCAAACTGGCACAGGAGTGACAAATATCACGAGCCTAACCAAATACCGCCTTTTACCCGGTCAATACATAGTGATGCGAATAGTGACCGGTGCTTCACGTGGATTAGCTATCCCATCAAAGGCGCTGGTCTGGAGAGAGGGGCATACGCAGGTATGGAAAGCAGAGGGAGACTCAAACCCATTAACCGCTCAATTGGTGGATGTGAAAGTCGGCATGGCCAATGCCGAGAATATACAAATAATCTCCGGTCTCAAGGAAGGCGACAAAGTCATTTTTGAAGGACAAACAGAACTTGCACCAGGAACACCAGTCGTGGCTACCCAGTGGGGCAGCGCGGCGCCAACGAAACTGCCTGGGGCTTCGGAGCTCGGCGGCCACCGGCTCAACGCAGACAATCATTGGTCAGTCAAGCAAACACCTGATGGATTGCTGTTGACAGTATCCATGTCTCCATCGCCACCGAAGTCAAGCTCAAACTCGCTGGAAATAACGTTGAACAATCGTGATGGCAGCCCAATCTCCGGTGCCACCATCAGGGCAAAAACGTCTATGCCCGGAATGAATATGCCGGGGCCGGATTTGACTGCCACCGATAAAGGCGGCGGACGGTATGACCTAAAAAGCGACTTCATGAGCGGCTTGTGGGAAGCTAAATTGACCATCGCAGCACCTGGTGGACATCCTCAAGAAGTCACTCTTGATGCCGAGGTGCCTTAGCAATGGCAGAGAGCACACAGGAACGCGATCTCAAGGTACCCCAAGAACCAGCTAAGGTTCATGGTTTTAACATTGTCACCTGGTCAATTGAGCACCCTTACTCGATTGCCGCCTTTTATTTAGCAATGGTACTACTAGCGGTGACAGCCATCTGCTTCTACATGCCAAAGCGGCTCATGCCCTATGTCCAGAGCCCAATGATTGGCATTGTCAGTATGCAGCCAGGACTCTCTTCTGAAGAGATGGAAACGTACATCAGCAAGCCTATTGAAGAGCGAATGGTAGACATTCGCGGTGTCCGGTACATTCGGTCGTCGTCGCAGGAAGGTTTTTCCATGGTCTCCTTGGAGTTCCCTTACGGAACTGACATGAAGAGAGCCCTGGTGGATGTGCAGGCGCTGATGAATGTTGTGCAAGCCGATCTGCCGGTCACCGGGGCCAACTTGAAACCCTCATGGGTGCTACCGATCGATCCACTGAATCTGCCCGTTTTAACATTCAATGTTACGGGTGATGGTTGGGACCCCGTCAGATTGAGAGAACTTGCTGACAACGACATAACCAATCGCCTCAAGAGCATTTCCCGCGTCTGGTCTGTTTACACGTTTGGAGGCTACAAGCGTCAATTACAAGTGCTGGTTAACAGGAACAAGCTTGCAGCCTACGGGTTGTCCATTCTGGACGTGCGCGACGCGATCGACAAGCAGAACGTGGCACGCCCAGCCGGTCGGTTAACTTCAAACGACACCGAGTCTATCGTACGTGTGGACTCGCTTGCAGGAGACTCAAAAGACGTAGAAAAATATCCAGTCAAGTCACTGGCAGACCGGGTGATCTACGTCAAGGATGTGGCTAAGGTCGTTGACACTTTTTGGGAAACACGCGCTTCCTACCATCATTTGCATGGAGGAAAAATTGAACCGGGCATTGAAGTAAGCGTCATACAAGAACCTGATGCCAGCTCGCCGCAAGTGATCGAAGGCGTAATGAAGGAAGTCGCCAGACTGGAAAAGGACTACCCCGGCATAAAGTTCACCGTTAGCTACGACAATTCTCATTTTGTCGGCATTCTTATGCGCAATATGGTGGAGGAGCTGGCAACCGCTGTTGTTCTGACTGGTATCGCGGTCTTGCTTTTTCTAGGCAACTGGCGCGGTACTTTGATATCAATGGTGACGCTGCCTATTGCGCTGTCGATGGCCGTCCTGGCGCTAATCCCAATGGGCATGACCCTTAACAGCTCTACTTTGATCGGGTTGCTTCTGTCGATTGGACGTCTGGTTGACGACTCAATTATTGACATTCACTCGATAGAGCGCCATCTCAGAATGGGGAAAGACCCAAAGACTGCCACTGTAGACGGCATTACCGAAGTGCGCTTAGCGGTGGCCGCATCCACGTTGGTTCTCATTCTTGCTTTGGTTCCACTGCTTTTTTGTGGCGGCATTGTTCAAGAGATGTTTGTTGGGCTGGTCTGGCCCATCATTTACGGGCTGCTTGCCTCTTTCTTTGTGTCGCTGACACTGACACCGGTCCTTTCAGCCAAGCTGCTGCGCTTGAGAACAACAGAAGATTTGAACAATGAGTTTTGGCTCGCGCGCTGGCTGCGCATTCGTATCCTAGAACCATTCGACAGATTCCTCACACGACTGGAGAAGAGCTATGCAAATACCATAGCCTGGATGCTAGAGCACCGCTTTCTCAACATGGCTCGCATCCTTGCCACTATAGTGATCGGTTTCACCTTCTACAACTTCATTGGCAGCGAAATGATGCCGCTGGCTGACGTGGGACAAGCATACGGAATGCTTGAAGTACAGCCAGGCTTGTCATTTTCGCAGACTGAAAAAATCACCAATAAGGTCGAAGAGTTGATGCTGAAGCATCCAGAAATTGAGCATGTCTCGACCGAGATCGGCGTGGACCCGGGCGGAACTTATTTCAACGGCTATACCATGCAGTCCGTCAACTCAGCGACCTTCATGATCACGCTCTCGGACAAGGACGACCGAAAAAATAGCATTTGGAAAATCATTGATTCTGTACAGAAAGAGGCGATGGAAACAATTCCAGGCATTAGGCGCTTGCAAATTAAAGAAATGGGTTCTGACGTTATGGCTAGTTCGCAAGCGCCGATCTCGCTTCTGGTGACCGGCAAGAACCCAACCATCGTTTCTCAGATGGCCGAGCAAGTAGCAGAGATTGCTCGCCAGACATTTGGAATACATCAAGTGGCTACTGACTGGGTAATGACAAAGCCGGATTGGGAGATAAAAATAGATCCAAGGCGAGCAGAAGAAGTCGGACTAACGCCTGAGATGGTGTCGCAGCAGGCATACTACGCCATCAACGGAGCGCTAACCAACGAGTTTTATAGACTTGAGAACATAAGGCAACGAACGATACAAGTTCGTTATGACGAGCCACAACGCAAGAACCCGCAAGATCTTCTTTTAATGACGGTCACCACCCCCGATGGCAAGCAAGTGCCATTGAAGACCATTGCTCATCTTGAGTACAGAGACGCTCCTAGTGCCATTAACCATGACAGGATGCGGCGTGCGATCACTGTGATGGGCTACTACCGCCTTGGTGAGCCGCCATCCATGGACGTAACCATGGACGTGATTATGAAAGCGATGACGAAGGTGAATTGGCCTACTGGTTATAGCCTAGAGATGCGCGGCGACATGACTCAAATGATGGACGCCTTCAGTCGCCTCTTCATCGGTTTGCAGTTAGCGATCCTCTTCATCTTCATTTTATTGGTGGCACAATTTCGCGGATTCCTGCAACCTTTGCAGATGATCTTCTCCTTACCCCTGGAGTTGTCCGGTGTCTTTTTTGCGCTCTGGCTGGCACATCAGGCGTTCTCCAGTGTCTCGATTATGGCAGTGATCATCCTCACTGGAATGGACATAACAACTGCTATTTTGTTGATCGACCAAATCTTGCGTCTCAGACAAGAAGGACTGCCGCGCAATGAAGCGATAGTCAAGGCTTGTCCGATGCGGCTTAGGCCAATTTTGATGACTTCTGTGATAACGATCATCGTCATGCTACCTGTCGCTGTCGCTCCGAAAACAGGCATAGATGCGTACTCTCCTCTGGGCACTGTGGTGGTTGGCGGGCTCCTGCTTGGGACAATTCTGAGCCTGTTCGACATACCGATCATGCACTCGTATATTGACGATCTCTCGATTCAAACCAGGAAGCTGTGGGCACGGCGACGAGGTAAAGGCCCAAATTCGCTCAGTGATCCTGGAGCTGGAGGCAAGATATGAGGCGGCTTCTGGCTATCCAGCTTTTTCTTGGCGCAATATTTTCTAGTCCTGCTATTGGCCAAGCAGACGATTTTGGCATGCCTAAGGAGAATCTGCCGGCACCGACTTCGGTCCAGGATGTTCTTACTACTAACCCAATTAAACTCTTTGTGAGCGCCGACGCCCCTTCCTCAGATCTGCCTACAGTGGGCGGTAGCTTCGGTCTTGATGATGCCGTCAAGGTGGGGCTAAAAAACAATCTCACGTTGAAACAGTCGGAGCGCGCCTGGACCGGGTCAAAATTCCTAGCTCGGGCAGCGCTGGGAAAGTTTGGCCCGTCTGCTTCTTTCAACACGTTCTATTCGACTTCTTCGCTGAACCAGATGCTCTTTTTTCCTAATGACACCACAGTTGCATCGAGCCCAATGCAACCCATTGTTCGCGGAACTTCCCTCAGTCTCATTTTCGCCGGCACCCAACCGCTGCTCACGGGCGGCCGTTTGATGGGTGGATATAAGGCTGCGCGAGCGCTAGAGAGGCAGGCTTCTTCAGGCTACCACGCTGATGGCAACACCACAGCCCTAAAAGTAAAAGAAGCATACTGGGAAACCGCCTGGTATGAAGCTCGGCTCAGAGTCGATACAGACTACGCTAAAACCAAAGAGTGGAGCGTCTCCAACATGCAGGCACGTGTCGAGGAAGGTAAAGCTCCGCGTGCGGATTTATTGAGAGAGAAAGCGGAGCTAGCACGTGCCCGCACCCAGGTAAATGACGACTACAGAGATTACAACGTGGCGTTGGTGAAGCTCAAAGTTGCGCTCGGAATCAACTTCAGCTCACTTTTCTTTTTAAAGGAGTCGCTTGATTACGTGGAAGTAGCAGGAGATCTATCCAGTTACCTGACCATGGCCGGTAAGAATCGACCGGAACTTACTCAAGCTGAAAGCAAGGTATTAGAGCTGAGAGCGCGTCGCATGGTGGCAAGGAGCAAATATGCTCCACAAGTAAACCTGTATGGTCTGGGCAGCAACATCACCGGCAGCTCCCCGGATGGTCACGCTGACGGACGCTGGGGGGGCGTAGTTGGTGTCGTGGGCGGTATCACACTTTTTGACTCTGGCACAAGACTGAACGAGCTAAGGGCTGCGAGCAATACTGTCAAGGAAGCTGAAATAGCTCGACAGGAAGTTCAGCAAAAGGTTGCTGAAGATGTCTCTATAGCTTGGATCAACCTGGAAATTGCAAGGAAGAATGTCGACTTAGCCAAAGCCGAGGTAGTGTCAGCAGAAGAAGATCAGAGGTTGATCCACATTCGTTACTTGGTTGGCAAATCGATTGAGTTGGAGGACTTTGAGTCCGGTGTTAAGCTCCTGCAAGCGCGCCTGGCATTACTTGAATCAATTTACAAGTACCGAGTCGCACAGGCTCGTTTGCAGTGGGCTAGCGGCATGTTGTAAGGACAGCTGTCATTTTCACGCCAGGTATCTGGTTGGAAAGTCGATTTCCCTGGAGTGATTTTGATGCTGCAAGTTAGGCTCTTTCAGGCGCGATTGGCGCGGGCTAGTGGCAATATCTAGTCAAATACAAGGAAGAATGAAATGAAAGCAATTCCACGACGAGTATTGGTCGGCGTTCACGCCCACCGGTTCTAGCGCCCCTGGTGCTTCCCATGGCTAGACATTACTTGGTATGACAATAAAACAACCGACATGAAAGAATGTCAGAGCTGCGCTGCCGCTTGTACGCATTGCGCCGAGGAATGTGAGAAGTTGTCTAAAACAGCTGTTGCCGCCTAACTAACAATTAGACACTTCACAAAAGACGCCTGCGCCATTAAGAGACGGGCGTCTTTTGTGGGAGTATCTTTGACCAAAGTCAAAACCGCCAAACCGCCTTTCTTAGGCGCTGGTTCAGTCTTCCTATCTGGTTAATGGCCACTACAGCAGTCGCCAGATTTTTGCTTTTTAGCTGGCTCTTCTTCTTTCTGCAGTTTGCCCTTCTGGTCGTCGTCGTTCCGCACTGGCAGTTTGTCGCCCTTTTTGACTTCTGGTTCTTTCACAGCAGTCTTTGTTTCTTTCTTGTCCGTCATACATACCTCCTACAGGTTCTGTTATCGGGATGACGCAGGAAATAGCTAAAAGTTCACTTATGGGTTTTTCAAGCCTTTGCTTGCTCATGCCATTAAATACGGTATCAGTGATTGTGAACATTTAAGTTCTTTTGCTAATTTGGTTAATCGCAAACCACGCGCCCGCTCATATAAGCCTGGCGATAAAACTGAAGGAACAAATAAGCAGCAACTTTACGGGCTGGTGAGAGTCAGCTCTATTGTACAAACAAAAAGTGCGCGCGGCGGCTTGAATTCCAAGCTGCTCTAATGCCACTTAAGATCTTCAAAGGGGAACCCATGAAAAACCAAATATCTTCAGCCGCTTCGCTTGCGCAGACGATCTTACAAGACTTCCAATTGAAAAACATTGAGGAAACCTACGAACCGGGTTGCGCCCTTAGTGCAGCAGAGCCACTTGCCGACGAGAATGACATGCAGTTGCTTGCCGACGAATATGACGAAGCTAAGATTCATTTGCGAACTCATGGTCAGAGCGAACACATAATTGAAGCCGAAAGAGAAGCGGTCACACATTGGTCGAAAGAATGAGAAAAGTACAAAACTGTCAGCTACCCGGACGGTTGTGCGCGCGATCGCGACGATCAATGGAGAGCCGTTATGAGTAATTTCAGCACAATTCCATCCAGCAGCCAGGCTTCCAACAATCTTGAGCGTGCCTCCACTGACCCTGTGTGTCAAATGACGGTGACTACATCCTCAGCTGCTGGGCATCGTGCATTAGCCGGAGAGACGTATTATTTTTGCAGCAACCGGTGTTTGCAAAAATTCAACGCTGACCCAAAATCGTTTCTGAAGCCGCAACCAGTTGTAGAAAAAACAGCCGCGTCGAACACAATGAAATATACCTGTCCGATGCATCCGCAGATCGTTACGGATGGACCTGGAGCCTGCCCAATATGTGGCATGGTATTGGAGCCCATGACGCCAGCAGCTGATGGCGAAAATACTGAACTGAATGACATGCGAAAGAGATTTTTGATTTCGCTAACGCTGACGCTGCCGGTCTTTCTTATAGGCATGCTAGACATGAATGGTAGCCTGCGTCTGCCATGGTTTGGTGCATCTGGTGCTTCCTGGCTACAACTGGCTTTTTCTACGCCTGTTGTTTTTTGGTGTGGCTGGCCCTTCTTTCAACGTGCTTGGGCGTCAGTAAAAAACCGCAGCCTGAACATGTTTACGCTGGTCGTGGTGGGAGTTAGTGTCGCTTACTGGTACAGTGTTGTTATCACGCTAGTACCGCATATGATGCAGCTCTCTCATGATACTCATGGTGCTGGTGATGTGTATTTTGAATCTGCAGCCGTAGTTACTACGCTAGTTCTTCTTGGTCAGTATTTAGAGCTGAAGGCTCGCAGCCGAACTGGCAGTGCCATAAAGGGACTCCTTGAACTTACACCTAACATGGTTTTTTTGATCGGTCCTGATGGCACTACCTCTCAGGTGGACATCGCTAGTGTGAAGCCAGGAGACGCTCTTCAAGTTCGCCCAGGAGAAAAAATTGCAGTTGATGCCATAGTCACCAAGGGCGAAAGCTCTGTTGATGAATCAATGTTTACTGGAGAGCCGGCGCCGGTCTTAAAGCGGCAGGGCGATAAGGTCACTGCCGGTACGGTCAATCAAACGGGCGCTTTGATAGTAAAAGCTGAGAAAGTCGGCAAAGATACCTTACTGGCTCATATTATCGAAATGGTTGCAGCAGCGCAGAGGAGTCAAGCCCCCGTTCAGCTTCTTGTCGATCAAATAGCCGCTTACTTTGTACCTGTTGTTTTTATCATTTCAGCGATCACGTTTTTTGCATGGCTCTGGCTCGGTCCTCAACCGCCTCTGCCATTTGCTTTGATGACCGCAGTAGCCGTTCTAATTATTGCCTGCCCGTGTGCTCTGGGGTTGGCCACACCGATGTCTGTGATGGTGGCAACAGGTAAAGGGGCTGCAAGCGGTGTATTGATAAAAAACGCCGAATCGCTGCAGAAACTGTCGAAGGCTGTATATCTAGTAATCGACAAAACGGGCACCCTTACTGAAGGTAAACCAAAGCTTGTCTCGATTGTGCCAACGGCAAAGTTTGATGAGCCCGAGATCTTGTCTTTTGCATCAGCTCTAGAAAAACAAAGTGAGCACCCCCTGGCGCAGGCAATTACAAATGCGGCGCGCGAAAAGAATTCCAAACCGCTCACAATTGAATCGTTCAATTCCTTGACGGGCAAAGGAGTCCAAGGACGGGTCGGTGACAAACTTGTCTCTTTAGGGAATGAATCTTTGATGCGCGACGTCAGCGCAAATATCGACTCATCTCAGGAACGCGTCCAGTCACTGCGCTCTGAAGGACAGACAGTGATGTTCTTGGCAGTAGACAAGGAATGTGTTGCACTTCTAGGTGTAGTCGATCCGATTCGACCATCTGCCAAAGAGGCACTGCAAGAACTCGAAAAAGACGGCATGAAAATCATCATGATGACTGGTGACAACGAAAAGACTGCTCAAGCTGTTGCGAACCAAGTTCAGCTCAAAGATGTAAGGGCCGGTCTTCTCCCTCAAGACAAAGCGGAGGGTGTAAAAGCTTTGTGTGATGCAGGGCACGTGGTAGCTATGGCGGGTGATGGAATTAATGATGCGCCAGCCCTCGCCCAGGCAAGTATTGGACTGGCTATGGGTACAGGCACAGACATAGCAATGAACAGCGCAGGCATTGTCCTAACCAAAGGCGACTTGAACGGAATTGTTCGAGCCCGTCATTTAAGCAAAGCAATGATGAATAACATCAAACAGAATTTGATTTTGGCTTTTGCCTACAATGTGCTTGCTATTCCAATTGCAGCTGGCATTTTATACCCAACTTTTCATCTGCTGCTCAATCCGATGATTGCAAGCGCCGCCATGAGCCTGAGTTCGGTCTCGGTTATCCTCAACGCCTTAAGACTGCGCATGCTCAAGCTGTAGCGCCAGCGTCAATTCAAAACAAACGGAGAACACCAATGAATAACATTACAAAAAAACGTCATCCCGGTCTTCAACCTCTTTCTAGAGACCACGGTGTAGGCCTGCTCTGTGCTCAACATGGACACAAAGCGGTGCGCGCATCAGAGCATGATCGATTGCGATTGGCCGAGCAAATACGTACTGCTAGCCGCGATGTAATCCTCTCTTATTTAGAGGATGAACAGCGTGTTTTATCACCGGTGATAGAAGACGAAGTACTGAGAACTGAGTTTCATCAACACCACAGTCGCGTTCGCAAGCTTATAAATGAGCTGGATCTGTTGGAACCTGCTGTTGATCCAGGTCTTGGTTTAATGGCGAGGGTGGCAGACTCCTTAGATGCTTATGTGCGTTGGGAAGAAAATTTTCTGTTTCCTGCATTAGAAGCAACGTTGAATGTTAGCGATTTAAATGAGCTGTCGGGATTGACAGCAACTATTGAGGCAGGGAGATCACGTCCGACCCAACTACTGCACAGCTCAATTGCTCTGGAAATGCCATCTGGATTGCCTGAAAAATTGTAGTTGAGAAGGTGTCGCCAGCAGTTGTGACGCAGACAACACCATAGAGAATCGGAATCGAATCACAAGCTTGAGAGGAAAAAACTTTGACAGTTCAAACAACTACCGACTGGAAGATGCACATGGCTGCTGGTGGGATGGCCTTCAGGACGGGCGAGTATGCCGCCGCGGAGCGAATGTTCAAGATGGCGCTAAAGCAGGCAGAAAAATTTGGAGAACAAGACCCGAAACTGGCTCACACACTTAACAATTTAGCTCTGGTTTGTTGCAGCCAGGGCAAGCATGATGAAGCTGAGCCTCTTTATCGACGGGCAGTCGCCATTGATGAGGCGGTGCTGGGGCCTGACGATCCGGATCTTGCAACAGATTTAAGTAATCTTGCCGCTCATTTTCATCGGATTGGAAGGTACGACGAGGCCGAGCAGTTTTATAAGAGGGCACTCACAATCGTTGAACGCCGGTTTGGCAAAGAAGACATTGAGACCGCCAGGGTGATGAGTGGTTTAGCGGTAGTTTACTGTGATAATGGGCAGTTCCACGAAGCTGAGCGACTGTTACTAAAGGCACTAGATATTCGTGAACGCACACTCGGAAGCAAGCACGTGGAGGTAGCCGAGTCCTTAAACAACCTCGCCTCGTTGTACTGCAAGAACAATAGATGTGCCGAAGCAGAACCACTCTATGAGCGTTCCATCGGCATTATTGGGTTTACGCTCGGGCCAGACCACCCGGAGTTGGCAACGGCACTAGAAAACTACGCGGATTTTTTGAGGAAGAACAATCGCACTGCTGAAGCGGATGAAGCTGACAGTCGCGCTGAGAAAATTTGGAAGAAGGTCGGAAATCATGGATACTAGCACTGTTTGGGACTACAAGTTGAAGACCACACAACAGAGGAATCTGAGCGCACGCGTGGCTACATAGTGATATCAGTACTTTCCTGTCCCAAAAGGTGTGGTACTGGGCTGACTTTCTGGATGGCAAAGCGCTGAAAAAGTACCGATATCGTTCTGCGCTAACCTGCGGTCTTTACTTTCATCACTGTTGTTTTGCTGATTCCCAATTGGGTGGCGATAGTTCGAACACTTCGCCCATCAGCTAGAAGACGTTTTACCCGTTCAGGGCGGTCGAAACCTGGTCTTCCTATAGCCCTCCCACTTTTAGTGCCCTTAGAACGTGCGTGAGCTATCCCAGATTTGATTCTTTCTTGCAGCAGGTCACGCTCAAATTCCGAAATGGCGGCGAGCAGGTTGAGCATAAGCTTGCCCTGGGCTGTCGAAATATCAAGGTCCGGTCCGTTAAGCGCTCGAATGGCGACCTGACGAGCGGCCAGATCCTCAATCGTAGTGCGCAAATCTGCTGTACTCCGACCCCACCGCGAAAGCTCAGAGACAAGTACCAAATCTATTTGTCGTTTCCGGGCAAGGTCCATGACGAGCTTGCGCTCAGCACGGTCGTTTTTAGCGCCGCTGGCGGTCTCTTTGACGACAGCGACAATTTCAAAATCGCTACGCTCGGCATAGGCGGTCAGCTCTGCGACCTGCCGCTCACAGGATTGGTCGGCCGTGCTGACCCTTGCATAAAGTGCTACGCGCTGTACCATAAACCCTCTGAAAAATGACCGTCCTAATGCCTATCAGGGGCAGAGGTTTAGGCACGTATCGGAGTGTACCACAAACCTAATGGTTTTTGGCACAATCTGGCAGTCTTCTTTGACTGGCAGCGCAATAATCCCCCGATTCTGGAACCATCAAAGGTATGGCACGTCTTCCCATGTGCCGAATTCGATTCGAACCGCCTTATTCAAGAGGTCACGGAAGATCTGCCATGAAAGAAAATAACGTCCTTAACAGAGGCTACGCGTGGCTGATCACTGCGGGAAATTTCTTCCAATCCTTGATTCTCCTGGTTTTCCGTTTGTACTGGGGCTGGCAATTTTTCATAACGGGCAAAGGCAAATTGCTCGACCATGAAAAGATTGCAGGCTTTTTCAGTTCATTGCACATTCCATTTCCCAGCGTCAATGCCTGGTTCATCGGTGGATTGGAATGCTTCGGTGGACTTCTACTGATCGCTGGGCTCTGCGCGCGACCGGTCGGGCTCCTGCTAACGATATCGATGACGGTGGCTTATCTCACTGTGGCAGATGATCGAGCCAAAGTGCTGAACATCTTTCATAACCCAGATAAATTCCTGACAGCAGATCCGTTCTTTTTCTGGCTCACCGCGTTTCTCGTGTTCGCCTTTGGACCGGGTCTGATCTCGGTCGACGCGTTACTGAAGAAATTTGTTTTCAACAATCGACTACCGGAAAACGCCGTCGGAACTTCAAACCGCTCTTTAGTTAAGGACAAGGTGAAAGCATGAATGGACAATCAGGTGTGAGCAAGTCGTATTGGATGAAAAGCGCTGCCGTGCCAAAATTTCAACGATTGGCACAAGACATCGATGATGTGGATGTTTGCATTGTAGGAGCTGGTATCAGCGGACTAACTACTGCATATCTCTTGCTTGGGGAAGGCAAGACAGTGGTTGTTCTTGACGATGGCCCTATAGCAGGTGGCGAAACCGAGCGTACTACCGCGCACATAACTAATGTGATGGATGATCGCTATTTTGAAATCGAGCGAATGCATGGGAAAAAAAACGCCCGTCTGGTTGCTGAAAGTCAGACAGCCGCAATTGACAAAATTGAGTCAATCGTCACTGAAGAAGGTATTGCCTGCGACTTTGACCGGACTGATGGTTATCTCTTCCTGAGCGAAAAACATTCAGTAGAACTTTTGGAAAAGGAACTAGCCATGGTGCTGGAGCTAGGTTTTGTCGATGTGGCCTTAGTTGATCGACTGCCCTTTGGCCTTGTTACGCCTGCATTGAGATTCCCTCGACAAGCTCAGTTTCACATTCTCAAATACATATCTGGTCTGTGCAACGCGATAGAAAAAGCTGGCGGTTTGATTCACTGTTATGAACATGTTTCGGAAATCGTAGACGCCGAATTAGTGCACCTTCGCACATCCTCAGGTCGGACAATCCATGCGCGAAATGTTGTTATTGCCACCAACAGCCCGATCTCCGATTGGGTCAAAGTACACACAAAGCAAGCAGCGTATCGTACTTATGTCATCGGTGCCACCGTACCAACCGGCTCAGTTGAAACGGCTTTGTACTGGGATACCGACGAGCCTTATCACTACATGCGGCTCCAACCAATGGATTCGCCCTCAAAGCAAATGCTCATATTGGGCGGTGAGGATCATCGAACCGGCGAGAAGAACGATGCAGAGGAAAGGTTTTTGCGCTTGGAAAGATGGCTCCACATGCACGTACCGCAAGCCGGCGAAGTAGAGTACCGCTGGTCAGGCCAAGTTTACGAGCCGGAAGACGGGCTAGGTTTCATTGGACGTGATCCTGCTCATGGCGAAAATGTGTACATCACAACTGGTGCTTCTGGAATAGGGATGACACATGGCACTATGTCAGGCGTTATCTTGACCGATCTAATATGCGGCAGAGTAAATCCATGGGCTAAGGTCTACGAGCCAACAAGAAAGCCGCTAATGGCTCCGGTCGAATTTCTGAAAGAAAATCTCAATTCAGTCGCACAATATGCCAAAAAACTTATGCCTGGCGAAGTTGATTCAGCCGATGACATCAAACCAGGAGAAGGCGCGATCATCAGGCGCGGTTTGAAGCAAATTGCAGCGTATAAAGACCTGGATGGAAAGGTGCATGAGCTTTCGGCAACGTGTAAACATTTGGGCGCTGCTGTTTGCTGGAATTCCTGTGAGAAATCCTGGGACTGCCCCGCGCATGGCTCTCGGTATGATGCCAACGGGAACGTGATCGACGGACCAGCAAATTCAAATCTTGATCCAATCGGAGCCGACGAAAAAAAGCATAAAGGTGTTGCCTAAGCTGTTTAGGTTTAGAACCGACGCGATCGTCGCACTTGTCTGGCTCCTCTAAAACATCGATGAGGGCTAGCGATGTTCAGTTCGGACGACCTGTCAAAATGACGGAGGAGCAACTGAAATTGGCGAAGAAGCTTTTGAAGCAGAGTAAATCTATTCGATATGTAGCGGATGTTTTTTTGGGGGGGGGTGCATTTTACCACCCTCTGCCGATATCTCCGAGCCTGAATTTGTTGGCAATTCTTTGTAGTCGACCGGTCAACCGACGCATTTATCGTGCAAAAAAGTGTAGCGTTTATCGTGCAAAATGACAAAATGACTTGCCGAAAAAGCTGGAAGCAAAATAATGACGACTTGGAGGCTTGTTAGTCATGAGTGCTAAAAAGATCATATTGACTGGCGATCGTCCAACCGGTCCTCTTCATTTGGGACACTACGTCGGCTCTTTAAGAACGCGATTAGAACTGCAATCTCAGTATAAGCAGTTTGTGATTATTGCTGATGTGCAGGCACTTACAGACAATGCGGACAAGCCTCAACTAGTCAGGGATAACGTGCTTGAGGTCGCTCTCGATTATCTTGCTGTTGGTATCGATCCACGCGTGACCACCATCTTCATTCAATCACTGATTCCGCAGCTTGCTGAACTAACAATGTTTTTCATGAATCTAGTAACGCTGGCTCGTTTGCAGTTAAATCCGACAGTGAAGGACGAGATCAAACAAAGAGGTTTTGGGACGAGCATTCCTGCCGGATTCTTGTGCTATCCGGTAAGTCAGGCTGCTGATATCCTGTCGTTCAAAGCGGATTTGGTGCCGATTGGTGCAGATCAAATTCCTATGATCGAGCAGACAGTAGAGATTGCACGTCGGTTTAACCGCTCGTACAATTGCTCGGTGTTTACAGAACCTCAAGGGTTAGTCGCGTCTGTGTCGCGATTACCGGGCGTAGATGGAAAAGGCAAGATGAGCAAATCCGCCGGCAATGTAATATCTCTTTGCGATTCAGTTGATACTGTATGTGATGCTGTGAAAAAGATGTACACAGATCCAAATCATCTTCGGGTGTCGGACCCTGGCACAGTGGAGGGAAATGCGGTGTTCTGCTATTTAGATGTCTTCGACCCTGATAAACAGGCTCTTGATGTTATGAAAGAACACTATCGACGTGGTGGACTTGGCGATACTATTGTGAAAAATCGATTGCTTGAAGTACTGCTTGCGCTGCTTGATCCGATCAGGGCACGCCGTCATGAATTTGCAAAAGATCCAGGCGAGGTTATGCGAATTCTCAAAGACGGCACAGCAGCCGCCCAAGAAGTTGCTGCTAAAACGATTCAAGAGGTACGTGCAAGCATGGGTATCGACTATTTTCAAAATTAGTTTGACGATGCACGCGACCGATGACTTGCTGCAGAATTGCAAAATAGAAAGAAGTTAAATACCGGCGATAGTACCGAAGTACTGTCTATCTTCCCGATAGCCACCTTGGCCGAGACCGATGGTTCTATAGTCCGCGATTAGTTCAATTGACTTCAGGTATTTCGTCATTTTAAAACCGAGCTTTGTTTCAACGCGCAAACGAAGCGGGGCTCCATATTGAATTGGTAATGCTGTGCCGTTCATTTCGTATGCCAGGATTGTCTGCGGACCGCGAGCGTCTAGCAAATCTAGCGTTCCGTAGTATTCAAGACCGTCCTCATCCTCGCCAAACGAATGGAAAACAACGTATTTGGCTTCAGGTAGAGGCTTACAGGCTTTCAATAGTTCACTAACCGGCAAACCTGTCCATTGGGCAATGCCAGACCAGCCCTGGATGCAATTATGCAGCGTTATCTGTGTACGCCGTGGCATCGCTTTTAATTCGTCCAGTGTGAGCGTAAGAGGCTTTTCGACCAACCCTTCAACGATAAGCCGATAATCGACGAATGATCCGTCTCGCAATTGTTGATAGACGGCAGTTTCCGGCGGCCTGCCGTTCACCCAAAAGTAAGCAGAAATAGCATCTTGACTATACTCCTGTCGTGACGTGAGTCGTCTAAACATCGTTTTCATCAGACGGTCTGTGAAGTGACCGAGAGTATTTTGTATGCTGATTGGCGATTTGGTTGAGTACCAAGTGGCAAGTGCATTGATAAGTATCACAAATACGATTGCCATAAGTCCGATGCCTAGCGCCAGCGAATTCGGACCATTCATGCCACCTAAAACTATGCGGTTCATATTGGCAGAAAAACCGGTGATTATAACCAGGCTGACATGAATAACGAAAAATATAAGCCAGCCGACTGCAATTAGGAAATGTAGGCTGCGAGAAACCTGCCTGTTTCCGAATAATTTCTGATACCACGGCCAGTGTCCGACCACAACTGGAGACATTCCAATTCCAGTTAGGATCGTTAATGGTGCCATGACAAATATGACAAAGGCGTAGGCAAGCTGCTGTAGAGCATCGTATGGACGAAATTCGGTCGCAGCAGGCAGATGGAAAGTTGCATAAGTCAAAAAAGTTTGCAATGCCCGAGGAAACACATCCCAAGAGTCCGGAATCAATCGATGCCAATTATTAGTGGAGAATAGCAAAGTGACGTAAATTACGCCGTTTAGGACCCAGAACATGACGCAGAAAAAGTGCCAGAATCTTGCTACGCCTAGTGTGTGCTTACCTCCTGGGAGAGCTATCCAAGGCGAGGCATTGACCTCATCATCATTGGAGGTATAAAGTCGGTCAGTTGGAACTGCTCGATTGGTAAATTTGATCCATTCCGAGTTTGGCTTGCAATCAACATTCCAATAGAGTCTTGGATGGTCGGCAAGAATCTGTATGCCGCTGCGCACGAGAAACGACATCAATAGGAAGTTGATGTAATGCCCTATCCTGAGCCAGGCTGGGAAGTCGTAGATCTGCGTTGACTCATGCATACTAGCGGCTTATTTCAGTTATTTGTTCTGAGCGCAATGCTGTTCATGCTTGTGCTCGGACGGTTGAATCGAAACGCAAGAGCATGGTTGAGACATTTCCTTGCCAGCTCCGCACTGGCATTTCCAGTCCTTCGCCAAAGAATCAAACGGCTTCCTCGTAGGGTCTAATTTCTCATTGGGTTCTTCATATATTGCATTGCACTCGGTGCATATGTGTCGTCCTGGTTTCATTTTCTTCTTCTCCAATTAGGTCTGTTTGCTAGCCACGAACTTTTTCAGATCACGAATCAGCAAGTCCAGATTGTCTACATGGCACATGCTGTCGCAAATCATAAGTTTGATATTCAAAATGCTCTCGTCACATTCAAGCGGCACGTCGACGCCATGCTTCTGGAAAACCTGCACCGCGTCTGGATAAGCGTCCAAAATGTTCTTCACGGTCGTTTCCATCGTTATTTGCATCGCCTCATCCAGTTCAATTATCGGTTGAGCGTACAAGAATCACTAGCACTTGGAACGGCTTGTCGCTGGTGTTCCGAAGCCCGAATGTGCTGCCTTTATGATCAGTGTAGACGTAACCAGGCGCAAGATTAATTTGACCGGAATCATCGGCAAACAGTATTCCCGTGCCTTTCTGCGGTATCAGTATCACATCATGCCCGGCATGGCTGTGAGTTGGCACTTCTTGCCCGGGCGCCATATTGATTACCAGGGACTTGAAATTCCCACTACTCGTCACGGCTTTTTTAACAACGTTCTGATCGCTGTATTCTTCAAGCGTAGTCAAGTTGAACTCATTTATGACCATGGCATCCACCGGTTTGTCTTTGGGTATCACTTAACACCACATGTGGTGAATATCAGCCAGGTCATTGGCACTAGCTCTTGTTCTTTGTCTTCGATGTGAAATACTTTTGCAGATCCGCGATCAAGCTGTCAATATCGTCAATGTGACACATGCTATCCAAGGAATGTGACACAAGCCGTCGCAGACGTGCAATCCGCAGTCATGGACGCTTTTATCACATTCAAGCGGCACGTCGACGCCATGCCTTTCAAAGACTTTTACAGCCTCCGAGGCCGCTTCCAAGATCTCTTTGACAGTTCTTTTGTACGTAATAATCATTTCTCTTCTGGCGCTCTTTGGCTCTAACTCGTGCTTTTCGTACTTGAATCGAAAAACTTTTGCAGATCCACGATCAGGGCGTCGAGATCATCGATTCGACACATACTATCGCATACCTCCAATTCGCATCCATGTACACTGTCGTCACACGAAACCGGCACATCGACGCCGTGTTTTGCAAAAATTTCCACCGCGTTCGGAGCTTCTTCTAAAATCTCTTTGACCGTTGTGTTGCGCGTTATAATCATGTTTTTCTGTTTCTTCTCACATTCAGAAGTTGTTGCCAATTTCGTGCATCTCCGGGATGAAAAGATGCAGAAAAATCCCTCGAATCAACATTACTGTAGACCAGCTCGCATGCAATTGGTTCCCAAATGTGAATTGAGTGTCTTCAAAAAACAGCTTATTGTCGGGCAAAGCGCCTGCGGCTGGCACTATCTATATGAGGCGTGGCCATCTTCTACGTGAGCGAATGCACGTAGCGTATGCAGCTGGCGATGTTTGCCACCCATGATATGTTCGACAGGAACACCTTCTGCGACCAACTCATCCGCCACCATTGATCTGTGACACCGCCACCAGACTGCTTCTGAACACATAATTGCCACGCTGTTTTGACGAGCTAACTGCAAGAGCTTATCTATGCCTTTCCGGAACGGGACAGTTTCCATATAGTCTGCGTAGCCTCGGAATGAAGCGTTCTGCCACACCGTATTTAGTGAGCTTGCTTTGGCATGGCGCAATCCGCCGAGATCAGTCATATGCTTATATTTGATGCCCTCGTTTGGTAGCGTTTCGGCAAGCGTGTCACTGTTAAATTGCGGATTGAATCTCGATCTCGGAATGGTGCGAATATCAACAAGCATCGTGACGCCGTTGGTGTGCAGCAACTCAACAAGTTCTGCAAAGGAACGAGTGGAGTGACCAATTGTCATGATTACAGGGTCGTTTTGCGCTAGTTGTTTCTTCGTCATTTTACGTGTCCTTCTTCGGCAAGCAGATACAAAAGAACGTGGAAGTAAAGCAAACCCGAGTATGGTTTCCAGAGGTTCACGACGGCTTGCAGTTCCTGGCGATCCATATCTGAATTTAATGCCAAAAACTTTTTCAGTTTACTTCGTGCTCCTGAGTCGTCTATCGGATACGCGTCAATCTTGCCGTAACCTCTGAGCATCATGTATTCGGCGGTCCAATTTCCGATGCCTCTGATTCCAGTCAATTGCGCCTTCAAATCAGCGTCACTCAAATTAGCGTAATCGCTTAGCTTAATTTCGCCGGTCTCAATCGCTCTGGCCATCTCGATGATATATCGGGCTTTGTTGGTGCTAAAAGACATTGCTTTAAGTTGATCTAGATCAGCGCGCGCCAAGATGCTCGGTTGTGGAAACGCGCGTTGTTGTGTGCCGCTAGCTGATTGCCCGAACGTTTCAACAAGCCGATTGAGTAGTAAAATCCCTACGTGTAAACTTAATTGTTGGCAGGCCACGGCGCAAACAAAGCATTCAAAAACTGATGGAAAACGTGGAGGCTTCACGCCACTGAAACGTATAGCAAGCTCTGCCAAGCGCGGTTCTCGGAGAGACATCTCGTAAAAACTGGTCAAGTCTATGTTGAGGCCGAGAACTTGATTTAATATCTCAATCAGATCTTCCTCTAGATTGTTCAGTCGCGGAGGATGAGGAACGGTTACCTGCAACCTCGGATTGGCTCCTGAAGCTACTTGTTTAACTTCGATGAGCATAGCCGTACCCTGCACGACAAATACTCGCCTAAAATACTCTCCATCCCATTGATGAAGCTCGTCTTCTGGACGGCGTTTTAAGACCCAAGCTGTCAGATCCAATCTGAACGGTGCGATCGGGAATAATTCAAACTGTAATTTGCTCGCGCAAGTTTTGACCCGACTGTTCATTTGTCGACAACATCCTCTTCTTTTGCGATGGCTCAGCAAAGTAGCGCTTCTGGAAGGCATCCCATTTTTCAGGCTCATGATTGAACCACTTTCGTAACTCGGTACTTGGCGCCACCTCTTTCAACCAATCGGTCAACTGAAGCTCCTCTTTTTTAACGCCTCGCGGCCATATTCGATCAACGAGGAAATGCGGCTGCTGGGTGGCACTGCCAAGCTCATATACTCGCTCGGTATGAATTGTCATCCCTCCACCTCCTGCTTTTTTTGTACTTGCCGAGCACGTGGCAGAGCATTGAAGGTCACGTTTTGCAAACTCATGATCTTCCCACTGCCTTCATTTCTGGCAATCCAGTTGGTATCTCTAAAGCGATTGACTGATGCAGAATCTGAGTCGGACGTGATCGTCCCGCTTCGATTGATGCCGTTAGCCCACTCAATTTGCTTAGTTCATCACTATCAAGCGTTTGTTCAAGAGCTGGAAAAAGACAGTTTTCTTCCCAGCGGACATACGCATCCAGTGAAGAAGCCACGCCTGCGATTAGGCCCAGCCCTGGATCTATAGCCGGTTCAATTTGATCCAGCTCACTTATCAGTTTGCGAACGTTATTGTGATGCTGTTGAAACTCAGCTCGCAGTGCTTCATCTGTAATCACTGGCGATAAAACTCGTTGTTCATCCTCCAGATAAGACAGTATTACATCACGGCTTGCGGCGCGTATTTGCTCGGCTAGGCGCACTCGGTCATACCCTGATGCACGCACTGCTTTGTGTCCATGCTGAGCGCAAAGAAGCCCTATACCGTGATCTCTGGAAAGTGGTTGCAGGCTGGGATGACGTTTCGTAGTGTTGTTCATTGCTATTCCTCTATCTGGCTGGCTCGGTCTGTTCTCACATACTGTGCTAGGAATGACTCGGGTCAGAACTGAAAGGTCCACAAAATTTGCAAAATCATTGATTTCTCGGCTGATTAATTGCACTAATTGGCTGTATAGTTCGGACTAAACCCGGTTGCGGCAATAGTTAATGTTCAGATGTTGATGAAGTTTTAAAGCCGGGCTTTACTTGGACAACGCCAAACACTAGATATTCTGAGAGGTCGGTTTAGGCCCAGGTCTGTAGCGAGCGTCAGCGCACACCCCTTGATTTCACTGGAACTATGTTGACTTTTTTGAGTCTCCACCACCTGATACAAGTTAAGTGGCAGCGTGCGGCGCGGTCACGAAAGCCGTCGCTATTTTGCAGCAGCCGCACACTTGTGATTGGAGCTGAAAGAGGTTATCCGGGCTGGCAAGTGCCAACGAATTTTTGTGCTGTGTCCGACGCTAAACGCAATCTAAAAGGAGGATCAACGGTGAGCGATTTTAAAGTTGGCGATCATGTGTCGTGGAACTCAGAAGCTGGTAGGGTAACAGGCGTCATCACTAAAGTGCACAGTTCGGATTTCGACTACAAAGGCTACACACATCATGCCAGCACGAAAGAACCGCAATTTGCAATCAAGAGCGACAAGAGCGATCACGTTGCCGTGCATAAGAGTTCGGCTCTTAGCAAGATTCATGGACGGTAATCGCTTACGCATCTCGAAATGATTGCCAGATAATTTTCAGTTCTCTCTTCAAGCCCAATCGAAGCGAGCCTGATCGCCACGGAGTATTTATTATCAGACGAACAGATTTGATAGCCTCAGCTCTTTTGTTTCAATGAACTTATAAACAATCCGCACACGAGCATGTCTCCGCATGACCAGCGGCTTTGTCGAGCTTTATTGATTGATGCAGTTTCTGTGTAGGGCGTTCACGGCTTGATTCAACCTCAGACGTGTTCAACACCAAAGCCTCGCGCTCGCTGTCGGTCATTGTTCTTTGGAGATAAGGCAGAACTTCACGCTCATCCCAACGAACGTGATCTTCAATAACATTTGCAACTGCATCAAAATCCTTCGCTTGAAGACTTTCAACAGCACTTGATGTTAGCTGCTTGATCACTTCGTTGATTTTTCCGTGTTGTTCCGCAATCTCCTTGGAAAGAAGATCGCTAAGGTTCACTTTGGAAAGGGCAACTTGCTCATCGGCTAGATACTGCTCAATTAGGGCTGCATGATGGGTCCTAAGCTCTGTCGCTAAGGAAATACGGTCTTGTTCTGTGGCCGCTGCCGCTTTATGAAGCCTTTGAACCAGTACCAACAAGACACCGTGGTCCCGAGATAAGGGCTGTAGAGCAGCTTCGCGCTCCAACTTTTGATTTACCATGACTTTTCTCCTCTTTTGTGGACAAATAGATGTCTTTATTCATTATTGTTAACCGAAGGAACCTGTTTGGCATCAGCCAAAAGGATGGCGATGCAAATTGAATTACACCTGCACCGCCCCAGCTGCCACTGGCGCAGCCTTTCGCAAGTGGAACATGCCCCTGACCACTAGAAAAACCAGGGGTAAAACTCCAACAACTACAAACGTTATATCGCCTGCAATTCTCGCCCACGTGAACATTTGGAAGAGATGCGAGTGCATAAACTCAGGACTGCGGGCGTACCAAAAGCCCTCTTTGTAGCTGGCAATCATTTGAATCACACCGGCGGGAAATATGTTGAGCACAATCATCAGCAGCAGACCGATGTTCAGCCCCCAGAACGACATCGCCGCAAGCCTGTTACTCCAAGCGTCTACAGTCATTAGATACCTTGTGCAAAAGAGAATTGCTGCCACTGCGAGCATGCCATACACGCCCATTAATGCTGCATGGCCATGATTAGAGGTCAGGTAAGTAGCGTGCTCGTAATAGCTGACTATTGGCGTGTTTACAAGGAATCCGAAGACTCCGGCGCCAAGGAAATTCCAGAAGCCCACAGCAATCAAAAACATCATCGCCCAGTAGTGAGAGAAATTTTTGATCGAACCCTCCACCTTGGCCAACTCCACAAACTTCCAGGCTTCCATGGTCAAAAGGGTTAACGGCACCACCTCCAGCGCCGACACCATCGAACCCAGAGCCATGTTAATCGCTGGCTGTGCTGTCCAGTAATAGTGGTGCCCGATGCCGACTATGCCACTTCCTAGATACAAAATAATATCGACGTAAATTACAGAGAGCGCGGATTTTTCAGACACCATGCCGAGACTGCAAAAGAAGTAAGCAACGATGATCGTAGTGTAGAGCTCAAAAATTCCTTCTACCCAAAGATGTACGACCCACCAGCGCCAGAAATCGGCAATAGCGAAGTTTGTACCTGGGTTATACATCATGCCGAAGCTGAAAAATAATGGAATAGCCATTACTCCGTAAAGCAGCATGTACGGAAGGCTTCCGTGATCCTTGCCCTTCAACAAAGGGCTGATACTGCGGAAGACAATGAAAGCCCAGAGCACCATACCAATAGTCAAAAGAGCTTGCCAGAATCGGCCTAATTCAAGGTATTCCCAGCCTTGATGACCAAACCAGAACCAAAGATTGCCAAGCATATTCTTGACACCAAGCCATTCTCCGCCGATGCTGCCAACGGCGACAATGAGGATCGCTACGAATAGAATTTTGACTAACCAATGTTGTCCTTTGGGTTCGTGCTTCGACAACATTGGCGCCATAAACATCCCAGCAGCCAGCCACGCCGTGGCTATCCAGAAGATTGACAGTTGCAAATGCCAACTGCGGGTAATGCTGTAAGGAAAAATATTTCGGATGTCAAAGCCGTAGAATCCCTGCTCGACGATGTAGTGTGCGGTGACAACACCAAAGATTGTTTGAAAGAGAAATAGTAACGCCACCACGACAAAATAGGGATACAGAGACGTTTGAGAGCGGTACGGTTGATAGGATTTGACGTTGTCTGTCATGCCTTTCCCGTCTGGGAGCCACCCGAGTCCGGGGAAAGCGCTGAGTAGAAACTGTGTCAGACCGATTCCGCCAATGAGCATAATCAAGCTCATCGCGCTCCAGAAGAAGATTTGCCAATTAGGTCCGTTCCCTACAGATTTGTCTGGCGGCCAGTTATTTGTGTAGGTATAGTCTTTGCCGGGTCGATTGGTGTTGCATACCCAGGCGCCCCAGGCGAAAAAGCGGCTAAGCTGAAGGCGTTCTTGAGGATCGTGAATATAATCGGTGGGAAGTGGAAGTTTCCTGCCGACACCAAATTCAGTATCATAATACGGCGCGAGTTGACGATAAGCTTCTGACTGACCATCAAGCCAGGTCAGAGTTTTTGTCTGCGGATCGTATCGATTAACTTTAAATTCCTTGGCTAACGTACTCTCCAGATTCCCTTTATCTCCGCCTTCTAGCTGAGCGTAAGGTTTGTTGAAACGCTTTTCGGACATCTGATTCAGCGCTATTTCGCCTTCGCGATGGAGATAATCTGCGGAAAAATCAGGACCGTTATAAGCACCGTGGCCAAAAAACGAGCCAACATCCATCAAGCCATACTTTTGAAAGACGCCCTGGCCGGCGATTATGTCGCTGCCAGTAAAAAGCACCGCGCCCTTCGAATCGACTACTCGCTCTGGTACTGGCGGCGCTTGATTACTTGTCTCGTGCCCCATAAAGATCAGGGTCGAAAAACCTGCTATCAGTACAAACAGTACTGACAGCTTCCATCTCCAGGACATAAGAAACCTCCATAAAATGCCGCCAGTTGGCTAGCTTGCCATGCTAGCAGATGTCAGCTTTTAGAATCAGTGAATACTTGTAAATCGCGCATGAGTTGCGGTAAGTCGTCTATATGGCACATGCTGTCGCAGAGTATGAGCTCCGAATCCAAAATGCTTTCGTCGCATTCAGTCGGAACACTGACACCGTGTTTTTCGAAAACTGTGACTGCATCAGGATAAGCATCAAGAATGCTTTTAACAGTTGTGTTTTGAGTGATAATCATTTTTCTACCGTCCTTTGTTCGCATTAGCTAACGGAGCGCCAGAGCGCCTTCTGCCTCTATAGCTTTCGGAAAGAGAATTGTGTTCTCTTTGTGTATGTGTATGCGAAGATCTTGATCAAGGTGGGCAAGACCGCCCAGCAAGGCTCTCCAGCTTGTGCAAGCTTGTTCTGGCGCCGTATATTGATCCGTAAGTTCTCGCAACTGCATCAAGGCTTCGCCTGCGTCATTGTGTTCGGATTCCATGCATCGAACTGGATTTGCAACAGTGCCAAAAGGTGCCTTAGGTATTCCAGTACCCTGATCCAGCTTGCGTATGAATGGAAAGAGAACTACGTCTTCCTTTGCTGTGTGCTGCTCAATTTCCTGTCTCATAGCGGAGAAGATCGCCGCCACTTGAACCAGGCGAGGTTCTTTAACGCCATGAACACGGGCCACTTTGTCCGCCAATTCTTGCAAACGCGGCAGCTCAACTTTTAAATAAGCGTGATGTGTTTGTTGAATGTGATCTGCCAGCTCGGTCAGGGTCGCATCGAGCCAGATCTTAGTGTTTGTATCGACTACTGCGTTTGCGTCACTTTCTTTTATATCCGTTAAAACTGTATGTGGGTCTATCAATGCTTTGACGCAAGCCGCCTCAAGAGTCTGCTTACCACCACAGCAAAAATCGATGCCGTAGCGGTCAAAGACTGCTGCGCGGAGGGGTTGTTCGGCAACAAGCATGCCAACCGATTCGTGTCTAAAATCCTTCATGTCCATTACTCCCTTCAAAGAGGCTTATGCAGCTTCAATTTGATTGATGGTCGGCGCTACCTTTGTCGCCTCGAACAGCGGCAGGCTGACACAAGAACAACCCTGGAAAAACTCCCTTTTCGCTGCGCAGTCCGGGCAGCTCCAGTCTTCCGGCAATTGTTCGAACTTGGTACCGGGCTCTATGCCAGCCGCAGGTAACCCCTGGTCTTCTTCCAGGATGTAATTACAGAGCGTGCAAATGAATTTCATGGTCCTACCCTCAAGCTATTAACAACAAATGTACCTTTATGTCTATAATAGCACTTTAAACAGCCCGGTCAAGACCGCCATCGCCCATTCCGTGGTATTCTGTATATAAAGGTATATATGTTCGCAAAAGGAGCTACCTGCCGTGATTTCCCAAACTGCCGAATATGCTTTGCGGGCTATGGTTTTTCTGGCTATGAGAAATTCCGCCGCTACTGGACAAGAAATAGCCGAAACAACCAGAGTGCCAGCTGGCTACCTAAGCAAAATCATGCAGCAACTTGTGAAAGGTAAGCTGGTCAATTCACAGCGTGGCATCGGCGGTGGTTTTGTTCTATCTAGAGAGCCAATTGAAATCTCAATCCTGGATGTGGTCAACGCGGTTGATCCTATTGATCGCATCAAATCATGCCCTCTCGGCATTCAATCGCACGGCTTCAATCTTTGCCCTTTACACAAGCGCCTGTCAGAAGCAACGGCTCATGTAGAAGCTGCTTTTGCCGCATCGAATCTCAACGAGCTAGTAGCAGAGTCGAAGAGCCCTCTGTGTGCAAGCGTTCCACTGACTCCTAGCGAAGCAGCGCGTCAGTAATAGCATTATTTATTTTCAGGTTTCTTAGGTAAGACAATTGAAGCCCCGAAGCCCAGTAACATTCCGGCTATCACCAAAAGCAGACCACCTCTTATAAAGTCATATTCCATCGCACCATTCCAAAATGGCACTACAAAATTGTCAGCAATTCCCTTAAAAAACAAGCTTATACCGTCGTTTCCCCAGAAGCCATTTTTGTCTTCTGTGTCAATATCTAGATGTGCCTTTTCGTTCCAATACCAGGACCAGGCATCCTTCCTGAGGTTGATATCTTTGCCCATGCCTGCATAATTATTGTCTGGTTTTTTCTGAAATTCCGTGCCTTGTAGTATTGGATCAGTCGTGCTTTGTGTCGTAGTAGTGGTACTATTTGCGGTGCTATCGTTGGTCTGAGCACAGCCGGGCAGAGCGGACCAGACAAGCCATATCATGGCTGTTTGCAGCAATATAGCGTGTATTCGAATATCTCTGATTTTCACAGTCATCTCCTCACTGCCCTGAATTTTTTTTGATGTCCTCTAATGTGCGACCGAAAGAATTTTCAACGCCGTTGGCTGGCGGGATCACCGTATTTGTTGGCATAACGTGCGGGGTGTAGGGTATATTCAGGCTGCTCGACGAGCTGCCTGAGTTCAGGAAGTTGCTGGCGCGCTGCCGAACAGTTGACGGATCACTTTGCTGAAATAAATTAGACGTGCTTGGTTGCAAACTTGGCGCTGGCTGCAAGCTGGTTGTAGTTGAAAGCGGCGTTGATAAGTTGGGCGGGGGAGATGTTTTATCGTCCGGTGGTGGTGCTACGTTCGCATAGGGATCTTGCCACAGCTTCGGGCTGTTGTTGTTCTGGCTTGGTGCCTGATTGTACGGAGCTACATAAGGCTGTGTCACTGGAGGTGTGCTCAGCCCACTACCGATATTCGATCCCCCGGAACTGGAGTCCGAATGCGATGGATGGTCCCGTTCCCATTTCCAAGAAAAATCGTGCCACATGGCTTTAGCACTCGTTCCAATCCAACCAAACAGGCTTAAACCTATCCAGGCTGCGCCTATGCAAAGAGCGACCTTCCAGCGTAAGCGCTCGTCATCCAACAGCTTGGTTTGTTCTGCGGCCTGTTGCGTGGTCTGCCGAGTGGCTTCCGCACTTGCTGCTTCTCTGCGCTGACGTTCTTTTTCAGCTGCTTCTTCTGCTGCTTTCTGTTGGCGTTCCTTGCTTCTCCGCTGCGCTTCCGCCTCTTCGCGGTTGGTTTCCTGGGTCGTTTTACGCTTGCCTGGTCCGGGGCCAGGGCCTTGCCCGGTGCGCGCGCCGCCTTGATTAGTACCTTGAGCGGAGCCGCTAGTGCTTGACTTGCAGGCACAAGGACCGCTAGCCTTGTGGTTTTTCTCGAAATGGTTTTTCAGATCGTCTTTAGCGTTATTGATTTGTTTTAGTTCTTCTTCTGCATCTTTCTTGCCATCCTCAGTCGGGAAGCGGTCTGGATGCCAAACCATAATCAGTCGCTTATGGCGTCTTGTGATTTTGTCCAGCGGCGATCCAGGCTCAAGACCGAGGATGAAATAGGCTTTTTGCAGTTTTTCTTCTTCAGTCATGATCCAAAAACCGCCTTCATCACATCACCAAAGAGCCCGAGAACACCTAGAGCGCCCAATCCGATAAGCCACCATGGCGGTGCCGGCAACGAAGTATCAGCAGGGTTCCCTGCGTCAGTACCAGGTCCAAGTGCTGCTTCCGCATCATTCACAACCCCGGCGATTATTGCGTCACATGCATGAAAGGCTACGCCCTCAACCCTTGGATGGAAGTCAAATTGCACGACAGTTACATCGTTTGGCTCTTCTTTGAGTTGTACATCCAGCTCTAATAACCGCTGTACTCGCTGCGTCTTGTGGCGGATATTTGATATGTTTGTGCCTTCGAAACCTTGTGATTCTTCCTCGGTAAACCGCAGAGTCGCAGTAATGCGGCGCGCTGTGGTATCTGCTGTTGATACGTGCCACTTATCGCCAAAGTTGTAAGTCTTGTCACCGATAATCTGCCTGACCTTCGCAAATGCTTGCTTCAGCGGGACTTTGTAACGTCTCGGTACCGGGTGCAGGAAGTTATAACGCTGTACACGCCCGGTATGGAAGAACGGCCACGCGGCCCAAACGCCAGCTACAAAGCCCTCCATGACGCCGGTCTCAGGCGTCTGCAGGACATAAAATCTTGTGCAGGCACCGACCAGACCCCAGACAAACAGACCAAGAACTATACCTATTCCCATTACAGTACCGCCTTGCAATTTGATTTTGTCATTGAGTCAATCCTCATGGATCATAGTCTGGGGAATCTTTCTGGCGCTTGGGATATGGCTTACGCTCATTTTCTTCATTTGCAGTTCGGTCTTGTTTTGCTACCGGTCGCTCGCGATCGCCTCGGACATCTTTTTGACCTTGCGGTTGCGGCTTCGGCTTGGGTTGTGACTTTGGCGGTTCTTCGGCTTTTGTTTGCGGCTCTTTTTCTTTGGTCTGCTCGCGAGCTGAACGGCCGCGCTTGCGAACGAATTCGGAAACTTCGTGCTTTTCTCTAACTGGCGGATCATAAGACAGCGCTTGCTCATAAGCCATCGGATCGGTGAGAGGCAGCTTGAGCGGTTTGGTGTCAGCGGTAAATACAATCACCTCTTTGTTCAAACTAATAAGTTCGTCCGGAGTGATCAGATGTCGGCCCTGGATAATCTCCTGCACGCGGCCACTGTCGCTAACTGAGGCTTCTTCAACGGTAGTACGCCCTATTGCTTCGCTAAGATCTCGTGCTTCCTGGAAAGTTTTTTGTTTGAAATAGACCTGGGTCGCAGGCATGTCGATGATTATCTGCGCTTCGCGCTTGCTGTAGACCTGCTCTAGCTGGAAGTAATTTTGAAAACCGAGGATCAGACCGATTTTGTTTTTTCTGATGATCGACAAAGTGTCGCCTATGCCTGAAATCTTGCCGAAGTTAGTAAACTCGTCCAAGAGCATGGTGAGCGGATACTTCATGCGTTCGCGAATTTCCAGAACATGGTCGAGCAAGAAATTGACCATTAGAGAGCCGATCAATTTGCTGTCTCTTGAACGACTTGGAACGGCTAAATAGAAGGTGAATAGCTGATTTGCCATTGCGTCCAGGTCGATGTCTGTCGTCTCGGTAAGCGTTACCATCTGATCGGTCATCCACGGATTGAGCTTAGTTATCAGTCCAGAAAAGACACCATACTTAAAATTGGTTTCGCCAGAAAGACGCATCCAGCCTTCGAATTCCATTTGCGCGACATCCGATGGACTGCGGTAAAGCACTTTCGCTAAAGCGTCAGGACCTTTTAGAAGAAGCCAGCGCAAGGCGCCAAAATGCCCATGCTCTGGATCTCCTGCGGCAGCGTGCATGATGAGGGGGATGAGTAAAAGCTTTTCCGATCTATTCCAGGTCTGGTCTCCACGCCCCTCGGCACTTTCTCCATTCATGATGATCAGGTCAGCGAGCTTCTCGGCCAGATTTGCTTTTTCCTCTTCAGGAGCGCGTCTAACGCGGTCAATTGGATTGATGCGATGTGAGGTCATATCTGAGGGATTGAAACAATAGATCTGGTGCCCGGCCATTTTTCGCCACCCCGAAGTCAGCTTGTACAGCTCGCCATCCTCATAACCGGGCGTTGCCTCCGTCACGATCATGCTGGTGGCAATGCGCTCGATGAGTTGCGGGAAGAAGAAACCGCGAGACTTCCCAACACCGGTACGACCGCAAACTATTGCATGAGCATGCGTCCAGAACTCAGGTACCTGGATGTATTGACCGCCTGCGGTCCTGCCAATAATCAGCCGTTTAGGATCTGCTGTCTTTTGAAAATAGCCGTTTTGTTGCAGCTCTTGCTCAGTGCCCCAGCGTGCCGCGCCATACACCGTGCTCTTTTCCCGATGCGCCTGGGCGTCGTCAGCGCGCTCAGCGTCGTTTTGCAGTTCCAGCAATATCTTGTCACAACGGCGCTGGCACTCGATTTCACTCGCTCCACCTTTGCGTTCTTCCAGGTCAACAGTAACCAGGACACCGCCCACATTTGCGGTGCGCCAGCGCAGCACTACCCGGTATTCATGCCGCCACCAGTCTTGGCCTATCTGTTCGTCTAAGCGTTCTGTGGCTAGTATTTGATCGAGTTGCTTGCTTGCCCGCGATACCTGGTAGCCGAGCCGGTCTAAAACGTTGACAGCCAGGATCGGAAAATCCTTGGCCGTCGCCTGCACTATGCCGGAATCTCGAATCTGTACGGCCATTTACCAGCGCCCCCAGGGGTCGAATGCGAATGGGTCATCTTCGCTTGGTCTATCGTTTTGTTTTTTCTTCTTGTCGTCTTTACTTTTATCGCGGGTTGCCTGGTTTTCGTCTATTGCTTTGTCTAACTTCTCTATTGTCTCTCGATCTTGTGCCTTTCGCTCTTCCGGGCGGCCGGGCTGATTGTGCTCTTGGTGTTTGTCCAATTTGGCCGCTTCTAAGGCATCCCGGCCCTCCTTCAGGCGGTCGCGCTGGTCGGTCAGGGGTATCCACTTCACCAGCTCGTTTGCGACCGAGGCACCCGCCATAAACATGCCGACAACGGGGTTTCTCATAACCGCATCCTGCAAGGGATTAACCGCCCGAAAATTGTCGGGCATGGTTTTGGCCGCCCCCTCTTTGCCAAACTGCTTCTTTGAAGCGTCCATTTGCTTTTCCAGGACGCCGCTCCAGCGGGATCGGTCGGCATCTTCCAGCCACGTCCTCATTTGCTGGTAGTTCTCTATCGGCAGGCGAGGAGCGCCTTTCTCGTTGACCCGGCTATTGAGTGACACGAGTTCGTCATAGAAGCTGAGCTTGCTGTACTTATTGCCCTCGTAAACGAAGTGGTCCTTTTCTTTGGCTGGCTTCTTTGCCTCATCCTGGCCTTTTTCTTTTTCGCCCTCATCCCTGTTTTTCTCTCCGAAGCGCTCCTTCTCTTTGATCCAGGCAACTAGCTTTTTGTATTCCTGTACGTCAATGCGCTCGTCATAGTTGTCCCACAGGTGTTTGTTCAGCTCTTTGAGTTCACCTAGTGTGTTTCGCTTACTCCACTCTTTTCCGGCAGCCTCGATGGTGTCTTGAAAATACGGTTTCTCTTCCTCCGGTGCTTTGTCTTTGCCGTCAGACTTGGCCCGCTCTTTAGCGAGCTGTTGCTCTTTCCATTTGCTGTAGGGCTCAAGCTGCTCTCGGATGATTTGCTTATGCATCCAGGGCAATTCAAGCCCCTGTATTTTGCGCATGTCGCGCTCAAGCTTCCTCGCCTGCAGCCGGTCATGCTCCTTTTTTTCTCGGTCGGCGCGGGCTCTTTCCATTTCGAGGGGGTGAACGCGCTCAAGATGCCGGTCGCCGTACTCTTTGATTTTGTCGTAGTCACGCTTGTCGATGCGGACATCCCGGCCATTCTTGTCCTTGCCGAGAATGACCACGTGGATGTGATGATGGTCCGTATTGTTGTGCTCGACAGCAAACCAGTTGAGGTCCAGGCCCTTTTCACTGCCCAGCTCTTTCATGACCTCGCGAGTAAAAGCCTTCTTGTCGGCCGGATTGATCTCGGGCGCCAGAGTGACCTTATGAACCACAACTTTGGCATCGGCCATTTCTCTGACGGCCTTACGCAATCGCCTGGAGCTTAACTCGTCATCGCCTTCGCCAAAAAACTCTCGGCCGCCCTTTTCTCGGTCCTCACCTGGCCGATGCTGGATGTACTTTACGTGCGCCAGGGCCTTGCCCATTGCCACGACGCCGGGTGGCTTACCGCCAATCCTCGGTTGGCGGCGGGCTGAGATATAGCTGTGTCGAACAACTATCACGGGCTGGTTACCACCTTGGCCGTCCTGCTCGCTATTTCTTCCTCGTCCCGCTCGACGTGCCTGCGCATTTTCTGCTTGGCAGTATTCGATGCCGCCTCAAATGCAGCCCTGGCATTGTCGTCGTCTGGCAAGGCCATCCAGGACAACTCATAAAGGGTGCCGATTGCTGCTCCTTGCCGGGCCAGCATTTTGCAGATTCGGTCCACGCCGTTTTTGGTTGCTTTGACGTGTTGGTCAGTGGCGTATCGGATCGCCTGGGCCACCTCGGCCTCGCGATCGTCATGGGTCAATTTGTCCTGGTTGTCCAGGTACCAGAGCAAAGCTTGCCTGGCAAAATCGGCCCGAGTTTTGCCGGCGGTTTTGGCAGCGTCATCGAGCCGCTTAAGGTCGGACATGTTCAATCGAGTCTCGACTCTTGGGCTGAATTTGAGCGAGCGTTTCGGTTCGGTTGGTTTTGGTTCGTTCATAAAAGGTGCGCCTATCTAAACCCTTACCTACATAGTAATATATAGATTATGCGGCGCCCACCGGTAATTACTAGAATGGTGCGGCGCCTCTAATGCCCGTATACTGGGAATTTTTAATTAGGTGCGTAAGCACTTTATCTTGCCTTACCGTATGGTCAAGCTTCGCTCTCCCTCCCGGTGCGGGTCAAAACCGACAATTGCGCGTCGTCCCTCTCCGCGCGCTGCAATCGCAGCCGTGAATAAACGACAAGCAAAAGCTACTCCGCCGCACCGATTCGCTCCAGACCATGGGCGTGCTGCGCACGAAGGAACTGAGCTAGCGCTCAGAACTCGATTAATCCCACCGTGGCGGTGGTGGTCCGGGTCCTCTGTCTGATTTGTCGGTGCCTTTCGGCTTCGGTAATTTGATCGAACCTGCACCGATCCGGAAGACCGATCCAAACAGCCCCGTCACGGCGCGAACAACCATCGCGATCAGACGACTGGCAATTCCAGTCACAGGTCGAAGGACATTCGAAGCTCGACCACCTGCCATATGGTTAAGGGCAAGCAAGAGCACGACTATTAAACCGAGTGACCAGATGATGTCCATAAACCCGATCCTACAGCCAAGCCGAACAAGGTTGTCATATTACCCAAATGGGTGATTGGTCGCCCGAAAATAGCAGCCTATGGTACATTTGTAAGGAAGTAAGGAATTCAGAAATGTAAGGAATTCCAGAGGTGCAAAATGGCTGAGACAAAACTGCGTAGCTTGACGATGA
>PLZS01000188.1 GCA_003153555.1 Candidatus Melainabacteria bacterium | reverse complement strand
CCCCCAGACTGACAACAAGGAACATAGGTAACAAGCAATGAATCATCTCTGAACTCGTGTCGGTCAGCATTGAAGCCAGACCTAAGATCCAGACGTTACGAGGCATAGATCGTAAAGCGCTTGCCTTGCGCAATTCAAGTCTCCAGATGAAATTTTTACCGGATGCTCCGTAAAACCCCGTCGTTTAGGGCGGGGATGTAAGGAGCGACCGCGCCACCCGGTCAGTCCAGTGTACTCTGAGATTGGATGCCATTCGCCAAAGAGCGATGAAATAAAGGCGATTGTTGTTTCCAACTCTAAATTCATTTAGCTGCCGAATGCCAGTGACAGATCCGATCGGTGCAGCTTGTTTCCCATGCCAACGGCAAGATTTTTATAGATGAGCAGACCGATGTCCGGTCTTTGGCGAATCAGTTCAGCCAAATCATGATGCAGCAGAACAGCTGATTCTACCTGGACTTGTGCACCAGCCGTTGCTGAGTGAGAAGCACCTGTCAGCAAAGACATTTCACCTAGACACTCTCCGGCACCAACCACACCGACCGACTGTTCAGAACCTTCAACTGTAATTGACACGAGTCCATCAAGAATTACATACATCGATTGATCTAAATCGCCCTCTTTAAAAATCGTTTGTCCAGATTCAAAAGTAACGACCGTACAAACTCCAGCCACTCGATTTACCTGCTCATTATTGAGCCCAGCGAAAAGTGAAACTGCTCCCACAGCCTTCGCGATTCGCGGTAAAACAATGCGGTTGGTAAATCCTCTTAAAACGATATCGGCAATTTTTTGAGCACCGGGACTGAGCATAATTGTGCCCGGCTCAAGAGGCACCAGTAAGCGCGCCATCTTAACAACATCAAGACGCTCGACATCGTGAAATGCAAGAGCCGGCACATATGCTACCGGCAAGAAATTCAGCTCAAGCAATGTCCGCTGCATTCGTGGTGCATAAGCACTGACATCAACTTCGACGAAAGCGGTGCCCCATTCATCCTGGTATAGCCGCTCCAGCGAACTGAAAAGGAAGCGAATCACATTGTCATGCAAACTGATCAACTCAAAGATTCGAACCACTTTTTCAACAGGATCAACTGTGAATCCGATCGCTCCGGCAATTCGCCCCTCCTCGCGAGCGACCAGATAGCTTGAGCGCCGGGCCTGGAGCTTGAAGAAACCGTAATGCAGTCGCATCGGACCAAAGATCTCGCGATTGCGCACGCGTCCTCTTTCAATACGTAGAAGTGGTGCATAACCATCGGTGGTCAGCTCTAGTAGTTCAAAGTCTTGACTGTAAGGATAAGGCGCAGATTGTTCGTCGACAATTGCATCGAACTCTAAAGAACAATTTGCCATTGCCTGATGTGCAAGAGCGTATATTTCAGGAATGATGCGCGGATGATTCTTGCGCAGCGTCAGAGCCTCTCCAAAGTGACGCGCCATTAAAGCAATCGATTCCCTGAACGACAAGAGCATTTTGAGAGGAAGGAAGCCGACCACAGAGAACTGATGCGCTTCAGCTATTTTGAGAGTGTAAGGGTGAGCCACACGTGCCTCAATCAGTCCGACATGAAGCCTGTCGCGCACGCGACTCAAGCGCTCACTCATCAACTGTTTACCAACGCCATGTTTTCGAAAGTCTGAATGAACCGCCAGCCTGCCAAACTCCCCCACCATGTCAGAATACGCACCTACTTCAATGATCACAGAGGCTGTGCCCACTAGTCGTCCAGATTGATCATCTTCGGCAACGAGCAGCAGTGCCTCATCGGAATAGATCATCTTGGTCAGCTGTTCGATGTCGTAATACTGCGGATATGGATAATCCTTTCCATAGCAGGAAAGAAAGATCTCTCCGATTCCTGCGGCATCTGCTCCCCGTGCTTCACGAATGAAAATCATTTTGCCCCTGCTCCCGCTTCACTTAGAGCACAGTGCCTTCCCGGCCGCCTTGGCGACAGCATGATAATAAGATGCTCCAACAGCGAGTGCACTTTCATCGAAATCAAATTTACTCGAATGAGCTGGGTATCCTTCCTTACCTTCGATTTGCGCACCAAATCTGACATAACATCCCGGCACTTGTTCAAGATAATAGCTAAAGTCCTCTCCACCCATATTAGCGACCTTCATGTCTAGGACTCGCTCTTTTCCAAATGTCTGGATAGCTACCTGTTTTGCAATTGACGCGCTCTCTGGACTATTGATTACTGCCGGAGTACCGTCAAAAAACTCAACGACAATGCCTGCTCCATGAAGTTGTCCAATCGCCGCAGCTATGCGCTCTAGAGAACTCTTCAAATGCTCACGTACAGAAGGATGTTGAGCTCTAATGGTACCTTCTAAAAGAGCCTGCGCCGCTATGACATTACAGGCGGTGCCGGCGTCAAAGCGCCCTATTGTTACGACTGATGGATAGGCGGGGTTGATTTCTCGTGAAACTATAGTTTGAAGTGCAGTCACCAGAAGGCTGCCAACGACGACAGCATCGATGCTTTCGTGCGGTCGGGCAGCATGTCCACCCTGTCCGGTTATGGCAATTCGAAACGAGTCAGTGGAGGCATTGACAATGCCATCGCTGACGACGACCGTTCCATTTGGATAGTGACGATCAAGATGACCGCCGAAGATCATTTGCACGCCGGTCAAAACTCCTGTGTCAATCAATGCTTTCGCACCGGTGCCCAGTTCTTCGGCCGGTTGAAAGATCAAGCGCACAGATACTGGAAGCGCACGCTCTAAGGACAAAGACCTGGCTGCGCCCAGCAACATCGCCGTGTGTCCATCATGCCCGCATGCATGCATGCAATCTGAAGCAGAGGCAAACTCCAATCCTGTTTCTTCGCGAATTGGCAAAGCGTCTATATCTGCCCTCAGGGCGATCAAAGGAGATCCTGGTAGTCCATGTATCTCAGCAATGATACCTGTGCTGCCGTCAACTCTCTTGGCTTCAATTCCCAGCTCGGACAAATGATCGGCTATCAGTTGCGAAGTACGTTCTTCTTTCCAGCTTAATTCAGGATGACGATGCAAATTGCGTCTAATCCCAATCATCCAGTTCAAGCATGCCTCGTCAACTTCAAATAGCGAATTCAATTGCTTCTGTGCCCTCTCTAAGTTTCAACGCAAGGTGATCAACACAAATCAATATGTAACTAGTGGATATAATTCTCAAAAACAAATTCATCCGTCTCGTTCGCGAGCACTGAATATAGTGCAAAATAAAACGGCCGCAGCCCCAGATGTGTTCAGCTCTCAAGAGAGTTATGCTTGGGTTCGGCCGTTTTTAACGAGATAATGTCATTTATGCTGTCGTTCTCCTTTTCCAGTACTCTGAACTCCGTCCTTTGATTTATACCCTGGCTTCCTGTTGCACTATTAGTTTAGTTAAAAACGAACTTCGCGACATCATCTATTGGAATGATTGTATATTTGTCGACTCCTCTGCAAGAACTTAGAGTAGTGCACAGATTGACCATATTGCGCGTCAATCCACGCTCTTTAGGGTTCCATTAGGGAGGGGAGGAGATCAACTCATCCTTTCGGCCCAGGTTTCAGCCACATCGTTCGAGTCAGAATAGTCACTAATCGTTAAAGTGAACCTCATGTCTCCGCCAACCCCATTTGCCGACTTATACACCCGCGCTGCTCATGGCGGTAAAAGCAGAATTCATCAGCTATCAGTCGATGAAGCACTGGACAGCGCAAATCGTGAACGCATTCATGTGTCGCAGCGAACGTCAATCGGCTTTCTCCGCGGCAATGTTCACAAACAAACTGTTGATGATTGGCATCGGCTTGGAGATTTTATTTGCCCTGTTTGTGAACTATACAGAATTAGGCAATGCGATCTTTAAAACCGCACCAATTGGAATCGATGTCTGGCTCAGTGTAGTACCAATGATGGTGACTATGGTCGTCCTTGAAGAATTGAGAAAATGGATTGTCCGCCGACGCAGGACTAGAATCAAGGATTGAGATCGTACGTTATTCGTCTGGCCAAGCGGCCCATTACTCTTTCCTGTTCTTGTCTCGCTTCTGACGGTCCCATTTCTTCCACTCCTCTCGCTGCCGCTGCAGATCCTCGCGCAAACGCTGGACGTTCTCTTGCATTGTTTGCAGATTTTCTTTCCTGGTCTGCGTGACTTCGGCCAACCGGTTTAGCTCATCTCCATAT
>PLZS01000082.1 GCA_003153555.1 Candidatus Melainabacteria bacterium | reverse complement strand
GCTGAGCAATTGGATTTCCGTTAGCTCCGGTCATAACTTGTTGAGTGCCAGGCTGAGCAATTGGATTGCCGTTAGCATCAGTCATAACTTGTTGAGTGCCAGGCTGAGCGATTGGATTGCCGTTAGCTCCGGTCATAACTTGTTGAGTACCAGGCTGAGCAATTGGATTTCCGTTAGCATCGGTCAAAGCAGGTTGAGCGCCAGGTTGTGCGATTGACCCTTGAGCCCCAGGTTGAGCGATCAATCCTTGTGCATTAGGCTGAGCGATCGGATTTCCTTGGGCGTCAGTCTGCGGCGCGATGGGATTTCCTTGCGCATCGAGTTGTTGTTGCGGTGCCCCCGATCCTTGCATAGCTGCATCAGATTGAGCCTTGAGTGCGATAGCGGCTTGCTCTGTAATTTGCAAATTTTGGATAAAGACCTTGTCTTGGAGGATTGCTGGATCAGCCTTTGCAATCATCATAAGAAGCCGTGCGCCGTCAAATTGGTCTCCTGATTGAATCAGTTGGAATGCTTTTAGGATTGCTTGTTGGATCTGCGGGTCCGCAGAAGCAGGATTGTTTGTAGTGTCAGTTAACGGTGCACCTGGCGGAACACCCATTTGTTGTGAGTACTGAGGTTGTGCAAACTGTTGTGGAACATTGGCGCCAGGCTGAGCGATTGGATTACCGTTAGCGTCAGTTAAAGGCTGTTGTTGAGAGCCGGGCTGAGCGATTGGATTACCGTTAGCGTCAGTCAAAGGCTGTTGTTGAGCGCCTGGTTGAGCGATTGGATTGCCGTTAGCGTCAGTCAAAGGCTGTTGCTGAGCGCCTGGTTGAGCGATTGGATTACCGTTAGCATCAGTCAAAGGCTGTTGTTGAGCGCCTGGTTGAGCGATTGGATTTCCGTTAGCTCCGGTCATAACTTGTTGAGTGCCAGGCTGAGCGATAGGATTGCCGTTAGCATCAGTCAAAGGCTGTTGTTGAGTGCCAGGCTGAGCGATTGGATTACCGTTAGCGTCAGTTAAAGGCTGTTGTTGAGAGCCGGGCTGAGCGATTGGATTACCGTTAGCGTCAGTTAAAGGCTGTTGTTGAGCGCCAGGTTGAGCGATTGGATTGCCGTTAGCGTCAGTCAAAGGCTGTTGAGCGCCGTTCATACCAGGACCTTGAGGCAGCACTTCCCGCATGGTTGTGAGGAAATTTTGATCCTGTAATAGATTAGGGTTCATCGTAGAAGCTTCCATCAGCCCGAGAATGCCTGACACTGGGTCACTTGAAGCAGTCGATAAGGCTTGTCCAGCGATGGCATTTGCGTCACCAGGCTGCCCAGTTGTAGTTTGTTGACTCAGTGCGGATGTGTCACCAGGCTGTCCAGCTGCATATTGTTGACTAGTGCTCAGGGCCGACGTGTCAGTCGGAGCGCCTGTGCCTGCGGGTTGGCTTTCAACTATTTGCAGTTGTTGCAAGAATTGCGGATTTTCAACTGATTGCGGTGACTGTTTCGCTGCGTCAAGCAGAGCCATGATTCCGCCGTACTGATCCCCTTGCTGGAGCATGGACAGGCCTCTCGTAGCTATGTCCGAACTGCCATTAGCCATCGTGCCTGTGTCGGCACTTCGCCCGGGTGCACCGGGATAGGAGGCAGAATAGAGATTGTTATTCAAATTGACATTTTGAGTACCTTGACCTGCTGCTAGAGCTGGGTCGCCGGCTTGTGAAATCTCATTGTTGGCGTATGGGCTCGTCATTTAGTTAAACCTCAAGACACGAAAAATCTGTGCGCGATCTGCGACGGTCTGTTGGTTAGCACGCTAAACAAGGCTTTGCGGGCTAAACATTTGGATATGGATATGGATAAGGGCGATTCGAAGTAATGTTATATCCGTGGTTTCACGGAAGCAATACGTGAATTACGTAGTCCAACCTTAAATCCAAACGCGCTGCGCAATCTATCTTCAATTGCCGCGTCCGTTGAAGACTAGGCGGCTTCAGGGGCGTTAAAATCGATCCCGTCACTTCCATACTATTGGGAAATTTCGATGGGCAAACCAGCCCTTAGTTTTGAAATCGCCACGACGGTCACGCAGGTGGAGTCGTGGCGTACTAAGACGTCCGGGCGGACGGTGGGTTTTGTGCCCACCATGGGGGCGCTCCACGAAGGGCATATGGCACTTGTTGACACGGCCCGCAAAACTTGCGACCAGGTGATCGTTTCAATTTTCGTCAATCCTTTGCAGTTTGGACCTAACGAAGACTTTGGTAAGTATCCGCGGTCTTTGGAGCAAGACTTCTTAATCTGTCAAAAATTTGGTGTAGACGCAGTCTTCCATCCGTCCATCGACATCATTTATCCTCAGGGAGAGACTGAAACGACTACTGTTCAGCCTCCTGCCCAACTCATTTCCGGGCTATGTGGTGCATTTCGCCCTGGACATTTTATCGGCGTCGCTACTGTAGTGAACAAGCTTTTCAATATCGTGCAACCGGACTGTGCCTTCTTCGGCGAAAAGGACTATCAGCAGTTGCAGGTGATCAAGCATATGGCTGATGATTTAAATATGAACGTCAAAATAATCGGCGTGCCAACCATGCGAGAAGAAGATGGATTGGCTTTGAGCTCAAGAAACGTCTATCTTTCTGAGGCGCAAAGAAAATTAGCGCCTACATTGTATGCGGCGCTCTCGGAGGCCAAATCGGCGATCTTAAGCGGAACATCCATATCAGCAGCTGTTGCTATTGCTAAGTCAAGGATCACTTCGTTAGACGATGTCACACTGCAGTACCTGGAGTGTTGTAATCCTCGCACTCTGCAGCCTGTTTCTGATCCGCAAGCACCGTGCCGGATTTTAGTTGCCGCTAAATACGGTGACGTAAGATTAATCGATAACCTTGTGGTGAACCCCTAAAACATCAGCTTCTCACTCAATTCGCGACCGATGCGGGCCATGCGTGAATTGTTTTCGGACTGCAAAAGCGCTTTGATTGTTGGTGCACCAATTGCTGCCTCTGCTAAAAATTGTTTGGCAAACGCTCCACTTTCTATGCGCTTTAACGCGCCTTCAAGGTTGTTCTTAGTGCGCCCATCGACTAGCTCTGGACCAGTAATTGCCGAGCCATACTGCGCAGTGCTGGAGATCGACTTGCGCATCCCATCAATGCCATGTTCGAATAACAAATCGGCGATCAACTTTACTTCTTTGAGGCAAGATATATATGCTAACTCCGGCTGATAACCTGCTTGTACAAGCGTATTGAAACTAGCTTGGATCAGAGCAGGAACGCCTCCGCACAACACTGCTTGCTCACAAAATAAGTCGGTTACTGTTTCTTCTGCAAAGGTTGTTTTTACTACGCCGGCGCGTGTGCATCCAATTGCTCCGGCGTAGGCAAGACAGCGCTGCCAAGCCAGTCCAGAAACGTCTTGCTCGACAGCGACAAGAGCGGGAAGTCCTTTTCCTTCTTGAAATAGCGACCGCAATTGCCGGCCGGGTCCAGTGGGCGCCACTAGCAACAAATCAGAATATTCCGGCAATCGAATTGTTTTGTGGTGCACAGAAAAGCCGTGTGCGAAAACAAAGACTTTATCAGCATTTAGGTGGGGTTCTATTTGAGCGCTATATACAGAAGGCACATGTTCATCTGGTAAAAGCAACACGAGCACATCGCAATTTGCGGTGACCGACTCGATACTTTCCGGCGCGAAGCCATCATTCGCGGCTCGCAAAAATGCTTCGCCATTTTTTCTCGCGCCTATTCTGACCGGCAGACCGCTATCTCTCAGATTGAGCGCCTGAGCGCGTCCTTGATTGCCGTAGCCAATTATTCCGAAGGTTAGATTTTTCAATGTGTCAAGCGCAATATCAGCGTCGTAATAAATTTTGGCCATTAAATGCTCCATTCGGATATGGTTGTGAACACCAGCGTTAAGCGTTTTGATATAGATGACGAATTATATGTCGAATGAAACACGATGTGGTGAAATCAGTCACAACCGAAGACCTGCTGTTAGCAAGGGCTTCCCGTCTTCAGCCGGCAAACATTAAAGCATTCGGTAATACCTTCATTACAAATCAGGTTAAACCTGATCGTTTGGTCTTGTGTTCCGATTACTTCGTGTCTATGCTGATGTGGTGTTGCCCAGGCGTTGTTACCCAATGTATATGTTGGAAATTTGCCTGATGCGGTGCTGTCATATACGGTGCCTTTTTTAACCGGGGGACAACAATGCTGGTATCGGCCCAGTCTCAATCTACGATTTATCCGAGTTTTCAGTCACTTGCTCAGATCAACATTCAAACGAGCGAGCTTTGCATCATCGGTGATGGCGCGATTAGTTTAGCGGCGGGATGTATTTTATCCGGTGGACGACAGAATCTCAGAATCTGGTCGCCTCGGGAAAAATCGACTCAAAGCAGGCAGTTGCCTCTCGAATTTGAGATCAGAGAACGCGGCGCAACTGTCAGCGACTTCAGGTCCAAGACAGCCTTCGCTGTGGTTAGTGACGATTGCAAGACCGCGTTGGGAAATGCCGAAGCGGTTGTAGTGGCTGCTCCTGCCACCGAATATGGTGTGCTCGCGAAGCTGCTTGCTCCTATGTTGAAAAATGGACAAACGATTTACTTGGTCAATGCGCCTGTCGCAGGTGGGCTTGAGTTTGCTAACCGCATTAAGTGCGTCAAAGACGACTTACAGCTGAACATTATCGAACTCGGCGGCCTCTTTGATCATGCAAAGATCGAAGGCGGTGTCTTGCTGATAACGGGTCAGCGCGACAAAATTAGTGTATGCGGCAACTCTCGCAATGAGACTCGCCGCGGGCTGGAAATAGCGAACACGCTCTCTCGTGAATTGGTTCCATGTTCGAACGTATTGGAACGCGGTTTTTCTGAAGTAGAAAGGTTGATTCGTCCAGCGCTTTTACTGTTCGCAGTTCTGGGTGCACGGGGCAAAGAGTTAGACTGCATTTCTAATAGCATCAATCCTTCTCTGACATCACTTGTGGTGGCGATGGAAACTGAGCTGCAAGCACTAGCAAAGGTTTTCAAGTGCATCGTGCATAATTTCTTTGACACGCTGAACGATTTTTCTGGTGCCGAAGATGCTGATTGTTTGGATCAGGCGCTAATTAGCGTCGCTCGCAGCCTGCTTGTTCAGAGCTTGTCTGAGCAAACTAGCAGTGACTCGATCCCCGTAGAGATGGCTGTTGACATCCTTAAGCGTGATGTGTGTGAAACACTGGTGCTGATTTCCGAACTTGCGCGCTTGTCAAGAACGCCGGTTCCTGTGATAAATAGCGTCATTCAGCTAGCTTCCACAGTTTCGCGAACTGATCTGCCAAAGAACGGACGCACGCTAAGCGACCTGGGACTGCTGGGTTTCGACGTGGAAGAGATCGTCGAACTCATTAACGCTTAATCACATAATCAGCCGAGAACGTTATCTTGTCGTGGTTTCGCACGCTTGTTTATTGCGCTAGCTAGCGTTACTTTTTTTCTGCGTGATACCGAAACGCAGGCAGCGTCATAATCTGTCATATCAAGTACCAAATTTCCCGTCTCCATTGGCGAAAGCTGGTGCCAAATTTGGTTGTCATGATAATTGCATCTTAATCATTCTTGTCATTAGTCTTAGGTGTTTCTTTTAACTCACTTCTTCTAGGCTTTTTTCACACTTTCTTTAAAGCTCCTTAGTTAAGCGCCTATTCCAACTGGTCTCACAGCGATTTTGTGGTGACACGGTTTTGACTACTTACATTCTGACAACCGACTGTGCTCAACGGTCGATAACCATCCAGTGACTAGCACGTGATAGCGGACTTCTCGAGAAGAACCACCACTTGCTGGACACAGGCTTACCCGAAACGAGACAACGCCTATGTTCAAGTTCCCGAACTTGGATGTCGCCGAACAGCTTGGTATCACGCCAATCTGCATGGCCTCAGATTTTGAAATCTGGACCCATCTGGTGACTCCGACAGTGAAAGGCCTGCTTGGCCCGATTCTTTCGCAAGCCGCACCCGAGACACTCGATACCATGGAAGGAAAATTTCCTGGTGACGAAGTCTCAAACCTGAATGACCATCGCCTGTACGGTGGCAAGACTGGGTTTGTGCGGTTTCCGTATGCTTACAGTTACTACAAGACGCTAAATGGTGCGTTCATCATCAAGCGTGACGGTGTCAAGTTTGAAGCGTTCTGTTGGTACGGCGAGACCGGAAGAAGTCCTGAGCTCATCCTCAAGGCTGCTTTGCGCGATCGGCGTTTTGACGGCACTGTTCGAGCCAATGACACTGCCCTGGTTGAGTTTCCCTACGATGATCCGAAATTCAACACCCCTCTGCATCCGCAGCTGAAGTCTGTCGAGCTTTCCATCTACGGCTTCATGCCTGGCTCACGTATTCTTGACGCTACTGGTGAGCCCGAGTTCGACCGGTTCGTAGCCAGCCCATTCTCGTTCTTGGACCGTCCTGACCTGTTCTTGACCTATTTCAAGCGCGCCTGGAACACCAAGCGTTCACCCGGCCAGTTTGCTGCCCCCATTAAGGACGTCGCCAGTCACTCGCTGCCGGGCTTCGAGCGGATCGCCAGGGCGCATGGTTATGACGTGATTGAGATGGCTGCGAGCCACTACCACGTTGCGAAATGGGCACAGTCTGGTGGCTATGTATTCTCGAGCGCTGCACAGGCTCAGATGTTCGCAGCGATCCAGGTGGGGCTCGCCAGTATTCGTGCCGCTGGATATCCGCTCACCAGAACTCAACAGTCCTGGGCTTGTGTCGTCCAGAACTTGCCTGTTGAGCGCATCCCTGAGGGGCTGAACATGAATGGGCCGACCTGGATGCAAGACAACCTTGGACAGCAGTGTTTGTGGGTGCACAAGCCGCTCACTGACAAAGCGCGCGGGCTTTTGACGCCGCCGTAATTAATACAAACGTTCGGTTTTTGAGCGCTACGACCTCAGCGCGCTGGCCTTCTAAGCCGGTAACCGAGTCGGGAATCGCCAGGCTGGCACCGAATCTGGTGTCAGCTTTGCGATGCCCATTAACCGAATTATGAGGACCCGCTTATGAGCAGGAAATTCAACTTCCAAAGATTCAATGTGCTTGAGTCTCTCGGAATTACTCCGACTACTTTGATTACCGACGAACAGATTTGGATCGACTTGTTCACCCCCATGACGAGAGCTCTTCTCGGCGATATCTTGGACTTCACACGAGGTACCAGAGAAGACGTCGAGGGTGAGTTTCCGGGTGACCGTGTCTCCAATCTGAACAATCACCTTCTCTACGGTGGGAAAAGCGGTTTTGTCCGCATGCCCTACCACGAGACGATTTATCGAACCGCCAACGGTGCCTTCGTTGTGAAGCGCGATGGTGTCAAGGTGAAAGCGTTCGGATGGTTTGGTGATTACAAGAAGGGTAAAGCCGAGCTGATTTTTATGTGCGCGCTTCGCGACCGTCGTTTCGATGGAACCAAGCGTGCAAACGATACGGCTTTGCTGGACTTCGAGTTTGACGACCCGAAGTACAACAGCCGTTTGTCAGTGAACGGAAAAGCGATCGAGGCGTCTGCCGTCGAGCTTTCCGCTTACTGCTTCATGCCTGGTTCGCGCATCGTCGACGCCTCTGGCGACGCCGAGTTCGACCAGTTTGTCGAGAAGCCATTCACCTTTCTCGACCGACCTGAGTTGTTTTTGAAGCTGTTCAATCGCGCTTGGACCACCAAGCGTTCGCCCGGGCAGAATTCGAATCCAATTCCGGATGTTAGTAAGCTGCTTTTGCCTGGGTTCGCCCGCGTCGCAAAATCAGTCGGCTACGATTTCATTCAGAACGCTCCCAGTCACTATCACGTGGCGATGTGGACCTTGGCATTCGGCTACAGTTGCGTCGATCCCGCGCAAGCGAAGATTGTCGGGGAACTCGCTGAAGGCATCAAGCGCATCAAAGCTGCAGGCGCCACTCTGACTCGCCAGCAGGAATCATGGGTCTGCGTTTTGCAGAGTCTGCGAGAGGACCTCATTCCCGAGGAACTCAACATGCACGGACCAAAATGGCCGCAAGACAACATCGGTCAGCAAAATCTGTGGATGTACCAGCCTTTGCACGACGCTGCGAAGAAGCTGTTTCCGTAGTAATCATTGACCCGCGAGCTCAGCTCAAGGGTTGATATGGAGGCAAGGTGGCGGGCTTAGACCCCGTCCCTTGTTTTCATGGTTTTTAATACTAAAGCATATAGGACACCGGATTTGGTATCATTGAAGAAAGTAGTTTTATGAGGTGAAGAACGGCACCTGAGAACGTTCCGGATTGAGAGCGGCGAGAGTGGCTCCAATGTATTTGCCTGGAATTTCTCCATGCCTGGTAGATGTTGAGGCGAATACGATTGATCGTTCCGCCATTTCAGCGCCGTGCCTAGCTACTTCGCCGCGGCTGCTGTTGCCGTAGTCCGCGATGTAATTGTTTGTAGGCAAGCGCTTGTTATGCAGCATTGAAGCGACTAGCTTAGCTTGTTCTCTGCTGTTGGTGGCAGTGGAGCTGTTGGAAAAATTGTAGAATTGTTTGCGTCCCGAACTCAAGTCACTTATGTTGTCCCCTAGCCATTTGTCAAAGCCATGGCGATCATAGAGCGAATCAAGAAGGGTGATGCTGTGAACTTTCCCGGAGATTGCTGGATTTTTGTAGATTTCCGCTTCAGTTGGAGAGTAGCCTGCAGAATGAGCGATGATGTCGATGCGGTCAACGTTGTTTAAGGACGCGCCTCGCAATGCAGGAGTCTTCTGCATCATTTCTTGAACCATTTTGGTGAATTTGTCTTGTTGTTGAAAAGTTCCAGACTGACCACTGCGAGAACCGGGGTTAGCCTGCCATTCCGGAAGAACTAGCACGGTGTTTGCCTGCGCTTGTGACATCATCTCTTTAATCTGATTTCGTTGCAAGGCATTAGTAACGGTGCTTTCGAAACCGTGATTGTAAACAACCAGATGAACAGGTTTGCTTGGATCGAAATCCTTTCGAACATAGACCAACGCGTCTGCGTCAGCATGAGCTGCCGAGCGATTCTCTAGATGCATCTCTCTAAACTCACCGCTGTTTTTAATAGGTTCGCCGCCTTGATCGAATGGCACCAAGCGGTTTCCAATTTGATCATTTGGAGGCAGGCGAAATGGATTCTCTTCACGGTAAGGAACAACATCGCGCCCAGCACTAGGATCACGGTTGGGGACAAAATCGCGCCCTGAATTAGGATCCCGATTCGGAATAACATTTTGATCCGAGGCGGGATACGGGGCCGGGCGGCAATCTAGTGTTGGTTTCGGAGGCGGCAGCGGAATTTTCAATTCCTTCCTGCTGCCTGGATCTTGTTCCGGCCGAGCAAGCGGCTTTGGTTGCGACTTGTCGTGACCATCGGCGTGGTGTTCGCCGTTGGTTGCTGGATGTTTTACTTGGTCCTTTTTGTGGTGGTCGTTACTGCCGGGCGTGTGCTCCGACGGGTCTTTGGGATGATGCTTGATGTGCTGAAGAATGATGTGAGATTTGTGATCCACTGAGATATGGAGATTGGGCAAATATCCGTCTTTGTGCAGCTTACTTTCGACGGTGTGCACGTCATGCTGGAACTTGCCGGAGTTCACAACTCCATGATGCGAATCCTGCTTCTGTAATTTATGCAATTCATCGTGCAGCGTCGAATGAACTTTGTCACCATGACCCAGTTTAGCCTCGATCTCATGAGCGATGCGCGTTCCGCTATCTTCGTGGTGTTTTCGATCATTCAACGTGGTAAACCCTTGTAGGAAGACTGTATTTTAAAAAAGTTACCGGTAAGTTACCATGCTCAGTGAGCCGTGAAAGACTCGCGTCCGTACTCCTCCGTCGAGATCGCGTCAGCATCTGTTCGAATAAGTTATTTGTGATGTGTCATATCACTGGGTCTGAGGTCACCGAGCGGAGTTTCGGTATCGATTACAGTAAATGATTTGCTATCCCGGCTTCTAATAGCCGTTTCTTTTCTGATTGTTCCATCTGCATATTGCGTAAAAAATCCTTTGCCCGTGTCAACCGTGTAGCTTCCATCTTCGTTGTGTTTCGCGATTAGTTTGCCCTTCGGATCGACAACGTCTCCGTTCAGTTTTGCATGATTGGGATAATGAACCTCAACTGCCATATTGTTTTTGAATGTGAGCTTATGACCATTGCCGAGGTCAGTAGGCTTGCCGCCCTCGGTCGACGAAATTATGACTCCGTTACCATAGTCCGTGGAGGTGGTTTGAGCACCATCTTTTTCCGCGGAGAGCTTGGTTTTGACACCAGCATCGCTAAGATCTCTGCTCGCCGCTACTTTGCCGGTGCGGTATTCGCTCGACATTTCTATGAGGTCAATCGGAGGGAGAACACCCTTGCTGACGAGGCTGTCAGTACTCTCGTGATGGTCATGCACCGAGTGAGAACCTCTGCGGTCAGCGTACAAATCGATAGTCCCGATATTGTTCTCATGCGTTGCCTCAGCTGTCTTCACTGTTTCGAAATTCTCGTGATTTCCCATAACAAATCCTCCGTACGGCTTTGCAAACCCCGGTAAATCCGAAGGTCTTGATTGCTGTGCGCCCTGTGTGTAATTTGGTTGCTCCATATCTAGACTGTACTGAGACTGTGTATCAAAGTTGTTTATGGCTTAGCGGGGATGCGATGATCCTGTCCAGTTTTGGTGAACTCCCAGGCAGCCCCGTTACGTCCTCTGAATTCGAGGGAGTCGGTGCCAGGATTTACTGTGAAATCACCTTCCCATACCGCTTTGGTCTCTTTGTTCACCCAAGAAACCTGACCGTTTTTCACAACGCGGTCCCAGTGACCAAGCCGACCGTCTACTTGATCCAGTTGTCCATTCGTGTAATGAAACTTTCTGGTGTGTGCGTCTCCAGCTGGTGCTTCAGCAAGGCGGTGGTCTTTGTCATAGACGAGCTTTCCTTGCTCCTTTGATTCAATGCTGTACGAATCGTCTGTATTCCACTGCTCATGGGAGTTGATCTTTTGGACGCTATTGTCAAAAGAGAGGTTTCCTTTGCTATCGACTTTAAGGTTTTCCACTACCGTGTCGCCGAACTTGGTGCGTTCTGTCCACTTGCCGTCAGATCTTTTAGTAAAAGTATTACCGTGAGCATCTTTGGCAGCTATCATCTCGCCGTATTCGTCGCTGGTGACATCAACGGGACCCCGCTTCTCATGCTTAGGTGCTTCGCAGACTCCTGGTTTGCCACTTTGAGCGTCAGAGAGCTGCTTCAGCAAGGCTGTATTTGACGGGAGGAAGCAGGCCTCGTCGGATTGTTTCGGCTTGCGAAAAATGTCGTTGAATGATTTACAGACCATCTCGTCGCCGACAAGCGATGCAGATTTCGATGATGCCATCGCACATTCGGTGCCGTCAAAAACCTTACCATGCATATTTGATTCAGCCATTGATTTGTCCTCCAAAACGCCCATGTGTCTATGAGAAGAACATTACAGACGTTCTGTATACAAGTTGTTTATGTGCGTTCCTCGGGACAAAATGTTCTCCGATCGGCTCGACTCAAAGAAATAGTTCAGAAGTACTCCCGCATCCAAAGCCGCATGGAACCTGGTTTTGGATGCGGTTCGACTTTCGATAAATATGTTTAGTCAAGCCTTTGATAGGTCTTAGCCCGATACGCCGCAAAATGGAATCGGCTGACACCACAGCTAGATTGATGGTCAATCCTAGTTTGGTAATCAGCCGTCCATTTCTGGCGAAAGTTAGTCTGGTTAGTCAGTCTCGTGTTACTTGTGGTGGGTCATGGCGCTAGGTCTTAAGTTGCCTAATGGAGAACTAGTGTCGAGGACCTCAAAGGTTTTGCCGTCGCGGCTTCTGATTGCGGATTCTCTGACGATGGTACCGTCAGGATTTTGAGTGAAGAATCCTTTGCCACTATCCACGGTGATACTTCCATCTTCATTTGGTTTGGCGATTACTCGACCTTTTTCATCGATAATTTCGCCTTTCTTGTTTTGATGATTGGGTGGCACTGCTTCGACAATCAGTCCAGAAGTTTCAATCTTGATGTTCTTGCCCTTTTCGGAATGAGATACGCCAGTAGATTCGACTTTTATACCGCTTGGATAATCGACCTTAGTGCTGCCATCTTTGCCATGCTCAACTTTTATGCCGGCGTCTTTTAATTCCGCAGGCTTAGCTTCTGGGCCGGCTTTGAATTCCAGGATATCCATCGAAGGAAGAAGACCTTTTTCGACCAAACCGTCGTTTTTATCACGTCCAGATTGATTGTGTGTGGGGCGCTCCATGACATAGGCTGACAAATTGTTCTGCTTTCCTTCTTGCACCGAGTCTGCGGCTTTGTTCGCTTCGAAATTTTCATGATTGCCCATTAGTAAAATCCTCCGTGACAGAGCTGACCCGCGTACATCGAAGGTCTTGCTTTAGCCTGCGCCGTTTGTATATTTTGGTTGCGCCGATATTGAAACTATATCGAGCTCTTGTATCAAAGTTGTTTATGTCCAAAAAGTGCCAGTCTATACGGAATCCGCGGGACCGCTAACACCACCACCTACGCGTGGAATGGAAAACCAGAAGGTACTGCCGCCTCCAGGTGTGGACCTGACACCAATTGTGCCACCATGCTGATCGATGATTGCTTTGCATATTGGCAATCCAAGTCCGGTACCGCGCACCTTGGTATTTTTTTCACTGGGAACTTGCTCATACTTCTCAAATATTTTCTGTTCGTATCCCTCTGGAATCCCGGCGCCATGGTCTATAACCAGCGCTTCGGTAAATTCGCCGTTTTCCGTGATCTTGATCTCGACCTCTGCTCCAGATTTGGAGAACTTTATGGCGTTGGATAACAGGTTGACCATGACTTGCACGAGTCTGTCGGAATCTGCCAAGACTTTCACCGCTGTTGTTTCTGGCGCCTTCAGAGTAATCTCGTGATCCTCTGCGAAGCCGTGCACTGCTTCGATAGAATTATCTACGATGTCGGCAAGGTTGACGTCGAGGTAAGTCATACTCAACTTACCGGCTTCCATTTTTTCGATGTCGAGTAAATCGTTGATCAGCATAATCAATCGGGTGGCACCAGATTCGGCGCTTCTAACGCGCTTTTCGCCGCTTTCTGAAAGGTGTCCGTAGACTCCATGCGAAATAAGCGTCAGCGTCGCTTGTAGAGATGTTAGCGGTGTTCGCAACTCATGACTGATTACTGCCAGAAATTCCTGTTTCAACTGCTCGACTTTTTTGCGGTCTGTAATATCGTGGGCGACACAGAAAAGAGATCGCTCACTATCTGACCAACGGAGCGACCACAGCATGTGAAAGCGTTGTTCGTCGGGGCTGACAATTTGGTTCTCAATCGTAACCAGCGCGGTGTCATGGCGGATTTGATCTATCGCCGACCTAAACTTCGGCACATCCTCTTTGGCAATGATGTCCGCGTAGTGCCGACCAATTAAGTCTTCAGGCGCATAACCCCAAACAGGCAATGATGCCGGATTGACGGCACTAAACCTTCCCTCAAAATTGATCGAACAAATCACGTCCACTGCATTGTCGAGAATGGCACGCTCTTTGCGTGTCGCTTCCGCCAAGTCAGCTGCCATCCGATGAAAGGAACGATCCAATCGAGCCATCTCATCGTCGCCTTCAAGAACTGGCAGCAGAGGCTGATTGGAGCTTAGCAGCAAAGTATTTTCCATGAGCTTGGACAGTCTTCCAGTTGTGTTTTTCGTAAAAAACACAAGCAGCGCCCCAACCAACAGAGCAGCGATCACGCCAGCCAACAGGAAAGCCTTGACCAGAGCTTTACTTTTTTCTTCTTCTTCTGCATTTGTGCGATGTTTCGCGGTCTCGGCATCAACGAGGTCGTGCATCTTGTTTGTGAAGTCGATGCCTGCTTGATTAAACTGTTTGTAAATTGCCGTCGCTTCTAGAGCTGAGATGCTCTCTTGCGCTTGCAGCCTATGCTCGAAGTCTTTTAAAAGAGTCATGCCCTTTGTCGCTGAGGCTTGAAGCGTGTCAAGCATGGGCAGTTCTGTTGGATCATCTTTGAGCAGTTCGTGAAGATCCCTAAAACTCTCCTCACTGTTTGCCAAATGTTGCTCAAAGCGCTGTCGGGTGGTTTCGCTTTTTGTATATTTGAAAAAGAGCAGCTGCGATCCCGCATCAAAGTACCCTTTGAGCAGCTCATTTGCTTTCGAAATAATCTTTTTTGATCGATCGACTTCTTGAGTCTTCAGCTCAGCTTGGGTAAGCAGTAGCGAAAGTGAAACGAGAAAGATCAGCATTAATCCAATCGGCACGCCAACGAGTATTAACCCCTGGTGCCAAAGTCTTAAATTGATCCGCATGACATGCCTCTCCTACCCTGCCATGGATATGGTACTTGCTAGTACTTGCTAATATGGCAGTCTTAAGTGGTCCGCAGAAATGGCTCGGTTATGGCAAAAATTCTGATCGTCGAAGATGACAAACAGCTCTCTGGACTAATCGTCGACTGGCTGACGGGCGAAAAGTACGTGCCCGAGCCTGTTTATGAGGGAACGGATGGACTGGAGCGGCTGAAATTTTACAAATATGACGTGGTCATTTTGGATTGGGAGCTGCCTGGACTGTCTGGTCCCGAGATTTGTCAGCAATTCAGACATGACGGTGGCAAGACTCCAATCCTGATGCTCACGGGCAAAAAGGAGATTGAGGATAAGACCACCGGGCTGGACGCTGGAGCGGATGATTACTTGACGAAGCCCTTCCACATGATGGAGCTCTCGGCCCGCCTGAGAGCGCTTCTGCGCCGAGGCTCAGTTGATGTTAGTCGAACTATTCTTACTGCTGGCCATATCTCGCTTGATCCGGCGAGCAGAAAAGTTTTGTCGAGCGGCAAGGAAATCAGTCTTCAGCCAAGGGAATATTCTTTGCTGGAGTTCTTGCTACGGCATCCGAATCAGCCTTTCAGCGCTGAGGCAATTCTGGATCGAGTCTGGTCATCAGAGTCAGATGCGTCACCGGATACCGTGCGCTTGCAAATCATGCGGTTGCGCAACAAAATTGACGCAGAAGGCAAAGAATCAATGGTGCGCACCATTCATCGCGTCGGTTACATGTTGGTGCCAGAAGTTTAGGCTTGAGAGATTGAGATAGAGGACTTCTGTTGATCAGCTCTTGCTGAGTTCGTCGGTGACAATCTGGCGCACTAAGTTTCCGTCGGCAAATCCCTTCATCTGCGGCATGACCAACTTCATAATGCCGCCTTGATTGCGCTCTCCGGGCTGTGCTTCGGCAACTATCTTGCGTACTGTTTCTCGAATCTGTTCCTCGGATTTTTGAGCCGGCAAGTACTTGGTGAGGATATCTCGCTCTTTGGTCTCCTTCTCGACCAGCTCAGTGCGTGCCGCTTTCGAGTATTCGGAAATTGAATCATTTCGCTGTTTTACTTGTTTTTGGATTACAGCCAACTCTTCATCGTCGGTCAAATCTTCCTTCCCGGTCTCAGCTCGTTTGTATGTAAAAGCCGACAATGTCGCGCGCAAAGTGTCGATACGCAGCTGATCTCTCGCTTTCATGGCTTCTTTTAGATCTGCGGACAGCTGCTCTTTGAATTTCATAGTTTTACCTTTTGGACGGATGGGTTTCAGTTCGGATTGTGGATATAGTTAAAAATTTTATCGGTACGATATTTGATTGTGCACCGAAAGTGGTGGCTAATGATGCTCTAGAAAGGTTAGGGCGGATGAAGCAAGAATTGCTGCCCCGATGGGTAGTGCGTTTTCATCAATATCGAAGCTTGGCGTGTGCAACTTCCTGCGGTCACCCGCAATTTCTGCGCCAAGGAAAAAATAGCATCCAGGCAGATGAGCGGAGAAAAAGCCGAAATCGTCGGCACCCATTTGCAATTGTCCTGGCAACACTTTTTCCGCTCCAAGAAGAGAAATTGCGCACTGGCGAACGCTTTCGGTCAATCCAGGATCGTTTATGACAGGCGGATTGTCTTGCACATAATTCAGAGAGTATGACCCGCCAAGTGTGGTGGCGATACTGCAGGCTCTGTGCAACTCATCCAGCAAATGTTCGTGCAGGGCCGAATCAAAATAGCGGGAAGTGCCCGTTAACTCGACTTCCTCAGCAATGATATTGTTTCGATAGGTGCCGCTGCGGATGCCGCCAAGCGACATTACAGCTGGGTCGAGTGCAGATTTACGTCGAGAAATAATGCTTTGCACTGCTTGCACAACCTGAGCAGCCAGAACAATTGCATCGATGCCCTCCTGCGGGTAAGCACCATGACTTTGGCTGCCCTTGATTTTTATGTCGAAAGAATCGCAAGCTGCCAAAAACTGACCATCTTTTATTGAAATTTGTCCAACCGGAATATCAGGGAATACATGCAAGGCGATGATTCCCTCCGCGTTTTCCAACGCCTTTTCGGCAATCATCATTGCCGCACCAGACTTCCCCTCGGCGTTAACAGTCTCTTCCGCGGGCTGAAACAAAAATCTTACGCGTCCATTTGGCGCATCGCCTGACTTGAAAGCCTTTGCTACGAGTGCCGCTGCACCAAGTGCACAAGCTACGTGCGCGTCATGACCACAGGCATGCATCACGCCCTCGTTTCGAGAGCTATATTGTGTTGTTGAGTTTTCTACGATTGGCAATGCGTCTAGGTCGGCGCGCAGCACGATTGTCCTGCCGCTGCCCATATCTGCTATCAAACCAGTCCTCGCGATTCCAGTTTTTACGTCGAAACCCATTTTGGTGAGCGATTCAGCGACTAGCTGACTGGTCTCCACTTCAAAGAAACTCAATTCAGGATATGAATGGATTGCTCGTCGCCATTCAACCATCGATGGTTTCGCCGCTCGCGCATACTCAAGCAATTGCTGTTTAAACGAGGTTTCAGCAGCTTTCATCATCGGTGCTCCGTGTCAGTTGTGTGTTCAGTTCATTGATTGGAATGTGGAATAGGTCCGTCATAAATGTTTTGGCTATATCATAGATGCCCTTACAGTGACTTTCGCGGGGTCCGGCGACGTTCAAGATATAAACGTTGTTTGAGCTGATCCAGTCAATTACTTCATCGAGATTTGATGTTTTGCTAATATCAACTACAAGCAGAGGCTTATTGTAGTGCGAGCAGCAATTTTTTGTGTTCAGGCTGCCACCGAATATAGTGCCGCGCACAATTAATAATGTGCCGTCCGAATCTCTCACGTTCCATTCAGTACGCTGATCGTATTCAGCCGATGGTGTTTCATTGAGAGTGTAGATTTCTGCGATTACGCCGTCTTCAGCCTTGCGAGTTTTGGGGCACCAGCCGCCAATTTTTACCCCCGCTGCAATAGCAGCGTCCAGAGCTGCTCTGTCTACACCGGATTGTCCTCCGGAAACCAACTGCTTAATCATGTGGTCAATGGTCTTCATTTTAGTCGCAACGTTAGAGTCCTCGAGATGCGCGAAGCACTCTGAGCCAGGACTTTCGACGGATTGGCAAGTGAAAGTGCGACAGATAGAACCAACAGAACTGATGCGTTCCGGTTTTGCATGACTTCTCTCCGAACAAGCGACCAGAAGCTTCCTTGTTGCGCACAGTTTACTAGGTTTTGGCGGTTTGTCTTTTGGCTATATTAGGCTGTATAGTATGAATAATTTGAAATCATAGAATCAGAATGGCAGCAAGAAACAGACAAAGGAGCGTACAAATGGCTGCGAAAAAATGGGCGCCGGCAAAAGTGACAGTGAATGAAAGCAATTCGATTGTTCAAGAGGAGTGTCAGCATTAGTTGGTTTTGGTGATTATCAAAAACATTCGAAGGCTATCTGGCGAGCGAATGCAAAAGACCAACTGGAAACAAACTGAACTCGTCTAAATGCATGAAGACTGCTGTGACCAAGGAAGCGCGAAAACAAGGGTGGACGAAAACAAGTATGCCGGGCGGATGACGACAATCATGTCGCCCGGCACACACAGAATCAAAAGTTAGTTGCCGTCAAGAATTACCTGCGATCGATGTGGCGATCGTTCGGATTTTGATGGTCGTCTGATGCACGCGGTTTGTTGCGTTCCTCGATCCAGCCGTTCAGCTCGTAAGCTGCGTAGCTGCAGAAAGCCCACAAAACGAAACCAACACCGATTGACTGAACAGCGAAAGCGACGACGTCTTCACCGTTGACGAGAGCAGCCATGACACCGATTCCGAAATAGAAACACATGATCCAGAAGGCGAACAGTGCGCCGTAGATGATGGATTGGCCGAAGCGTCCCATAGTGGTACCTCACGGCATCGCAATGCGATGCGGAAACTGCAAGAATTCCCATCAGTTGCCTTGCAGGTATTACAAGCATGCGTCACTGTCCGGCGGGGAATGCGCGGACGAATGGGTGAATTAGTGATGCAAGTGCTTGTTTGGGGGAAGTAAGAAGTTTAGAGAGACGAAGGAAGATGCTTGCATCGTAGGCATGTTGGGGTGTGTCCACAATAGGGCACTAGTGCCAGAAATGCTGTAATGGATCTTAACCACCATTGGCACTGATTGGAATTAGTTACAGATAGTGCGTTTTGGGCCGCGACGAAGATTTAGCTTGATGCGTCCATGCGCCTGCCAAATCACTACAGAAATAGCGCAGCTAGTACGAGATGGATGTCATGAGGTCGGGCTCAAGGTCCCGTCTCCGCAGGCTGCCTGGTTAAGTGGATGTCGACAAGTACGCTCTGCTTGTTTCCCGTGCCACCTTGTGTATGGCTTCTCTATTGAGGCACCGTATGTGGTGGATTCTCAGAACTTTTGCAAAGGGGGCACCATGCACCCTGGTCTTGGTATATGCATTAGACATTCCGGGAATTGTCAAAATGTACTTGTGGCATGCAAAACTCTTCTTTCCTGACCATAAACATTTCGCCAGCACCATAGGCGGTTCCTGTCTCTAAAATGGTCACCCAGATAGGGTCTATGCTTAGTGTCCTATTTTATCGGTATAGGGTTGGTACTATATGCGCCATCGCCGAGTGGTATCGCCGGCGAAGATTATTAGTCAGCACCAATATATTGTGTTATTCTTCACGATGTGTTGGAGGCGTCCACTAGAAGGAGCATTTTAATGAGAAGAGCACCTCTTAACGCTATCGTCGCGGGTGTTCTGTCAATCGGACTTATGTTGCCCGTCGTAGCGCAAACTTATAACGGACAACAGTTGCAAGGTCACGTGACCTATGTGCCAATTGGCACCAACCTTGATGCTTGTTTGACTAGTCCCATTGACAGTTCGATTTCGAAACCCGGTGATCTGTTCAACGCGCGATTGAACGCGCCCTTGTATCTGGGCAACGACCTCGTCTTGCCACCGAATACAGCTCTTGAAGGGTCTGTCACTTCTGCTGATAAAAGTGGCTTGGGTGGCAGCAACGGTAAGATGACAATGAGACTTACCGCAGCCGTTACTCCGGATGGCATCCGTTATCCACTCTCAGCCTTGATTACAGCCAATCAGCCGAGCGCTGACACTGTGCACGAGGACAAACAAGGTAATTTGAAAGGTCGAACCACTAGTTCATCTGTCAAATCCGGTGTGCTTCGAACTGCTGTATGGACGGGTGCAGGCACCCTCCTAGGCGTGATCTTCGCTCCTATAGTTGGTGGTGCAGTTGGTGCCGGAGCCATCGCTGGTGTCGCTACTGGTGGCGCTGTCGGTTTGGGAAGTAATCTCTGGCGCAAAGGAAAAGATGTCAGGATCCCAAGCGGAACCCGCATTCAATTTGCTTTGGATCAACCAATGGCAGTTTCAACTGGACTGGCCGCGAACCAATCGGTACTGCGGTAAGTCACGGTCTGATTGACCGCAATTGGCAGACACGACTAAACATGTGAGCCGGATGAGTATTCATCCGGCTTTCTAGTGTTGCCACAAAAAAGTGTATGCCAGCTGAGCAGAACTCGCAGCGCTCCACCTATCCCGGACAGCCCACGCTGGTCATCTGACGCCCAGGCACTACTGCAGGGCGCACATCTGCAACGCTCGTCCGTAGCGCCCCGGGAGATTAATTGTCGGGGCTCCTGTGGGGGAACCACCATGGTAGTACTCCCCATCAGGTCTGGATTTTGGTATGTTGTCATGACTTGGCGGGCAACCCGATTTTATAAACTCAGGCGGAATCTTTTGAGTCTGGATCAACCGAAATTTAGTCAGCTCATCAATGATGGTCTGAATGGCGCCCATCCAGCCTCGAACAAGTTGCATGAGGAAGCTACGGAGCACACGATTGCAGGCTCGGTGGTCGGCGCAGTCCGCAGTTGCATCCCTGGCATTAAAGGCACAGCTTCCAGCAATGATCAGATTGCGCGCATCGCTGCCGACACGATAGCGTCTATTCCAATGGTCAAGACCGTAGCTGGTGGGGCGATCCGGGCGACGATGCTTATTGATCCAACCAAAAGTGCGGAAACCAACGCCACTGGTTTCGGACTGAATTTTGTCGAAGGTATGGCGCTCAACAAAGTTTCAAGATGGTCTATGCCCGAGAGCCGCTTCTCCAATTTAGTCGCTTCCAAGTTTGGAACTGGCTTAGCGGCTGAGTCTGTCACGCATTTAACCGTAGGGCTAGGTTTCGGCGCGGTCAGAACTGGCTTCAACACTGAGTCTTGGAAAGATAGTACGGGTAATTTCAGCATCGCAACCGGCGCCGAGAATTTGCTCAAGGGCAGTGCGACGGGTGCTCTAGTGAATCTGCCAGCAGGTCTGATTGGCTTCCGCGTCGCTAAAGCGTCAAGTTTCATGTTGGAAAGTGGGGCGCTTTCCCCTCGTCTTGCTTCGGTGATCACGGGAGCCGGTTCAGGTTACGCAGCTGGTGGCGTATTTGGTGGACTTGATGCAGTGATGTCCGGAAAGAGCTTGCCCGATGTTCTGAAGAGCATAAATGAGGGCGGCATCATCGGTGCGGCCAGCGGTGGATTGATGGGATCTTTCGATGGCTCGCGCCTGCTATCGTCAACGCGCAATTCAAAGAACAATGAAATTACTGGCTTAGACAACAGACCGAATTTTGTTAGCGAGAAATTGCCAACAGTTCAAGATGCTAGGACACATGAGTCGATCAAGCCGGAAGCTGCCAAACCCCAAGATGCAATCAAGCCGCAAGACGCCACTGTCATTCACGAAAATATTGAGCCAACAAGCGGATCGCGATTTGTAATTGAGCCTGCACGATATGAGGCAATGTCGATCAAACCTTTAGAAATTCCGCGTATTGAAGAGGTAGCAAAGCGATTGACCTCCTCTGAAATTCGTCCCGAAAACTACGAATTTCTTGATCCCCAATCTAAGGGTCCCTACAAAGACTATAGCGATTTCGTGAGTAATGTAAAAACACGCGCGGAAGATATGCGAGTTTACAAACTAGACGGTGGAAACACTGAGATTGCCTTGCGTGAATCCTATGCGAAAGAACTCGATGCAGTGCGAGCACTTCGCATCAAAGCCGAGCAACCATCGATCCTGGACAATCTCGCGCCCGGTCAGCATATTGCAGTGCAGACTATGGTTAAAACTAATAACGTTAAGACATTCCACGAGTTCTATAACCCGAAGGAAGCGGCCGAGATCCTGCCAATAGTTTGGGCCCGAATCAAGTTGGCGGAGCATCCGCTTGGTAATCGCGCTTTGCCTGAAGACATGATTACGCTCATGGACGAGCTGCCGACGCGCACGAACATAACACGTCTCACCCTTCACGATGAACCCTGGGTAGCCAACCCCTGGCACAGTCAAGACTACAAAGAAGGCTTTCAAGCTGCAGCCACAGCCGTCCAATCGACGGGGAATGTCGCCTTTTATCAAGCTAACCGTTCTGATTCAACACTAAGTACGTTCAGAGACATTGTTCGAGGCTCTCTATTCCATGAGCATGGACACCTTGTGCCGCCCGCAGACAACCTGTACGGCGAGGCTTCATTGCTTGAGAAAGATGGTTATTACGTCACAGAATATTCCAAGCGCAATGACAGTGAGCGATGGGCAGAGGATCGATCCAAAGCTTTCTTGCATCCTGATGTAGACCGGTTCTTGGAGATGGCCGAAAAGGCACCAATACGCTCTGCGGTAATTGCCCAGGAGTTAACCAAGCAAATGGGAACCACTCCTGTGAGCGATCAAAGTGTCTTTGCGAAAGAGATTTGGAGCCGCGTCAAATTTACTGAAGAACAAGTTTTGCCGCTCGCGCGTGAACGGCTAGTTGAGCAGCTTGGATCAAAAGATGCACGCACTCAGGAAGCCGCTTTGCGTCTATTGGATCGGTTCGGAACCAAAAATGAACAAGAAGCGGTTGTAGAAGCCGCTCACAACGGCTCGACTCCAGACATCAGAAGAAGGGCGTTTGATCTAGCGACGCGGTTGTATAGCCCCGATTTAAAAGAGCAATTCAATTTTGTGTGGGAACAGGGTTTGCCTAATATGCCCGCCCGCGATTTGGCTATTCGCCGCATGCGCTATTTTGGCACCATTGACGAGAGAGCCCCTTCTTACGCTAATTTGCTTGTCGCGCTTGGCAAAAACGATCTACCGGGTCTGGCAGTGCAAGTGACCCGGATGCACACCGATGAGGGTAGCGCCTTGGCATATGAGTATGCGATGAATTTAGGCAGACACGTTGAGGGCTATCAAAGAGCAGTCGCTTTAAGTGCCTTGCAAGAAGTACCCAGCCTTCGCTTGCGCGCCTTGCAAACTCTAAATGTTCAGCCACCGGAATATATAGCTACTGTCGTTAAGAATTACGTAAACGATGCAGATCCAAATGTTGCTGCTATGGCTCGGGACGTATTGAAGGGCGTTGAAATACGCACGGTAATTCAGTCCGCAAATAGCATGTTGTTCAAAGGAGGTACGCTGCAACCCGAGGAGATCACTGCACTCGGAAACACTGGATCCTCAACGGCAGTAACACCACTGCTTGAGTCCCTCATTAAAGGACCCGAGGGCACGCGCCCCTTGACGCTTGACGCGTTAGCGAAGTTTGAACCTAACATCGTCAAATTTTACGCTCGGCTAGCCAAAAAAGACTTAACAGTCGATCAAGCGCACAACCTGGAGTTAGTCACTAATTACAACTTTAGACAACGCAATTGGCAGTCAGACCGGATGGAACAATTGAAACAAACGGTCCATTGAAAATTTCAAACGCACCGGCCGACCATGTGGGCATGTATCATTTCGTGGAGTTGTATTCCACTCGCAGAGCAGTTGCACCAAGTCCTTCTCGGACAGAGGCATGCCGTTCTTGATGGCTGACTGACAGGCGATCGACTTAGTTGCCTCCAGCTCTAGATTGGCACCATCTGCGATGGCAAGTTGTTGCACTATCTCTTGAACCGCACAAGCGTAATCCTTATGCGCAAGTTCCAGAGGAACCTGTGTGCAGGTGACATCATTGTTTTCGCAGTCGAAATCGAAACCTAGTTTGCGCAATAACTCGACGTTGCCTTTGAGCGTGTCAATCTGCTCTGGAGAAAGCTCTAGCGGGGTAGAAACGAGAAGCCTTTGAGCATACTCGGTCGTCCGTCCAGCGACCTCTTGTTGGGCTAGGAGGCGCTCGTACAGTGTTCTTTCGTGAGCGATGTGTTGCTCGACGATTTCCATGCCTTCAGGTGTCTCAAGAATGATGTAAGTGTTATGGATGTATGCCGCAATTCTCCAACCCAATGGAAGAGAATTCGTTCTTTGCGCTGGCAAAGAATCAGAGTTTGATTCTTCAACAGTTGGCGTTTCAAAAGGTCTGGCTGCGTAGTGCAGCCGATCCCTAAAGCCAAGTTGGCGAGCCGCTCGAGCACTAACACTTTCCGAAACTGCATGTTCTTGAAGTTCTTCAGAATCCAGGGTGCTCATTGCGGCGTCGATTGAGTTGATGGTATTTTCACCGCCAACATATGCAGTGCTTTGCGACTCACGGGTTGCCTTGAGCTGTTCATGGAATTCTTCTCTTTCACGTTCAACCGCAGAAACCAAAGCCTCTGTTTTTGCCTGCCTGAGAGCGCTAATTAACGCACGCTGAATCGAGACGTAGACTTCGTTTCCGTTGCTATATTTGATCTCTTTTTTTGTCGGATGGATGTTCACGTCCAAATGGTTGGGGTTGACTGTGACAACGACCACTGCGAAGGGATGTCGCCCGCGTGGAATTAGGTCAGAATAAGCATAATCCAAGGCTTTGAGCGTCAATGGGCAACGTACCGGTCTTGTATTGACTATCGATAGGATGCCTTTGCGATCGCCGCGAAAATGCATCGGTTTAGCTAGATATCCGTGCACGGATAAGCCGAGATCTCTGTCTCCAGCCTTAACTTCGCACAATTCCTCGCGCCCCGAGAACAGTCCCGACTCGCGAATGGCTGTTGCTAAATCACCACTACCCGTAGTTTTGAAAGTTGATTGACCCTGATTGAGCAAGCTGAAGGCCACATTCGGAAAGGCGATGGCCAGGCTCTGAACGATTTCGTGAATGTGTCCAAATTCTGTGCTCGCTCTTTTCAAAAAATTGAGTCGTGCCGGTACGTTGTAAAACAGATCCTGTATTTCCATCACTGTGCCCGGAGCACAGCCGGTTACAGAGGTTGAAACTTTTCCATCCGCAGCTTCGATTTTGCTGCCTTCGGCGGCATCATGAGTTCTAGTCAAACAAGACACTTTTGCTACCGAAGCAATACTAGGCAGCGCTTCGCCGCGAAAGCCCAGAGAGTGCAGATTCCAGAGATCATCGACGTTTTTCAATTTAGATGTGGCGTGTCGGTGGAAAGCCAGAACCGCATCTTCAATCTCCATGCCACAACCGTTGTCTGCGATTCGGATGTCACGACAATCAGCACTGATGCTGATCTCGATTTGAGTCGCACCGGAATCAAGAGCATTTTCAACCAGTTCTTTGACCACGGAAGATGGTCTTTCGACAACTTCTCCTGCAGCAATTTGACTCGCTATGTGATCAGCTAGTACTAATACTTTGGGCATGTTTTCGCCTCGCCAGTTTGAGCATAGTAGCACTGGCACTTATTTTTTCCCTGTGACATTAGTAATGGTTGGGCAAGCCAGTTATACTCAAACAATTTATGAACAATCTGCCTATCGAACATAAGTCATATTGGATATTCGTTGCCGGTGCAATAGTGCTCACAATTGGCTGCGCTGTGTTGCGATTTCAAATACACAGCTCTGATAATTATCTCTTTAACCAACTTCTCTCCGTGCTTTCTGGTTCCAGAAATATAGCGTCATCAAGCTATCCATCCCTTGATTTCTGTTTTACTTCAGCGGAATGTATTGCCGCAATCGCCATTGGCTGCAGACTTCCTGCGGTCCCTCGAGTCTTTGCGTTTGTGCAGTTGTATGTTGTTTCGATGCTGATTCAATGGCTGCTTTTTTCCACTTTGAGCATGCTCGGACATCCACTTAGTTCTGCTTACACACTCACTCTTGGTGGACTTTTCGGATATACCTTTCGTCGTTTGAACATCATAGACGAGCGCTTCAAAACTCAGTGTTACGAATTGACATTGCGCAATCGAGAGCTGCAAGAGGCTCGCCTGCAGCTGATTAAGCAGGACGAAATCGAAAGGCGAATGTTGGCGGCTGATCTGCATGATCAAGTGTTGAATGATTTGAAGGCGTTGAAGCAAAACATAGAGGCGTATGCAAGGGAGCCTGAACAGGAACGCTCCGAAAAAATACAGGAGTTGCTTCAGCGCGCCATGTCTGAAGTCAGGGAAGTGATGGACAGTTTGTGTCCATCTGCTTTGGAACACTTGGGACTGCCCGCCGCAATCGAGGATTGCTGCCGCAGGGGCGCTCAGCGCTCAGGCTTCAAAGTTCGATTCAAGAATAGCGCCAACGAGTCTCTTTTGGATACTCTAACTGTTGTTGAAAAATCTTTGCTTTATAGGCTCGTTCAGGAATCCGTCACCAACATTTGCAAGCACGCTGAGGCGACGACTGTGCGTACTAACTTGTCTGTGATAGATCGAAACTTATTAATTACGATTGCAGATAATGGTAAAGGTATTGCGCAGGAAAAAATGCAAACGGAGTCTCGAGGCTTGCGTTATATGCGTTTGAGAGCAGATTTAATCGGGGCCACGGTTGCCTGGCGCGGCGGTGAGGAAGATAAGGGAACAATAGTAGAAATCCGACTGGAAATTGCAAACAGAAATGGTCACGCGAATACTGATAGTTGAAGATGTTGCGGCGTTAAGACAGCATGCCGCTGTGATCGCTAAAGCAATTGCACCAGGTGTGATCGAGATCGTTGAGGCTTCAAATGGCGCAGAGGGTCTGAAGCTCGCTCGCTCGATCGAACCAGACATGATCATTATGGATATTTCGATGCCAGAAATGAGCGGCATTAAAGCCGCTAAAGAAATTTGGGCTGAGTATCCAACCCGTCGCATCCTCTTTTGGTCTCAGTTTCATCGTGAGGCCTATGTGCGTGAACTAGGGAAAATAGTCCCTGATGATGCCATTCACGGCTATGCTCTGAAAAGCGAAACAGACGAAAAATTGAGTTACGCGATCTCCTCAATTCTCTTGCACGACAATCCCTACATCGATCCCGTTGTCAGAAATGTTCAGGCACGTGTGCAATCTCGTGAGGATTCCCTTACTGATGTCGAATACGAAACCCTTCTGGATGTGGCTGTCGGTTTGACTGATAAGGCGATAGCAGCACGCAGACATATTAGTGTTCGAGGTGTGCAAAATAGATTGTCGATGCTTTTGGAAAAGCTGGTCAAAGGCGAAGATGCGCATTTGCGCGAAAGCGCGGAGATGGAAGTGTTCAATCCGCGCACACGTATTGTCTTTGAAGCAGTCAAGCGAGGGCTCTTGGATCCAGATGAGATCAGCCGTCTGGAGCGCGATCTGGCCGAGTGGCTGGCCGAGGAATACAGTTACGAGCCCGCCAAATAGCACCCCCCCGCGAAAATTGTGTCTGCTCTAAACCTTCTTTAGGGCCTGCTCTAGGTCGCGGATCTGAAACTTCAGGTCTGTCAATTCGCGACTCTTCAGTGTCAATTGTCTCTCCAGCTCGTCCTCAGCAGTTTTCACCTCCCGCGAGTAATCATGTTTGAGGACAGCAATTTGTTTTTCTAATTCATCGACATATCGAGCGGTGGCATCGTATCGAGACACCAGTTGTCCCTGCTCAGCGACGATTAACTTATAAGCCTCATCGGCAGATGCGGCAAGGGCCGGATTGGACGTTAGTCCAAGAAAGATAGAGATCAGCGCTGCCTGTATATATTTAGTCGGCGCCTTCTTGAATTTGTCCCCGCATTCGCTGGAACAGACAGTCACTTTTTTGTCGCCAAACTCGACCTTGATTCCGTCATCCTCGATTTGCCAGTCGCAAACAAGGCATTTGGTATGGCATTTAATGTGATGATCTGCGTCCATCGGCTCTCCTTTAGCATCTGACGGTTCCCGCAAGCACTAGCTTACTTGGAAATTACGCTCATAGTTTTATGATTATGCTCATTGCATCTTGTAAATCAAGAATCTTCGAGCAAGAGGGATAGTATTTCGGCTTTCTCAAGGCGCATACAGCCGACCGACGTATTGCACTTACCTGCTTACCAGGTTCGGTTTTTAGCAACCGATTCTAATTAATTCGGTGTTTTCTCACTCTGTTCAAATTGATGCAGGATGTTGCTGTTAAGCTTCTAGGGTAGATTGCTGAATAGCCTACAGGCAGACTTTACAGCAGGAGCTTGCTGGTTGGAAGAGAACAGTAAACAGCAAAATCGATTCGACGAATTGAGTAGGTCCGCTGAACAAATCGTTGTCAGTCCAGACGGCGATGACGAACCGATTGTTTTCGAGCGCCCTAATAATCTCTCTGATATCGCATCTGGTACCATTTTGTCAGAGCGCTATGAGATCGTTGAATTCCTTGGCAAAGGTGGAATGGGGTCAGTCTATAAGGCGCGTCATACGCTGATTGGCAACATTTTGGCGATCAAAATTTTGCACACTCACCTGATCAATGATGACGCCAGCAGGGAACGCTTCAAAGCGGAGGCAAAGGCGGCAATTAGTCTTCGCCATCCACGCCTGATGTCGGTGTCGGATTATGGCGTCGCTCCTTCCGGCCAACCTTACATCGTCATGGAATATGTGGACGGGATCAGCCTCGCCGAATTACTCACTGAGAAGAAGTATCTGGAGTCAAACGAGTTCTTCGATTTATTTGAGCAAGTATGCGATGGTCTTGCCCACGCTCATACGAAGGGTATAGTGCACCGTGACATCAAGCCAAGCAATATAATGCTGTCGAATGTTAGTGAGCACAAATCAAACGTTCATATTGTCGATTTTGGCATCGCCAAGGTTTTGCCACGAGGAGAAACTCCAGTTCAGCACCTCACCCAGACAGGAGAGATTTTTGGCAGTCCGCTCTACATGAGCCCGGAGCAATGTAAAGGTCGTGTGGTTGATGCGCGTTCTGATATCTATTCCCTGGGATGTGTGATGTTCGAAGCACTGACGGGGAATCCACCGCATAGGGGTGAAAGTGCAATTGAAACACTGATGCTCCATGTCAATGAAAAAGCAGCAAAGATTTCGGAGCGACGCAGCGGTATCCCCGACGTGGCAGAGCTTGAACAAATCGTCGCTAAGGCACTGGCGACAGATCCCGATAATAGATACCAAGATCTTAGTCAATTGAAAACAGACATTGGTAGCAGAAAATTTCTAGTCGGCCCGAAGGCGGCGAATGCAGCCTCGCCGCCTAAAACACCGGTTGAGCAGCAATCTTCGCCAACGGAAGCAACGAACACAATGTTTTTTCAAAAGATCCAAAAGAGCAGTTGGACCAACCCTTTGATCATGCTTTGCTCAGCCCTTGTGACCGTATGGGTGGTTTGTTCTTTCAATATTACTCAGCCACAAGTCGCCATCATAGGTGGTGCCAAGGAACAGCAGCTGCACGAAGCGGAACTGGAGTTTCAGCTTGCCAAAGAGAAGTCATCGCAGGGTTTTACATCGGAGGCAGCCGAATACTCACAACGGGCGCTCGATCTGCGCTCACATCTTGCCCCTAATACTTTAGCGCTTGCAGAAAGTCTGAATCAACGGGCCGACATCGCCATGCATGATGCTGAGCATGAGACTATGTTATTCGAAGGTGACGGAATCGCTCCTGGCGATGACAAAGTGGTGCCGTCCAGAAATCAGAAAATCGCAGCTGACTATGTGCTTGCAGAAAAGTTGTTGAAAGAAGCAATTTTGGTTGCCGATGCGAATACATCTGGTGTCGAAAAAAGTGTTTCTCCGGTTCGTTTTCGCAACACTCTAGCCACTGTTTATCTTGATCAAGGCAAGTACGCGGAAGCTGAAAAGGTTCTCAACGAGCTCTCGGCACTTTTTCTCGCCCACCAATCCATCGAAAAAGCTGATCCCGACTCCGTTCAAAAAGCTTTCCATGACTTATTCGATGCACAATATGAGCGTTTGTACTGGGGAACAGGTCGAGAATTGGAAGCCGCGAAACTTCGGCTCGCCCACCATCGTCCCGACGGAAAATGGGATCAGGCTTCGCAAGCGCCGAGCCCTTCAATCATGCCTTTTTCGGGACTTTGGTCGTATGGCACTTTTACTATTGATTTGAATCAGGATGGTAATAAGCTTGTCGGTAGGGAATCGGTTAGCAAATTTGGGTCAGAGGACTTAACCGAACAGCCAACTAGCATAACCGGCACAGTCAACAATTCAGTCGCCCAGCTCATTTTTACGGATGCTGCTGACCGAACAACTGTTGCTTCGGCTGTGCGCCTGGCAGATGTGCTGGTATTTCATGTGCAGAAATCCAATGCAGGTGCCGACACCGGCTACATCCCAGATGAAGCCATCTTGGACTTAGAACCGGCTCAAGTGGATAAAGGCACAAGCGTGGATGGAAAATCGCTATCGCCGAAACAATCTTCAGAACCGGTACCTGAGAAAGTTGAATCTAAGTCGGCGGTTGAAGGCTAGCGAAAACGTGGCCAAGCAGTCCATCAAGTTCTACAATTGACCTACGACACAGGAGCGTTATGAAAATTCAGATCAAATTGCTGCTCATCGGTTTAGCCCTTACGCTTGCACAATTATTCAACTCACCGACTTTTGCCGCTCCCGCCACGCCCCAAACAAATAAGGCTGCGCCTAAGACTGCAGTAAAAATTGATGCTCATTGCGAACAGATTTTGCAGAAGATGTTTGATACTTATCGATCATCCGTTTCGCTTAGTACCAAAATAAAAGTAAGCATGACGCTTCAATCAGCTCAAGGAACCAAGCAAGATTTACCTGCCCAATATGTGATTTCAATTGCCAAACCAAATCGCTATTCCGTTGAGCTAGTCTCTACCCGTGGTGGCAGCGCCGTGTCAAACGGCAAAAGATCAGAGTTTTACTTTAAGCCAGCCGGAGCGTACATGCTTGCGCCATCATTGCCTACTCTCCAAGAGAATTTTGACAAGCATGAGTTTAGATTCGTCACCGCTGGTCTTTTAAATTTCGCTTTGACGCGTGAGTTAATGGAAGCTAATCCATACACCGCGATTATGGATGGAGTTCAGCGCGTCCAGTACATTGGCACTGAGAAGGTCGATGGGGTTGAATGTGATCGTCTCAGGCTCTCGCAACCGCAGAAGTATGACACAGACATTTGGGTGGAGAAAAGCAATCCACCGGTGTTGAAGAAAGTGCAGCCAGACATGAGTGAAGGGTTGTCGGAGAGCGCGAAACGTGCCGGCAATAAAATTCTGCTTTCCTTTCTATACAAAGATCAGGTTTTCGGCAAGCCGATGAATGATGGGCGTTTTGACACCACACATCCACCCAGTGCAAAATTCGTGCGCGAGTTTTTTCATGAAGAGGGCGGTGAATTAATAGGCAAAAAGGCACCAGATGTGACTTTGCCTATGTCGGATGGCACTAAAATAAAGCTTTCCAGCTTACGCGATCGGCTTGTAGTGCTCGACTTCTGGGCGACATGGTGCCCGCCATGCGTCATGTCGCTGCCGATTTTTGCCAGGGCGAGCGAGGATTTTAAAACTAAAGGTGTCGTGTTCATCGCCGTCAACAAGGGGGAGGAGATGAATGCCGCTAAACACTTTATGCTGTCCAACAAAATACACGTTCCATCCGCCCTAGACCAGGACGGTCGAATTGCCTCTACCTATAACGTTGAAGGCATCCCCTGCACTATTTTCATTGGACGAGATGGTATCGTCAAAGGCGTGCATGTCGGCATCGCACCAGCGCACCTGAGAGAAGGGTTTATTGAAGATTTGAACAAATTTGTAAACGGAAAAAGTCTGAAGAGGGAGCAATGAAGCGCAGTCAAATCAACCGTGTAATCAGTGAGGCGCTCGACTTATTTAACGAGAAAGGCATACGTCTTCCACCATGGGCTTATTGGACAAAGTCTGATTGGAAGTCTGTTGGTGATGAAGCCGATGAGATCCGCAGCCATGGCTTGGGTTGGAACATCACCGATTTCGGTAGTAACGATTTCGAGAAGATCGGCTTGCTCTTGTTCATTGTGCGGAACGGACATTTCTTTCACAACGAGCCGGTGACGACAAAGACATACGCTGAAAAGTACATGGTCGTTCAACCCGAACAAATCACACCATGGCATTTTCACTGGTGCAAAACAGAAGATTTGATCAATCGCAGTGGTGGGCGTTTGCAGGTAGAATTGGCTTGGGCTGCTAGTGATGAGAAATCACTTTCAGATCGTGAGGTAAGCATTCAAGTCGATGGAGTGAGAAGAAAAATTCCAGCAGAAGGAGTTATTCTTTTGGAACCAGGTGAGAGCGTGACTTTGAGCCCGCGCCTGTGTCATAAATTCTCAGGATATGTCAAGGATAAGCAAGTGTTGGCGGCAGAAATAAGCAGTCTGAACGATGACACCACTGACAATTGCTTTCTGGGTAAGCCATTCGCGCGAACTACAATCGAAGAGGACGAACCACCGAAATACCTAATTAGTTCTGATTACGCGATTTAGGAACCCGACACGTCTCCGACGCAAGCCTCGCTCTTCGCATGCGCTTGATCCAATTCGAACTAGACAACTTGTTCTGGGACCTTCAAATTCTCGACTGCTTCCAAAATAAGACCATTTAGGTCCTGGGCATCTTTAGGGATGGCTGCAATGCCCATGCGCACTAAGATTTGAGAGTTGTCCCAGCCCTGGTCCTGTCTCTCGTCTGTAATCAGCTGCTTGATCCGGTTGGCGACGTTCGTTCCAGCGGTCACCTCGGTATGCGGCAACATAAGTGCATACAGCGTGCTGCCAAAGTGTCCGAACAAATCTATCTTGCGCTTAGCATTTGTAACTCTTTGTCCAATTTGTTTGATGTGTGATACCGAGAGCGGTGTCAATCCATTGCCTGTGCGCATGGTTAAATCGAATACGGCCAGAGTTACAGGGAAGCTGCAAGCCTTAAAGCGATAATATTCTTGCTCGAGAAAATACATCATCCACCACTGGCTCAGCACGCCTGTTTCAGGTTGCAGCAGTAACTCGTGATGCTTTCGCAGCGTGGCAAAATCGCGCGCGATAGGGGCCATGAAGGGCTCAGTATCGGCGGTGTCGGCAGGTGCAGCGGTGGCAATTCTGCCAAGTTGACCGAAGGGAAACGGGTTGACTCCGTCAACTGAACTTAATGCGGGAAAAGAAAAATCAGGAAATGCTGGCGTTGGCGACTTGCTGTCTGGATTTCCTGCCAGGTTACGGACGTGCAGTTGGATCAAAGCGACATCATCGCCAAGATAAGTCCAAGCAGCTGTACCGTCTGGCATTATTAAGCACCAATCGGGTGGAATTCCCTGGTCAGCAGGACAACCCACGCTGAGAACATAACCGGGTGATTCCGGGTTGGTTTTCCACACCAGTTCGAACTTGCGGCCAAGTTCTGATTTAGCCGATTCGAGCACCTGATAAAGGTCGTTCAAAGAAGGCGAATTTTGCAGTTCCGCTACCCGCAAAGGTTCTAATTCCGGCGGAGGTTGGAACTCTACCTGTGAGCCGGGAGCGGCGCTTGAATTCTGTTTTTTCTGTTTTTTAGACATGTGGATTCTCGGATCACGTGTACAGATTAGCAGCTAGCGGCGTTCTCTTTTCTGAACAATATTGCGGTCACCACAAATGTTCATTCTCAGCTGCTACTTTTGGATTTAATATTGCAATTACAAAACGCCAAAACTTCGCCAAATTTGAATCGTACACTGCAAGCATGGAACTCGCAGTTGAGCTCCAGGCGAGTTATACAAGTTCCAGTTGGAGGCATTGTCATGCAGTCACATAATTTTGGCGCGTCTGTTAAAAGAGCAATGCAAGCCATAACTTTGCTGATCATCTCGGTGGTCATAGTGACTCCAGCTGCCGATGCCGCCAACAACAATGGCAGACTGCCTCGCACTAGCGTCGCCCACTTTGGTTACACCGCCTCCGGAGGCACTCGTAATGGCTTGCCAGCCACGTGCACAGATAGCTTTGTGAGTAACGCTATTAAGGCCGGACGCGCCGAGGCAATATACGGTGATGAAGGCGTCGGTGATTCCCCGCCTCCCTTCTATGGCGGATTCACAGCTGAACATCGCATCAACGCGGGCATCACTGGGCAGCAAGATGCAGGTTTGACTACAGGTCACGGTTCAAGATTGCCGGATGCTTGGGGACGGGATGAGTTCCTGGGTGGGCAGGAGTGGAGTCAAGGCGGCACCAACGGCGGAGCCTATAACCTAGTATCATCGCCCGACGTTCAAGTTGTCGCCTCTTATGACATCCCAACCACTTCGCCTGCAACCTTTCCTGTCACCGCTCCTTCGTATCAAGCACCCCCAAGTAGAGCTTATTCGACTACCACCGGTGGCGGTGCCGCTTACCGCACGTACTCGAGCGCCAACTCGCAGGATACAAATCCAGCCGACAGTGGATTCTAACAGTTTTAAATTTTCGACAGAAGAAGTGCTGGAGCGTCTTATCTGACGTTTCAGCACTTCAGCCACTGCCTATTTGACAAAGCCATCCGGGACGCCGTTGGGATATTTTGAGGCAATCGCTTGCTCAATGTGTGTGATGCGATTGGCTGGATTTGGGTGGGTGCTGAAGAATTCTGGTGTTCTGGATTTGGCTACTTTGTCCAATGTTTGCATAACACTGATCATGGAGCGTGGGTCGTAACCAGCGTCAGAAGCGAAGCGTACGCCCAACTTATCTGCCTCTAGTTCATCATTTCTGCCGAATTTTAGACCAACCACTTCTCCTATAAGCGCTGCTACGGCGGCGGTGTTTTGGGTAGAAGGATCATTTGGATCGTACGTTGCCATGACAGCGGCGCCCGTCAAACCTTGGGTGAGCTGTTGCTTAGCCACTTGCTGAGCCGAGTGGCGAGCTGCCACGTGCCCAATTTCGTGTGCCAAAGTGGTGGCAATTTCACCTCTTGTTTTTAGCTTTTTCAGAAGCGCTTCGGTGATGAAGACCTGACCGCCTGGCAGCGCGAAAGCGTTTACTGTTCCGTTATCCGCAAGAAGGTGGAAATCAAACTTATAAGGTGTTTTGCCGGCGTCAGTTTTGGAAACAATTTCATTGCCGATTTCTTTTACTTCCGCAGTAGCGGCTGCATCGTGAGATTCTCCGCCGTACTGTCGCTCCATCGATGGAGTGGACTGAAGTCCCAGGGCGATTTCTTGCCGCGGTGTCATATCAAGGTGCTGCTTCTTTTCGGTGATCGGATTGTAGCTAGTGCTGGCGAAGTAACTGATCAGCGAAAAGGCGGCAATTAATAAGGCGATGATCAGTCGCGGACTGAGGCCGGGACCGCGTTGATACAATGTTTCTTGATCTGGCATATCTCTTGTTAGCAATCCTATTTTTCCGAACCTCGACGACTATAGCATTCGAGGCAGAGACGCGATGGCAGCTCCCGCGATTCAGGGGTTGCCAATAAGACCTAATCAATTACAAGTTTAGAGCGAAGCAAGCGTAAGTTTAGCTTTCTTCATCGAATTGAGCGTTGTTAAGGGGTTGCGAGAGCTTAGCTACATTAATAAACGGGCAAGGATGCTCGTTCGCGCGAGCTTATAACAACTGAAACCCAACGCAGCTCTGTCGTTCTTGAGTTGTTCGTTGCCCGGTTGATAGGGTCATTGCGTTCGTTCTTTTCTTCTTTCCTCAGGCAACCTTCTTTAGCGCATATAAGCCCTTTTCTCTCTTCCTCCCTTCGCACTACCGCATCTTGTCGCCGAACTTGGTCTGGACTCTGATAGCAGGCGCTTCACGCACTGTTCAGGAGCCGTACTTGGGCAGTCGATAAAACGCTCGAAAGAGCATATGAACAAGGAGACTACTTTGACAAAACAAGAACAAAAGCGAGTTGCACGCACCGGTCAACCGCTCATGAAGCTTCACGTTCTCGGCGCCGCTGGTGCCGTAACTGGTTCATTGAATTTGTTCGAATACATCGAACGCGACCGTGTTACTCGCTTTCTCGTCGACGTCGGATTGACGGTCGAAGACGAACGCGCTGACTTCATGAATCGTTTGCCGGCCGGCATCAAGCCTTCCGACATCAACTTCATCGTCATTAGCCACGCTCACATCGACCACTCTGGTTTTCTTCCCAAGCTCGTCAAAGACGGTTTCGCCGGTCCCGCTTACTTGACTGAGGCTTCCGCCGACCTGCTTCAATTCATGCTGCCCGACTCTGGTTTCTTGCAAGAAGAGGCGGTCAAGCGTGCCAACGCTCGCAATCGCAAGCTTCTTCCTGCCACCGAGAGTGGTGCCTCTGATGGACAGAAGTCGCCCGGAAAAACTCCGCAGCGCCAGCCTCTTTACACCCAAGACCACGCCAAGGCTTCCCTGAAGCACCTGCGTCCTCTCTCCTACAACGAACGACATGAGCTGGCGCCAGGCATCGCCGTCACCTTCACCGATGCGGGACACATCCTTGGTTCAGCCGTGGTCAACCTGGAAATCGGCAGTGGCTCGGGCAAGCGCACTTTCTGTTTCAGCGGCAACATCGGGCGTTACGACATGCCTCTGTTGTCTCAGCTCGAAGTGGTTCGCAACGCCGATTACGTCATGGTCGAGTCGACCTACGGCAACAAGCTGCACGTTCGTCGTGATCGCTTCGCTGTTCTCGCCGACATCATCAATCGTGCTTACGAGCGGGCTCTGGAGTCACATTCGAAGTACGGCTGCGGCGTGATCATGATTCCGGCTTTTGCCGTCGGTCGCGCCCAGATCGTGATGAGCGATCTTCGCCAACTGATGTCCGAGGGTCTAATCCCGCAGATTCCGGTGTTCATCGACAGCCCGATGACGATTCGGTCGACAGCGGCGCATCGCAAGCACGTCGAGCTGTTTAACGCCGAAACGCGCGCGTTGTTCGCGTCCGGAATCGATCCGTTCACAACTCCCGACCACACTCTGTGCCCCGATTGGCAGCAGTCCGTTGCCCTGCTCGAGCCCCAGAGCAAGCCGATCATCGTCATCGGGTCAAGTGGCATGGCGGCTGGCGGACGCATCGTGCAGCATCTTCAACATCGGCTGCCGGCGCGTCAGAGCACCGTTGTGTTCGTCGGCTATCAAGGCACTGGCACCCTCGGTCAGGCACTGGTCGGCGACATGAAGGCTGGCAATACCAGTCGGCGTCCTTCATCGGTGAGAATCGCCGGCAAGGATGTGCGCATCCACGCCACTATCGAGTTCATGCCTGACTATTCCGCCCATGCGGACTATTCGGACACGATTCGCTGGTTGGGGCACTTCGAACGCCGTCCCAAGAACATCTTCCTCGTGCACGGCGAACCCGATGCTCTGGAAGGTCTCGAGGGGCATATCAGAGCTTCGCTCGGCTGGAACGTCATCGTTCCCAAGCCGAAGCAAGAGTTCGTGTTGTAGGTTTTCTGATTGTTGGGCTGGCAGCGCTTCGGCGCTGCCAGATCCATCCTTTTTTTTAAACGATTTATTAATTCATATAGTAAGTCGAGCGCAATACAAGACGAAATCGGCAAGTCAAGCGGTTTGATGCGGTTTGATGTAAATGCAGCAGCAGTTGCTATGGAGTCGTGAGAAGCTGTTTTACTTGGCTCAAACTTGGCAGAAATGCCAGCCTTGGTGCAATTCCGCGCCCGCAAAATGATTATCAGCAGCCAATTTCGGGTATCTAGATACGGTATGACTGCAAGGGCCAATTAGCTTACAGCAGAGGCGACGTGGGACAAGAGTTCGTAATCAAAGACAACCAGCACAAGGAAACGGGCGTTGGCACGATCGCTTGCGACTTCGGGCAGTCTTTGTTCCATTCGGCAATCGAGTCTCCAGTTAACGGCGTAACTCAGCTAGTCAACGAAGTGACCGGCACAAACATTAAACCTCTGATGATCGTCGGCGCACCTTCGGAAGCAACATCGACAGCCGATAGCTACGCTCAAAAAATTGGCGGCGCCATCGGTATGGTCGTGCCATATTTCCTCGTCTCCAAAGGCGTCGGTCGGGTCGTAGATGGATTCGCCGGAACATCCATGGCTAAAAGTTTGTCGATGACGCCTTTTCTCGAGTCGTCTGTTGTTAAAGCCGGTCTTTCTGGAGCCGTTTACGGTGGAGTTTTTAACCCTGTTTCGCCTGATGAGAAAAGTCCATCCTGGGCGCGTGTTCGTAATGCCGCCGTGGATGGTGTGACATTTGCCACTTTGACTGGGACCTCGGAATCTTTAGCCAAGCTGGGAATCTTCAAACCAGCTACAAGCGCTCTGGCTAACACTTTCAAATCTGTAGGAGCGACCATGATAGCAGGCGTGCCAGCCGGCATCGTCAGCGCTGAAGGTCATGCGCTGCTCAGCCAGGGACGGTTTGCTACCGGCAGTGAGCTGAAACAATCGGCGATGGATTTCGTCACCATCGGCGGTGCACTTGCTGCGTTAACACATGGAGTCTCAGCGACGCAAGCCGCCTGGGGTTCGTATCGCACCGGTGCGGAACCACTTGCTTCCGGATCTGCAGAGCCACTAAACTTCAAGCCTGTTAATGCAGAAGAGGCTAGATCATTTGCCACCATTGGTGGTGAACCTGCGACTCGTCCGGTTGTCGAAAACGGCACTGAAACTTTCGTACGCATTGATGCGCAAACCCCAAGAATTGAGGTGCGCCCAGTCATGGAATATCAGGTGCGACCCGGTCAAGCAGATGTGGCCGCTACCGCCAAGGCCGTTAATCAGTCGAACGCTTATAAAGAAAGTGGACAGGTGCGCGGCAAATTGCAGGAAGGATTTCAAAGCGTCTCGGGAGAGACCAGAGTCGGTCCTGACGGCAATTGGACAGATCCAAATCGCCCAGGCATCGTCTACGATCGTGCTGGGGATGCTGTGCTGCGCGATACCATTGCTGAAGCTCACGCCAAATTTGACCAGTTCAGAAACGATCCAAAGAAACTGGCAGAGGCGCTGGCAGCATTTTCAAAAGAGAAAATGGAACCAGCTGGATGGTCAAGCAAACACGTTGACGATGCAGACGCCATGTTTCGCAGCCAGAATGGCAACAAGCGCATCCTCTTAGGAGACTACATTCAGCGCGCTGCCCTGGGTGAAGGTGCGGGAGCATGTCAACCGCAAGCGATGCTGATGAAAATACTGGGCGATAATTTTGGTCTCGATGTTTCGATGAGCACTGGCTATTTAGGCAAAGTGCCATCTGGTGGATTGCCGGCGGGGTTCTCTCCCAATCATGCTTTTACCGAGTTGCATCTCAAGGGCGAAAATTTAGTTTATGACCCTAGAAACAACATCCTCGGCACTGAAATAGATCAGTTAGCAAATCTGACGCCGGCCAGAGAATTTGGCACAGGCGAAGCGGCTATTGCTAAGCCGGAACAATTCAATCTTAAGCGAGGCGATGCGATCACGCATGACGACATGCAATGGCGCCTGTCAGATGAGAAACCGGCCAACTCAGGAGATCTCGTCATCCGCCGGGATGGTATCACATCGATAGCAGCCGACCAGTTAGCACAGTCCAATCCCGGTCGTACAGCCAAGATCGGTGAAGAGTATGAAATTCCGCTTGGCAGTGGCGGGCTAAAAGATGGCGGTTGGATCGTTCAGGGCACCAATTCTGATGGCACGATTCGTTTGTCCAAGGTCGACGGTGTAAAGTTGGAAGTCTCCCCTAACACGCTGGCATCTGAAAACCCACAAATAGCTAGAGCTTTGGGCAGGGACAATCAAGTTCTGCGCAGCAGCCCCAATGAGTTGTCCCTCGTAAAGCGGCAGCTTGATTCTGTGGAAAATAAACTCAGGTCGTCTGAACTTTCTCCTGCAGATCGAATCGAGTTCATGAACGCCGTTAAGGCGGAGCTCAGAGCTGCCGATCCACGCGAGTATCAGGCACTGGCGAAGAAATTGGATCTCGTGCCTCAGCTAGATCAAATCGCCCCGGCGTTGAAGCAATTGCTAGAATTGCGTGCCACTAATCCCGGTATCAATCTGGATTTTGCGCTGAGAGCAGACATTCATCCAGCAGACGTGCAACGCTACTCACAACTGGCTTCGCAGCTCGACAAAGTCAGCGACTTGCCTGTAGACTTCAAGTCTGATATGCAGCGCGTGCTGCGTGACCGACTCGATATTTACAACATTAAGTCCGCGGCTACACCTGCTGAAATAGTCGCGATGAGAATACAAACAGATAACGTCTCAGATGCCTTCCGCGGCTTCGAGGGCAATAAATCGATCGGTCCTGCAGTCGGCAAAAACGTGATTAGACTGCTGGATATGGGTGCAGACGGCAATATCCGTATTGCCTTCTCGCAAATTATGGCGGCTGGTGCTGACAGCAGCGCGGTCAAGCTCTACAGCGATCTGACTCGACATTCCTTGCAGATTGATATGCCAGCCAGTCAAAAAGGCGGTCATATTGACGAATTTCGCGCTTCAAAACAAGTGCGCGATTTGGCTGCCAACGATCAGTTAGGCGACGGCTGGGTGTTTGTGCCATCTGCCAATGCATCACTGGCAGACTCGGCAGGCATAGACGGCGCCTTCCTCAACGTTAAGACGAAGAAGTGGGTGCCGGTAGACTTTGCTAAAGACGCTAGCACCGTGGAAGGTAAGGCAAGAGATGGCAAAGGCGATTGGGCACTGCCAGTAAATAGACCATATGGTGGCGGACCTTTGACGAATGCAGAGTTAGAGGCGTCTTTGAGCCGTTTTCTGGCAGAAGGAAGCAAAGTTCCGAAGCTAGATCTGACAGCGTTAGAGCGTCCTTACGGTTCAGGCAATATGCCTTTCCCGTCGTTCAGAAGAGTGCTAACCTCAGCCGAGGCTGATAGTCTCACAGCAGATGAAGGCAGACAAGTTTTGACCACGCCAAACGAAATCAATCGCTTCGAGCAGCAAATTGGCAGAAATCTGAACGAGCTTGGCGAGCCCGAGCGTTCCTTCTACAATCAGCTCAGGCATCGCGCCCATAGCTCTTTCACGCCAAGGAGAATCGAAACCGAGTTTGCCCAGGACGTTCTGCCAAGCATGGCAGCGGCCGTCGATGTTCGTGTCAACCCTGAAGCACCAAATATGACACCAGTTGAAATGACGGTCGGTCAGACAAATTACCACGATTCTTATGTCGAGTTTCCGCGCAACGTTCCCAATTCAAACATAAAAGCCGTTCGCGTATACAACGATGGACATCTGGTCGGCATTGAGCCGGCTGACCCGAACCAGCCATACTCCATTGAGCGTGAGGTCACGCTTGGGTCATTGAAGAGCAACATGGATAAAGCAACTTCACTGTATGCAGAATCTGATCCAAGAGCCTTGCGAAAACTTGGAAGTACGCCACCCCGATTCAATTTTGCCGGCAAGACTAACGAGCGAATTTTCAATGAATATCCGTCCATTCGAGTCCTCGGTGATGCCATCGAAAATGGTGGCATCGTCAGGGCGGCAGCTACGGACAGCGTGGCTCTGGGCAGAGCGAAACTGGATCTGGATTCTGAGGCGCGAACTGACACTACTCTTTCTGATTTGACTGAACCGCAAAAGATGGCTCTAGCCAGAGATACGCTGAAACTGAGAGTCGAACTTAAGCAGCCTGATTTGTCTCCCTCTATGGCTCGTTCGCTTTTGGAAGTGAAGAGAAATTTGCCTGAAAATGTCACCTGGGATGATGTCATTGCGGCCGAGAGCAGTGTGCGTGAACTGGGCATGGATGCAAGCGAGGCGCCACAAGGGCTTGTCGTATCCAAGCTGCGTTCGCTTGCCCCATCAATGGACCCACAAACAGCAAAAGAACTGGCGATGTGGACTGCGGAATTTCCTATTGCTGAGGAATACATGCCTGCGCTTGCTAAAATGTACGCATCAAAACCAGCCAGCAAGGTGTCTGATGACATTGATCGCGTCCACGAGTTCTTCCAGTATGCTCAGTCTCAGGGAATGAAATTGAGTCCAGATATGGCAATGGCGAAATTCAAGGAAGTGGAAAAGTTTCGCGAATGGGGATACAACGGCGGCGATGTATCGACCATTGCCAGTGAAGTACTAGGCGTTAAGTAGTGAGCGAAATTCAGCTAGATGAAAAAGTGCGGTGGGCACACCAGCTCTGGTTCAAATATGAAGTGCTCACTCATTTCTTTCGCTATGCGGCCTGGTTGGAAAGGCGAGGATATTTCATTGAGCCGACTGCTAGCGGAGGCGATCTTGAGAATTGGACAATCCATCTTGTCGACGGTTTTCTTTTAGCCGGCGACGAGAATTTTGCCTTGTTAATTTCGCAGGCGCCGCTTCGAGCGGTAGTTCTAGCCGGAGTTCTGCAACGCAATCTGGATGAAACGAACGATCGTCAGCAAGTAGAATTGGAAAAACGCCTGCAAATGGTTACCGATCAAATTCTTGTAGAAGCACAAGAAGCGCTCATGGCTATGCTCAAGACCGTTACAAGCACTGGTGATGACGACTACGACTTTGCAATTAGGCTTCTACTGCTTCTGGGCACTGAGTCTCAACTGGCAAGTTTGCCCATCAGAGTAGCTAATTTTGCCAATGAGCCGCACACAAACTCGGCCTTAGGAAAACTGGGGGCGATGAAAAGTCTCGAGGAATTAAACTTGAGCCAAACGCTCATTAGTCGAGAGGGCACAGGCTTTTTAGCGAATCTGAGCAACCTATGCAAGCTGGACTTGTCCGACACGAAGGTGATGAGTTCCTCTCTTACACCTTTGCGTTCTCTAACTCGCCTGGAAGAGCTGAACCTTTCGGGAACTCAAGTCAACGACTCTGCTCTGGCGAGTCTTGCAGAACTAACTGGACTGACGAAACTTGATATTAGTGACACGGCCCTGGTGGCGTCAAAAGACGCCCTAGAAAAGCTTTTGCCCAACTGCCAAATAATAGTCGACTAGCAGCACCCGGTCTGTCCACGAACCAGGTGCGGCTCAGAACCGCGGCTCAAACCTGCCGATAGTACTAGGGCGTCTCGCTGCCTTAAGCCTGCGCCAGGGCGCGCGCCCAGTATGCGTATTACCGTCCCACCATGGTAACTTCCCCATTGAAAACGACCCAGCCTGGCAATAAACTCCCTGAGAAGCTAAGAGTAGAGGCGTTGTGGGACAAGAATTCGTTATCAGAGACAACCAGCACAAGGATTCGAGCTTTGGCACGGTCGCTTCGGATTTCGGGCAGTCTTTGTTCCACTCAGCAGTCGAGAATCCAGTCAACGGCGTCACCCAGCTAGTTAATGAAGTCGCGGGCACAAACATTAAACCTCTGACGATAGTCGGGGCTCCGTCGGAACCAACATCGACAGCAGATAGCTACGCTCAAAAGATTGGCGGCGCCATCGGCATGGTCATACCCTATTTCCTCGTCTCCAAAGGCGTTGGCAAAGTGGCAGGCGGACTGGCCGACACTTCAATTGCAAAAAGCCTGTCGATGACGCCTTTTCTTGAGTCATCCGTCGCTAGAGCTGGTCTTTCAGGGGCTGTGTACGGTGGAATCTTTAATCCCGTTTCTGCCGATGAAAAGAATCCAGGCTGGGCTCGATTGCGTAACGCCGCAGTGGATGGGGCAACATTTGCCACGCTAACCGGCGTATCTGAATCTCTAGCCAAAATGGGCATCTTCAAACCAAGTACAAGCGCTCTGGCGAATACTTTCAAATCTGTAGGGTCGACCATGATTGCAGGTGTGCCAGCCGGCATCGTTAGCGCAGAGGGTCAGTCGCTGCTCGGACAGGGACGCTTCGCTACTGGCAGTGAGCTAAAACAATCGGCGATGGATTTCGTCACTGTAGGCGGTGCATTAGCCGCATTGACGCACGGAGTGGGTGCGGCAGAGAACTGGCGTGCGAATCGAAGTGGAGGCGCCGGCGCCGAAACTGTATCTCCAGGTTCTGGAGAACAATTGAACTTTAAGCCTGAAAGCCCAACCAACCGCATGGCTGCAACCGACGCCTTGAAGCCAAGAAAAACAGAATTCGATATTAAGACGCCGGTGTCTGACATTGCCGGTCGCCTGACTGGCTATCAGACCTCCACTGAATCGATTCCTGTCGCCAAGCCTGGAGCACTGCCTAATTTCGAGTCTGCCAAACAATTTAGGAACACTAGTATTGAATATCAAGACACACCAGTGAGAGTGTATTCGGTGGAAGGACATTCCACGCGAATAGTCGTTCCTGAAGAGTATGCCCAACAGTTGGACGCGGTGCGTCAATTTAGATTGGGATTAGAAGGAAAGAGCACCCAGAGCAATGGCACAGCTCTCGATCCGGATCTACTGCATCGGGCTTTGCCTGAAGATTACATTGCTCATTTGGATACACTGCCTAATGAGTTGATTGAAAAAATCTACCTGTCAAATGAAGCCAACCCGATGGACCCCTATCACCAGAAGCAAAGTTCCAGTTCCAATTTCGAATCACAGGCAGAGTCTTTGGATAATGGAACAGTCACATTCTTCAGGAAGAATGTAGATGCTTCCCTTGGTGATGAATTGCGACATGAATGGGCACACCAGCTGCGATGGCAGAATCAACTGGAAAGTTCTGGTTTCGATCTGGCAGCTAAATATGAAGGAGCGAAGTATCAACCTCGTGCGCGCGCTAACGACGGTCCTGAAGAGCGCTGGGCGGTGTTAATGGGCGAGCAGTTTGTTAACCCTAACCCAAAATCTGCTGAATTCCAGCAACTGATTCAGCAAGCTCCAATTCAAAGCGTTTTTCTCGCTGATGCAGTGGCCAAAACCTTGCAATCCGGCTCTCTTTCCAACGTTGATGCAGCTGCCCTGCAGGAACGCATCGATCATGTTCAAAACGTCGTCAAACCCGCTGTCGCCAAGCAACTAATTTCTGACATTCGCTCATCACAAAGTTCTGCCAAGACAACAGACGCCTCGCGGCTTTTGATTCGCATGGGACAGGGGCAGCTGCTTAACCAAGCCAGTGAGCTGACGTCGCTTGATCTGACGAGAGAGCCCGTAGGCGCTGCAAAACTAAATGCGATCGGCAATAATCGCAACATCACGGATATCAAACTGGACGGCACTCATGTTGGTGCTGGAGGTGAAGGTTTAGGATTTCTGGAAAAATTGCCGCTCAAGTCGGTGTCTTTATCTGGCACCCAAATAACCGGCTCCGTTTTATCATCGTTGGAGCGTATCCCAACTCTGGAAGCCGTTGACTTGAGCTATACAAATATAGGACCTGAGTCAGGTTTGGGCAGCCTTGGCAGAATGCCGAACTTAAAAAAGGTTGATGTCACGGGCACCAAATTCACCCAAACGAGCGTCGATTGGCTACAGAAACAGCTGCCCAATACTGAGATTGTTTATTAGTCTTTTCGGGTTTGTTTCCTGGTAAATAGAAGCTATCATTCAGTGCTGGATAAGCGTCGAGGCATTTAATTGGTCAGTCAAGATCTCAGTTGGGTGGGTCTGGAGGTAGGCGACTACAAAATTGACCAGAAGCTGGGCGAAGGAATCTTCTCCTCTGTCTATAGAGGTGTACATTTAAAAACGGCTCAGCAGAAAGCATTCAAGGTTGCTAAACCGCAGGATTTGGTGAGCAAGCGGCAAGCAAAAGATTGCCTGAGCACCAGGGCGATTGCACAAATTACTGGTGGCACCATGGATGTTCTTCCTGATGCGGCCAAACTGCTCAGGACGCAACACGCTCAGCTCAGCATGGTGAGCCAGTCAGGCTGGATAAAGGTTGACCGGTTGGTCGACCAGCCTGGTCTCACCTACTACGAAATGGAATTAGTTGAAGGCGAAACGCTACGGCAGTTGATGATTAGGCAGTCCATTACTGTCGATAAAACTATCGAGATCGCTAGATCGCTGGACAAGCTAAGCAAGAGCGAGTCGTTGCGTTATCATGGTGACATCAAGCCCGAAAACATACTAGTCACCAAATCTGGTATCACTATAATCGATCCCGGATATTTCGGAAGACTTGATCTGGTCAATGGTAGCAATCTGCCCAACTGTGCCATCACGACTGTTGCCTATTACCCTGCGCTCGAGCCAGATGACCTTTTGGCCTTTGGTTTGATGCTCTGGGAGGTTGTACTGGGCATTCAACCGACAGCAAAAACCAGTTTCTCGCAAGAAAGCGATCTGTCAAGAATTGGAGGGAATTTATTGGAGATGGTGCGCCTGCAAGAGATGGTCGGGAAATACTTCCTATCAAATATATTGAATGTGCCATTGCCGTCTTCCGTGCACCCAGGGATTGGTGCGGATTTAGAGAATCTTCTGCTTAAGAGTATTCGTCTTAAAGTAAACATGTCTGGCCAGATTGATTTGGATCCCGGTTTCAGGAGCTTCGGTGCAATTGCTGGCGCGCTTGCTGCATTACGATTGAAGGGAACTGAGCAATTTTTAGCGAAGTGACAACACCGTATCTGGTGTATCTAGAGGAAATGTAACTATGCTGTCGACTAAGAAAAAATACGAGTCTAAATAATGGCGGACGATCAGTCCACTAGACAGCGTTATCGCGGCTTGTTCGATTGGTCGCGCTTTCCTGTCGGTGATAATCGAGAGTTGGTTTACAGCCCGCTAACGCGCTCGACCCATATCTTGACTGCGACGCAAGTGCTTATCCTCAGGGAATGTCGAGCATTCGAGACTTTGGAGAAGCATGCAGCACAGACGTGTGCGAAGCTCAATGTTCCTGCCGATCGGGCATCGGTTATTCTGCAACAACTCAGCGAACTTGCCGATGTCGGGCTGCTTGTCTCATATGATAATTTGACCACGTACTGCACCCGATCTGCAGTGGACGAAGAGGCTCAGCCGAAAATCGCCTCAGTGGGAATTCCAACGCGCAACCGGCCCGAGGGGCTGAAGCGCTGCATGGAAAGTTACGCGGAGTGCGCGAAACTCTACGGACGTAATGATCTCAAGTTTGTCGTTGTCGACCAATCAGACGAAACCAAGACGCAACAAGCCAATTTGCAAGTTCTGGATCAGATCAAAGCTGAGTTTGGAATTGAGAGCCGTTACATGAACCGCGGGGATGCCGAAGCCTTTGCTCGCCAGCTTTGTGAGCATGCCGATGTCTCGCCCGAGATTGTCAATTTTGCTTTGCTAGATGTTGAAGACATGCCGCTCACATTGGGACTCAGTCGTAATCTAATGCAGTTGAGCACTGTTGGCGATCTCATGCTTAATGTCGATGACGATACGATTTGCCGTCTAGCCCCGAGCTCGGAATTGAGACCTGGGTTGAGTGTCACATCTGAATACAATCCAACTGAGTTCTGGTTTCTCTCAGAGTCTGAGGTTGAATCGCTGGGCAACGGCTTTACGACGGAAGATTTCTTTGCGCTGCACGAACAGCTTCTCGGAAGGTCAGTCAGCGCAAGCATTCAAAACGCCTCTCCGTCGGCGCTAAATCTCGATCAGATAACTTCCGGTTTCGTGCGCCGAATGGAGCACGGTGGTGGCAGAGTGGCATTCACATCCATCGGAGTAGCAGGCGAATCGGGCATGGACGGTTCTTACTATTTCTTAGTCTTAGACGCGAAATCGCGCGCGCGTCTAATGATTTCAGAGAGCCAATACCGCTTTTCTCTGACCAACCATCAAGTTAGACGATCCGTTAACTGTAACACCATCGGTAGTGGCTCGCTGATTCCAGGGCATAACCATGGTTTTGACAACCGTCAGCTCTTACCGCCTTTTTTCCCCGTCTTAAGGGGTGAGGACTTAACCTTCGGTGATCTCTTGTGCCTTATGCCCGAAGGTGGTTTTGTGGGCTATCTTCCGTGGCACCTACTCCACAAACCGATTGTAAGGCGCGCGTATGATTCTGAACATTTGCGCAAACGTGTCTCACGACTGAGGAGCTTGGATATCTTTAGAATGCTGGTGCACTCGTTTACTGTTGGAAGAGAGCGAACCGCAAAGAAAGACTTTGCTGCTCTCGGACAATCACTGATGGAATGGGGCTCTTCGCCTCTTGGTGCCTTTGAAGAGATGCTCAGGCTGACTTTGTCACGGCGGGCAAGCCTGGAACTCGTTCAGATGGAAGCTGAACTGAAGCAATATGCCGGAATGCCAAAATACTGGGCCGATGACATGCACATGGCTATGAGCGCTCTCAGAGAAACGCTGCCAGAGACTACCTACATTGTCGGCAGCGATTTGGTTGACGCTTTTGGCTTAGAAGCCGCACGAACAATTCAACAACGCCTGGTACGTCGATACGGCGAGCTACTCCTGTCTTGGTCTTTCATTCGCCAGGCTGCTTATGAGCTTCGCTCCCGCGGTTCAGCATTGCATCAATGATATGACATAGAATCATCTGGCAGCGCCCTATCTGACTGCGTGCCCCCGAATAGCACCATGGTGATGCCACCCTTAGCGGTATCACCATGACCACTAAAAACTGCTGCCCTGATTTCAGGACAGCAGTTCAATTCAACTTTCTTGCGGACTGATCGATCAAGCAGAGATAGCTTGGAGTTTAGCAGCCACCGTTGCAGAAGGCACTTTCATTTTCAATCATGCCATGATCGAGCTCGTAGTTAACGAAGATTTTTTTGTCGAAAACCACCTGCGAGATGTTGGCGACTTCTGATCCAGATGAAACCTTGCCGCAATCTTGTTCTAGATCGAAATACAAACCGGTAATTCTCGCTCCTGTTGGAATCTGTGAATTCTGATGAGACCCAGTTCCAGCCAGTATGGTGACGCTATTTCCGTCCAGGTGAAGCCCCCCGTTAGCTACAGTAAGAGCTTGTTCTACTTGCGAACCACCATTCAAAGTGTAGTCAACGTAGACAAGAAAGCTTGGTACAGGCCCACTAGTCGTCAGATTGAAGGTGATAAATTTTTTCAAATATGTTGGATTGGTGTCCAAATTTTCAACGCCCGTTTCTGCATAGCCGGAGCCTCCATTTGCCGTCAATTGAACTGCGAAGCCGAGGTTAGGTATAAAAAGTGTTTGGGCGCTTGCACTGTTGATGTTGCCACCGCAACACAAGGTGGAAAAGTCCCCTAACTCGAGGCCCTCACCGTGACTGCTGTTCGATTGGAGATGATTATGAATTTTACCCAGCCCGGGTTGAATCGAAACTATTATGGATGCTGCCGCGAAGGCTGCCATTGCTCTGTATTTCATCGAATGTTCCTTATTTAAAGACTGACTGCTGCCTAATCATGCCCATTAACCGTAACGAGTAAATCCCATGACAACGCTCGGAGCCTCGCAAAATTATATCAGAATATATGCATATATTCGCTTGGCATCAAATGATGATACCAGTGACCGAGCACGAACTCTTAAATTTAAGACAATAGCTACCTGGATGTTATCCGTTACGCCATCATATCTGGTGCTTAAGGAACATTTCCACAACGTTTCATCTGCATAATTGTGAAATTTCTTCGCTCGGGTCCTGGGTGTGCAAGGCGGAGCGTCAGGGATATACCTTAGTGTAAGATAGCCGCTGCATGGCGAGATTTTATGTCAGAGATCACTAACACCATTAGCGCACCATTGATAGAAAGCCAAGACCACGCACTCGACGTCGTGCCTCTATCCGAACGACGCAGCCCAATCACGATGGGTCTATTGTGGATAACGATGGTGACTGGTTTTCCGTCCATATTGGTGGGATTTGAGTGGGTTAAAAACGGACTTGTTTTTCAACAAGTATTGTCGTGCCTGATTCTAAGCAACGTAGTGTTGTTGCTCTACGCGGTTCCTGCATGTTTCCTCGGATCCCAAACGGGGCTGACATATTCATTGCTCAGTCGCAGTGTCTTTGGCCAATGGGGTTCAAGACTTATTTCCGTTTGTCTGGTTGTATTGTCGATGGGTTGGTATGGCTTAACAGCATATCTAATGGCTGATGCCCTCAAGGGTCTATTCCATTTAGACATTCCGGTGGCGCTCCTTTCGGCCGGATTTGGAATTCTGATGGCTTTCAATAACTTCTTTGGTTTCTCAGGAATTGCCAACTTCGCCGGCTATATTGCCGCGCCTGTACTGGTCGCATGGGTTGGATTCACTTTCTTCAAGGCTTCTGGCAACTTTACTCCGATGATGTTCGCGGAACAACCGCACCAATCTTTTGGTGCAGCTTTGTCACTTATCTCAGCCTTTGTTCTCGGATACGGCGCCTGGGGAAACGAGCCTGACTTCTGGCGCTACGGTAGACCACGCACATCTTTTGTTGTGGTACCTCTCGTGGTGGCAGTTGTTATTGGGCAGGTTGTATTTCCAATTACCGGTTGGATTCTTGGTCAGATGACGCACATTACCGAGTTTTCAAAGGCAACAGCGTTTATGAATCAATATTCCTTCGGTGGATTAGCGCCGGTCGCTGCTCTTGTCTTATTTGTCACCTATTTTGCTCTGGCCGATTCTTGTCTTTACGGCAGCATTAACGGAGTCGAGAATCTGCACGAGTTTCCACGCAAGCGTTTAGTCGCGGCACTTACCATCGTTGGAGCCATTCTTGCCGCTTGGTTAAGCGGATATGCGCGTGCATTTCAAGACGTTGCGGCCCTATCTTCGATCGTGCTGCCCTGTGCCACCGTAATCATGCTTGCAGAAGCTTATGTTGTTCCGTGCTTTTCCAAAAACGCGATCGATTTGTCTCGTGTGTACGAATTTAGTGAGTTACCAAAAATAAATAGCAGTGCTGTAATCGCGTTTGTAACCGGTTCTGCTGCTGGTATTGCTACAGCCGGGATCATTCCTTCAATGGAATTTATCCACGTCGGCATCAGTGGACTACAAGCATGGCTGGTAAGTTTCCTGTTGTACGTAGCCTTCAGATTTTTTGCTGAACCCAGCGCTCGCAGCTAACTACCTGATAAAAGCTGTGTAGCCCGCAGCCTCATCTCCCGGGTGAACTTCACGTCTGTTCAGGATCTCGAGGTTTTGAACTGCAAGTTCATTGCCTTGTTCTGCGGAACGATGCCACCATTTTGCCGCTTTGCGTTCGCTTCGATTGACTCCACGTCCGTAGAAGTACAGCTCGCCAAGTGAACTCTGAGCGTCTGAATGCCCTTGTTCCGCTGCCAGTTTGAACCATGTGTGCGCATGTTGGTAATTCACTTCGGTTTCAATGCCATCGGCGAAGCATAGTCCCAGTCGAAATTGCGCTTCCGCATTGCCTTGTTCTGCGGCTAAGTGCCACCAATAGACGGCTTGTTTGGTATTCTTGCGCACGCCTTCGCCGTCGAAATACATGCTCGCGAGGCGCAATTGAGAGTCGGCCAGTCCTGCTTTTGCCGCCTTATAGAAGTATTGGGCGGCATGCTCATAGTCTTGCGTCCCTGCGAGACCGTCGTAATACATCAATCCGAGATTCAGATCAGCAAGAGCGTAACCTTTGCTTGATGCCGACTGGAGCCATTTGAGAGCGTTTTCGTGATCTGTTTGCAATCCAGAGCAATCCCGATAGATCACGCCGACAAGAGTTTGTGCATGCAGATCTCCAGCATTTGCATCTGGTAAAAGTAATTGAAGCGCCTTTTCGTAGTCCTGATTAGTAATCGCGCGCATGGCTGAGTAGTGCGCTGTATCGCATGTTTGCGCTTCAACACCTTGCAAAAAATTAGTAAGAAAGCCAAGTAATGATGTAGCCATAAAACCTCCGTATCTAAGCTCATACTACTCGCTGCCTGCCAAGAAGCTGAATTGTTCAGGGTTTCTCAAGGTTATTGTGAACTGTTATTGTTACGGAACTTCGTATATGTGCTGGGAGCGCCGGCATCTTGCCGGCATTTGGTTCTGTCAGTTGCTTCTACATTGTCCGAAGTGTGGGCGCTTGATAACACCATCCGACCCGCAGCTCACCGACCCGTAGTACACAGTCCGACCCTCACTACACCGTTGGGGTAAAGTGCTAAGCCAAAGGCGACCTTACTTTAATTTGGGTGACATTTGCTGCGAAACGAGTTCGAAAAAGTGTTTGCCACCCAGCCCGTTAAGGTGCACGGTATCAGCGAACTCACTGCGTGCGAAGAGATTGTCGATGTTGTAGTCCAGAACTTGGGCACCATATTTAGTGGCTAAACTTTTCACGCTGGTCAGATAAGTGTCGTAAGATCCAGGCGGAAGAAGTTTGAGATTCTCCGCTGTAAGCGGCATGTTTACTAGCGTCACGGCCATTCCGTGCTCTTTTGAAAAGGCCAGGAATTTTTCGAAATAGCTCAATTGCGTTTCAAGCACTTTTGGTTTAAACGGGTGATAACGCATCATGTATTCGGCTGTATTGTCCGCAAACACCTTGCTTGGCGAATACGGGGTGACGCGCCACTGGTCCACACCGTTATCCTCGGGTAAATTCTTCATGGCATATTCAAGCAGTGGTGACGGAGTGTGTACCGTATCTAAATCTGCGTTGGGCGTGACATTCTTCAAAGCAGATTTGGCAAAAGGCAATGTCGCAGCCACTAAATCGGCCCGTTTGCCATACAGATAGAAGCTGCTGTCTGCAACGTTTTGCACCCTATCCCACAAGATCCGGCGCTTAGTCGACAGTACGTCCGTCGATCCCGATACTTTGTTCATGTATCGCACAGTCTCTGAGCTGTCGGGATTAGTGAAACTACTATCTAGAAAGTCTCTCGGTGCAATGCCCCAGACGATTGCCTTCGGTTTGGGATTGCGCGTGAACAGGGTTGTTGCTAATGCATAAACATCACTAGCCATCTGTCCACCAATCGCTAGACTGGTTGTCTGGACTGGCTGATCGAGCTTTTTGTCTAGCAGATGTTCAAGGTAAAAAGCGCGATGATGCATGACTGCATCAAAAGGTCTATTAACGAAGGTCGAGTCACCATCATTGAGTGCGGCAAGCATAAGGGATGAGCCAAAGATCGCTACATCCGCCTGCTTCTGTGCCCGAAGATCCTGCACTGCCCACCACGCCCAGCTCCGATTTGGCGACTGGTATGGGTCAGGATGGTAGAAGGACCTAGCCGCCAGGTCGGCGCAAATTACTACCGCGAAAGCCAGCGCAGCATAACTGAACTGAATCTTTCGATCAGTGCGCACCGAACTTTGGTTTTCTTTGGCGACTGACGCAGTCTGTACTGTTTCGAGCAGGCTAACCATCTCTTGTCATTTGTGGAGAGCACCCATGATACCCGTCTCGCGGAAATTCAGCCTGAACAGAAATCTCACATTTCTCTCACGTAGGTTGAGTTAGTTTAATGGAGTCCGAATTTCGTGCAAGGCACAGTCGATAGAGCTACAGAGCTCTGTCAAAACGAAAGCGGCATCATGTAAAGGCAGGCGAACATCCATGGGGAATAAACAATGTCACAAGCAGCATCAAGACCAGAGGCAGACCAGGGAAGACGTGCGGAAGCCGTAAAAATCCCTGAGCATAGCGGCAACAAAGATCTCGCAGCCACTTCCGAATTGCACGCTCAAATGGATGCATTTCGCTCAACCCTAAAGAATCAGAATTTAGTAGACCAAGGCTTCGCCGCTCCTGACGCTAGAAGCAAAGGCAAACTAGATCATTTGCACAAAGATATAGATAAATCCCTTGGCTCGTTAAGTGATTTGGAATTGACAGACGCCAAAAATATAGCTCATAAGGTCAACGAAGAAAGAAAGGCTCATCATAGTCATTCCGATACTTTGGATGCTCTGAAAGACTTTCAGCTGACACATAAATCCATCAAGGATGTTGGCAAATATAATGCGGTAGTTCTTGGTGCTGCGGCTGAGAGCGGACGACACGTCAATGAAAACCGTTATTTCCCAGCAGAAGGTGGACCTCCTAAATCTAATGAAAAGTCCAATCCTGTGCTGCATTCATCTGATGACGTGGCAAAACACTACGCAATACATCCCGTGAAGCCAGGTCTGCCACCACCGATCGATTAAACACAACTGTTCAGCGCTGTCACCCAGAGCATCTGCTGCATGTAGGCGAATTCTTGAGGTTCTAATTGATCTCGGATCAATTGTCCGCAATACATCCCTATCACCGCGTCGTCTTTGAAAATCGGCGTGCCCATGGACTCTTCTGGTAGGGCTAGCGTGTGTACTTGATGGAACGGATCGCCTGGCTTTCGCTCACAGATTATTCGTCCTGCCGCCAGGTGAGGACTAAGTGACGCATCTTGGGTGATGACAAAGATTTGGTCGCCAGGGGAGGGAGGAGCCTCGGTGGATCTAGGCAGTGGCAAACAGACATGTGCGATGTTGGGAATCGCTTGAGCATCGCTTACTGTGATGGAGTCATGAATAATCAGTTCATGAAGCGCTGCCATGACTAAGCTACTGTCTAATCCGCTTACTCTCAAAAGGCGAGAGACAGGCATTCCATCATAGACATAACACCAGACCACCTGCGCATCTGCTTGCGTGCTTGGTGCCAGGTTCTGAAAATGAGGTCGATATTTGCGTTTGCGCAAAACCGCAGATTCGCCTCCGATCCCCTGGAGAAGCTTTGTCTTGAGCTCAAGCCGCCGGTATCCCTCCATTACAACAGACGTCACCGTCGTAAGCATTTGGGCAAAATCACACCATTCAGGACGAGTTTCTTCTTGAAAATAGAAGTAGCCGCTAAACGACGAACAGATCAGCTTATAGATGGCTTCTTCGTTGGTGCTTTGTCCAAATTTTGCATAAGCGATGCGCCCATCTTCGCAAAATATTCTGGCGATCGGTCTTTTGCGCGGATCGCAAATGACGATTGTTCCTTCTCGTCTGGCATTGACCAGGAGCTGGAGAATGCTAGTCAACTCAACATTGGTGACACGACCGGAAAAACCGGCCTTTTCTTGGGGTAATATCCTCAACAAGAGTCGATTAAATTTCAGAATCGTAGTTTGATCGAGTTCCCTGATCTTGTCTGATAGGCGCAGGACTACAACGTTATGCTTCTGGTTGGCCACATTTATTGAAGGATGGAAAGCGGACTGAGTAAGGGCGCGTTTGGCTAGCCAGCGATCGAATCCAGAGTGGAACTGTGCTTCTTTAACCGCCCAAACCTCACCTGTGGACGGGAACCTGACAATAAGAGCATCCAGAATATCTTCGTAAGGCACAACAAGGGTGGCGCACGTTGCCACCTGACCTTCTGCAACCAGCCATACGGTTCCCAAAATTTGTTCCGTTTCGCCCGCTCTGTCGACTAGCCAACCGATTGAACCGGCAAAATTCCAAATTTTGTTCTCATCATCGAGAGAATCCATTAGCGAACAGTAGGCGAGGATGTGAGTGAAACGTCTAGCATACAGGCGGCGAAGCCATTACTGTTTATGCCACCATATAAGGTGACTGTATTGGGCAATCGAAGGGAATTTTTTCTCAACATTGAATCATCCGATTAGTTGTCTATTAACTCAGGCGGTTAATCATGTCTGCGTGAAGCTCTGTTGCCAGCTTGAGTTCGGCGTTTCCGCCATTTCCGTTGGCTGCTCGATGAATCTGAAGATTGTGTTTTGCCAAAGCTTTGCGGATTTCGCGCGAGACTCTCACTTCCTTGAGTTCGATTTTGTAGATGCGAATGCCAAAATCCTTTGTTTGTCGGTCTAATATGTTCTTTAAATTGAAATTGACGCGCTTGCGGTCGGAGACTAAATGATGCAAATCGTTGTTTCCCACTGCTGTTCGCAAGGCACCTTCGGCTAATTCTTTGGCAGCCTTAGCGACATTTTCCACTTTCGTCACTGCGCGTTTTGCGTCGACAATTTGATACATGCAGAGTGCTGAGACTTTGACGGACATATTGTCTGAGGTCATCGCTTCGATCAACTGGACTGGCAAGATGACAATTCGAGTGTCAACAACTTGCGCTTTATCGATGATTGGCAATACGAGTTGGACCCCTGGACCCTTTTCCGAAACTGCCTTGCCGCAACGGAAAACGACGAGCCTGTCGTGCTCTTTAACGACCTTAATGCCTGAGAGGGCTACCATTATTGTCAAAACAATAATTCCGCCAAGTATTTCAAACAATCGATTTCTCCTCGCGGCAAATTCTTAACTACATTCTAGAGCGCTGACGAGAATACGAGAACAGGGAAAACCTTAGTTCAGTAAAATCCCTACTTACCGAACTGGAGATGTCCGCTAGGATGGTTAAGTCGGTAGCTACGACTCGAGGGACGGGCATGGTCGAACATAATCAGGGTGGTCAAACGCAAAAGACCAGCACGACAGCGCGCCCAGATCATCGTGCAGGAGGCGTTACCAGAACAAAGCGAATAGCTAATTTGCTCCAGCACAGGGGAATTCCTGTCAGCAAAATCGCTCCGAGCAAACATGGACCCATTTTCTTGTTTTTTGGAGTTATTCTGCCGCTTGTGGCAATGGTTTTCGAGTTGACGACTCATTTTTGTGCCCAACATTTTTTTGATCCATTTCCGTCAGCAAGTCACGTCGTTCTATTTCTCCTGATTCCCCTGAGCAGCTTTATGGCTTGGCTTTCGGGTCGAAAGGATATGTCAGCGCACTATGGCTTTATGGCGCTCATAAGTGGAATGGCGATGGGCATCGGTTGTCTTTATGCGTTGATGTTTTTGCCGCTGACACCACATTCTGCTATGTACACCTTGTTGTTTGGATTTGGGTTACTCGGTTTTGCACCCTTATTGTCCATTCCCTGTTCCTGGCTCAGCGGCAAGACTGTATGCCGCCTGGCGTCTGGCAAGAAGACGTTTTTCGATCCCCATCAAGTTGAACATATTGGTCATTTGATCGTGCTTTGCTTGGTTGTTGCAGTCGAACTGCCGTCCACGATGACGCGTATGAACCTGAGTCTGGCTGCCGCTCCTCTCACTGAGAAGCAAGGAGTTCAATGGCTGCGTCAGTACGGCAGTGAAGAAGTTATGCTGCGCGCATGCTACGAGAGATCTGGACGAGCAACGGATATCCTCGGATCTCTTTATGAGAGTGGACATCCGCTTAGCATCGAAAATGCGCGCTCGATTTTCTACAAAGTGACAGGAAAACCTTTCAACTCGGTTCCGATTCCAAGCTCCGCCCGCGCTACCATCCAGCATGCAGGTTTGGTCGATGATCCAGCTGGACTGAATGCTGGCGTGCAGGATGAATTCGATTTGGATGCTGATATCGCGGGCGAAAATGTCAGCGGTGTCGCTCGTGGATTGTCTGTTTCGGAAGCAAATGTAATTGCGGTAGTCAATGCTGATGCGGCTGTTGCAGATTTGGATTGGTCGATCATGCTAAGCAACGTCTCAAAATATGATCGCGAAGCCCGGGCTAAGATCCTATTGCCACCAGGTGGAGTTGTCACGAAAGCAACGGTTACTGTCAATGGAGTGGAACGTGACGCCACCATTCTTGTGCGTAGCGTTGCTCGAGCGATTTACAAACAGGCAGTGGTGGAACGCAAAGATCCACTTCTTGTCAGCACATGTGGACTGGATCAAATCTTGATCCAGTGTTTTCCTGTCCAACCAGAAAGCACTATGAAAGTTCGCCTGAAGATAGCTGCACCGCTTATCCTGGCTGAAGATAAGAAGAGTGCCGCTCTCGTGTTACCTGCTTTTGAAGAACGCAATTTTCAGTTCGAAGTACCGGATAATGTCAGCATCAATTCAAATAATTCGATCAAGGTGCCTGTATCCAAGGTCAGTATGGCTGATCTGGGTGAACAGCACCAAGCCGTTTTCGGACTGGAACCAGCACAACTAGCTCGATTTGCCGGTGTGGTTAATTTCGAACGAGATCCCAAATGTGTAGTTGCGGTCACGACGAACTCTATCGCTAATGACGGGTCGAAAGTAGCACGACGGGTGACATCGCCAACATACAAAATGCCGGAGAAAATAGTTGTTCTGGTCGACGGCTCAGCGTCCATGCAACACTACGTGCAAGACTTGGCGACGGGATTGAAGAACATCCCGTCTGCGGTGAACACACAGATTGTTGTGGTGGGAGACGAGACCGCTTATCTCGGTAAACAGAGCTATTCAAACACGTCAGAATTTGCCGCCACGATTGGATTGTTGGAGAAGTATCGTCCAGTCGGTGGTCACGCTGACGATGTGCAGCTGATGAAAAGTTTGAAGGACGCACCGGTGTTGTGGATTCATGGTGCTCAACCGGTTAGCACTGTCAACAAGGCACTACTCAAGAATTTGCTTCAACGTCCATCTGCAACTCCATTGCTGTTCGACTTGCAAGTGGCGGCTGGACCAAATGAACTCATGAATGACATGGATCCGATTGTGAATGTCGTGAGAGTGCCTAGAACAGGCAATATCGCGACTGATTTGAGTAGATTGTTTAAGTCGTGGCAGCTAACTTCGAGCAAAAATAATCAATTTGAAGTATGGCATGATGAGCCTTCAGCAGCGCCTTCAGGAGGAAGTGGGAAGCCGGTAACTGGTGTTGTTGCAGTTGCGGCGGCAGGTGTGAAGTCAGTGAACGATGTTCCTGCACTTGCTCAACTCTACGGTTATGAAAAACTGCTAGAGAGCTATCGATCGGCAGACCAAGGACCAGCATTCATGTTGGCCGAAAAGTATCATTTGGTTAGTCCGATCTCCAGTGCTGTTGTGACTGATTTTGTTCCATCAAATCATCCAGCTCCGGCAAAGGCAGCACAAGCGTCTGCAGCACCGTTGGTGTTTCTCGATCAGTTGAAGACTAGAGCGTTCGACAAAGTCACTTCGCAATTGACTAATCTCTCGTCCGCAGCGAGTCAGGACAACGAAGTGAGGGCTCCGAGAAGTTTCAGGCAGTCTGTTTCGACATTGCCAGAGCGCCGGTCTTCGGGTAAGCCCATACGCATGGAAGCCATTCCTGCCGCACAACCTCAGTCTGCTGCACTGGGTGGATTCGTAAATACTCACATTCCGTCCAGTGAAATGCTCGAACAGAAAAAAGAAATGGAGAGTGGTGGCGGTGGCGCTAAAGATCAGTCCGAATCTTCTGATGTATTCTCTTTAAACAAGAACGACAACGCGAAACAACTAGACCGACCGTCGGTGGACGATCTGAGGGGAGATGAAGCCGCTCAGGGAGTAACAGCTGCTCAAGCCCCTTCGCTTCAAGGTGCGACGAATGGCACCATCGGACCACAAGAGGGATGGCTGCCAGTCGATGGTGCACCAGCATCCGTGTCCGCACCCGCATCCGCGCCAGCACCCCCGCCTGCAGTGCCGGGGTTTACTGGAGCTCCTGTGGATCCCCGCTATGGTCAGTCGAAGGAGCCAGCTCAGTCGAATCAACAGAAACCGTTTGATTTTGGTCTAAGCCAGCTAAGTCAGTTCAGTGTCCAGTCTCAACAAGAAAGATCTTATGACCAAGGTCTTGCGCCTCGAATGGAGCAAGGATATTATGCCCAACCCCTTAGTCCTGCGCCTATGCTTATGTGGTTCGAGCCTATGCGAGACGGTTTTGCAATATTTTTCTTAGTGTTCATGTCCATGTTTGCCGTCTTCAAATTGCTCAAGGCTATTTCTCGTCCAAAATCACATTAATAGGGACATCTACGTAGTTCCCCCATGGAGTCGCAACAATGAAGCATATATTATGTTGGTCTTCAGCTGTCGCTTTTTCCCCGACACAATTCCTTCTTAGTAGGTGCTCTGATGACCGCACACGGACACGGACATGGTCATGGACATAACGCTGCTGCCGGCGGCGATACTCATACTGGGCAGCATTCCAATGTAGGAGACCAAGCTGCTGGCCGACCGATTACCGATCAGTCGACCAAGTTGCTCAGTAGTCCTGGAGACGGCCACTCATTTGCTCCTGCGGCTCATCCAACTGATCACGTCATCATTACTCCGCTGGGCACCAAGAGCAGTATTTCTGAAAGACCATCGCTCGAAATTCCGCCGCCTTTTATGGCTTTACGAGCCTCCGATCAAATTCCAGCTTTAGCTGCAAGCAGTCAACATTCAGCAGGCGAAGGCCGCGAAGCCAAGATCAATGGCGCAACTCCTGTTGGTGACATTTTGCAGCGCACCGGCAGTGATGCCATCTTTGCGGACAAACAGTCCGATGCAAACGATCAACTCCACGCGGGCGACGTGCTCAAGCCTGGCGAAACACCAAAGATTTCAGTCGTTTATGAAAATCAGGACAAGAATGTTTCTCCACCTCCTTCCGCTCCGGATTTTGTCGTTAAAAAAGATGGAACAGTTGAGTGTTTGCATAATCCGGAAAAGAATCCTGATGCCAACATAGTTGTTCAAGTCGAGCGTGACCCCGGACAGACTGGCGATTCCACGCCTCAGCAGAAAGAGAGCTTAGCTGGATTGGTGCCTTACCTGGCCGATCGCGTCGCTTCAAGTCCCGCATATCAAAAGGTTTCTCCAGACGGCAAAGTAGCGATTGAAGATAATCAAAACCTTGTTGATCCCAAGGTTGAAGCTGCCATTGAAAACAATGTCAGCAAGCCACCAATGCCTGATATACACAATCCTCCCGTACCAGATGTGCCACCTGCTGCCGGCGACGCATCTGGACGAATGAATCGTGTCGGTGGCAGTGGCGGTGGTCATGATTCGTTCTCTCCTAGTGGCGATGGCGCGATCTCATCACGTGATGGGCAAGCTCCGGCTCGGGATACGACGCCACCAGTGCAAGCCGTTGAAGATACGATCTCGGCTCTGGCAGGTGTTCAAGACAAAGCGCATCCTTACGATAACGTGGCCAGACGCAGCGACGGCAGCTATGGTGTCGGCCGTTATTCGATGAATCAATTCAACATTGGAGCTTGGCTTGGCGACATGTTCGGCGTTGATCTCGGTGATCCACCGGACCCAGCAAAGCTAGCCGCATTCCTTGCTGATATGAAAAAGCATCCTGAGAAAATGAAGGCGATGATGGGCAAACTTGCGCAGGATGGCAAGGTTTCCAAGGACTTCGCGGCCCACTTTGATCCAGGCAAATTCTCCGACTTCATTGGCAAGATGGACGGAAAACATGGCGCCATAACGGCCAAAGATGTGCACGATAACATGCCGAAGGACCTGCAAGAAACGATTGCGAAGGATCGGATCGAGCATTACGGCAAGGCCATGGGCATCGACACAAACAAAGATCTTGGCGAGAAGGATGCTGGCAAATTGGCTCTGGCTATGTTCCTTGGTCGAACACCAACTGAATCCGACTTGACCAATCCTGGATATCAAAAGTATCAAGATACCGCTAACAATATGTACAAACTGGCTCTGGCTGGACAGTTTGGTTCTGATCGGATCGATGTTTCGGAGGCTAATGGCAAAGTCGTTGCTATGGCGTCCGGAGATGTCGGCAAGCAGTTGTGGGCTCAAACTCCGTGGGCCGGATCTTGCGAGGGTGGAAATCTCGGTTGCGCCGCTTCTGTGTCGAAAGTTCTACAAGAGGCTGGTGTACTCAAGCAGGGCGAAGGCTCAGCTGGTGTCGAGGAACTCGCCGCCAAGTTGCAAGGCAAGGGATACCAGAAAATTCAAATAACAGACAAGTCTCAATTCCACACAGGTGACGTTGTTTATGGAGACAATGGGGGTGGAAACGCACACATCGGCATCATCGGTGAGATTAAAGGCGGTCAAGTTTGGGAGTACGACAACAGCTCCAGTCGAACAACCTGGCAGCATCGCACTTTGGAACAAGGCGCATCGTTCGTGCCGGGCGGAAGATTCGGCAGACATAATTTGTATGTTCTCAGAGCCCCTGGTGCTGATAACAGTAACAATAACTAGTAATTACAGCCACTGAATTTGGTACGTTTAGGGCGAGGATGGATTTCTAATTTAATCCTCAAATTTGGGGGACTCTGGTCCTCTTTTTTTCAAACCTCAAGCCGTTAGAAAAACGCTTTTTTTTCTAACAACTTATGACTGGGTCTGGCATACAGAGCTTTTGCTGGATTTCGCGGTATACTCCAATGCATTGAGGTATTGGCAGAATGCAGATCCGAATCGGAAATAAGCGAGACGAACCGATGGTTCGCGAGTTGCTCATGACAGTAATGCACGAAGTCTATTTAGTGCCTTATTTCACTCAAGCCCGACCGCCAATTATGAACATGGAGAAGGAGTATATAGGGCACGATGGTACTTATCTCGTTGCTGAAGATGAAAGCAAGATCGTCGGCGTGGCTGCGGCAAGAAAGAAGACCGACACCATTTGCGAACTGAATCTGCTGTGCGTCACAACTGAATGGAGGCGCATGGGGCTCGGCAAACAACTGCTGCAGAAGATTTTGAGTTTTGCCAAAGGGCTCGATTACGATGCTTTGCAAGTAAACGCTGAAGTTGTTGGCACTGAGGCAGCAGGTTTTCTGATGCACTCAGGATTTCAGTTGGTCGAAGCCGAATCTGATGATGCCAAGCAAATTTGGCGAGTTAGTTTTCGTTGATTTGGATGCGGGCGTCGATCAAATCGTGGCACCGTATATGGTGCCTGAGTGATCAATTTTTTCTAATCCTTTGATTTGGGGTGTTGTAGTCGTCGATGTTGCGTACTGCTGCACACGAGCTTTTGTATCGCATAGGTAGGCTAACAAGTCGCTTGACTGAATAAAACAATCAGTGAGTCGGTGTACCGTGCAAACTTTTCGGTGATGCCATCAAAGGTATTTCTGCACCAGTTGAAGTATCGTTGATCTCGTAGTTCTGTACGTGCAAATCATTTTTAGTGGCACCAAGTCTGGGCAGAGAACCATTTCCGCCGGCATCATAATGAGCAGCCAGATGTTGAACCGCCTCCTGGATTGCACGCTCCTTAGCTTCGTATTGCTTTTGTATTGACTCAACCTGTTTTTGCTCAAAGGTCGATTCTTGAGTCAACTGTCTTTTCAATTCGTCATTCATTCCGTTATAGCCATTATTGTGACGCCTGCCGCCGCTTTGGTGGCGCCCTGAGCCTCCAGAGGAACCGTTTATCTGCGCCATTATTTCACGCCGACGCGCTCCTGCCTGGATGTGTATTTGCTTAATTTGCTCCGAGGCTTCTTGCGCATACTTCTGCTCGAGCTCGTGAGTCTGGTCGACGGCGGCCTGAAGGGCGGAAGGAGTTGACGGACTTGCAGAAGGCGCAGCAGGAGAGGAAGAGGTAGAAGTCAAAGCAGTCGAGCGAGCCGGAGAATTCGACGAACCTCGATGCTCTGAGTTCGCTCCACTTTTAGCGGCATTCCAGATGACTACACCTCCACCGCCTGAAGATGGACGCAAGCTTGACCGCCCATATGAACTACCTGGACCATTTGAACCATTCATACCTGATGAGTATCCGTGATGGCCGTGGTGACCATGATGATGACCACCATGTCCATAACCCATTCCATTACCCGGTCCTGGCCCTGGTTCTGGATACGCCGAGGGCGGTGTTACCGGGGGTTGAACCTTCGCCCCATGACCGCCTAAAGAAGGCGGAAGTAAGTCCTGAGTGTCAGAACCATATCGATCGCCTGGTGGAAAATTTTGAGCTATTACTTTTGTCAGATTTAGCGAATAGGCATGATCTGTCGCAACAGCTGGAACCGAGAAGATATTACTCGACCAGGTTGCCGTTAGCAGACATGCTGCAAGATAAAGGCTTTTGCCACTTTTCACAACACGACCTCTGACCCATAACCAATCTACCAGAGACTTGTAAAGCTTTGATGAATGCTCTCAAAACAGATCTGGCAAAAGCTAGCGATTATTTAATTGCAGCTTCCTTTTCTATAGCGTGAATAAGACACTCTGTTAGCCCTGCGCCCTTCAACTCACCGAAAGTACGCGTGTCGACAATATCGAACCGCGCTCCTTCTTTTACCAGATTCTGGTCGAGGTCGAGACAGAAATCTGTGCCATTAAAGGTCGAGCCAATTTGCAAAAACGTAATTAGAATCTGTTTCGATGACGATAGCTTTTTTGTAAAATCAATTAGCGCTTGATTTACGGCGAATGGATCATGGGGATGATTAGGCAACCCGTCGGTAATAACAGCAATAAGTGTTGGGCGACTTCCGATGCGATAATTCTCCAGCGCGTGCTGGCATCTCGCCATGAGGGGATCCACCAGATCAGTGGATCCATGAGGTTTCACCTGCTGATATATTGCAAGCACAGCGTCACGATTACAAGACTCTGCCGTTTGATACCGTTCGTTAAAGACGGTAATAGTCACGTTACGAGCATAAGGAGCCAGTCTGTCGGACAAAGCAGTGACCTGATTCCGACACCACTCAAACTTTGACAATCCATCAGTCCCATCTATCTCATTCATCGATCTGCTGATATCAATGATGAACTCAATATTGTACGCAAGCAATTTATCGTCGCCTGCCCGCAAATTCAATTTTGTTTTATCAGCACCAGTTACAAACGAACTTGTTTGCGTAGACAAAAGCTTTTTCTGGTCCTCGCTACGAGCAGTCTGTTTCTCTAAAGTGGCATGCCCGGCTGACGCTAGCAGATTAAAATCATTTGCACTCGTAGCAAGCATTCTGGCTGCTTTTTCGGATCGCACGAACGCCTGGTAAATCTTTCCGCTTCGACTGAACTTCAGTTGAAATCCGTTATTGAACGGTGCAACCTTGATGATGGTATCACCAGCTGTTATGCCAGCATAGAATGCAGGCGTTCCCATATGTACTTCATTTACTATCAGGCTCGGAGTTTTGTCCTGGCGCAGGAAACATTTAATTCCAGCGACCTCCAAGCCATCAATGATGCCACTTGCTGTGATTTTGCCCTTTATGAGAGGACGACTGGCATGAGTTTTGTCTGCTGTACCAAGATCATCAGCGAAAGACCCGGTCGCAAGAGATGCGGCGCAAAACATCACAGAGAGCAGCTGAAAAAGAGTTTTAATGGAATCCTCATAGCGACGAATCAAGCTTACGGGTATCGAATTTACACACGTTGAACAACTTAATCGACCGACTGACTATTCTTTGTACCAGTTACTTCCATCCGACATGAACCGATCAAGTTTATATGGTGTCGAGTTCGAAAGAGTAGCCGGCAGCTTGCTCGAGACCAGTTGCCCGGCCGAAGAGCCGTAGCTGATGTTACCACCGGATGGACACGCGTTCCACACTAACACTTCTTTTCCAGCAACGTTTACAGCTGATGGCAGAGTACATGTGGCAGGTTTCGAAACGAAATACGCGGTGCTGACAGCAGCGTTGAAATCATGATCAACATTTACCGAACTGATGCCACCTGATGAGATTCCACTGCCGTCAATGCCTACCTCATAATGACCAAGCGTGAATCTGCCACCACCGGTGAGAACGGTGCTGACTTTAATGCCACCAGTGCCAAAGACTTTGGTTAGCGATTTGGCGACGGTGTTCGTTTGTGCATTGTATGGCACGTCGGAGTACCAACAGAAAATATTGTCACCGTATGGTTCAGCCAATTTGTTGTTGGCCATGACATTAATGGAAAACATCGCTAACAAGCCAACCGCAAACGACAGACAACATAACAATTTAGTTCGCATGGCAGCAGTTCCTATAGCAGTCGGGGTATAGATCTTACCTCACCAAATCGCCTTTCAGATGCGCGCGACCCTCCGATGCCAATCATGTCCTCAGCTGAGCATGGAGACAGCTGAGAGGCTGAAGTCTGCTCTAGATATCTACTGATTACGATTAAGGGCTCTGGTTCAACTGCTTGATCTCCAGTTCTTCACCATTATTTTTGAAGAAGGCAAAGGACGTGAAGCCCTGCACCATAAGCGCGTCCAACTGCTTGCGCATGTCTTTTTTGCGAGGTTGAACAGAAACAATTAGCCCCTTATCGCGCATGCGACTCGCAGTCGAAAATACGCTTGTTAGATCATCTTGATCGGGATTGCAGATCAAGGCAATTTTTGCTGCTGCATTCGGCGGCTTAAATCCTTTATCTGTTAAGACCGTGATGATGCGCTCGAATCCGATCGAAAAACCACAGGCCGGAACATCTCTACCGGAGAATTTGCCCACCATTTTGTCGTATCGTCCGCCACCGGCGATCGAGTATGTATAGCCGGGGCAGCTGACTTCAAAGATCTGTCCAGTGTAATAGCCCATGCCCCGCACGAGAGTGGGATCGAATGTGATGTCATAGGAACCACTGCCTTGCTCGGTTAAATCCTTAATGACGTTAGCCAGTGGTTCCAAAGCTTCATTCTTTTGCAGCTCTTCCGGCAGTGCATTTCGCGCTTCTGCAAAGTTTTTAGTCTTCTGAAGTGACGTAACTACTGTCATCATTTTGTCGATGGCGCCTTGCTCGTGACCAGCAGAGTGCAACTCTTTTCGCACGCCGTCTTCGCCTATCTTGTCGAGCTTGTCCAAAGTGATAAACACATTGTCGACTCTACCGGGATCAAATCCACAATACTCAGCTAACGCTGATAGGATGCGGCGATCGTTTATCCGTATGGTGAAATTCTTGAATCCAAGTTCTCGCAATGCTTCTGCTGTTGCTTGCAACAATTCCATTTCTGCTAGTTCGTTTTTGATACCAAAAATATCAATGTCGCATTGAGTGAACTGGCGGAAACGACCTGCTTGCGGGCTTTCAGCCCGCCATACTGAACCGATTTGAATCGCCTTCAGTGGGTTTGGTAGTGTTGATTGATTTTGTGCGTAGAAGCGCACGAGGGGCACTGTCAAATCGAAACGCAAGCCGAGATCCGCTAAGCCTTCTCGTTTAGGCTGCCCAGTGCTCAATTCACGTTCAAGTTTATCGCCGCGCTTAAGCACTTCGAAGATCAGTTGCAGGTTTTCCCCACCTTCTGCTCTGCGCAAAAGATTGATGTTTTCTAGTGCCGGCGTTTCTATCCTGGTGAAGCCGAAACTCTCATAAGTTTTGAGGATTACGTCAGTTGCCCAATCCCTCAGTGCTACATCAGCTGGCAGGAAGTCGCGCATGCCGCGGGGAGGCGCTGAACTCTCGATTGTGGACATAGGAACCTCTTGTGGAACGACGGTTACCTATGATCGCAAAAGCCGACGCAATAAGCTATGAGGCAATGCCAACCTTGTGGCCAATGTTCACGACACTGGTCAAATCAGGATTGCGAAGATCGCGAGTCGCATCTGAGAGTTCGATCCCTGCCTAGGTTGACAAACAGCTTGTTTGATCGCTATCGCCACATCTTTGTGAGCCAAGATCAGAGCCGATCCGCATGTTAGATCACCAAAAAGGTCTGAAAATGTCGAAAATCGGTTGAAAACAGGAGTCCGGAATGTCGAAAATTGGCCGAAATTAGGTCTGAAATGTCGAAAATTCGGCGAAATGAGAAAAAGAATTGAGGAACGGTGGTGTGGTTAACCACCGTTCTCAATCTGTCCAAATCTTTCAGCTACTTGTAGCCATGGCGTGGCGGACAAAGCCTTGACCGCAAGTAGGAACACCGTATTTGGTGCCCTACTTGGGTCGCCGCGCCGGTTAGTTGATCCGGTACTTGAGGCGGTACGAAACTGTCGCCTTGTCCTTGGCCGGAACGGCGATTCGCAGAGTGCCGTTGGTGGAGTTGGAGTCGGTGAACTCGGGCTTCTTGATGAATTCCGCCTTGTCAGGGAACTGCTCGCTGACGATCACCTCGACGGCAGTGTCCTTGTAGTTGAAGATGGTGATCTCGCGCTCTTCCTCGCGGAACAGCGGTTTGACGACCTTCTTTTTCTTCTCGCCGGTGCCTTCGCCCGTGGTGACGGCTGGACGCATCGAAGTGATGTGGGGAACGACTTCGACCTCGGCTTCAGGCAGTCCGCCTTCTTCGACGACTGGCGTTTCCGGTTCGGGATCGGGTTGATCCTGATGCACGAAAGTGAGCCGGCGAGTCGCTTTCACGTCAGCGCTGGGCTTGCGTAGTTCGAGTTTGAACGGTTCACCCTTGGCTCGCGCTTCAACGTTTGCCGAGTCGACCTTCTGCTCGGAGCCGGAGGTGTCGAAGACGAAGAACGCCACTTCACCAGCCGGCATATCTTTGCCGAGGTTGCAGGCGGCATCGTTCTTGAGGCGCAGACGAACGAAGACGGGCAGCTTGACGCTGTCATCTTCAGTGCTGGCTTCAGCCCCGTTATAGGCATAGTAGTTCGGCACCGGCAAGTAGAGCTCCACTTGCACAGGAACGTCCTGGACGAAGAAGAGGTTGCTGTGCTTGGTGGCCGTCGCACCAACCGTCAGAGGTTCGGGCAGGACATAGAGCTTCTGTTCGCCGACCGTCTCGACCGCCGCGTCATCGGCGACCATCGACTCCGCGAAGCCACCGCCGCCACGTGCGGACATTGCCATGGGAGCGGCTTGGGCGCGGATGCCGCCCTTGGCGTGATTGCGCCGATTCTGGCTGAAGTTGCCGCCGGTAAAGAGCTTGAAGACGCCGTCTTCGATCACGAGTCCGCTTGTGTTCGTGATGTCGACCACGCATTCGAACCGGGTCAGCGTGTTGGTTTTCTGGTCGAAGAATGCGTTGTAGCGAGCCGCCCAGTTGATGTTGTCCGCTTCGTAGAGGAAGCGCACTTGGTATTTGCCGGGTTCGCTGACAGACGGCTCGAGCACCAGGGATGGTGTGTTGGCGAGACCGTCCGGCATGCCGTCGCCGAGTTCGAATTTGGGCGTCAACGGTACGACGACCATGGTGCCGTCTTGTTCGAGCACGAGCTGGTTGCCGAGCACGAAACGGAGGATGCCAGTCGAACGTACCGGACCTTGCTGGGTCTGCTCGATCAGCGTCACCTTGGTGCCGACCGCCTTCTGCAGAATCGCGGCGCCGTTCATGTTGGCGGGCTCATAGCTGGCTGAGCCGATGTTGAAGTCGCCGGGGCCCTTGGCGCCGAGCACGACGAGACTGTTCTCGACGAAGGCCGTCGGCAGTCCATCGAGCTGCACGAAGTTCTTGCCGCTGGCGAGGGCGAGTTCCCGGAGTTCACGGATCACAGCCTGACCTGCCTGATAGACGGTCAGTTCGAGACGACGAGCGGGGCTCGATTTGCGGACATTGCGTTTGCGCGTAGTCATGTTGATTTTCCTCTGTGTTGCAGTTTCCCGCAACGAATAGCTTGATCAGCTGGTGCTGACTGGTTGGGGAGTCGACGGGCAGCACAATCCACCCGTCGAATAAAGCCTGAGCAGACGTCACGCGCCTGCTAAACAGCCGTTCAAGAAGAGCAAGCAGCGAGGCGCTGCTCTTCTACCGGGAGCGCTTCTGCGGCGCCGCTAGGGGGCTGCTGGTCAGACCAGATAGCCTCGGCCGCGGTCAGGAACTGCTCGGCTCGACCCATGAACGATTCGCCGGCGTTCAATAGTGCGTCAGGAAGAGACCCATGGGACTGGACGACGAACTCCACAACGAGCACCCCATCTTCGTCCACCGGTGGCTCGACACGCTTCTCGGCGTCTGCCAGGAAGCAAACCTGGGGTTCGGTGGTCTGTCCTGCGAGTAAGTCTTTGAGCGGGGTTTTGGGTTGCACATCAGCGGGGGCGGACTGACCGGGCATCCTCATGATTTCGCCGAGCTTTGTCGCACCCAGAATCAGAAGCATCGCCGGTTCCTCGGCAGTTCCTGCTGGTTCGTCGGCGCTCTTGGGTTGGTCTTCTTGGTCGGAGCCGTTGCCGAGGCGCGCCAAAGCCCTGGTTACCAGGGTGTTCACGTCTGGGAAGCGGAAGTCTTCGTCGCCAAAGCCCGGCACCACCACCATGCGACCGCGACGATGCGGATTGCCGAGGTTGTGTCCGCTCACCGCGTGGCTGTTTGTCTTGCTCGTGAGGGTGTAGCCGATATTTTCAGCCATGTCAAAAATGCCGGCGGCCACGCCACACTGTTCCGCACTCATGAGAAGCAGACCGGCAACTTCCTGTTCGGTGTTGCTGTGTGGTGTGTCGAGTGGTCCAACAGCGTCGGCGAGCGTGTCGAACCTTTGCAAAAATCCTTGCAGGCGTTTCTGCATCGTCTCTGTCGTGTTCATACAATTTCTCCTTTATGTTCTTTCCGGGGTTGGAAAGTAATTTGAGAATCCAGCTTGCGCGCCACCTGTGTGTCACGCAGCTAACAGTCAAGTCGCAAAAACATCGATCCCCCTTGACTCATCTCCATCTTCGCTCTGTGCATCCAGCTAAACCTAAATCCAGTCTCGAAAGAGGCAGGGTGGGGGCTGAGATAGAAGCAAGTGGAACTAAATGTTTGCTGAGGGGCCTGAGGGAAAGATATAAAAAACGAACACATAAATCTAGGAAATTGTGGCTGTCTGCGCACACTTCACAACCCTGTTTGATTGCATGGACGACGCATATGCACTGTGTATGAAAAAAGCTGGCGTATGGTGTTGCAGCAACCAAGCCACCGCCGGAGAGCTTGCAATTACTCCTTCTCCGGTGTTTGTTTAGTCTTGTGAGCAGATTTATATGGGGCTAGCCTTAGTGCTGCTCGCTGATTAAGACATACTTAAAATCAGTCCAGCCCTCGTCTTGACGTTAGCGCAGGTGTGTTAGCTATGGTTTGAATAATACTACATTTGGTGCTTATACTAAATGTTGTAATAAAACAATTGACCAAAAAATCCGACGTGCACAGGGAACGCAATAATGCGCTTTTACCCCTGTGTCGCCGGATTTTTTGTAGTACTAACGAATCCAGTCCACTCTGTGTTTTTTCTCATGCGCACCTGTCGAGACCGTCGAGAATGGGGTAGCCCAGCGACAACTTGTTGCCGGTGTTTCTGCTTTGCAGAAACTGCTGGCGGAGACCGCTGCAGAATTCTTGCAGGGCAAGCGACGAAGCATGCGTGGAGATGATCTTGCGCAGATTGAGTTCGCCTGAGCGCAGTGCGAGCACCACGAACTCTTTGGGCAGACCATCAATTGCGCCCGCGTCGAGCAAACGACGATTACCTGCGCCACCACCTGTAATGGCGATGCAGGGAATGTTCAAGGCGGAAAGGAAAACGACGAATTTGACGCCATCGTTGACCGGTCCACACAATCCACCATCGCACAGAGCGATGTCGAACTTGGTGGGGTCGATGTCGATGAATCGAGCAGTGTCGCCGTCCCAAACATCCCCCATGGGATCTGCGGACGGATTGGCGCGGATGCCGACGATGCGACCGTTTTCGAGTCGCTGGGCGCCGACAATCCAAGTGAAATCATGACCGCGAGCAGCCAGTTCCTGTTGAATGGGACCAGCAAAAGCGGCGGAGTCTTCGATGAGGAGCACGTTCATAGCGCACCTCCTTTATACAACGGGATGTTATAGACGGCGCGGAAGCCCGTTTGATTTCCGCGTTGCCCGTTCATGGAGGAGTCGGCTTATTCCGGCTAGTCCTATGTTCGATTTGGTTGAAACTGCAAGCCCGTAGTTGTCTTCGCGCTTGCCGCCGTTGAAGTCGGTCTGCAGAAGCAGGTCGACGCGGGCGGAAGTTCCGACTTGAGTGGCGACGTACTGGGTGGCTGTCTCGATCACGGCGTCGATTTCGTTGAGCGCGCAGGTCTCGGAGAAGCTGAGCGGTGAGCCGGCCATGAGGTCGAAATCGTTGGTGTGAACCCAAAGTTTGTCGACTGCATTGTCGCTGCCGTTCAGCTTGACCGAGGTGTGATCGACCATGATCCATGCGAAGTTCATGCCGGTGCGGTCACCAGTGAAACGAACTCTCGCGCAGCGAACATCGGCACCCGATACAGGGTTTTGCGCACCACAAAAGACCATGCAGAATTCGAAACCAAACTCAAGAGAACCTTCAACAACGCCTGTGTGGGCGAAGTAAAAGGTGTTTCAAAAGAAGAAAGGTTTTGGTTCTTGAGGAGGCTCTTATGTAGTTTATTGAAAAATAGGCTTTTACACTAGCTTGGCTACTAGATTGAGTGCAATGTGCGTCAGGAATAGGGCAGCTCACAGTTTTGTCATGGAAATACTGGCCATTGAGCCGGGTGGGTTCGTGGATGATCTGGACTACTGCCCTGATGCTGCCTATTTGTGGGGTAGGCTGTTACGCACTCAAAACTCGCTAGGTGCCGGGCTTTAGAAAAGATAAAGAAATAATTAAGCAATTAGCGCAGAGCTGCGAACTGGCGCAAATTCGCCTTAGTGCTAGCTGGCGCAAGCATTTAATCCATCGTCAGTCCCTTGCTGTCCAACTTGGCGGCTGTTTATTACCCATCCTACGGCGTTGTGGGTGCCTCAACAGGTGCTTCAGAAGGCTTTGTTGCTGCCTTCTTCTCGGTCAGCCGTTTGATTTCAGTAGGTACTTTATTTACCAACTTGCTCGACAGAACAACGTCTTCTTTGGCTGATTCCAGCCAGTCACCTTTTTCGTCCAGAGCGTTCAGCAAGTAGCTATGCAGGTCAATATCGTCGGACTTTAGCGCTTCTGCTTTACGGTACTCCGCGATGCAATCATCCAGACGCGCTTCTCTGAGCATATCTGCTAATAAAATGTGGTTGACGTATTCTTTTTCAATTTCAGTTTTGCCTGGCTGGAGGCGGCCTGGGCGAAGGTGCACTACCGTCAACCAAGCAGGCAAGGCGGGATCAAATTTTAGCTTGTTAAAAAGTTTCGCTGATGCTAAAGCTTTGTCGAGCTCATGGTCTCGATAATATCGCGCCCCGAGTTTGGCGTGAGCTATGGCTACTTCGTTCTGCATAAGTACGTTGTACTGTGCAATGTCATTGGCGGTGAGCTCTATGACTTTCTGATAGCAGCGCGTTGACTCGTCATCGTCTCCACTCTGGGCTTGTACATCGCCGCGTTTTCTCCACAAATAAACTGAGTTCGGACATTTATTCACAGCTTCGGCTAACGTCTGCCTCGCCTTGTCGAGTTGCGATTCTTTGATGTAACAGCGAGCTAATTCTGTTAAGGCTGCCTCTGAAAATGGATTGATTGAAAGCGCTTGCTGCAGTTGGAGCTCCGCGTTTTTATAATCCTTTTGCGCTTGATAAATCGAGGCCCTGAACAGATGTGTATCTCCGGCCCAGGGCTTTAGTTTCGCTAAGTAGTTAATGCAGTTGTGTGCGTCGGAGAAGCGTTTCTCTTCAATGAGGAAACTGGCAGCATGTTGGAAGTCCTTGGAACATAGGCGGTTGGTGGACATGCCTTTGTTGTAATGGTCGAGTGCTAGTTTTTTCTTGCCGGAACTTGCGTAGTAATCGCCAATGTCGGAGTGCCAAATCGGATCATTTGGTAGCGCCTCTCCTGCAGCCACTAGACTCGTTAATTGCTCGTCTTTCTTTCCGACAATGAGCAGGGACGCGGCGTGATACAAATGTTTCAAATACTGGCTGGAACTGGCATCTGAAGCCTGTTGATACTGCAGGCTGGCCCTGCTGCTGAACCCCAATTTTGCCAGAACACGAGCTTGCATGACGAGAAGATGCGAGTTGTCTTTGTTTGCAGGATCGGACAGTGCCAGGTCAATATAGCTTTTTGCTTTCTTCTGATCGGATACGCGAGAGCTGGCAATGGCAAGGGTTTCCAGAGAGAAAACCGTCTTATTTTTCTGCCCAATCAGCCATTTGAGATAAGGTGCAGCTTTGTCAAAACGGCCACATCTTTGTAATCCATCCACAAGATAGGCGACTGTTGTTTGATCGTTTGGTCGCAGGGCATTTGCGATCGTGAAAGCCTGAGCTGCGGCAATATCATTTTCGTCGAATTGGAAGGCGCGCCCGATCATGACGAACATATGCGCTCGAAAGTTTTTTGAGGAAGGCTTCGACATAAGAAATGCCCGGGAAAAACAGCGCAATGCTTTCGCACTTTCAAAAGCTTGCAAGTGCTCGACGCCTTGGTCGAAGATGGATGGATTTAGTTCGGCACCAGATTTGGTGGCAATCGATTTTGCTTGCGTCTCAGCCGATGCCAGAATGCATAAAGAAAGAATCCAGGCTGTGCTTCTAAAAAGGTTCATTCAGCGCTTGGTCTTTTGAGCGAAGTAATCAACCAAGATTTCTCTGCAGGCTTCCTCTTCCACTCCACCTAAAACCTCTGGGATGGGGTAGATGCGCCCGCTACAAAACAGATTGAACTTCGATCCAACTGCTCCAGAGGCATTGTCGTAGGCGCCGAAGATGACTTTCGCCACTCGAGATTGAATCATTGCTTCGGCGCACATGGGGCAGGGCTCTAACGTCGTATACACAGTGGTACTCGATAAACGCCATGCCCCAGTTGCTTGCGCGGCTTGCCTGATCGCCACAATTTCGGCGTGGGCAGTTGGGTCGCCTGTCGTCTCCCTTTCATTATGCCCTCTGCCGATGATTTCGCTGCCCGAGAGGATGATGCAACCAACGGGCACGTCGTCTCCACTGAGGAGCGCCTCCTTGATCGCAATATTCATCCATTTGGCATGGTCGTTTGTGTCAGTCATAAGATTAGCAATCGTTAATGTTGAATCGTGTCCAAAAAATAGTTGTCATGGATATAAGCGTACGTGAACAGGACGAGGTGAAGTGCAAACGAAGGAATTCAAGGCAAAGGGGTGTTGCTAGTCTTCCAAACGAGCCATTAAAAAGCCTAATCCACCATGTTCCGGACCTGACAGGGGTGACAGGTCGATTCTAAATCAACGTAAGAGTTACAGCTATCTGAGAGGTATGTTTATCGAGTGAATAAATCCAACAAAATTTGATTTTTAGCGGCTAGCAATATGCTTTCTAGAATAAGAGATCGAGAAATCGATCTCTTTTCGCATGGAGCTATCATCGTAGCTACAGGACACCTGCTGCCCGTGAAGCGCTGGTAGCATATAATTAGCTGGTTGATCTATTTGGCAGTGGTGTTGAATTCATGTCGAGAGACTGGAAAAGTATCGAGGTTGATCGAACATTTCTTTCCGATGATTCTTTTTGCGAAAATTCTCGCGATCGTGAGTTTTGGCTGCAAAAGCCAGTTTGTGACAGAATGTCCGCGCTGGAGCTGCTTCGACAGGTGATCTATGGCTATGATTCAGCTGACGCAAGACTTCAAAGAATTCTTGAAGTTGTTGACCGAATCTGAAGTTGAATATTTGCTCGTCGGAGGATATGCGGTCAATTACTATACCGCCTTTTAGAATTGAAATATTGACAGGCCTGTCCGGTGTCGAATTCCAAAAATGCTATGAGCACAGAGAAACCGCCAGCATCGAAGATGTCGACGTCAAATTTATCTCGCTAAGTGATCTCAAATTAAATAAGAGGGCATCTGGAAGGTTCAAAGATCTCAACGACCTGGAGAATTTAGCTTGATCGATTTTAATGGAATTATCGACAAATTGGATGTGAAGCCGACTAGGCAGGGGCCGCTTGATGGGCTGACTTTCGCGGTCAAGGATATGTTTAATTTAGTCGGTTACACTAGCGGATTTGGTAATCCTGATTGGAAAAAGACTCACGAGCCCGCGCTTACTAATGCTACGGCGGTGCAGCAGTTGTTGGATGCTGGAGCGCATCTCAAGGCGAATGCCTGTGCTGACGAATTGGCTTGTAGCTTGGATGGAGTCAATGTTCATTACGGCACCCCGATCAATCCACAAGCGCCCGATCGAATCCCCGGTGGATCATCGAGCGGGCCTGCGTCACTAGTGGCAAGAGGAGAAGTAGATTTTTCTCTAGGGACAGATACGGCTGGATCCGTGCGTGTTCCTGCCAGCTACTGCGGCATATTTGGTTTTCGCCCGTCCCACGATTTTATTTCTTCAGAAGGTGTTTTGCCGCTTGGACCCTCATTTGACACGGTCGGAGTATTTGCCACATCTTCGGACTTATTAGAACAAGTGGCAAACGTCCTTCTAAGGACGGATCAAAGTTCTGATGCGCGTTCAAATGCAGCTTCGAAACCACTAAATTTGATTCTTCCCGATCAATTTGAGTCGGTTCTGGATCCACATGTTGCACCGTATATGGTGTCTTTTTTGGAAGCTTTGAAAAAGAATTTCGAAACAGTGCGGTACGAGAATCTCTACAAATTAGGTCGGGAAGTCTACGATGTTTTCACGATAGTGAGAGCGAGGGAAGCCTGGTTGTGCCACGGAGAGTGGCTAGAGAGAGTAAAACCTGATTTGGCGACAAGCATCAAGCAGAGAATATATTCTTGCAAAGAAATCAGTGATGAGGCATTTGCTAAAGCTTCCACTGCGCGAGCAGAATTATTGAGCCACAGTGATCAAGTTGTAGATGGAAATTCAATTATCTGTCTGCCCACAACGTGGGGGCTGCCACCGCTTAAATCCGCCACGGAAGCGCAGTTGCAAGACAACCGCAACCGGAATATTTGCATTACAACCTTGGCGTCATGCTATGGTTTTCCGCAGGTGAGTATTCCAATTCCTGCTGGAAAAATGAAACTCGGTATTTCGCTGATTGGTGCAAAAGGAACAGACCGAGCCCTTCTCAGTCTTGTTAAAGAACTGACAGGACTGCATGCGACTTCGAATATTTCATCGTAGCGCTGCCGCAATTATCTCTTTGCAATGCTACTGCGAATATTTTTTGGTGACGCTGCTACGAATGTCTTTTCGCAACGCTCTACAAATATTTCTTCGTAACGCCCAGCTCCAGCGCGTATCTATAACCGATTAGTTTGTATAGAAGTTTAGCCACCAAAAAGTCGGGGCCATGCAAGTTCGGTATTGGAGCCAGTTCCACAATATCCGCACCGACCACATTTTTGCGAATGCAGAGCACTTTAATCAAATCGATCAGGTGATACCAGTTCATACCTCCTGGCTCTGGAGTTCCCGTCGAGGGCATGATTGATGAATCCAAACCATCAACGTCGATCGTCAAGTAAACATTGTCAGACAGAGTGTGAATAATTTCGTGCATATTCCAACGATCTTGTTGGCGTGCCCAGAAGATATTGATGTTTGGCTTCTCTTCTTCAAGCCAATCCACTTCTTCCTGACTTATATTTCGGATCCCAACCTGTGTGATCAGAGGCTGTGGCAGTGCTTTGTACACATGATAAGCAACTGAAGCATGACTGTAAGGATTGCCATCGTATGATTTGCGCAAGTCGCCGTGGGCATCTATCTGCAAAACTGAAAGATCTGGGAAGCGTTCGGCACAAGCTTTGATTGCGCCAAGCGACAGTGAGTGCTCACCTCCGATTGAAATTGGAAACTTGCCGGTTTCAACAATCGGCGAAATCACGTCGTGCAGCTGGTGAAAAGCAGTTGGCGATTCCCCGATAACTGCGTCCATATGCACAGCTTCGTGAGTGTAAATGCCGATTTTGTGTGGTTCTATCCACAGTTCGTCGTCGAATAGCTCCACTTGTTGGCTGGCCTCGAGAACGGCCGCCGGACCTTTGCCTGTACCTTTGCCATAACTGACTGTAGCCTCATAAGGCACAGGAACAATCACTACTTTTGAATTATCTTTGTTCGAAAACTCTTCGGGCAAGCCGAAATAATTTGTACTTTTTTCTGCCATCATGCCATGCCAAGGGTAACTGCGGGGAGCCAATCGAGGCTTTTATAGCACCTCCAATTGATCGAAAGCAATTTAAGTAACCGTGTGTGTAAGGTGTCAAGGGTTTGAGGGAATAACTTCGTGAGGCGCAAACAATAACATCAGCGAGGTCTGAAACGCGCGTGAGAATAAAGGTGGTTGGTAGACTCTTTTTTCTGGCACTACTGTTTTTTTGCGTGTTGCACTTCGGCGTTGGCACTCCGGTTAGGGCTGCCGAGGAAAAGGTCTGGTTGCTGGAGCAGGTTAGCAGTCGTGGGTTGCTTAAAGTCTTTCTAGGCAAAAATGCTGTGCGAGTCGAAAGCCCATCCAATCTGTACTGCGTGGTCTGCAAAAGTCCGGACTGGCGCGTGATGTTGTATCGGAGTGACGACAAGCTGTTCGTCGAGCAGCCTTTGAGCCAATGGCGAAGATCAGGTTTGGCCTGGGATTCATCATCCATTGTGGTAATTGATCCAAAGCAGTGCTCGCAACAACCAGTCAAATACAAAGGATTGACTGCTCACAAAATTATCGCGAAAAACGATAGCCGAAACAGTCTCGGTGATGGTGCGGCGATGAAGACCTCGGATCCGGTGTTGTCCAGGGAAATTATCTTTACGCAGGAGATTCCTGCCTCTACGCAAATCTCTGAGTTTTTGCGCGGTTTACACGATTTACCTGTAAGCGTGGGTGTTCCGCTGTCGCAAGAGCTGATCAGGAAAAATGGCAAGGAAACTAGATTCTACACAGATCAGATCAAGCAGGTTGCTGTTTCTGCAAACTTCTTTGAGTATCCAAAAAACTTTCGAAGGACTACTGATTCTTCTCACATTGTCATAGGTGCAAACGCAAGACGTAGCCTGCTTGAATTGGGCGCAGATATGGGCATCGGTGAAGCGTTCGGCACGAAGAAATCTAAGTCTGCGCTGGTGAAGTGATTTCTGACGCACCGTAATTGGTGCCACCAAGGAAGAGTCTCTCTCTCTCTCTCTCTCTCTAAATCAATGAAGAGCGAAATGGAGCGCGGGTCTCCCGCACGACTCGCTAAGAGTTGAACTGACGCAGAGAATCCTCAAGTGCGAGTTTGGCACTAACTGCAGGATCTCTCTTTTTGATGATCAATGGAGTCTGGAGAATGAACTCACGATCGCCATATTTCTTTGGGCGTCCACCCGGCACGACAACTGAGTTTTCAGGCACCCGACCGTAAAATTCTTCACCCGTATTGATATCCACGATAGGCGTGCGCGCAGTGATGATAGTGCCGGCACCGATTACGGCGTTGGCTTCCACTATGCAGCCCTCATAGATTCCGCAGCTGCCGCCGATAAAGGCATTATCTTCAATGATCACAGGCGTGCTATTTGGCGGTTCGAGGACGCCACCGATGATGGTGCCAGCTCCCAGGTGAACGTTCTTGCCGATGCGCGCACAGGAGCCCACGAGCACTAGCGAATCGACCATAGAGCCTTCGTCGATGTAAGCGCCGATGTTGACAAAACTAGGTGCCATAATCACAACTTTGGCACCGATGTAAGCGCCGCGTCGTACAGAAGAATAAGGCACAATGCGGTTAGCTGCCGCCGAGAGAGTCTTTAATGGAATCTTGTCGAAGAAGTGACCTTCGTCCATTTTTTGCACGGGCGAGAGGCGAAAATAAAGCAAAATCGCTTTCTTGACCCAGGCATTCGTTTGCCAGCCCTTGTTTGTTTTTTCTACAACCTTGATTGTTCCCTGGTCTAATCCTTCCATGACCATGTCGATCAGCATTGTTGCTTCTGCCGGAGTCGACTCAGCCTCGAACAATTCATCAATACGTTTGGCTAAGTCGATAGTATCTTTTTTCACTTATGGGTCTCCAGGTGCTTAATTAGCCGTTTTGCGGTCTCTGCAAGCACCGCCGTTCCGATAAATAATCCAGACTCGTCGAGATCAAACGTGTCACTGTGATGACTGCGGCGATCGCCTTCAATCTCTGCACCTAGGAACATGAATGCACCAGGCACAACTTCAGCGAACATTGAGAAGTCTTCGCTCCAGCAGCGTGGTTTGACGGCAAGTACGTTGTCGATGCCGATTAAATCGATGGCGGCCTCGCGCATAATCTGTGTAATTTCTGGATCGTTAACTGTAGTTGGATAACCCAATTCGTATTCGAGTTTGTAGTCGCCGCCCAGGGCGCGAGCCACTGCACAAGCGCGTTCCAGCTCTTCCATAATCTGCTTGCGTACGTCCTTGTTGAATGTCCGGAACGTGCCTTCTAGTGTGACGTGATCCGAGATGATATTGCCTCTTGTGCTCGAACTGTGGAAAGAGCCAACGGTGATGATTGCCGGCTCGAGCGCGGAAATTCGTCTTGACACAATTTGCTGAATGCAACCGATCACTTGAGATGCCACAACGACAGCGTCGATAGTTGTCTCCGGATAAGCGCCGTGCCCGCCACGACCCTGGATAGTGACTGTGAAGCTGTCAGCTGCAGCCATGATTGGCCCCGGTATGATGCCCACTTTTCCGGCTGGTATTGTGGCGTCCATATGCAGCCCGATGATCGCGCCGACGCCAGCCAGTGCATCGTCCTCCAGCATGCGATATGCGCCCGATTTGCCTTCCTGGTCGCCGAATTCTTCTGCTGGTTGCATCAGCATCCGGATCCGTCCGTTTAGCTCTTGTTTTTCACCAGAAAGAATTTTTGCTGCTGCCAGGGCGCAGGAGACGTGAGCATCATGGCCACAGGCGTGCATGACGCCCTTATTCTTAGAGCTGTAGGATTTTTGGGTTGCCTCGTCGATGGGCAGACCGTCCATATCCGCACGAATCGCCACAGTTGTGCCGGTGCCGATGTCTGCGGTGACACCGGTCTTGCCAACGCCACGCTTAACTTTGTAGCCAAGTCCATCTAATTTATTAGCTGCTAGTTCAGCTGTCTTGTGTTCATAGAAGCTAAGTTCTGGCTCTGAGTGCAGATGTCTGCGTAAGTCAACGATTTCGGGCTGCAGCTTTTTTGCTTGCTCGAGCACGGAGGAATTTGACATATATGATGGATCCTCAAATTTATAGAATTGGAGCGCAGCGGCCCCTACCATTTAGCGGTGGCCGCCACCGCCACCGCTGGGACGCCAGGAGGCAAGGGCTTCTTCAACGGTCGCGCTGGCAATCTTGTTAACTAAAATGCACAGCGCTTGTATCTGTTCTTCGGTGAATTGAGCACCCGTGTCTTCGAGTGCGCGTCGAATGACTCGTTCTGCTTCGGATTTAAGCATGGTTTTTTCTCCATCAGAAGTTGCTTATGCAATTAGACGATGAGTTTAGCGCGAATCGATTGAGAACGGTCAAGCAGCCCTTGGACCTGTCACAGTTCCGTAATTACAGGCACGATCGAGCTGCCAGATCACCGCGCGGTACGAATTTTACCTGCCTGACACACCGATGACACACGCTTGACCGGTCTGTGATACAGCCCAGCCCTAAGATATCAATCAAGCGGTTCACCCCTGTCACAGTTCGATCACAGTTCAGTTGCCCTTTTATCACGCTAAAAAAATAGACTTGCATTATCAGGAGTTGAGACACCAATCAACCGCGAACTTACTAAAACCACTGATGGTTCTCTAGGAGTAATTACCAATGGCCCCACCTTCATCACAAGCCTCATTCGAAGCTGCTAATCGCCAAAATGACAACGCTTCAAGGCATGCAAGTCAAGGATTTGCCGACCTTACAAGCGCAATTAATGAAACTTGGGGCGCGGGAATGACGAGAATTCACGGGGTAGGGCAGGCAATTGGCGAGAATGTCAACGCGGCTGGCGCTGCAATCAGTCGCAATGTTAACGCTGCCGGCGCAGAATTGGCTAGAGAAAACAGAGACGTGGTTCGTGCCGCTCATGCTGTCGGAGATCAGGTTGCTGGTGCAACCCATGGGGTGCACCAAGAAGTAGATAGAGAAGGCAGAGTTGTCGGCCAAGCCGCTACAGACTTCGGAAACGGTGTTGCTCGCAATGTTAACGCTGCCGGCGCTGAATTGGCGAGAGAGAACAGGGATGTTGCTCGCAACGTCCATGCTGCTCACCAGGAACTAGATAGAGAAGGCAGAGTGATCGGTCAAACCGCTTCTGCTGTTGGAGATAGTGTTTCCCGCACTGCCCAAGCTGGTGCAAATCGGATTGGCGATCATTATCGGGACAGACCGCTGACGGCAGCTCTAGAGGGAGCGCTCGGTCCGATAGATGGACTAGCTCGAGGGGGCGTGGCCCACGAAGATCGAACAGCAGCCCCAGGTGACGCAACACCGACACAAACCGGTACGAGACCACCGCACCATGTTGCCACCGCCGAAAATTCGGCCGAAGCGAGACCACCAGTGTCTGCTGGCGCTGATCGCAATCATCACCAAGTAAAATCAGGCGAAAGTTATTGGAGCATCGCGGCTGCCCAGGGCGGTACTAAAGCGGCAATCGCGGAGAGATCTCAGCGCTTACAAGCAGTCAATCACGGCAGAGCTTTGCTGCCTAATCTGGAAATAGTTATGTCGTAGTTTTTTGATGACGATAATAAAAGGAGGCAGTGATCATCGCCGTTCTCTGTCTCCTTTATCGTAATCCGGTGCCTTTCAGGCGAAATAAAAGGACAGAGAATCGCCGTTCACTGTCCTCTTTTTTCGCTTCTGACGCCAGCCAGAATTTCAAAGTCTCACGGCGCCGGGCGCCTAAGTCGATACTCCAGAGGCTACTTCACCAGAGCGGTTCTGGCACTCTAAACCTGGCATAGTCAATTTTCGACGGGCTGATTTGTGGCCAATCAAAGTTCTGACATCGCCGGTGGTGTCTGGAAAGGTCTAAGAGGTCGGACTAAATCTATACCTTTCCATTTAAAACTGGACTTTTACCAAGATTAATCCGAGGATAGCCTATGCACACTAGTGGGGTCTATGCAGCAAAGCTGCCCGACTCCGCAAGCTGCTCGGCATAATCGTGCTGTTTAACGAACATCGATGGTTTGTGATTTAACAGCGTACTGTGAATATGCACAGTAAATCCAGACAACAATTGGCACTGTGTCTTGATTTTGATGAAAATCGTCTTCACTGCGGCGATTACACTGATGGGTTCGTTGGCTGACTGATTTTCAGATTCAGGGCGGAAGGCTTTCATGCGAGCGGTTATTCGTTGCGCTTCTCGCTCCATTGCTTCATCCAGCAACTCGCGCAAGGACTCAGCGTCTGCAGCGGATTTTTTGGCTTTGACCGTTTGGGCTGGAATTCGAGAGCTGCTGCTGGCCATGCTCCAAACTTTCACTGATTGTGCTGGACCAGGCTTTCTGTAGGATTCTTCATCCAATGCCGGCCAGTCAAAGTCTCTCTGTCCACAAGCGTCATCGAGTGCAAAATCAGATTTTGCGCGGAAATCCCAGGCGAACCCTTCTTCTGTCAGGCAATCAGTCAAATATTGCATCGTTTGATTTTGTCCTAGGGAAGCCGCAGAACGAAAAGTTGATTGCATCGCCATCACCTTGCTGAGGAAATTTAGTTGGGACTCGCTTGTTAGTGACATGCCCTACTGACATTTGGGGTTAAACGCGAAAACCGCCTCTTGGCACCAGATGTGATGTCAGTGTGTGGAAAGACCCTCCTTGACTAGGGGTAGCATTAGACGCTGATAATATTTAGTGGGCGATAGCTACGCAAATGGTGACCGACTGCGGTATGGTAGCGCGCCAGCGGGATCAAGAAGGAACTAAGTTCGTGACACTTCGCAGGGACTAGCTAGCTTGACATCACGACTTGAATGTATTAGGCGGCTCACACCTGGCGTGAACGTCGCTATTTATGATTTCCTTATGATTCTGCTAATCCGGCGCTCATGGGGTTCTAAAGCGTATCGCCTATAACCCAAGGTCTACCCCATAAAAATACACAGAGAGGGTCAATCCGCCGGGATGCCAGACCTTTAGTCTATCGAACCTAAATCAGTGATCAAGAGAAGCGCGCATATCAAGTACTGATTAGAGCTTCTTTGGCTTTCCAAGAAGTTGTTGTGTATGGTCTAAATATCCATTCAACCCAACTCAACTCTGAGATTTCGTAACTAACTAGGCAGCTTTTCCCCAATCTTCCCTCATACGCCAGAACTTCTCTTCCCAGGGAGCGAATCTGAACGTCTGTATGATTGCTGCATTCAGTTAGCTAACGTAATCTTGAACAGAAGACAGTGATTAACGACAATTCACTCGTCTCAAAAAGGAGCTAGTCATGACTAAAAGGCGCGTTAGCCTGGTTTTTCGTTCAGCTTTCCGCCAGCTCCCCAAGATTTTGAGGCGAGTTTTCGGAAGCAATTGTCAGGACTGCAAGAAATCTCACCTGGAGGTCGAACGCAAGTTTGCGATTTCCAAGGAAGAGTTCCGCGCACTTCCTGCACGTCTTCTCGCTTCAGGCTTTCAGTTGACCGGTCAGGTGTTCATGACGGACACGTTTCTGCCGGTTATCACTGAAGGCGACATGATGCGCATCCGCGTCGAAACCATGAACGACAAAACCAAACAAGTTCTCACTCGCAAGAAGTGGGTTGTTGTTGGTGGTGATCGTGAACGTGAAGAGACGGAGAAGGAAACAAGTGAATTGGCTGCAGGCTGCTTGCTGGAACTCGGCGAGCGATTTGCAGGTGGTCCACTCCCCTCGTTCAGCAAGGATCGCGACCTCTACAGTCGCCTTGCTGAGGATGACCATCACAACATCGTTGTAGCGCTCGATACTGCGGACGGACTTGGAGATTACTCCGGTCACTACATGGAAATCGAGCTCCTGGTCCCGGTCAACGGCGATGTGCAGGCCGCAAGGCAGCAGATTGCTTCGTTGGCGTCCAGTTTGCTTGGTGACGAGCGTGCGTTCGTTCAGCTTTCCTATCAGGAGATGCTGAAGCGCTCCACGCTTTGACCCACAGTTTCTAACCGGCGGCTAGGTGTCGCCACTCTCGAAGTCACTAGCAATGGTGGCTTCAATGTTTCATGGCCACACGGCCACGGCGACGCCCTGCGTTGCTGACTTTCAAACGCCGGATCAACCCGGCAAAAAGGAGTCTGTTATGTCTACTACCAAGAAAATCAAACGTCAGATGATCCTGCTCGACACTGATCAGGTCGATCATCGCAGCGAAGCCTTCATGAAGTTCTTCGGCGCTCGTGTCATCGGTCAGCCGAAGGCGAACGAAATGGCCCAGATGGTCTTCGAGCGTGCCAACAGCAAGATCCGCAACAAGAAGCAGCCGATCGCGGTCTGCGTCGCCATCGGACCTTCGCGTACCGGCAAGTCTTACTCCGGTAAGGTGATTGCCGAATTCATTCACCAGGATGCCGATGCCGTCACCGTGCTCGAGGGCGCGGACTACATCGAGAAGCATCAGGTGCTCGACCTCAAGGGTGCGCCTCCGACCTATGTCGGCGGTCTCTCTGCCAAGGAGAAGGCTGAACTCAAGCCCGAGGACACTGACCCGCGCTCGCGGATCAGCAACCACAACCTTCGCCGCGTGCGTCTCAACTCGAAGAGCGACATCAACGTCGTGATCATCAACGAGTTCGAGAAGGCTCACTACGATTTCTACAAGTTCTGGATGGGCGTGTTCGACAACGGATACGCGGTCCTGGGCGACAGCGAGATCGTGGACTTCAGCAACACCATCTTCATCCTGACCATGAACTTGGGCATGGACGAGGTGGAGCGGCTGGAGGAAGGTGGCATCGGTTTCATCAGCCGCGCTCACAAGGCGACTCCTGAGGAGATCGAGGGCATCGTCACCAAGAGCATGAGGCAGCTCTACAAGAAGGAGTTCCGCAACCGTCTGGACGCCGTCGTGGTGTTCAAGATGCACACGCGGGAAGACCTTCTGGGCATCGTCGACACCGAGCTGGCCATTCTCCATGCCCGCATGGAGTCAGCTCTGGAGCCGGGTGAAGCGTTCGAGCTCGAGGTGGAAACCTCGGCTAAGACGTTCTTGCTCGACACTTCGATGGCAGACGGCGGCAGTGTTGCCGAGTTGAAGCGCGTGCTCGAGAAGCATCTCGTCACTCCGCTTAGCCGTCTGATGAACAACCACGCCATCTGTGGCGGGGACAAGGTCGTGGTCTTCCATTCGGAGGGCGCCAAGAAGCTCGACTTCGGGCTGCTCGAGGGCGAAGGCGACGTCGCGGAAGTGGACCGGATGGCTCAGCGTGGTGAGAACCACAGCACGGGCGATCAGGCCATCTTTCAGCGTCGTCTGCACAAGGCTCTGAGCACCGTGACGAAGGGCGACGGGCTCGCTTACTACGCGGTTACGCTCACCTGCGCGTCTGAGAAGGCGCTGGGCAAAGCAATGATCGCGATGCAGCACGACCTGACCAAGGTTTACGAGTTGAAGATCGTGAACCAGTTCATCCAGATGTCCGAGGCGCCTTACATCGCTTCGGTGACCATCCGCACCACGGCGGAGATGGCTCAGTTGATCGGGGAGAAGTTCCCGGACGCTGAGGTGGTGAAGAAGGAGCGCAAAGGCTAATCCAGGTGACTGAACGTATGAAGCCCGGGTTTCGGACTCGTACATCTGTCAAACCTGGAGGGTTGTTTTTGATGTTTCACTCGACTGCACTGGCTCGGCACCGACCGCGCTCTTGCTTAAGGTCACTTCAATGGCCGGAAGAAGAGCGCGGCGGGGTTGACCCGTCGTCTCTTCTTTTTAATTTTTTCTTTTATAGAAGATAGTTGAACACCGCCAAGTGAAAGGTGACAGAATTCGGCGTTAAAGACGCAGAACTGTCACCCTCACTTGTTTCGCTGCCCGGCGATGAGAACCCGGTGCAAATCGCTGTACGACTTCATTGCCTCCTGGCAAAGCGTCAGCTTGTCGTCAGTCAAGACGCCCGTCCTGGCCAGTTCGACCACAGCAGCGCTGAAACCAGAGAGCACGGCGGCTTCCTTTTGGTCGCGACTGAGCGTGAACTCAAGTGAACCGCCAAGATGCTGGACCTTTGGCGCGATGAAGATCTCATCGGCTCGGGAGTTGACGTGCAGCTTCTGCGAAATCCGCCCAGTGATAAGCCTTCCCAACGCGAAGATGGCTCGTCGTTGACGAGTCATTCCACCGGAGACGTCGCAAGCGACAATCTTGTTCGGTGGTGCCTGGAAGTGACGGCGAACAACTCCGGTCGGGCAATCACCGTAATCGCTGAGTGCGCCATCGAAGAGATGCCGACCGAGGTATTCAATCGACTCGAGAATGCCAGGCACCGCACAGCTTGCTCGAATCGCAAGACCGAGTGGAGCAGCAGTCTCGCTGATGCGCAAAGAACGTCCGTTGTGAATTTGGAAGACTCCATGTGCGGTGAAGAGGATGTGGAATTTGCCTGTGACAGCAATCGTCCAGAAGTTCTCCGGCCAGGTCGGAACATTCTTGTCGATGACCGCACCGAGGCCCTCCGAGCTCATGATGCCCTCGCGGATTGCGTGGCGTGCAAGAGTCTTGGGGCGCCGAGGCAGGTTGCTTCGAATCAGGTCACGCAGGGTGTTGGTCTTCTTGAACAACGTTGAGAAGTCGTAGCCGATGACCTCTTCAACAAGTTGTGGAGCTGGCATGCCCCCGGCGTAAAGCGCACTGATGATTGATCCACCACTGACTCCACCGATTGACTCCCAACTAGAAATTCCTGCAGTGTCACACGCCAGAATGGCGCCGGCACCGGTGAGAAACGCTCGCGTACCTCCGCTTCCACACACAAGGTGAAGATTGGAGAGGTGCGGCGCGCTGATGTTTGTAGATGCATTCATGATGCGCTCCTTCCAATCTAATTTGTCTGTTGTTGACACGAATCTGAACCACCTCAAGGCACCAAATGCGGTGACAAGAAGGAGAAGATTGTGCAAAGAGGTGCAGTTTGTTGGTTTGTGACTTGGGTGAAGAAAGATGGTGAAGTAATATCCCAACGTAGCCCAGTGGCGTATATTCTTCCAAGCTGAAAACGCCCGTTTTCCAATGCATTGGGGCAAACAGACCATCGTTACCTATGGCCATGTTTGTAGAATTATTAAGCTCAATCTTCTTGGCTACTGCTTTTCGGGGTTAAGGGCTGCAGTTTTGCGGCACTTTTTCAAGGAAAATCGTTGAGTAAAACCCGCCTCTGAGAATGGCCGCTATGGCCGCAAATCGCGAGGTTCTGATAGCGGCTAAACAATCTCGAATATTTGCGCAAGGGTCAGCAAAGTTTTTATATCCGACGATCTTTCACGATCAACCAAAGTTGGTGAAGGCTTGCTTTCCAGCGCAGAAGCGCAACTCGACCAAGCCCGGAAGGCTATTGCGTTGGCTTAGGATACTAAGTCTAGCGATTCAGCCAATCCGGGTGCGATGTTTCCGTCTCATGTGACGATCACTCAACTACTTCAAAAGTGATACTAATCGAGGAGCTGACGACGATCTGTCCTGGCTCAAAACCAGTGTTTGTCTCCTCGCCGGGAGAAATTCCAGCATAGGTGTCGTTATACTGCGCCATCGATGTCTGATTTGTCGACATGTCTTTTACTTCGGAGCCGACTTCGCTGATACTAAGCGCTTTTCCAAGCTTGTAATTCAGTTCGCGTGCCATAGCCTCGGCCTTTTCCTTTGCTGCACGCAAAGCCATCAATCGGGCTTCGTCCTTCATGGCGCGCATTCTCGTTGTGTCATATAGCAGTGCACTGATATCGGTTGCCCCAGCAGCAACAGAGCGAGAAACCAAATTGGGGATAATTTTGAGATCTTTGATCAGAATTTCGATCGACCGCTCAACCCTATAGCCGAGAGGTTTTTTCGCAGTGGGATCCAATGAATATCTGTTTTGCCCGTCTGCTGGATAGATAGAGTCGACGCTAATTTCACTTGTTTGTATGTCCTGAGGTGCAATTTGAAATTCTGCAAGGACTGCCAAAACTTTTTTGCACGTGGCTGTATTTTGTTCGTAAGCGAGTTGAGGCTTTTCATCGAAATTCTTTGAGGCCAACCGCAGATGTGCTTGGTCTGGTGAGATGTGGCGAGACCCTGTTCCAGAGACGGTGATTACTCGTCCTGAAGATATTTGATAGTTCACGATATTGTGTTGCATTTCGTATGAGAACGCAACCGGCGTGCTTGCACAGAGCAAAGTCGCCATGAATACCGAATTGCGCAATACGAGTTGAGACATCGCTACACCTATTGTCTAGAACGGTTTCGTAATGAAACAATTCTCCGCTGTCTTTGCAATTCCAGGAACTCGGTAAATACGGATGCAGACGACGAGCGGACTTGAAAGGTAGGTTTAAGATCTTGAGCGCTTTTGCGATTTCGACTCAAGATAAATAACACGACCGTGTTTAAACATAGGCACATATCGAGGAATGCCACATGCAGCTGCCCGGGGGTAAAAAGCACATTCAAAGTTATTGCAGCGAAACAAGAACATCGCGGCAGTCGCGTCGATCCCCGACTTAGTTCAAACTTTCCATACGGTTATTCCAGCTTGGTTATATTCGCTCAAGCTGCTGTTCGGTGCGTCACAAACCAAATACGAAATTTGAGACAAGGGAGCGACGAAGTAAGAGGCTATGAAGCCCAATTTCTCATGCCCTGCAAGCACAGCCACTTCACCGCTGTTCTGGACGAAATATTGCTTGATCAAAGCGTCGTCGTAATTTTCAACTGTGGCTCCAGCAGTTATTGTTAGACCGTGAACACCAATTATCGAGAGGTCTGGTCTGAAAACTCTTGCATCTTGAATAAGCTCTGGTCCGGTCGTAATCAGAAGATCACGGATAAGTTTGCCGCCCAGCAAGATAATTTCTGAGCGCGGCAGTATCGACAGAGCGGTAGCTGTGGCTATGCTGTTGGTGACAAAAGTCGTCTGAATACTTGAGGGCAAGTGATTTGCGATCAGAGCCGTGGTTGTGGCTCCGTCGACGAAAACAAGCATTCCACTGCGCACGAGACTCACCGCCTGCAGTGCCATTGCGGATTTTGCTTCAACGTTCATTTCGTGCCGGGCCGCGTATTCGATCGGCACAGTTGTGACGGCCATTGCTCCCCCGTGAACTTTTCGCAGCAGGCCTTCATCCGCGAGCTCTTTGAGATCCCTGCGGATGGTGTCTTCGGAAACTTTGAACTCTCGAATCAGCTCAGCGGACAGCAGTTGTCCATCTCGGGACAGTTTGTTTCGCATCAATTTGCGTCTTTCTTCAGCCAGCATAGCCCACTTATGTCAAGGTTTGTATTGTTTCTTGCAGTATTGTACCGAATTTTGCGGTATTTTGCGGGATTGCGTTAGTATGAAATGAGGAACCACAGGAGGTCCCTGAAATGAACATCGTTATAGTCTCCGTCGGTCAGATTCCAGTCGCAGCTTACGAACTAGTGCGTAATCAGGAAGCAGATCCGATTCATCTCACATTGGTAAGTGTCGTTGAGCCTTCAACAGTAGTTGATATGACGCTCTCCTTCGTTGGCAAAACAAGGTCTCGCGAAGTTATGAGCGACCGTATATTCAGCGCGGAGAGTTCGCTCGAGCAAGACTGTCAGTCAGCCAAGGAACTAGTGAGCTTGGCTATGGATGTGCAATCTAGAGCGGTTGTCGGTGATTTTGCCGATGTGGCAATTTCAGCAGCCAATGCAGATAACGCCGATCTGCTGGTAATTTGTGAGTGTCCCTACCGCTCCATTCGGGCGGCAAAACTGGTCAGTAAAGCACCGTGTGCGGTGGCATTTTTGAAGCCGGCTGCTTAGTTTCTCCGAGCGCACGTGCCCTTGTAAGTATCGTTAGATAAAAACCTGTTTTTCTCACAAATCCATACCCAGTGGGGTAATGCAGCACGCAGCACTCACGCATTTGACTCTCATTTTCGGCGTGCTCATTGATTTTACTACAACTTATAGGACGTGCGGACAAAGAAGAAGGCGCCCGGTGAGAACTAGGAATGGCGCCATTCTTCAGTTAATTAGTTTCGTTTTTGTCGGCTGGGACCAGCACATTGTCCTGTCATTGCAGGGGGAATAGCGGTGATCACAGTGGTCCCAGCCTTGTCGTCTTGGCTTGGCGTGTGGCGTTCTAGGCGACGATCGCCTGCAGGGCGGTCGTGATTGCCTTGAGGCGACGCTTGCTCTGGCGGTACTGTTTGTCCGTGAGCGAGATCAAGGCGGCGGGCAGAGCATCTAAGACGCCTTGCAGCCGGGGATGGATGGCTTTGGGCGGTGCGGTCTGCAATTCCTGACCAGCGAGCGTCAGCGCTTTCTCGGTGAGAAGCAGCTGGACTCGCTTGCAATAGAAACTTGCCTTGTCCCAGTCTGAAGGCAGCAGCCAGTTCAACTCGTAGCCGGCGTTCGACATTGCTGTGGCGGCGAATGCGAGCTTCTCGTCGATCGAAAGTTCGCACAATTCAGGCGACCGGGTCAGAGAGCTGGCATGCTGGACGATTGGATCGAGGCTTTGGAAGACATCGGCAAGGAACTCGGCAGAAGTGAGCAACTCGGCGCTTTTGACGTGCGCGGAGACGCAACCCTGCAAAATCTTGGAGAAACCTTGGACAGCGAGTGCCACCGCATACGGTATCTCCTTGCCGCCGCGAAGATGTTCCACCAGGCAGTCAGTCGATTCGGCGATGATGTCGGCGAGAGTTCCTTGCGTGCGAGTGATGTTGCCGCAGTGGAGTGTCAGGGCTTCGAATTTGGCCGCACTGGTAAGAATGAGTGCCACGTAGGCTTCGCGCACCGCGGCAGTCATCGTAGGCTCTTCGGTGACAGCAGCGAGTTGTTCGGCCTGGCGTGCCCAAATGAGCGCTTGCGCAAATGAGTTAGTGCGTAGCAGTCCGTTGAAGTTGCGTAGCGCGATGGCGAAGTGAGCAGCGTTTGCAGCCTGGTCGGTGGAGACGGAAGCTGCTGGTGAAGTGTGTTCTTGGTTCATAAAAGTCCTCTGTTTGAGGTTGGTCATGCGAACATCGCATTGACGGATGTCAATACGAAAGAGAAGCTGAAAATGAGTGGGAGAAGGTGTTTGTTGGAAATTAGAGTCGGACAAGAAAAATAAAAAGGCAATTTAAACTAACAGACCGCATACTGCCAATCCAACGCTGTGGACGAAAAGAAATGTTTAGCGCAGTTTCTTCATCTTAACCAGGACTCACGAAGCAACCACATATGGTGCGCGAGCATTTATAATTTGGCACCACTTTCATCTTGAAAACCTCCGGATTCTCCACCTACGTAAACCCTCGCGATATCCGCGCTAGAGAGCTTTTTCTCTGGTGTACTAGTACTTGAGAATCATGAGTTTTATTGAAATGAGTACGCTAAAGTAAAACGTTGCTACTTGGTAACAGTTTCAAGTAGTTTGTAAGAGTTCTCTTTCTCATTTCAATCTACTCAAAAGTCTTATTCGTCCAATATACCTTTAGCTTTAACTCTCTAGTTTATCTTCAAGCGGAAATATTCTTCCGATTGTTATTTGTCGCCTGAACGCTGCTGCTTCGGGTTACCTGCTTGCCTAGCGCGAGCCATTCACCGCTAACCTCGCAATCTAAATTGCTTGGTGAGCGTAAATTTAGCGGAGGTATCTATGTTCAAATCGCTCTCCGGAGTCTTTCGCAAGCTCCTTCCTGTCATCGTGTTGCTCAGCCTGGCTTATCTCGCTGGTGGAACCGATGTCTTCAGCTCGACTGTTCACGAACACTTCTCCAAAGCTCTGTCGGAGTACGGCACCAAGCTTGGACCGTTCGCTGCCAACTTCATGGCTGGTGCCTTGTTCTTCTGGGTGGCGTGGATTCTTCATCCGCTGCTCAAAAGCCAGTACGAACGATTCCTGAATCGCACCAGGGCCACCGAACGCATCAAGAGCCTGGTCACTCAAAGCCTCAGGCTCGTGTACTGGTTCGTTGCCGCCTTCATCTCGTTGTCATTCATCGCGCCTGACTTGCTCTCGAAGGTATTCCTTGGTGTCAGCTTGTTCGGCGCGGCCATCGCTCTTGCCTTCAAGGACGTCGCTCGCGATGCCATTTCCGGCTTCTTCCTGGCCTTCAATCCACATTTCACTCTCGGTGACACGATTGAGGTTCTGGGCACCCAGGTCAAGGGCAAGATCACGGCTATCAGCTACGTTCAGACCAGTATCGAGGCCGAAGACGGCACTATCGTCGTTTCCAACGGGGACATGTGGTCCAAGCCGATCAAGGTTTACAAGGCTGCGCTGGCGGCTGTGAGCCCTGACAAGAACTCTTAGCAGCCTCTGCTTAACTTCGATGTGTCGGCACCAGTTCGCTGGTCAGGCGCGCCTCTAGCAGTCAAGCGGAGCGACTCTGCTAGTGCTGAGCTGGATGAATTCCGTGGTGTGGTCTGGTAGAGTTATCGCTATGAATAAGCGATTGAAAAAGCTCCAGAAGTCACTGGACAGCCACGGAATCGACGGCTTGCTGGTTCGCACTAACGAGGGCGACAACCAGAACATTGCCTACTTGAGCGGCTTCGGCGGCAGCACCGGTGTGTTGCTGATTACCGCCAAGAAAGCGTTCATCATTACCGATGCGCGTTATTACACTCGAGCCGCGTCCGAAGCAGTTGATTATAAGCTCGTGAAAGTGGTGCGCGGCAAGAAAGTAACCGAACACATCAACGAAGCGCTCGCTCTTGCCGGGTTGAAGAAGGGCAGTAAGATTGGATTTGAGGCTGCCTACATCCCCGTGCAAATAGCAAAGATTTGGAAAAGCGATTTGAAGGCCAAGCTCGTGCCGACGATTCACATCGTCGAGCGCTTTCGGCAATACAAAGACGAGCAAGAAGTTGCTCTTCTGCGCACTGCCTGCAAGGTCACCAGCCGAGTTTATAACGAGGTTGCCGAGCTTATCGAGCCTGGCATGACCGAGAATCAAGTTGCCTTCGAGTTGGATATGCGCCTGCGCAAGTATGGTGCCTTGACTAACAGCTTCACTTCGATTGTAGCCAGTGGACCGAATTCAGCCATTCCGCATCATGCGACAGGCGAGCGTAAACTGAAAGCCGGAGAGCCTGTGATTATGGATTTTGGCGGCTTGTTTCCCGGCGGATATTGCTCGGACATCACGCGCACAGCCTTCGTTCCAGGCAAGAAGCCTGATCCAAAAATGCGTGAAATTTACGAAGTGGTGCTCACCGCCAACAAGGCCGCACGCAAGGCGCTCAAGGTGGGCATGACTTATCGTGAATTCGACAAAGTGGCGCGTGATTTGATTCAAAAAAGCGGTTATGGGCAATACTTCACCCACGGGCTGGGACACAGTCTGGGGCTGGTGGCACATGACCCTTACGACTACGAAAACGACCCGTTCAAGGTCGGCATGGTCGTTACTGATGAGCCTGGAATCTATATCGACGGCTTTGGTGGTGTGCGCATCGAAGACGACCTAGTCGTCACCAAAGATGGCGTTGAGCGCCTGACGAACGCACCATACTGGAAGTTCTAATCAAGCCGGAATCAACGATCGACGATCGCGCAGTTCCTGCACGATTTTTGGAATCACTCCGTCAACTGGTCCAACCGTTGTGCCAAGAATGCCTCTGCGCCTGCGCTCCACCAGCCATTGCAAAAACAATAGGCGGCTCAGTGTTTCTGCATAGGGGAGCAAGGCACGCACTTGCGAGACATCGCGTCCTGATTCGTAGCAATATGAATCAATCAAATCGTCTTTGAAGTTACTGAACCTGCCGTTTTTGTAATGGGTCATTGCCAGAGTGGCAAGGTCCATCAGAGGAACGCCTAGCACTGTGAACCACGACCAATCGATGATGAACAGACGTCCGCTGCGCACGATGATGTTCTCGGCGTACAAATCGCCGTGCACCAAGGAATTTGGTTCGTCCGCTAACTTCTGAGCTAGCAAAGAGGCCAGTTGCTCGAGAAAGAGCAAATCAGCTTGACTGACGAGTTGCCATTCTTCGAGCAATTCAACAATCTTGCCGGTAAATTCTTGGTAGTCGATTGGAAACAGTATGCGCAAAACGCCGGTGTGAATCAGTTCAGCGGTGCGGTAGCTATAAGAGCGATGCAACTTGGCTAGCTCCTCCCCGACGCGTCCAGCCAGTTCTGGCGTGGACAATGTTTCTAAAAATCCCGTGCCTAAATCTTCCATGAACAAGGCTGTGAGCGGACCATGCGTTGCACTCAAAAACAGCTGCGCCGAATTGGAAATTGACGGTATGAGGATTTTTTCGTGCAAATCTTGCTCCACGTCCCAAGGAGGTAGAACTTGCTTGTAAATCAGCGACGACGGCAAAGCATCGTTGATGTTCAGTCGTTCGACGTAGGACAAATCTCTGTGGCGCAAAATTTGCCTGCTCGAGATTTCAATAGGTTTCCCATAGAACTCCACCAGCCAGGCGTTTAGTTTCTCTTCCGGCGCAGGCGCCAGAAGTGTGAGGCTTTCGTCTTCTTCGTACTGATTCAAATGAATCACCGCTCGGTTGGTCCATCCCTTTCTTCATTGTACTCCCGCCTTGCAACTCAATTGCTATGCGGAAAGTTCACACCAACCGAACTACTTTCGGCTGGATTTACCTGAGCGCAAGCTCGGATCTTTAACTATACGGAGGACTTAAATATGTCAGGACTAGATGGTGGTGGCGGCCATGGTGGCGGCGACCATAGCTTCAGTCATGAAGGCGGCCACGGACACGGCGGTCATCATGGCAATGACTCTGCGCATGGAGGTCATGCGACACACGAAGCGTTGATGCTCGCTTTCAGTCATGGGCAGTCCAGTCACCTCTCAGTGGTTGGTAGCCATGTCAATGGCGCCCATCCGCATTCCATGCAGATGGTGCATCTTGGGCTCGGCCGTCAGGATACGAAAGTTGGCGAGCAGGGCAAAGATGCCAGTGATTCAGGCGAGATTCGTACATTCGTTGTTCATGTCTCGAACCACGGTCAAGCCGCAATCAACGGTGTGATCCAATCCGTGGCGCGTCAGTGTGACATGCTGCGCATTGACCAAATGCGGCCGAACTACGATTCGGCTGACATCATGAAATACGAGATCGCTGACTGGACCGCGTTCACTGAGCCTTATCAGCATGTGAATATGCCCGAGGGCTACTATCCTGGGGCTACCGGGCACACCCGCATTTTGCGGCAATACTGGCAAGTCGGCAAGCGTCCATCGCTTTGGGCGCCGAAGACTGCGCCGGTGTTCGACAAGCTTGCCATGACGTTCATCGAGGTGACCAGTATCACCTGGCGTTACTTCGAGACCGGAGACTACGAGACGAAGTTCATTCTCACTGTCGGCTCGTTGCCGGTGTGGGATGAAACTGTGGGTGCGTGGGGCTACAAACGGAAGCCTTTCGAGCGGCACCAGCGCGCCGCCAAGAAGTTGTGCGAAAAGATCTTCGAATGTCTCGCTAACTTAGAGCCCAGCCCTGCGGCAAAGCTTTTCAGGGCGGAGATCCGGCGCAAGTATCCGCTGCCACCCAACCAGGATCGTCCTGATGGTGTCGCGCCGGGTACGCCTGAGGACGACGCCGATCTGTCGCGTGGCAGAAAGGATGATGTTGAGAGTCATCCACCGCCTGCGCCTGACCCAGCTGGCGACGGTGATGGCGATATTGAAGACGGCATTGACGGCATTGACGGTGGTGACGGTGGTGAGGGGATTATTTCTCTCGCGCCGGAGGCAGCCGTTGTCGCTTCCGGTGCGGATTTGGATGCAGTGATCGGGCATGCTGACAGCGTGGTCGTCGCCGCACCCGTTCCGTCCCAGGTTAAGACAGCTCCTCTGATCGTCGAAATCGATGATTGAATTGTCGGCGGGGACAGGTTGAAGCCACCATTTGCGGTGGCTTGCCTGTTCCCGTCGCCTTTCTTTTTTGACTTTTTGAGCTTTTTCTCACTTTTTCAGTTTTTTTTTGACTTTTGCGAGCTTTTTTCACTTCCCAGATTTTTTTTTGATCTTTTTTGAAGTTTTCCGAACGCTTTTCGCATTCTTTTTTTCATTTCCCGAATCTTTTGCTTCTTTTTTGCACTTTTTCTCTGCTTCTTCTGACACTCGCTACGGTTAAATCCCCAAATTAAATACGTTTGCTTAGCGGCAGATTGGCGACGCCATTAACATGCCACCATGCCTTGTGGCAGTTCGCTTCCGCTGAGCACACTCGGTGTGTGGCGCTGAGCTCATCCTTCCCACGCTGCGCTTATAATTTTTCGATCCCGTGCATAGTCCAGATGAAAGTCTGATGGCAGGAGGTGAAGATGACCTTTCATCCACAGGAATGGCTTCGCAACCAAGCTGAAGACGAAAATCTCGATTTCCCTGAAATTGATTTGGGCGACCGAAAGGCTGATGATCTGCGTGAGTTCCTGATTACAAATGGACTCGGCAGCTATTCATCCGCGAATATCTGGGGTGCCAACACTCGTCGATATCACGGTTTGCTGGTTGCTGCGTTGCAGCCACCAGTCCGGCGCACCGTTATGTTTTCTCGGATTGATGAAGTGATTTCAGTCAATGGTGTTGAAACAAATTTAGCGACCAATTTCTGGAAATCAGGAGCAGTGTCGCCGCAGGGTTTCAAGACGATATGTTCGTTTTACCTTTTGCCTGTGCCAACTTGGCTGTACGAAATCGGAGATGGGCTGCTGATTAAGCAAATCGCAATGATGCCTGGTAAGCAGCAGGTAGCGGTGGGTTATACATGGCAGAGCCCATTCATTGTGCGCAGATCAAAGGAAGTTAGGGACGAGTCAGAAGACGTGGCTGTCCTGAAACTCCATCTGCTCGTCAATTATCGAGATTTTCATGGCGTCACACAAGGCTGGGATAGCTGGCAATTTGAGCAACATGTTGAGGAAGGTCTGGTCAGGATCAAGGCGTTCGATCAGGCTCACCCACTTAGTATTTATTACGATTGCGGCGATTATCATGTTCAACCAGATTGGTATTGCGGTTACCATTATCCGCGTGAGCTAGAGCGTGGGCTCGAGGATGGCGAGGACTGTTTTCACGCTGGTGTAATCGAGGCTAATCTTCGCCCTGGTCAATCTGTCACCGTATTTGGTGCGTTAGATGATGTCTTGCTTCGCTCCATTGACGATGTAGTGAAGATCTCTTGGGCGCATAAGAGCCAATTGGTGTCCCGGGCGAACTTGAAAGACGTTCCCCTGGAGCAAAAATTACTGACGCTGGCAGCAGATGATTTTGTTGTCCGTCGGCAATCGACGAGAAGCAACTCGATTATTGCTGGCTATCACTGGTTCTCTGATTGGGGCAGGGATTCAATGATCAGTTTGACCGGTCTCGCCATCGCCACGGGAAGAGTGAAAGTAGCGCGCAGCGTTCTCGAGACTTTCGGACGGTATTTAAGTGACGGAATGTTACCCAACTTTTTTCCTGACTCTGGTCAAGCTCCGGAGTACAACACATCCGATGCGACATTGTGGTGGGCGTCAGCACTATTGCGCTACTACCGGGAAACTACTGACACGCAATTTGTGCGGGAACAGCTGCCCCTTCTTGAGAGCGTCGTGGACTGGCACATAAAGGGCACGCGTCATGGACTGCGTATGGACTCTGTTGACGGCTTGATATCGGCAGGCGATCCGAATGTTCAATTGACTTGGATGGATGCAAAAGTTGGTGATTTTGTGGTCACCCCACGCACCGGAAAAGCTGTAGAAATAAACGCACTTTGGTACAACTTTTTAAGAACCATTGAATTTCTATACTGCGCTACTGGATCAGCTGGTCTCTACGAAAATCCGAAAGGAAAGCCAGGCTTGGTTGGCGCGCATCGTAAATCCGAATACTACGCCGAGATTGCTGATCTGGTTAAGGCGAATTTCGCTAAATTCTGGAATCAAGATTTGGGCTGCTTTTACGATTTCATTCGGGAGGATGGTGCCTCCGACTCAGCGATTCGACCAAACCAACTGTTAGCGGCCAGTCTTACTTTTCCAGTAGCAACAAAAGAACAAACCAAGTCTATGTTGTTCGTAGTTGAACGCGACTTGCTTACTGCCAAGGGTTTACGCACTCTTTCTCCAAATGATCCCAATTACAAAGGCGCGTATGGCAACGGTAAAGAGCGGGCGAATCAGTATGATCGTGACATTACCTATCATCAAGGAACTGTCTGGCCGTGGCTGTTTGGACCGTGGATTGATAGTCGGATCTATGCCTTTGGAGTTGAGCAAGAAAATGTCCGACTGATCTCGCGACATTTACAGCCAATTTTTAGCCACATTTTGAACGAGGGCTGCGTAGGCTCTGTATCTGAGATATTTGACGGGGATGCGCCGCACCTTGCCCGTGGTTGCATCGCCCAGGCATGGTCGATTGCCGAGCTACTGCGGGTGGTGCACGATTACCCTTCGATTCTCAGCACAGACCTGGCAATAGGTGAGCGCGGCGTGTTGCAGCGCTGATCCGCAGTGCCGCTCGGCCGCGAACAAATCTGTCAGGTTTAGCCAGGTAATGAGGACAGTTGGTTTGCAACCGTGGTTATATCGGCTCTGATCATAACCCACTCTTCGATTTCACGAAAACCGAGGCGCTTGTACCAGGTGAGAGGAAAAGTGTCATTCCGAAATGTGTAACTCTCCCAGAGAACCGGAGAATACTTTTCAATAGCCTGATCAAGGACTCTTTTCAGCAAGTGACGAGCAATTCCGTGTTGTTGAAATTCTGGTTCGACAAACAATTCGCCATCCACGAGATGATTGCCGTCCCACCAGGGTCTTACGCCGACAACAAAGGCGCCGGCTATTTCGTTTTCGTACTCAGCAGTAAACGCTAATTCCGGTTGCCGTCTTAACCAATCGGTTAAAAGCGCGTGGGCGGACTCTTGGTTCCATCGCTCGTCTGTGCCGTCCAAGGCACGCACGTAGATTTGAGACAAACTAGGAAGATCGTCGTTGTTCATCGGACGAATGTGGAGTGGATTGGGCATCATAATGTCCTTACTACAGAACGGGTACTGCATTCACACTCTAACATGCGTTGTGCCATTGACTTGGGATCATGAGCAGCACCATATGAGGTGCCGATATTCTCGGTTTTAGGAAGGCTCGGGGTGATGCGAATGAGCTTACTTTGTCCAAATTTTCGAGCAATCTGAGCTTGCTTATGTCCAAGCGCGTCGACCAATCTAAGCTTGTGGAAACACTTTGGGTACTCTTCGCGCCAGCCTAGCGATTGTCGTTACATCAAGATGGTGCGGTTAGTGCAATCGTTCCAATCGCGGCCTGAGAGATTTCTCATCAAAAAATGGCTTTGCACAGCTGCGTAGAGTGCAACGTACAACTCCCTCAACCACGTATTTGCCATTAGAGTCGTAACACGCCTTCATGATCCTCTTGAGATTGCTTGTCGCGCGGAACTTGTATTGGCTAGTTATAAACGTTAGTTCTTAAGATATCGTTTTTTCTTTTCTTTGAACTTATTTCTTTAACTCTCTACATCTTTCAGCTTATTTTTGTCTTCTAACTTACGGTGCATAGCGCATCGGGCATTGGCACGATCACACTCGCTGACCAAGTTAGAAGTTTTCGCAGCCAGCAAACGTGGCTCGCAACTGCATTACCCCTTTTCCAATCCGGAGATTTGTCATGAACCCCATGACAGACAGAATTGCCTGGAGGCGCCTGTATGCGGTAGGGAAACCGTTCTGGATCTCAGAGCAACGCTACAAAGCATCTGCAATGCTTGTGGCCGTGCTGATACTTTTATTTGTTTCGTCGGCAGTCAATGTTTACATTGGCAAAATCGCCGGCGAGACCATGACTGCACTTCAAAAGCAAGAAGTGCACGCTTTTTCGTGGTCTATGACGCAGTTCGCCTTCGTCATGCTGCTCGCCACCCCGATCACCGTTTACTACCAATTTTTGCGCACGCGGCTTGCTTTGGTGTGGCGAGAGTGGCTATCGAACCATCTGTTCGGTCGCTTTTTCGGCGGTCACACTTACTACAAGCTCAACAACGACCCGCGCATCGACAATCCCGATCAGCGAATGACCCAGGATGTTGAAACATTCTGCAATTCGTCGGTTGGATTGTTCGTCTCGGTTCTTGACGCGCTCGTCAACATCAGCACCTTCATCGGTGTGCTCTGGTCGATTTCCCCGACTCTCAGTTTTACAGTGGTGGCATATTCGGTGATTGGTTCGTTCGTTTCGTTGTGGATCGGCAAGAAGCTCATCGCTCTGAACTTTGTGCAAAGTGCGCTCGAAGCTAATCTGCGTCATTGTCTAACCGACGTGCGCAGAGACGCCGAGTCCATCGCTTTGTACAATGGTGAGGCTCGCGAGCAGCGATCGTCAACGGACGCTTTGCGGCGTACGATAGCCAATCTTTACGATATGGCCTGCGTCAATCGTAATCTTGGTTTCTTCACGATCCCCTTCAACCTTCTCGTACCGCTCATTCCGGCAGCGGTGATCGCCTCGCTGTACTTCGATAACCAAATCGATTTCGGCGAGATTACCCGGGCTGGTATGGCCTTCGGCACCATTTTCAGTGGCATGACCCTGCTCGTTCAGCAGTTCACGGGCATCAGCTCGTATGCTGCAAACATCAATCGGGTTGGCTCCTTTGTGGAAGTGCTGGACGAGTACGATGCTAAGACCGCGGATTCGGCCAAGACCATCGAAATAGTCACGGCAGACAGGCTCGCCCTTGCTGACGTCACGGTTCTGACGCCAGACGCTACCAGAACACTGGTGGAGAACATTTCGTTTCAACTGCCCGCGGGATCCAGTCTCCTGATTATGGGTCCTAGCGGATGTGGCAAATCCACGCTTCTGCGTGCGATTGCCGGCATCTCGAGAGCAGGCTGCGGTCGCGTTTACCGACCCCGACTTGCCGACTTGATGTTTCTGCCGCAAAGACCCTACGTGCCGGAATGCACATTGCGAGAAGCTCTGTGTTATCCCAGCACGCAAGCCTGCGGCAACGATGCTCAATTACTAGCTTTGCTGAACCTCGTTCGCCTGCCTAACCTGGCCCTCGAAGTGGGTGGGTTGGACGCGATCAGGAACTGGCGCGAGAAGCTTTCGCCTGGTCAGCAACAGCTCTTGAGCATGGCCAGAGTGATTCTTACCAAGCCGAAGTATGCGTTTCTCGATGAAGCGACTTCGGCTCTTGATCCCGAAAATGAAAGGTTGCTCTACACAGTGTTGCAGAGCGTCGGAGCAACCGTGATCAGCGTCGGTCACAGACCAGCACTGGTTGAACACCATTCGCACGTTCTCGAGCTTCTGGGAAATGGTTCCTGGAAGATTCACTCGGCGACCGAGTATGGACTAACCCACGAGATATCACCATGAAAAAACTCGCACAGCAGAAAGTTCGAAAGCACCACTTGAGTGACGAAGACGTCCTCGAGCGGGTGCAGCGAGCAACCTTCCAATGGTTTCTCGACAGTCAGAACCATGACACCGGTCTGATCTTTGACCGAAACAGGCAAGGCTCACCCGCCACCATCGCTGGTGTCGGGTTTGCCTTGACCGCTTACCCAGTTGCGGTCAACCGCAAATGGATTTTACGCGATGAGGCTGTCGCTTACGCAGTGAAAGTACTGCGCGTTCTCGCCAACGCCCCTCAGGGTGAAGGCAGAGAAGGCTTCAGCGGCAATCGCGGCTTCTTCTACCACTTCCTGGACCCGCGCACAGGCTTGCGCGCCACAGCCCCGACCTTCTGGGATTCCGAACTCTCCTCGATTGACACCGCCCTTCTCATGGCCGGTGTCAGTTTCGCCCGCGCTTATTTCACCAAGCGCAACGCCGTCGAGAAGGAGATTCGGAATCTGTCCACCGCTCTCCTTGAGCGCGTGGATTGGAACTGGTTGGTGCGCGCCGACTACAAGATTCTGCACGGCTGGACACCCGAGCAGGGACTGATTCCCTACGTCTACCAGGGCTACAGCGAAGCCTTGCTGCTCTACCTGATGGCTTTGTCAGCCAAGGGCAAGCCGGCGCCGAGCGCCTGCTGGACTTCGTTTCTCGATGGTGTGAAGGCGGAAAGCCTGGGTGGCAAGAAGTACATCGCCATGCCGGGCACACCGTTGTTCTGCTACCAGTACCCGCACTGCTGGATCGATTTTCGAGGCATCGCTGATGATACCAATCGTCGGCTCGGTTTCGACTACTTCACGAACAGTATGCGGGCAACCAAGGCCCAGCATCGTTACTCCGTTGACAATCCCAATCAGTGGCGGGGATACGACGAACTCGACTGGGGGCTGACTGCTTGCGATGGACCGGGTAATGGCACCAAGGTCGTCGACGGCAAGGAGCGCACTTTCCGCGGATACAGCGAACGAGGTTCGCCGCGTGGTTTTGATGACGGCACGATCGCGCCCACAGCGGCGATCAGCGCTGTTCCGTTCACACCCGGTAAAGCCATCCGCACGATGCGTTACTGGCTTAAGCACCGCCCAGAGCTCTTCTCGGAGCTGAGCGGTTTCGTTGATGCCTTCAACCCGACCTACGACCTCACCAAGCCTTCTGGCTGGGTGGACGAGGATCGGGTGGCAATCGACCAGGGACCAATAGTTCTCATGATCGAGAACTATCGTAGCGACTTTGTTTGGCAGGTGATGCGCAAGGACCGTTCGCTCAAGCGAGCGCTTCGACGTGCTGGATTCAAGGGTGGCTGGCTCTCGTAAGCAGCACTGAGTCCTCCGCGCCTATCGGCAAGGTCAGTGATTTTCAACAGAGTCCAGGAAGCGTAGGCGCATGATTCCGTGCGTTTGCGCCCACCTGGCATTCATTCCCGCATCGGGATACAGGAGAACTCAAATGTCTAAAGCAAACTACGAACGGTCTGCCCGCTGGAAAGCCAAGGACAGCCCCGTTCCGATTCACAAGTACGCTTTTGCCCCTGACTTCGTATTTGGTGCCTCGACGTCGGCGTACCAAATCGAAGGCGGAGTTGGCGAAGAGACCGGGCGCGGCGCCTCGATCTGGGAGCGCTATTTCGAAACACGCCCGCATCTCGATCACGGCGCGGTCGCTTGCGACCATTACAACCGCATGGAAGAAGACGTGCGGATGATGAAGAGCATGAACCTGAAGGCCTATCGCTTCTCGATCTCGTGGTCGCGCGTTTTGCCTTTGGGCAAGGGCAAAGTCAACGAGCAAGGGCTTGAATTCTACAGTCGCCTGGTGGATGAGCTGCTCCGCAACGGCATCGAGCCGTACGTCACGCTCTACCATTGGGACCTGCCGCAGGCTCTCGAAGACGAAGGTGGTTGGCTGAATCGCGATACGGCATATGCCTTTGCTGATTTCGCGGCGTTGATTGCCCATCGCCTCGGCGATCGCGTCAAGTATTTCGGCACGCTCAATGAGCCGGAAGTGATCGTCGCCGGCTACATCGGGGACGGACTCGCTCCCGGTCTCAGCGACCCAAATTTGCGCGTCAAGGTTGCTCACAATCTCATGCTCGCGCATGGGCTGGCTACTCAGGCGTTGCGCTCGATCAACCCCGACTTCAAAATCGGTGTGACCCTGAATCTGGTGCCCGCGGAAGCTAAGGACGCTGCCAATCCGGCTTCGGTGAACGCAGCTAGGCGGCACTGGCTGAAGAACTATGCCATCTATCTGGAGGCGATCTTCAAGGCTCGTTATCCGGATGTGGTGCTGGAAGAAATGGCTGCTACCGGTGCGGTCATCCATCCCGGCGACATGGCGATCATCTCTCAGCGCATCGATTACCTCGGTGTGAACTGGTATTTGCGCCACGTGGTTGACGAGAACGGTGGCATCATCGACATGCCGGGTGCCCAGAAAACCTTGATGGGCTGGGAAATTCATGCACCAGCGCTAACGCGGATGCTGGTTAGCATGAACGAGGAGTATCGTCTGCCGCCGATCTTCATCACCGAAAACGGTGCGGCGCTGGATGATACGTTTGCCAAAGGTCGGGTACGTGATGTTGGTCGCATGGCCTACATTCACGATCATCTCAGCGCTCTGGAATCCGCAGTCGCTGCGGGTGTCAACGTTGCCGGCTACTTTGCTTGGAGTTTGATGGACAATCTCGAATGGTCGCTTGGCTTCAAGATGACCTTCGGCATTGTTCATGTCGACCGCAACACATTGGTGCGGACCATCAAGGACAGTGGTCTCTGGTTTCGCGACATGATCAAGTTCAACGTCCGCGGCTCGCGAAAATCGGGCAAACGACGGTAAACCAAACTCCCCAACAGGAGTAGCCGGATCTGGAACCAAACGCAGAGCAAATCTGCCTGCGTTTGGTCTCCAATTTCCTGGTTTGGTTTAGGAAGGTTGCACCATATGCGGTGTTAACCTTTCTTTTTGATTTTTAATACTATAGAAACTAGTATAAATCCAGAGCGCTAGAGCGCTAACCTGAGGCTTGATCCTTTTGCTGTTACTTCGTATGCGCTGACTAAGTTATTGCTCATGAGAGGCGTTCAGTGGATCGGTTAAAGCATTCACTTTCATTTTGCGGACTGATCATCTAGTGAAGGCAGTCGTGATGTAATCTTTTCCGGAAGCACTCTTTCCAAGATGTACTCCATTGTGGCTTAGAATCACTGCGAGGCAGTTATGCGCGAAACACATTTTTTAGGACAGCTCTCCACAGAGGGTCTGCCGCAGTTTACGAGGCGAAGATTCAACCCCGATCGCGTCAATGGTATCTCGATGGTGGCGCTTGGTATGATGGACCTCTCAACGGCTTGCTTGAATATGAAGGTGAGACCTATTGGTTTGATCTGCTCAACGGCGAGCATGAAGAGCATCGTATTTTTCTGATTCATTCGCTCACCCCTGAACAGTTGGAAGCTGTCGAGTCGTCCTGGGGACAGCCAGATTACAGTGGACCGGAGGAAGTATTGGTTCCAGTAGGATGGTTCACGGATGGATGTAATCAGAAATTTTATGCTTTCGTTGTCCACGATCCTGGTTGCGATTTTCGTGAAAATTGTGACTGCTTAATCATTTAAAATGAATGATTTCTGTCTGCCAATAATCCAGTGTTAATCTCGTTAAGCGTTTATCGCTAGCTTGAGAGCGTGAACTCAAATAATTCTATCTCTGATCAGAAATATTAAAAAGGCACCACTCTTAAAAAAGGCTTGTCGCCTTTTTTAGAAAAACGATTTTATTTCTAACTTGTCATAGCGCGGGGATTTCATAGAGTCTCTCCATCGTGCTACCTGTCAGGATTTGTTAGAAAAACGTGTTTTTTTCTAACGACTTGAGAGTCGAAAAAAGGCGGACTAACTGGCAATGATTTGAACTTTTTCTAAATCTGAACGTATCAATACATAGGTACTTCTTATGGAGGGAAACATTGTGTGCACTTATCTAATTCGCAACTACATAGTAAAACTCCGCTCCGGAGAGTTGTTCACTACTAGAGATGTGTTGAAGATGGGCTCCCGAGGAGCTGTTGATCAGTGTCTTTACCGAATGGTCAATGCTGGAAGCATTGTCCGTCTAGCGCGCGGAGTATTTGTGCGTCAAGATTTTACGAATCAAGAATATTCGATTGAGGAAATAGCGCGAGTGAAAGCGGATGCTTTCGGTAAGCAGTTGCTTGAACATGGCAATGACATCGCAGTTAAATTAGGACTGAAGCGCGACCAAAACGAGATTCCAACTTTCTACACCAATGGTTCGACGAGCTATTTTCATATCGGTGACACCAAAATAAAAATGCACAGAATTGCATCAAGAAAGGGTATTTGCACAGGCGATAACACGGTAGGTAATGCAATCAGAGCGCTTTGGCACATTGGTAAAAAATTGGTGACTCCTGAACAAATCGACCTTGGCATGTACCGATTTAACCGAAACCAAAGCACGTGGGTTAACGAGTGTATTCGATGGATGCCGGAGTGGCTAAGTTCAAGATGTTTGGCAGGACGCTGTGAGTCTCGGGCACTCCTGACGGTGCTTCCAGAGGTAAAGCCACTGGCTTGGCAGGGAATCCGTATACCGCAGCATGGCTACGTTCAGATACCGGACCGCCATTGAGATAACGCCATTGTTAGAAGAGAATGGACTTGTGCTTCCTCAAAAATTTCTCAAATTTGCACTGTAGGTTCTGAGTCTCGACTCGGAGAAGAATTTACTATGCATCTTTTGATTTTGATTGCACTGACCTGGTGCGTGTTCTATTGCGATCCAACATTTGCAGCCAGCCCTGGTGTCTACGGCAACACCACTCGACACACTGGCATGCAAGCGCGAGACTTCGGTATTTCTCGTGTGGCATTAAGAGGTCGACCCGAGCAGAAGTCAATAGGCCAATGTCAGTTGGCTCGGATCTTTGGGGTGAGCACAGAAGAAATGGATTGCCTGAAACTACGTTAGACAGTTTTGTGCTTCAAGCGAAGGGAAATGCTGATGCCATATATGGTGACGAGGGAACGGTCGGACTGCCTCCATTTGGGGAGCCGGGATTCACCCCTGACCATCGCATCGAAAGAGGCATTACAGGTGACCGCAGTAAGGGTTTGACCACTGGTCATGGCAGCGTCTTGCCTGCCGCATGGGGCGGCGATGAGTTCGTGAAAGGCAGCGAATTTAGCTTATCTGGTACCGAGACTCTGGCACCGGTGGCAAGGTTCTATGCTGTGAAAAACGTTTCGGAAAATGTTGACGCAAGTTATGACAGTTCTGGTTTTTAACTAGAGCCTGTGTAGCCGCTCAGTAGTCCGGATTTGTCCGGCCGCAAACGCGTCGTGTGCAATCAGGATTCTTATGCCAAGAGGATGCGCCACACTTGCATAAGCAAGTAGCATTAGCATTGAGTAGTGACTATTAGAGCTACTATGATTGTGGAAAGAAAAATCGAAAGTCGTTTTCGTCATTTCCTGGCCTGATCAAAACGAGTTTGCCCTCGGTTCTTTGGGGTCTGCCGGATCTGTTCAGCTCCATAAACATGTTTGCCACTATATCGTCAGGAACGACTCTGTTACGGCTAGCGTTTCTCTTCAAGCAGACGTCCAACGGCACGTCTAACAACCACAATTGAATGTCGCTGTAACCAGCTTTCCGCGCTTTTTCCAAAATTGGTTTTCTTTGTCGAGGATTGAGGTTGGTGTTGTCGATGATGATGTCCAATTCTTTAGCCAGAGCATCATCGAGTCGTTCAAAAAAGATTTTAAAGACCTGCTCCTTATCGCCTTGCTCGGCTGCGTCTCCATACAACTCTTCGCGAATTGGATCAGCGCTCAAACAGTGAAAACCCTTTTCGATAATTTTCTTTGCAAGGGTGGATTTACCGGCGCCTGGTATTCCAACTAATAATATAAGCCGCTTCAACTATTGCCTCGATTGTTGTAATTGTACTTCACTATTTTCTCGCGTCTTCGTTTTGCTCGTGCTCGGAAACCTTCACGGGAACAGCTTTTCCATCCTCATGAATCCACGTCAGCCAAATCGCAGCAACTATAACTGCAAGAAACAGATAAATGCCTAAAAAAATACTGCGAAGCATCATCCTTTCTTCGGTTGGTTCAGCAATGCTCGTATCCAGCCAGGAATTGGCATAAAAGAACATGCCTACTGAGCAAAAGAAGACGCAAGTAGCACAATTGCTGATTCTCGCCCACTTTGTATAAATTCGCCATGACCAAATTAGTTGCATGACGTAACCCATGCCAAATAAAAAGAGGGCGATGCCTATATGTTGGTATCTGCCCAGTGTCATGTATATCTGCAGTGGTAATTTCAGTGCGATTACAGCAACAGCACTCATGACTAAAATGAATCTGTATTTGCTGGTTTTTCTCCACAAGCTCATTAAAATAGCGTTGCCGTTCATTGTAGTAACTTAGATCTAGTGTGATGTTGATTGGCTGACAGTCAGCTTCGGCAGATGTTGCTCGTCGCGATAAACCGTTTGCCCTTGATAAATCGTGAGCAGATTTTTCCCAGTCATTTTTCTTTCGTTGAATGGCGAATTAATGCTCTTCGAGAAGCCTTCTTTAGTTCTATAAATCCACGACAATTTGGGTTGTATAAGCGCGAAATTGGCTACATCACCCTTGTCTACAGTGCCTTTACGAGCAAGTATCCCCGCTGGATTCGACATCATGAGTGCAAGCAGATCATGTTGTGAAATTTCTCCTGATAAAACCAGGCGTTCATAAACTAACGAAAAGGCAGTTTCCAAGCCAATCACTCCAAATGGTGCGTCGTCAAAAGTTTTAGCTTTGTCAGATCGACTGTGCGGAGCGTGGTCGGTGGCGATGGCATCGAGTGTTCCATCTTTTAGACCTTTCACGCACTCTTCTTGATCGGCTTTCGAGCGCAACGGTGGATTCATTTTAAAGGACGTATCAAAGTCTTTTATGTCCTCATCCGAAAGCACGAGATGATGCGGGGTAACATCTGCGGTGACGCGCAGATTGCTCGCCTTTGCATGACGAATCAAAGCGACTGACGCCGCGGTGGAGACGTGGGCAAAATGAAGCCGTCCGCCAGTTTGACGCACCACTTCGATTTCTCTGGCAATACATGCAGATTCAGCCGCTGGCGTAATGGAAGGAAGTCCTAGCCTTGTCGCTGCTGGCGATTCATTGATGCAGCCTCCAGCCGCTAAATCTCTATCTTCGGCATGACTGATGATGAATCGTTCTGCCAGCTCAGCATACTCAAGAGCGCGGCGAAGGACGGCTAGGTTCGTGACTGGTAAACCATCGTCCGAGAAAGCGACCACACCCATATCCGCTAAGGCAACCATCTCGGTTAATTCGTTTCCTGCCATTCCTTTCGTAACGCAAGCAACCGGCAGAACTTCAATACAGGCTCTCTCAGCGATTAACTGCTTGATACGAGACATAACCAGCACATTGTCCGTGGGCGGATCTGTGTTCGCCATCGCTACAACGGTTGTGTAACCACCGCAAGCCGCCGAAAGGGTGCCAGTGAAGATATCCTCTTTGTTTGATTGTCCTAAATCCCTTAAATGTGTATGTAGATCGATGAAGCCCGGTGTTAGCCACAAGCCGGTTGCATCGATTTGCTCATCGTCTTTGCTATTATCAAGGTGTTCCGCTAACTCCGAGACGACTCCGGAGTCTATTCGAACATCCAGGCGTTGTGTTTTTGTGCCATCTATAAGAAGGCCGTTTTTAATCAGCAATGATTTAGACAACGTTCGAAAACCTTTGTTTGGACGGAGTTTGTTCAGAGAGTAATAAAAACAGCAGCGCCATGCGAACCGCGATGCCGCTTGCCACCTGTCTACTAATCAGTGACACATTTGTGTCATCCATAAGTTCATCAGTAATTTCTATGCCGCGATTAACGGGCCCTGGATGCAGCAAATGCACACCTGGTTTGGCTAGTTTGAGGCGTTTGTGATCGATTCGATAAAGTCTTTGAAATTCACCAATACTTGGAATTAGACCTTGTTGCTGTCGTTCGATCTGCAAACGCAAGGCAATAATAAAGTCTGCATTCTCTATTGCTGGTTCCAGTCTTGAGTGCACCGTGGCGCCCAAGCTGGCCAGGTATTTGGGGATCAGGGTAGGCGGGCCAGCTACGTGGATATCGACACCAAGTTTCTTCAAGAGTGAAATATTGGAACGCGCCACGCGGCTGTGAGTGATATCGCCGATGATGGCAATCTTGCAACCGGCAATGCTTGGGCGAATTTCCAGCATGCTGAACAAATCGAGTAATGCTTGGGTTGGGTGAGCATTCCATCCATCGCCTGCGTTAATTACATGTACTTCGTCGTTCAAAGCCTGGGCTAATTTATGGGCGGCTCCAGAAGACGAATGTCTTTGAATGACGGCGTTGACACCCATCGCAACCAGGGTAGACGCGGTGTCCTCGATAGTTTCGCCTTTTGTGATGGATGACGTTTTGATATCCAAGTTGAGCACAGAGGCGCCAAGCTTTTTTGCGGCCAATTCAAAACTGCTGCGTGTGCGAGTTGAATTCTCATAGAAAAGGTTGGCGACGATTTTATTGTTGAGCACCGAAATTGGTGCCCGCGTGGTCTCGTGTAATTTTTTGCATTTTACAGCTAGGGCCATAAGGCACTCGATTTCCGGCACTGTCAGATCAGCTGTATCCAGTAAATGGCGACGTTTCGCCCACGCATCCGCACCCGGGATATCGCACGGAATGAGTAAACCACCTTCTTTGTCAGAACAATGTGGATCTGCAATTGAGAGCTGATCTGTCATGTAAAAGCCTTCGTAACTGAGCTTCAGTCAGTGAGTATCATAAGGCATTCTTCAGTTAATTGCGCTTAAGCAGGACGTTTTGGGGGTTGCCAACAGATGGTGATTCTACTACGATCATCCTGATGCGGTTGAGAAGCATAAATGGCGCTTGTGCCTGATGAAATTCAGACATAAGAATTGTGCTTGCAATCGTTTACATCTGCAAGCGGAGGGCTGCCACCCATGTCAAATGACAACTCTACCGGAACTTTACAGCGAAACAGTTTTGCTAATAATTATGCGAGCCGCTTGCTGAATCGAGTTCTTAATGATCGTAAGAAAGCAGACGGCAAGCTGACTGTAGCTGAAGCTGAAAAATTTGCACCTAAAGAAGAAGCAAAAGAATTAGTTTCCAGCAAGTAATTGCGTCAACGATCTGGTCTTTTCGAACTCTCCCTAATCAGGGCTCGTCGTTGTTAGAAAAACGTCCTTATTTCTAACTTGAGCAGAGCCTGTGGTCATTTGGGGTATCGCGTCGAACGAACATGCGCACCGAAATCACAAAAGAGCCGTGAAAGATGGATATGGCAGAAGTGGCGCGTCTATTTAGAGCGTCATTCCGGCACGCTTTGTCTCACATTCGCGCAATTCTTTTTGCGTAGTCTTGCATCTAATTGACTTAATCAGTGATAGTCTCGTTATCATCATTTGCGAAGCAGAAGTAAAGGATTTTTCGTTGGCTGCTCTCTATTCTGCAGAAGAAATAATGGAAATAACCGGAGCTAGACTAGCCGCTGGATTGATGCGGGATGAAGCTGCCGAGGTCCACACAGATACAAGAACTTTACCCGAAGGCGCCTGGTTCATAGCCCTGCCGGGCAAGACATATGACGGACACGATTTTTTAGGTGACGCTTTTTCTGAAGGTGCGATCGGTTGCATTGTCGGGGAGCGTGCTGGTTATGCCATTGCCAGCACCAGCTTCCCCTTGCTTGCAGTGGTCGATCCGCTGGAAGCCCTGGCACAACTTGCCCGCGATTGGCGACGGCGCGTCGGTCCGAAGATTATCGCGGTTATGGTGAATCGCTCAGAAGAACGTTGCCCGGCGGGCAAGTTCTGTTATGACGATCTGCAGACGAAGCACCGAACAGAATATTGGCGGGTGGCCATTGAGTCGACTGGCGCGGTATTGAATGCGGTGCTCAATATGAACAATTCAACCGAGGTTGTCGTGGTCGAAATTTCTCCTACGAGTCCCGAACACATCCGCATTTCTCTCTCCGCTCTCGAGCCAAACGTTCTTGTTATAGCCAAAGATGGCTTCGACCACTTTCGCATGTCTTCCTCTCAGCAAGAGTTTAACGAGGGTTTGAGGGATTCATTCGCGGAGCTTGATCAAGACACATGCACTTTGGTTATAGCTACAACCGGCCAGGATGTTTTGATTAGAAGCGACGATTTCGACGGAAAAAAACTTTGCTTCAATGAGGAAAACGATTCTGGCGACGCAGATATTTGGGCGGGCCGCATAGCCTGTAAGCTGATTTAGTTTCTTGGGGGAATAAATTTTTTGGAGACTATAATCTATGTGTCCGGCCAAGATTGAAAAAATCGTACACATCGGAAGCTTTATAGTCTCTGATGGAAAAATAGTCGCAGCAGATCCCTGCAGAAAAACTCTGGAAGGACGTGGGCATGCATTCTTCAACAATTGTGCAGCGGGCTTGTGGCACGCCTTCGTTGAAGATGATGGTGCTGATACTTATAAGTTGATTGCTATTTTTTCTGGAGCAGAGCCACAGTTATCTGATTGGACAATTTCGCTGGGAGATTCTGTAAGTGTCGTTTCTGGGCAAGCAGGAATTTTCGATTGCACTCGCTATCACTTTGATCAAGCGTTCTACGAGAAAATTTGTGACCTAACTCTGAGAAGTTTAGCTGATCCGGTTGAAGGCAAACAGCCCGGTTTGGAAGCGTGGTGCTTCGATTGGGGCGCGGTCTCGGGCACGGCTACAGGCGACGACAATTTCCTGTGCTACACAATGGTCGATGCAGATGGCATTAGCGTTGGTGTGGCAATTTATTACTACCATTCCTACACTGAATGGAAGGACATCAATTTAAGTAAGATTTTGGTTAGTGTAAGAGAGCGCTGATACAGTTCATTGGTTGTGGCATTCCCTATCAAAATCGATAGATCTGACATATATAGAACTCTTTTAGTGGTTCGGTAGTATCGTATGCGACGTGTACAAGCATCTTCGCAACTTGCTCTTTCTGCCCTGGCACCACCTGCAAGGTGGCTGCAACGATCAACATTGCTGCGTAAACTATTTCCCGCTTCATTTTTCATTCTCCTTGGATTTTTCATCGGCTGATACTGCAGGCGATACTATTTACTGCATACTGCCGCCGCCAGTACTCCGCCTTAAGCAGGTCAGCCTACCTATGCTCAAGCTTCGATAGAAAGGAGGTTAGTTAGAATTGTGCGATGAATAAAATTACGTGGTGCCAGGTTGTTGCACGAAACGTCTGCGATTTCGCGAGACTAGCAAGTAAAGCTGGCGTGTGAGCCACATTGTGCCTGGCAAGCAGTAGAAAACTGCAGCTATTTTTCCGCCGGGCAAGTTCTTAAGAATGATAGGAATGGATTCAGGACCCTCCCATCGATAGTTTAAATCATCGAAAAGAACTAGGCTCCATGGGCTCGAGTCGAATTGGCTCAACAGATTTCTATCTTTATCTTCGGCGCATTCGCGGTTTATAAACGTGAATTTCTTGGTGCGATCCCAGTGCTTGATAACCGCCGCCAACTTGCTCACGAGCGCGCATCGTTCATCACAAACGATCCTAAAGGTATAAGCTTCCTGGCAATGCATGGCAAGTTGTTCCATGTTGCGCACCTTTCTGCATAAGGAGGTTTCAAGTTGCTTAATTTTAGCAGAACTTTACCGATGTTACATATGGGAAAACCCTAGATCCTTCCATGGTTTGCAGCTTGTTTGCGCGCCTGTCACTGCTGCGCATTAGCAAAGTTGTGTTGACGAAAATCACGCTCTGGATGTCAAGAAATAGCAGGTCGCTATGCCACCGAATCTGGTTCATCGGTTCAGGTTGTCTGTTACTCGCTTACTTTCAGTTGGTTCGGATCTGTTTGTTTCTGCCATTCTTTGATCTTTTCTTGCAGCTGTTCCAGAGTGAAGGGCTTAGCCAGATAGTCGTCCATGCCGGCAGCGAGACAGCGTTCACGATCTCCTGTGAGCGCGTGGGCGGTGACAGCAATGATGGGAATACGCTTGCCCTGTGCGTCTTGCAGCTCACGAATTTTCAATGTGCAGGTCAGCCCGTCAGTCACCGGCATCCGCCAGTCCATCAAAATTATATCGAAGCTCTCGGTGGCAAGAATTTCCAGGGCATCATTGCTAGTGCTGGCTACTTCCACGTCTATTGCAAGATGGTCGCTGACCAGTTTCATCAATTTTTGATGGACGAGGTCATCATCAACTACGAGCACCCTTGGGCGCCCAGTCGGATTAGCCTCACTTGACTGCTGGAACTCCATGCAACACCATGTGGACAATCAACCACACAATTATGCCTCAATTTACTGAGATAATGTCGACTATCAGTGTTATTTGCAGCAAGTTCCAGACGTGCGTCCCGGTTTAAGCTGTTTGCCAGACGGCTTGTCGGGGCTTGTCGATTTAGCCCCGAGCGCCATCAGGCGGTACTTCTTGAGCGCCGGACTCTCTTCTTGGAACGGATATTCCTTCGCGTATTTGCTGTCGATCGCCTGTTGGATCTGGGGGACAGTTTTGCCAAGTTTCTTCATCTGAGCGGCAATAACTGCCTCATCAGTGCAGATCGGACAGTCGGCGCCATGCTCTGAAGTGAAACAGTCCAGCAGAGTCGTATGCTTGTCGGTCATATCGCAACCGCAGTAGCAGAACAAATTGGCGATAATCTCCGGGCATTGCTGTGCGGCTTGATAGCCTACTGCTGCCTGCCCGAAAAACTGCCCAGCCGGCAAGATGCTTTTGACCGCGCCGTTTGCAGCTGGCGGTCGCGGCTTCGTTTCGCTTGCCTGGGTTATTTCGCTCCATTCCGACCAGGCGAAAACGCAGCCAATAGCCAAGGACACGAATAGACCACCGAATATTGTTGTTGCTCCAGACTTCATGTGGGCTGATATGTAAACTAGAATAGGCGCTCAACTGACTATGTTTGATATGATGGCACACTTATCCTGGAATTGGCTACGCAGCCATCTGCCGCCAATTAAGTGCCTAGCCATATTTTGGGTTCGGCTCTCAACAAAGCGGAATTTCCATGACCCAAAAATATGATGTGATTGTGATTGGTGGGGGACACGGTGGCTGCGAGGCTGCTAATGCCGCAGCGGCGCTTGGCTGTACAACTTTGTTGCTTGCTGTTAATCTCGACACAATTGGAGCCATGCCTTGCAACCCGGCGGTCGGCGGCCCTGGAAAGTCACATCTGGTCAAGGAAATTGATGCGCTCGGTGGTGTCATGGGTATTGCCGCAGATGCCACTTATCTGCAGATGCGCATGCTGAATATGAGCCGGGGTCCCGCAGTTCAGTCCCTCCGAGCCCAGTCAGACAAGCGGGAATACAGCGCTTGGATGAAAAATTATATGGAATCGTTGCCCAACGTCAGCTTGCGTCAGGGCATGGTAAAAAGCTTTCTGACCGAGAATGGTGAAATCTCAGGTATCGAACTTGCCTTTGGTGATCGGATTTATTCAAGGGCCGTAGTGCTCTGCGCCGGCACTTTTTTAGAGGGCACTATTTGGATTGGCAAAGAAACGATGCCCGCTGGTCGAGCCGGTGAATTCCCTGCAGTGGGTCTATCGGCTTATTTGAAGTCGCTCGGTTTCAAGATGGATCGATTGAAGACAGGTACGCCGCCTCGACTAGACGGGCGCACCATCGATTACACGAATTTGCCGATCGTACCAGGCGACGATAGCCTGCAGTTCTTTTCCTTTCTGGATAATCGCCCGGTGCGCGAGCAGATGCCTTGTCATCAGACGCGAACGACAGCTGTTACTCATGAGCTGATTCGCAACAATCTGCATGAATCCCCCATGTACTCCGGCATGATTCATGGGGTCGGTCCACGATATTGTCCTTCTGTTGAAGACAAAGTGGTGCGTTTTGCCGACAAGGAAAGTCACGCATTTTTCCTGGAACCTGAAGGTCGCTCGACGTATGAGGTTTACCTGCAGGGTTGTTCGACAAGTTTACCGGTCGCGATCCAGCATCAGATTGTTCATTCATTGCCTGGATTGGAAAATGCAATCATGGTTCGACCTGCCTATGCAGTCGAATATGATTATTTGCCTGCGATTCAATTTACCCATGCACTCATGTCAAAAGATATGCCTGGATTCTTCGCAGCGGGGCAGATGCTCGGCACTAGTGGTTACGAGGAAGCGGCAGCTCAAGGCATCATGGCCGGTATCAACGCCGCGCATTTTGTTCAGGGCAAAGAGCCTTTTGTACTTATGCGTTCCACCAGTTATACAGCCACTCTGATTGATGATCTGGTGACCAAGGAAATCGGCGAACCATATCGCATGATGACTTCGCGTTCCGAATATCGCTTGTTGCTTAGACAAGACAATGCCGATCAGAGGCTCACTCCCCTCGGTCGCGAAATTGGGATGGTCAATGATGAGCGTTGGAAAGTCTACGAGGAAAAGCAAGCTTCGATTATCAACGAGCGTAAGAGACTAAAACAGACTCGCATTCATCCGTCGCAAGAATGGGATGATGCCTTGTCAGAGTTCGACGAGCAACTCAAATTATCCGTGACTTTGGAAGAATTGTTGAGACGCCCAAGAGTGCCTTACTCGGTAATCGCTAAGGTGCACCCCGCACCTGAGATATTTAAGTTTGCACTCGAATTGGAAACTGAGATTAAGTACGCAGGCTACATAGAGCGACAGAAAAATCATGTTGCACAAACCGAAAAATTTGATGCTGTGAAATTGCCTCTGGATATCGACTATCTTGCCCTCGAAAATCTCTGCAAGGAAGCTCGCGAGAAGTTGAACAAGATCCGCCCCGAAACGCTTGGACAAGCGGCTCGAATGGGTGGTGTCAGTCCAGCCGATATTTCCGTTTTGCTTGTCTCATTAGAAACGGCTCGCCGGGCTGCTGCATATGCCGGTCGCAAAGATAACGATCGCGCTGAACTCGTAACCCATTAGTTGTTACTTGCGCCCGTCAAAACTGGCCGAAATGTCGCGTTTGCCTGTTTCTAAATCAAGAGTTTCGCGATAAAGAGGCACCCCGCCAAAGAACGAGTCGTGAAATCCGGAGCGTACTCGATCGACTGACATGGTGCCGGCATTGTGCTTGCTTCCTGCTACATCGATCTGCAGTGTGACAGTGGTTTTGTGAGCAGCCAGATCTAATTTATTGAGAGCGCCCACCTGATTGAGGATGTTGGCTCGCTCTTCTTGATACTTGCCGTCTAGGGCAATCTGTAATGCCTTACCATCTCCTGATTCCAACGCACTTGTGAGCGTGCGCACGTTCACCCCATGGCGTATTGGCGGAACTTTGTCTGCGGCATCGCTGTGTTTAAGCGTGTGCAGGTCTAGACTGTCTGAGTAAAGACTCTTGCCTCCCTTAAACTCATCCCACGCTCCATTTGTGGCAGTAATGTTGATGGTATCGGAATAATAGAAGTCCTTCTCGCAATTAAGAGTGACCGCGGTTTTGCCAGTGGTCCTGTCTTGCTCGTTGAGCTTGCGGATCGCCTCCAGATCTTTGAAGCGTTCTTCTTCAAACTTTCCACTGAAAAATGAGGATGTATTGTGTCCATCGCCGTGCTCTAACTGAGTGGTCAGATCGCGAATACTTATCTTATCGGCCATGTTTACGAAACCTTTGTTGGACTGGATGATAGAGGATTGTGCAGATACTACCCAAGCAGTAGGTGCCTGACAATGGGACAAATACCCCGCCTTTAGTATCAAATTGTCCCCATCATTGCCTGGAATGCAATCATGGAGACCGGAGCGTGAACGAGACTTTGAATTGCTTGGCGAGAGCATGCCGTGTTTGAAGTCTGCGCTCACGCGGCAAAATATTCTGCAGGCGAATGTCGACTTGCTGATAATACGTTTGGTTGCGAGTACAAAATGAAATCAAAAATTGAAGCGTCGAAGTGGTCGGTCGTGGTGATCGGGCTGGTAGCTGGAGCAATTTCATGCCCCACGCTCGGACAAGCGAGCAAGAATGTTACTAAGACCACTTCTCCCAATTCTTCTTCTGGCACCTCTAGCAGTGGTTTATCCGATTCAACTTCAATCCATAAGTCATCCGATTCTGGGAGCGCTGTTAACAGCAATAGTGTAAGCACGAGTAAGGTGCAAGCTGCTAGCCCGCAGCCCACGCCGGCCCAATCAAAAAGCGAGATGGAGCCAAAGGACTATCCTGATAGTCGTGGAAAGTTGGTTCATTTCCCGGAAGGTGATCTTTCCTTTGCCGACGAAATCGTCGAGTTTGACAAAGGAGATCCGGGTGCAGCTGCGCCTTTTATGGATCCAAAGAATATGTTGGGTCCTCCTGATTACAAATATGGCACCAATGACAGTCGCCCTGTTGCACTAACATTGGGTTGCGGTGGGCAAGTCACATTCAGATTCACTAACAACGCACTTGTTGATGTGAAAGGTCCGGATTTGTACGTGTTTGAAGTAGGTGAGGATGAAGAAGCATGCGAGCTTTCGATTTCTGAGGACGGAAGAAAGTGGATTGATATCGGCAAAACTTCTGGTGCTACTTCCGCGGTTGATATCGGTCCACATATTATTCCAGGTGAAATCTTTCACTACGTCCGTTTGAGAGATCTCCGCTCCCACTGCGAAGGCGACTATCCTGGGGCGGATATCGACGCTGTTGGCGCGATCGGATCGGCTCTTAAGTTGTCGATGCAAAGTTCAGTGGTCTTCGACTACAAAGACTCGACAGTAAAAGCGGGTGCGCGAAACGAGCTCCACGAGATAGCCCAAATTTTGAAACAGCATGCAAACGCTAGACTGATCATAGAAGGTCACACAGACTCGATTGGCGGAGACGAGTACAATCAAAAATTGTCCGAAGCTCGTGCTGAAGCCGTTAAAGACTTTCTTGTCACAGATGAAAAACTAACCAATCTCAAAATTGAAACAAAGGGTTATGGCAAGACCCGACCGCTCGCACCGAACACTACAGACGAAGGCCGTGAAAAGAATCGGCGTGTCGAAATCATCGTTATGCCTTAACCTGAGCCGTTCCCAGAAGTTCTCGATCGCACGCCAGTTGGAGATGCAAACAATTGTTGTTTCCCTCCTGCTGCTGAAGCTATCTGTTGAGTAAATATGTGCCGATCTATGAAAAGTTCAATTGTTAAAAGCAGTGAGGGCTACTTTTTTCTAGTTAGAGTTGTTAGAAAAAAAAGAATTTTTCTAACGATTCCAGACTGGTACTGCCATAGAGAACTTTAGCCAAATTTCGAGATACCCCTTGTTAGAAATACAGCGTTATTTCTTACGAAGCAGCATGGTCTTTTTTAAGGAGTAATCCGATTTAATATTTCCCCGACGCCAAGGCTAAAAGTCAGGACTGAACAATATCGACGGACTTAATCCAGCCGAACTGCTTCGACCTGCTATGCGCAATCGTATTTGGTGTCAGTTATTGCGGTGTGGATTGATACGCATGACGATGTTGAATTGCGCCTGGTACTGGTACTGGCACCGAGGCCGGTGTGGTCTCTGAATAGGCCGCAGGGTGTGGCACTTGACTTGGCTGTGCCTTGTGCGGTTGTGGCGCTCGATAAACGGGTGCGCTTCGCACTGCACGCTCTGGCAGAGCATGTTTCATTGCTGGTGTTGAAGGCAGCTTAAGTGCGCGGAATTTAGGTGCGAGGAATATACTCAGTTGATAAAGCAAGGCGATCGCCAGCAGTGGCAAGATTACAGGCAGGGCAAGCCGTTTTAGCACGTGAGCTGGGGCGGTGTATGCGCTATAGAAAAAGAATCCTATCCGTCTAATCACCTTCATTATGAATGACGTTTTTTTCTTCTTAACCCGAGAACCCGGTGGACCGAGCTCTGCTAAGGCGCGCTCTTCAAGAGTAGCGTATTTCACCTCAACGTCTTCTTCGTACTTGTCTGCCGTGTGCGGCATCGGAACTGAGTGCCAATCACTTTTTTTCTTTGGTTTTGGAGCCGGTTCACGCCTAACTTCGGAAGGTTTCGATGCATTGGCTTCCGTGCTGAACACTCTGTCTAAAAGGGACTCTACGCTTTGCAGTTCAGCGCTGTCAGCGGGTAATCGTGGTAAGTAACTTAGTATTTTGATAATCTCGATATTGAGCGTTAATTCGGCTTTCTCGAAGTATTCGGCAGGCGCCGTGACGTACTTAAAGTTGGCAGAAACAAGTGCGCAGATAATCTTTAGAGCTTCATACCCTGTGTCAATTTGAGCACCAGCGGCATCTTTTAAATCAGCTCCGCAAACATAGCGAGATTGCGAGATAAAAATAGTGCCGTAGCGACCATTGTCGACATCTGTCAGGAGAAGGGCGCTGAGATCCTCGCGGCTGCCTTCCATGACCGTGCGAAGGACCTCAGACAGCTGCAATTGATATTGAAGTGTGCCAGCGAATTGAACGTTCAATTTCAGCGATCTCTCCCGTATCTTTTGATTTTCCCGAAGCAACGGTCTTCTTAACGTCTAACAAGACGGCATTTATGAAGCTAGGTGAGTTGCAGGGCGCTTGCGCTCGCTGATAACGCTTTGCCTTGAGGAGATCTTTATATCCTCAAAGAATCCTCAAATTTGAAGAATATTGTTCTCGCATCGGACAGCCTGAATGGACCGGTTGAACTCTCATCAAAGCCCACAAGGGTAATTAAGTTTCTAAAGTGACGATTATAGGAGATGCAGCAATGGCGAATGAAGGTATATGGAACCAGGCTCTAGTCCAAACTGAAGCGGCAAAAATCGAGGCTGCTGCGCGCAATGGCGACAGCACAAGGGCGTTCCATGAAGAAGATCGGGATATTCATAACAGCAGTTCAAATCCCGAAATCCGAAAGGTTAATGCTGCAGCTGTAACCGCACAATTGGAAAAGGACGGCTATCTTCCAGCGTGCGGATTTGATATGGCCAAGGCAAGCAACGCAACCTACTCTAGACCCACATGTGGCGATCAAAATTATAACAATGCCAACATTCTCACTATGTCAGGACCAGACTCGATTGAGAGGGCGATCTATCATGCAGAACAATCCCCCACCGACCGTAGTCTAGATTTGCACTTTGGTAATACTCGGCCAGGAGTTCCAAAGGACGTGACGGGAGATGTTTCCGCGTCTAAGACTAAAGAAGCTGATAAGCCGAATAAGCCTGAGGATGCGGAGAAGGACACGCTGAAGGGTATTCTCCAAGCGATGAAAGAGATGCAAGAAGAGAACAAAAAATTGAGGCAAGAATTAGCCGATCTGAAGGCTGGAAGAGTTCCGACAGATGCCACCAAGTCTGAAACCGAAGCTAAGAAGGGAGCGGAAGCGAAGAAGATAGCCGAAGCGAAAAAGGCGGACGAAGAGAAACCGGACGATCATGCTAAGAAGCTGGAAGAAGCGAAAAAGCTAATTGAGGCAGAAGCGAAGAAGGAAGCGGAAGCGAAGAAAGAAGCAGAAGCTAAGTTAAAGGATGCACCAGCTCATCCAAAAGATGCACCAGCTCATCCAAAAGATGAAAAGATCAGTTTTCATGGACACGATGGCGAAAATGTCAAAAGCCTAACAGTGCACCGCAATGAGAAGGGAGATCTGGTGTCAAAAGAATATGAGTTCAACAGGCCATATTGGGACGATCCTACACAGATCTGCAAGAAGAGCGCAGTGGAGACTTTTGACAATAAAAACCAGGTCGAACAAATAGTACACAAATACGACAATGGTTGGGTCTATACCTCTTCCCCGAAAGAAAAGGATCATGGACATGTGTATGCACAACGGCCGGCATGCACAAAGGAAGAAGATCCGAAGACCTTCGAATTTAATGCCAAAAACTTTGGTACGACCGAATACAAGAAAGACAGATGGAGCAAGAGCGAAACGTATGCGCTGACGAAACCACTTTTAGTTTACGGTATTCACCAGCTTGATACGGCAGATGTAAGAGGTTTGCCTGGTGCCGATCAATTCCAGTTCTACAGTCGGCTTGGAGATTGGTAAAGTTCGGCTGAAGGCAGAATTTTAATCACCAGCTATATAGAGCAATCAAGCTTATCGTTTGGTTGCTCTATCTCTTGTAAGTGAAGATGGCGGATTGCCAGACAGCTGTGTCCTCTGGAAAATTAGGTGGCGCTGCTATCGCTCAAAATTTCCTCAACATTGCAAGGTGAATTGATCGAAATAGAATCCGCGCACCAAATCTGGTGCTCCTTTGGGGTGTAGATCGAAAAGTTTAAGCACTCATAAGACGGCTGCTTGTCAGCATCTAAGTTGCCGACGCAGGTTGGGTTGACGGAGCGAATCAAAGGGGGATTTAGGGATGAGTAATGACAAAGCGGTACGGAATGATGACAATGGAGTCAATGCGATAGCAGAATATGCTAAAGCGCATCCGTCAATTTTTCCGGATTGACACAGTTCAACGAGTGCTCCCAAAAGGACCAAGGAATCGGTGAGTTCTGGTTTGTACATAGCGACAATGGACTACTCCTTTATTCCGCTCAGAGCAGCAATTGCTCGACTTGTGCAGAATTGCTAAGATGGTGAGGTAGTCCGAACCGTCAAGAGTCCAGACGCGCATACGAGTCATTGCGATTTATGATGAATGATTCAGAGCAACCGCAGCAAGGTCTACGCGTAGACCAACCGGAATCCGTGGCGTTGGTCGGTCAAGATCGTATTAGCAAATCGCTAGATCTAAAATCCAACAGTGTCGCGTTTTGCCTTCCGGCGATCTTGCTCAGGCGCGAGGCGATTGTGTTTGCCGGGTTCGTTGTGGTCCCATTGGCGATAGCGTCGATTCCATATCTGGCTGGATCAGAATGGATCATTGGCGCTCCAGTTCTCGGGATCATGCCTATGTCTAGTGCTATGGTCCGAACAATCGCAGTGATGACAGTCACATGGCAATTAATCGGTGCAGCTTTATATTGCCGCGAACGAGGCACCCTGGGAAAGGTCTTAATTATCTGTGTGTTTGAACTGCCAGTCTTTTTGTTTCAGCAATTGGCATTCTTGATTATCATGCTGATTAACATGTGCGCTCACAGTTAATTGTTCTGCCATATCACTTGCCTATCCTCAGCTTTAATATCGTCCGGTTTGATTCGATTCGGTAGCGTTGTTCCAATAGCCCTTTTGGCTGCTCTGAATTTTTTTGTGTCACATTCGAAGCTGATGTTCGCTCGATCACTGATTCAGGATATTGGTCAAATTTGAGGAAATTTGAGATCTTCTGACCTGCTAAGATTTAGATCATTTCAACAGGATAGGCATAATGCGGCTTGACCTGAAGCTCTCCCAAAAAGTCCTTATCTTGGTTACGATTCCGATCGTCTTTATGCTCCTGTTCGTTTCCACTCTAGCGATTTTGCAGAAGCAAGCAGAAGATGCCGTCTGGCGTGAGAGGCACTATAAAGACATATCAAACGAGTGCAATAGTTTGATCACAAACTTTGTCACTGCCGGTTCTAACTTCGCCATATACAAATCCACAAACCGCAGCGAATCGTTTGATACCTTCAATAGATTGACCGATGCGATTCCGGAACAGATACGCACTCTTAAAGTTCTTCTTCGCGAAAGTAAGAAGCCGATCGAATCCATCAATAAATTAGAAGCTGCTTCAGATCGAGCTGTGGCTGCATTGCACAGGGCGCGCTCTTTATCCGGCTACACGTTCAAAGAGGAAATGTTTAGCAGCCGAGCCGAACTGACATCAAGCGCAACAGACTTTATCCGCATACTTAGGGAGCTGGTCAAGGAGCAGCAAGAGCTAGGTCCGGGCGATTCGGAAACTGAGGAACGCGCTCGTTTTCTTATCTCCCAATGCTTAATTGGTGGTGTTCTGTTTAGTATCTTTATAGCTGTTGGCTCAGCGATTGTTTTCAATTTGAGCACCACTCGTCGGTTCGATATACTCGTAAACAACACGGTTCGACTTGGCGCCAACAAAGATTTGTTGCCACCACTTAAAGGTCATGATGAGATCGCCGTAGTCGATCAGGTTTTTCACAAAATGTCCGAGTCATTGGCTGAGGCCTCTCAGAGGAAACAAGAGCTGCTTTCCATTGTTAGTCACGATCTGCGCGCTCCTTTAACATCTGTGCAAGGTTCTTTGACTTTGCTTTCCAATCGTGTCTTTGGCGACCTTACAGATGGTGCTATTAAGACGCTTTCTATCGCCGAAGGAAACGTGGACCGATTGATTCGATTGATCAACGACCTGCTTGATTTTGAAAAGATGGAGGGCGGCAATCTACAAATCCAAAAGGCGCAGGTGGTAGTCGAGGAATTGTTTGAGCGTGTCGAAGATGTGGTCTCGCTGCTCGCTGAGCAAAAGCAGCTGACAGTAGAATATGTTCCTACCGAATTAGTAATTGTGGCGGATGGAGATCGATTGATCCAGGTCCTGATCAATCTAATTTCCAACGCCATCAAGTTTTCACCCGCCTCGTCCAAAATCACAGTGAGTGCGCAGAACTATGATGGTGGCGTGGAGTTCAAAGTTGCCGACCAGGGACGGGGCATTCCGAAGCGATTCCTGAAAAGCATTTTCGAGCGTTACCAGCAGGTCCGCAATGAAGACGCGCAGAACGCGCGCGGAACTGGTCTGGGCTTGGCGATCTGCAAGGCATTTGTTGAAGCTCACGGTGGCACCATTGGTGTCATTTCCGAGGAAGATAAAGGCAGTACGTTTTGGTTTCGCATTCCGAGTTAGACCGAGAAATCTTCGACTTGGCAGCCGCGGGACGGACAGCATGCGTATAAAGGCGCGCTAAGCATGCTTGCAAAAGCACGGTTACCTTGTTCGGTGTAAAATTATCAGTAAGAAGAATGCGCATTTGAGGTTCTTCATTAGGAGGAACACGACGTGACATTGGATTCGCTCCGACTGGTTCGGAATATACTTTTGAGAGCTGTGGCTGTCGCTTTTGTTTTTAATCTGTTCATGGCGCTCGCCACCTTTGCGCTTTGGGACACATGGACCGGGCTCATATCGCAGTGGTTTCACACAAGCCGTGAGGCATTAGGTCCACTGATGGCTTACTTCTTTACTGCAGTCAAGTTTTATGTCATCTTCGTTTTATTGACACCGGCTTTGGCACTGCACTGGACCATCAAAAGAGAGATGGCAGGCAAAGTTGCTTAAGTTCGTGAATGTTTTGGAAGCAATTTAGTTCCTAGAAAACGAACATAAGGAACTATGAGGCGGTCCGCCTACTGCAGTTATTGCATGATGATACCATTGGTGGTGCGGAGAGACTTTTATGCCCTCTTGCAAGCTGCGCCACTAGAAGAGATGACCTACTCCACCCATTCCAAAAGTGAGGATCCAAGCGGCTGGGGACCCCGTAGGTATCCGGGTTTAATGTCAGGCATGTCGATCAGGCTCGGGAGGTAGGTGATCTGGCCAAACGGACTGTCGATTTTGCATACAGGCACATCGGCTTGGTTTGGTATATCAGCAAAGCGAAGAGTGCCGTCTAAGGCATTACCATCGAGCAGTCCGATCTCTTGCGCCCACATGCACATTCGGGTGAGCGATACCCTCACTTGGTAGCTGCCACCTTCGATCGCCCGGCGATGTAACGCGGCTGCGACACCAGCTGCGCCGCAATAGGCTGCAAGGTAGTCGGCAAAAATCACCTGCAAAGGCATGATTGGCGCATCAATTGCTCCTTCGGCATCACAGTAACCCGACACAGCTACTGCAAGCATGTCGAAACCCCGGAAATTCGCCCATTCTCCTTCAAAGTCGAAACAGCGCAGTTCATGCGCAATAATACCCGGCCTGCTAGTGGCCAGACGACGCGGCGAGATGCCCTTCTGGTCGAGGTTCAGATATGAACAGGTGAACACGTCGGTGGATTGGAGAAGTTCGAAAAATCGACGCATATCTGACTCTTCGTTGAAGTCGCAGTAGGCCGCACGCTTTCCGATGTCAGTTTCCAATCGCCAATTCATGTGATCCGGGTAGTTGGGCTTTGAAAGATGCAACACGTCCGCGCCGAATTCGGCTAGCGTACGCGCCGTGACAGGACCACCGATGACGTGAGTGCAGTCGAGCACACGAATGCCGCTTAGCGGTTTATCGCACCCTGCGGGCAGGGGGATTGGATCGCTATCACCAATCTTTTGCACCTCGATCACAGGCTTGGCGGCCAGGCGGCGCCCAACCGGATGGGCAAGCCACTCCGAGGCGGTTCGGATCATGCCAATTGCTCCCGACTCCTCCCGGATGGCCAGCTCGAGCGCCTCGCCATCCCACTGCATAATCGCTGCCTCGACTGCGCGCTGGGTGGGAGCGCACTTGAGGACTTTAAACATTGCATCGCGTAGCCGGGGATAGAAAAGCTCGATCTTCACGAAACGTCCGTCACGTGTAGGATAAAACTCGCTACTCAGCGGACTGTCCACGCCGACACCGGAACCATAGTCGGTGAAAGGTACTTGCCGGCCATTCTGGCGCATGAAGGCGACGCCATGGTGTTGGTGCACGGCGTTTTTCACGCTGGTCGTCACACTTTGAGGATTGCCGCCACGAAGCTGCCAGAGATCGCTAAGAGCCATGCCAAGTGCAGCCTGGGCTGCAGCCATGAGTTCACCAAAACGGTGCCGCGAGGCCAGAATTGGATCCTTGCCATGGATCGTGACAGCGCCCTTGTGATCGGACTCCCGTAGCCCAATAGCGGCAAGAATCATGTCCAGAGCTTGTTGAGAGGTCTTTGAATCGACAGTGGCCATATATTATAGATCCCCTTGAGTTATAGCCGTCTTGAGGATTATTCATTAGGCCGCGTGCAGCCGTTATTATAGGGGGTCAAGGCGATCTTCATCTATGCCGGTCTGGTCAGCTAAGTTTCTAAGCAAATGAGATTTTTAGCCGAATGTAGTATTTTGGCGCCGCCTCCTTCGCACCATATTCGGTGTCGCTGACGCGAAGCCCACATAACATTCGTCAATAGTGACTAGTTGAAGCAAGTCTTTGCAGAAACAGGCACATTGAATTTGGCTTAGGCAAAGTTCACTTCAATCGCCTCGAAAACGAGACCAGTTTATCCGCTATTTTTGAAGGTGACGAATTTCGTGCACTTCGAAAGTGCGACCTTGCCCAGCTACTTGGATTCGAGTCTATATCCCATTCCGTGCACGGTGCTGAGGATGGATTTTTTGCCGTCGGTAGTTAGCTTTTTGCGCAGTGTTTTGACGGCTGTGTAAACGGAATAAACTGAGGCGTCGGACTCACTGCTCCAAACTCTGTCAAGGAGCGTTTCTTGGCTGAATACTTCGTCTGGATGGCGCATGAAAAATTCCATTAACGCGAATTCTTTTGGTGCAAGTGTAACCGCTTCGCCGTCAACGGAGAATTGTTTCTTGGCGGTGTCGAGCGAGTAGCCACCGAGTTCTAGTACGTTTCCAACTGCTTTGGTAGAGCGTCGCAGCAAAGCGCGGATCCGTGCGGATAATTCCTTCATATGAAACGGCTTTGTCAGGTAATCATCAGCACCTGAATCCAAACCTTCTTCTTTGTCGGCAATTTCAGTTTTTCCAGTTAGCATCAGAATCGGCGTGTTTCCGCCAGCTTCTCGATACCTTTTGCACAAGTCGAAGCCAGAAATGTGCGGCAGGTTAACATCCAATATGATCACCTCATATTGATAAAACTTGAGTCTATCACTGCCTTCCTTGCCATCGTGAACAGCTTCGACAGTGTGTTTATCGAATGTAAGCCAGCCCACTACTTGTGTGCAGATGTCTAGATCATCCTCTACAATTAGTATCTTTGCCATGACCTTGAAAAATAGTGCGGAAGAGTAATAAGCACACAAATCATACCAAAGGACAGAACTCTCCAATCATACTGGCACGAGCATTTTGGTTTGCCTTGGTAACTTCATCCGTTTCCGGCTGCACCAATCAGACTTTCTGGAATGACTCATACAACCTCAGACAATGGGAAAGGGCTTACCTTAACGCCGAAACTTTTGATCTCGCTAAAAACTACGATCAAGCGCGTGTTAACTATTTCAATGCTCTTGGATATGCGGAAAAGTTGGCGCCAAATTCATTGAGACTAAGCGATGCCCTGGCGCGACTGGGGAGTTCTTCTGCGAAGTTGGGAGACACTCAGACAGCGGAATCATCCTATCAGCGAGCCATAGGAATCCTTCGCAATGCTGTGCAAAAGGACTCTTCGAGTGCCAATTTGAGTACTGAACGCGAACACCTCGCTTACAATCTCGGTCTTTTAGGTGCTTTGCATGAACAAACTCACCAATTCAGCATAGCCGAACAAGAATTGAATGAGTCCATCACAATCTATCAACAGTTGGAAGCGGATGATAAACATCCTCAGATCGATCAGCTTGCGAGAAGCGACTATGCAGGGACTCTAGTATCGGCGCTCTACAATGCCGTAGACCTGAACAAGATGGACGAAGCGCAAAGACTGTACACGTTGGTGTCATCACCGCGATTGACTACAACGTTCGCTCCGTCGGTGATGAATGGTATCAATCGCCGTTATGCAGCCGCGCTAGACAAAGCTGGACAGCCGCAGGAGGCGCGTGATGTGCTTGCCGCGGGAAGATGCAGGGCTCAATGTAAATTAGGATTTGATTGCGTTAAATCGGGAGATCTTTCCTCCGCAGAAAAGCATTATTTAGACGCCCTTGAAATCGCCAAGCGCATGAAGAACAGCTTCCTGCTTGCCATAGCGTATGCCGGACTGGGTGATGTTTATTCGTTTGAAGGAAGGTTAGGCGATGCACAAAGCAGTTACAAGTCTGCTGTAACTAATTGGATGGCAATCGATCCGAAGCCGAACCATGGCACGGACGCCCTCCTGGAAAGTTGGGCTGGAGCAGCGGTCTTCGAGCCCAAGAGCGTGACTGAGCCAATCTTGAATCAGTGGTTGAACTCCAGAATCGAACTGTATGGTGCGCAGAATGAACGAACTGCCCAACCCCTTTTGCTGATGGCTACAGTTTTCGATCGTCAAAATCAAAGTACGAAGGCTGCTGATTTTGCTCAGCGTGCATTTCTCATATGCAAAGACGCGGACGGGAAGGAGCGCATCGATGCATACGGAATGCAAGCTCTCGGCGATTTGTTGTTCTGCCAAGGGCAATTTGGAAAGGCAGAGCAGATCTATCGACATTTGCTCGAGCGTAACAAATTCCATCGTCGCAGTTCTGGATACAACGATGCCGAGCTTAATTTCCGCATTGCCGCCTTGCAAAATTGCCAAGGACAATCCGCTCTGAGTCACGACACTGAAGCTACAGGCATGCAAATAGTAAAGTCATTTAAACGGACTATGGGAAGTTTCTTTGTGGCGAAATCGTTGGCATATTTGTTATCCGATTTGCAAAGACATTCGCAACGAGAGGCTGTGACCGCTACGCTAAGCTACATTCGCACCCTGATCGCAATTGCAGAACCATCCAACGTTCGCGAACAGCAGTCGCGCCAAATTGCACTTGCGGCAGTAGACGCAGCTCAGAAAGGCACCACTCCCAATCTGAGTAGAGTCGTCCTGAGAGTGCAGCCGGGCAGCCTGGAGTCAAGTTTTAATCAGGCGAGATGAATTGGTGACTCTTCCAGTCGCACTTAACCATGTAGTCGGATTGTTCGAGGCACGCGGGACGCGTGCGCTCCATGATTAGCGAGTTGCCGGATTGAGTGGAACGGTGCTTATGTTCGAAGCGCGGGACTCGTGCACTCCAGGATCAAGTGATTTCGCCGGATTTGTAAAACCATTTCCCATCCACTTTGGCAAATGTACTTTTCTCTGTGAAACTGGCGTCTTTGTCGGCTTGCCTTAAATACGCGGTGAATGAAACAATGGCCACGTCTTCTCCATCAACGAACTCCAAGACTTTGAGTCGGTCAAAACGAGTGTGTTTTGAAAAGGTTTCGAGGTCTTTCCTCCAGCGTGTTCGATCGGTTGTGTACTCTGGATGTTCAGGATGGGTCGTGTTCATAATGTACTCTGGAAGATTGAGTTCAAAAGCTGAATAGCGTGACCTCATCAGAGCAAGCGCGTCTGGTGGAAGCGCTCCCTGATGATAGGGCTGGCAACACTTGTGATAAAGCTGTTTGCTACAGCAAAAGCATCGGTCAAATTTGTTCATTGATTGAGGTCGGTCTAGGCTTGTTTATTTTGTCACAGACGAAGCGTCTTCGGTCAGTCTCGGGAAACGTTTCCAACGGGACCTGCCGGAAAGTGCCACAATAGGCCGACAAATTTTTGTCCAGTTGTAATGATTACTTGATGAGGTGAATCGTGAAAAACCAACGTGTCGTTCTCGCGTCCCGGCCAAAGGGCGACCCCAAGGCATCAGACTTTCGCATCGAGGAAAGCGAGGTCCCTCAGGCGAAGGACGGCGAAGTCCTATTGCGAACGTTGTTCCTTTCATTAGATCCATATATGCGCGGACGTATGAGTGACGCTAAGTCCTATGCGAAGCCAGTGCAAATTGACGAAGTTATGGAAGGCGGGACGGTCGCGGAAGTAGTTGTCTCCAAAAACTCTGCCTTCAAGGAGGGCGATGTTGTTCTCTCCTACTCCGGCTGGCAGAAATATGCTACGGCCAGTCAGGGGCTTCGCAAGCTAGATCCATCGGCAGCACCAGTTTCGACCGCACTCGGCGTTTTGGGCATGCCCGGCATGACAGCCTATGCCGGATTGCTGACGATCGGGCAACCCAAGGAAGGAGAAACGGTTTGCGTTGCGGCAGCCACGGGTCCGGTCGGGTCGATGGTTGGGCAAATCGCTAAAATTAAACAATGCCGGACTGTTGGCATTGCCGGCGGTGCCGAGAAATGCAAGGCATTGATCGAAGAATTCGGTTTTGATGCAGCAGTCGATCATCGCTCGCCGCAATTTGCCGAAGAACTTGCCAAAGCGTGCCCGAAGGGCATCGACGTCTATTTCGAAAACGTCGGCGGTGAAGTGTGGAGCGCAGTCCTGCCTCTTCTCAATGATTTCGCGCGCATCCCCGTATGCGGTTTGATTGCTTATTACAGTGCCACTCAGCTGCCGACGGGACCCGATCGCACACCAGAGTTGATGGCGAAAGTCTTGCGTCAAAGGTTAACGCTGCGCGGCTTTATTGTCAGCGACTTTGCTGACCAGGCGGCAAGTTTTCACCGCGATGTCAGCGCTTGGATCAAACAAGGCCACATCAAGTATCGCGAGGACATCGTCGAAGGGCTTGAGGCAGCACCGGAAGCTTTCATCGGCATGCTTAAGGGCAGGAACTTTGGTAAACTTGTTGTGCGCGTAGCCGGCGACGGTGCATCTGGTAGATCTTGATCCGTGCGCTATTCAATGGAGCGCTCAAAAATTAAGCGATCCAAGTTCAGCCGCAAACATTACAGTTATATTTAGCAGTCATCTCTGTTTTTTCCGAGCGGCGCTAGCAAACAGCTAGTTCTTCAGGAAGAGTGCATTACTTTTATGGTGTGGTGGGGACTATAATCGGGTTAGGACGCCAAAACTTACAACACTTCAGGAACGTGAAACATGAATGAACATTATCGGCAGGGCGATGTTTGTCTGATCAGGGTGGATGCGTTGCCCGATGGCGCTAAGAAGGAAAGTACGGACGAGAGCGTCGTCTTGGCTTATGGTGAGGTGACTGGTCATTCACATCGGCTAATGACGAAAGTCAACGGTCTTTCCATGTATGCATGGAAAGAAGATAAGTTGGTCGAACTTCGTGAACCTGGTCAGCTGGTCCACGAGGAACACAGCACCATCGCGCTCAAGCCTGGCTTGTACAAAGTGGTTATTCAACGCGAATACACACCGGAACGTATTAGACGTGTCGTCGATTAGTGATACTCCTGTAATCGCTGACAGCGTAAGCGCTGGACTGACTGATCGCAATAATCAGTGGCTTTCCGTAGTTCACTCCACTGCACCGGTTGACAAGGAAATTACCGAGCGCGCAATTAAGGCTTTGTATGCGGCTGTCGCAGCTCCCAACTCAGAGGAACCAGCTATCCTGTGGTGTCAAAGCCCGTGGCAGCTGGTGGCGATGTGCGCCGCTTTGCAGACCAATTTCACGCGAACAGACAGTCGCCAGCTGAATGTCCATACTGCGTTCATTCCTTCGTCGAAGGAGGTCGATGATCTTTGGGAAAAGCTGTGGCGACAAATTGATATTCAGGTGAATGATACGGTCCGTCAAAAGTTTTTGCGACCGAAACTGGCAAAAGCACAAGCGAACTGGTTTGATGATGTTCCGTTTTTTAGCAAAAAGGAACCATCGACCGAGCCTGATTTATCTTCAATGCCTACATCAATGGTTGTTTCCAACCTGAAGATAACTCAAAACCAAATCAAGTTGACGAAGGAATTGCATGGTGTATGCGGAATCAGATTGGCTGAAAATGCGAAATTTGCTCAACTGAAGCAACAATACGAAACCCAATTGCGCAGTCGTCTTCAAGAGAATCCAACGACACAAATGCGTGCCAATTTGATGACGATGGCATCGTTTCCGTTTCATCCTGATTTTTCAAATATGTTCTCAATGCAGAATTTAGTTAAGTTCGGATTTGAGGTGGTACGCGGCAATGCGCAAGTAGAATTTGACAAGGCCTATAAGCCAGAAGAGCGAAAACAGTTCCACTTCTTAATTGCCACCATTACCGGCACTGCAGCTTTGACGTTCGTGCCGTCGGTTGTTGACTGGCTGCCGTTTTACGAATACCTTTGCGAAGAGTTGCCATGGTTGCCGGTTGGCCCGACAAACAAGAAACTGCTGCGATGTTATCTCGATGTTGCTAGAAGCGTCACGAACTGCATGTTCTTGGACAAAGTTGTGCTTGTATCACAAGCTCCGCTCGTCTTTAAGACTGACGAAAATGGACGACTTCACTCTGAGCTTGGACCAGCTCTGCGCTTTTCTGATGGCTATCAGCTTCATGTCTGGCATGGAACAACGGTTCCCAGTGAGGTCATAGATAATCCATCGGCAATAAATGTTGAGAGCATTTTGAAAGAATTGAACGCAGAAGTTCGAAGGGTCAAGATTGATCGCTATGGTATGTCAAAGTTTATCGTCGATTGTGGTGCAGAAAAAATACACGAAGATGAATGTGGAATTTTGTACAAGAAAACATTGTTCAACGATGAGCCTATCGTCATGGTGAAAGTGCTCAACAGCACGCCAGAGCCTGACGGTTCGATCAAGTCCTATTTCTTACGCGTGCCGCCCACAATCAAGACCGCGCGCGAGGCGGTTGCGTGGACTTTCGATATGAAACCGGAAGAGTATAGGCCCAGAAAACAGACCTAGTTGAGGTCATAACCTATCAGGAATGCTACTTCATGTGCTATGCGCGCATTTGTTCGAACATCGGATTTTTTCGGTTGCAATCTAAAAGGCGCTCGAAATTGGAAACATTAAAAGGTGGTGCCTCCCTCCAAAAGAAGGGATCCCATTTCATGTAAACCTATATTACATCAGCATTCCCAGACTTCCACGATTCCGCCAAAGCCCGATTGATAATGCTTTTCAGGTTCCATAAAAGCCGCGTTTTTTGCTTCACATATTAAATGGAATAAAAAGGGAGAGGGCATCCCGTACCCCCACAAATATTTGCAGCATGGCGGCGCTACCAGGTTTAGGAAGGATGCTGGGCTATCAGGTTTACTGCGTTCGTTTGCCGGTTACGACTGTTGTCGATGAGGATGTGAACGAGCCAGAACTTGGAGTTTCTGAGGCTACGGTAGTGCGCTGAGCTGCGTATGCTTCGACCGCGCTCTGATATTTTTTAAAGGGAGGCCACCATGTTTTCTGATGGTATTGCTTGAATTCGTCAGCGACTTGCTGCGCGGTCCAATGTAAATCGACCATGCGGTATGCTTCAATGTACACGCCGGTGCGATCCATGTTTACTTCGCAGGAAGTGTACACGGGCTGATTCTTAGGATCATTAACGATGCTTCGAAACTGATCCATTTGATCGAAAGTTGGAACTTTGAATACGCCTGTTTTAATGAAAATCCACTTCATGCCAAGTTGATCGCAGAGTCTTTGTTTCTTCATTTGTGGATTTGTTCTCAGCGATATTATCGTCTTGAATCCCTTATCGTGTAAAACATGGATGTCTTTTACCTTGGGGTCTAAACCTCGGTACAACGTCGGTGTTAGTTGCTCCATGGGCGTGTGGATCAATGGTGCGAATAGAACTGCAAACTGCAATACAAAATTATGAATATCCAAAGGGCTTTTCCTGCGAGTTGTCTTGCTAGTGGCCATTCGACGAGGTTGAGGCCGAGAAAGTTGCAAGATCGGGAAAGTTGCGAGACTTTTTTGCAATATTTCGCCGCGAAACCGGCTTTTCTTGGGACCAGGACAGGTCTAGATCTGAGGTTTCGGAATGGCGCTCAGCTTCGCTTCCTGTGGACCAAGTTGCCACTGGCAACTTGCCAGAACGCGAAGCGGCAGGCTAAATCTAGTTCCTTGGAAGGGGCTGCCTAAGTTAACTGGTAGGCGCTGATTCAGTAAATTGTCACAACGAACATCAAATGAAGTTGGTAACCAGCGATGAGCTTGAACTAGCTTGCGTGGCATTTGATAACCAGCATTGAAAGCCACATCGGTAATAAACGGAGTGCGTTTAAGATGTGGTCCATAAACAGCTGGATCGCGCTCATCTTGCAAGCCACTGAGCACCTGTGTAGTCAAAAGGCACCAAATGTTTTGCGGTGTCTTGTATCCTATCCCTGCAACTGTAGACATTCGCCTGTCGTGATCCGGATATTTCATGAATGGAGGAATTGGCGTCTGATAGAACCCCCCGGATGGCGTCCGGGTTCCGCGCAAATATGCTACTTGCATAGTATTGGATACGAATCCATTAAAGCCGTAACCATCTCGCCTCGGCTTCAGGTCGAATCTTGTCTCGACGCCGGTTGCATCTTGGGCGCTATTAGTGAGGCGATTATAGAGAGGCAGATTGCCCACAACTCCGGAGTCCCCGAAATTGGTGAGGTATTTGTAAAACAAATTTGTGCGCCAGGCAAAGCGGGTTCCAAACTGCTTCTCTATGCTGCTATCAATTAGGTAGCCACGAGTTGCGCGCAATGGTTTGGGAGTTCCATCATAAATTCCAGGAGTATTTTGTCCACTCACCACGTTGTACGGAGTGACAAATATATCGACAGGATTCGGCATGAACAAATTTGAGAAAGATGCTCGAACAACGGTTTTCTTATCCAGAACAAACGCTGCACCATATCTTCCGCTAACTTGAGCATCAGTCGTTGTTTGCTTCTGGTACGGTTGGAGCGAGAATGGTGAAGAGCCAGGCGTGTTCAAGATAGTTTGCGCCAACGTCATAGTGTTGCCGTAAATACTTCTCTGCATGTCAAAGCGCACACCGGCGTCTAAAGTCAATCGGCGCCAAAATCCGTTTTGAGGTGTGAATTTGTCTTGGAAAAATGCGCTTTGCAAATACCTGAATCCAGAAAATCTTCCCACTTTTCCGTCGAAGCCCGGACCACCTGGCTGACCGGTAAACGGACTGATTACGGCACCATATGGAGTAGGATTCGGATTCGTAGCAGATGGGACGCTGCCCAGGTAATCCGCATTGTAGTATGTTGCGTTGTAGAGTGTGCTAACAGGGCGCACTTCAGAGTAAAAGCCAGCTTTGAAGTGATGAGTTTTGTTGTAGGTTTTTAGCGCATTTCCCTGTGCAGAAAACACATAGTTGATTCGTTTCGCATTTGCAGAAATCGATTCTTGCGGTTGTCCATTGTTGAATTGAACCCCGGGATCGAACGCCTTAGTGCTGCGAAATCGGTCATAGTAAATACCGTTGAGCAGGTGCAAATTGACTTCGTCAAGATACTTTTCGCATTTGCGGATGTAACTAGCAATGATGTAATCCTGTCCATCGTGTTGGTGATTTTTGACGCCGGCTGTGGCAGAAAGCCCAGATGAAGGCACCTGAAGAGACGTTTCATTAATGGATGTTGTTAGCCTGAATGTGTCTCGCGGTGTGGCTAAAAACTCCAATTTGGTAAAGGAGTTGATGTCGGCCCGGCCGTTTTGCACATAGTCTTTTACTGGAGGAGCGATGCCGTACGACGACCCTCTAAAGGAGCCCGATGATTCGAAGCGAAGCCGGTTCCAGATGCTGTCCGGTCGTTGACTAAAGGCGCCGCTTGAGTTGTAAAAAATACTGCCCGCCATTGGACCGCCTATTTGCTGGCCAATATTGAAATTTGGTTTGCTGTTGATCGGCAAAGATTTTATGTGCGCGACTGCACCCAACGGTCCACCACCGTCGCTGGCTTGATACCCACCAATGTCAACACTCATGGACTGAATCGAGCGAGGATTTATTACTTGGGACTGCTGCAGGACTCCCGCCGCTTCTGGGATGACGACGTCATCTACGATGTAGTTTATCGAGTTGTGCTCACCGCGGGTGATGATGTTTCCATAGCTGTCATTCATCACACCTGGAGTGCTGGTGATTAAGTCGCGGAGATCATTTCCTGTTTTGTATTGATAGACAAATTTGTGATCGAGATTGGTAGTGCTGCCAATTTTTTCGGGGTGAATCAAAGTCTGTTTGCCGCTGACTCGGAGGACATCAACCGGCTCGATATCTTCAAGTTTGAAATCTAAATTGCGAACTTCTCCATTGGCGAGTTTGATGCTCTGGTTGCCCGAAAGCAAATCCTTAGCTGAGACAGTGATGGAATATTCACCATCTTCGATGTTCTCAAATTTGTATGTTCCGTCAGGTCCTGTCTCGGTTTGGTATCGTTTGTGCTCCTCACCGACTTTTGACAGCACCACACGAGCTTCTGCCACTGGATGGCTTAGAGTCGCATCCGTGATTTTTCCAACAATCGAACTTTTTCCTTTTTGCTCTGTCTTAGCTTCCTGAAGCGCTGGGGGAAGTATCGACTGGCTTATAAAGGACGAACCACGAGACGAATTTAGCGTTCCAATAGCTTTGCGACCCACTTGGGTCTGATTGACAGGCAGTGATATGTATTCTGGGGCGTACGGGAAGTTCAATAACTTCGAGTTTTGGTTTGTAGATGAGTCTACCGTTTCTAGCGAACTAGTCTCAGATGCCAAGGATGCGCACATAACTGATGATGCGATAAGAAATTGAAAGCTAAGCGCCAGACGCCACTTTAATAACATGAGCTCACTTTGTTGAAACCAACTTTGGCATTGATGCCGGCAAGGATGCCGGCGCTCCCAGGCTACCTATTAATTCCGTTTGCGCCTTGAGGCGAGTTTTTGAGTTACACAGAGTATAAATGGAAACGGTTTCCATTTTCAATGCTTGGTATCTTGCTTCGATGTCACGAGAGCATCATGCAAACTTCACATGAGTGCATCTATTGTCTTGGCTATGAGGTCGCCCCAAAACCTTCTTACTAAATGAAAAATCCAGACGGATCTTCCAAATATGTAAGTTTGAATTACTAGATAAAGTCCTCAAGCTGGCGCGGCAATCTGTCTCCCCGAAGGTGATTTATGGCATTCGATAATACTCACAATCGAAATACCGGCGGTAACGATCGTCCCTTAACGGTGCTCGATAACACTCAGAAGGGTGACAATCTGCACTTGCAGGCAGCTCAACTTCTCGGCGATCCTCACGTGATGTCCTCTTTAACTGGAGCAGGAGCAGGTAAGACCATGAGCGCTGTACAGGAAGCAGCCTGGGGCTTGGCTGGATTCTCTTTAGCCGGTTCTGAAGCACCTAATGCTAACCAAGCAGCGATTCAACGAGGACATGAAGTGGCTGGACGCGTGATGAACACAACCGTCGCCAGTGAAGGTGATTTAGCAGCGGCTCAAGCAGCATACGGCGATATAAGCGGCAATCTTCTTACTAATCCAGAAGGATCGTTTGCCCAAGCCAATCTTGCCGGTGCCATACAATCCGCACAAAACAAGCTTGATCTGCAGAGAGCTGCTTCCACTAACGGCTTGGGTGATAACGCAAACACAGTGCAAACTCAATTCAGCACACCAGCCGAATATCAAGCTTTCGTTCAGCAGCAAGCAGATTTGAAAAATAAAACTGACAGCGTTATAGGCAATCAGATGTTAGTGAGCAGCTCGCAGTCCATTGATCGCAAAGTCGTGTCAACGGTCGGAAACTCGACCAAGGATATTCTCAGTGGGTTCGCTATCTACACAGAAGCGGATGGTTCCGAGCAAATGGATCCGCGTCAGAAAATTGCTGCTTGAGCGGTAGCAATTTCGGGATTATAAAAACAAGGATTTGGCGACGCATCGAAATGGTCCGTAGATAGCTTAGTTAGGCTATGATGGAAATTAATACAAGGGGAAGGCGCTCAAGGCCATCCCTGCGGTTAATTTGGAGCCAGACTAAATGGACAAACCGCTAGTTACTATTTTTTTGCTTTTGTCACGGGCTGCTCGCCGAAACAATCAAGGCAGTATTCTTCTGGTTATTGCCTTCATAGGGCTAGTCATGGCGCTTATATTTTTCTTCTTGAACTATACACGACTGTTGGGTAGCAACGCCGAACAGAAGAAGGCTATCGAATCTGCAGCACTCGCTGCCGCGACTGACATAGCCAATATCGTTGTAAACACAGATGAGTTTGGGTTTGTTTCGCTTTCAGATGCAGCTCCGATCGGACGAAGTACAACGGCGCCCGATCAGCTTTCGATGCCTGTGCGAAGTATCAATACTATCATTGGAACAGCAAGACTAGACTTGATTATCGCGAACTCCTTGAATGATCAGACGATGCAGCAATTTGCCATAATAGACGCGCAAAATGCGCAAAAGGCGGCGAGTAAGCTGATGGTTGCTCTTAATGCAGCGATTACTCCCACCGGCATCGGTTCTGATAAGGACGGCAACAAAATCTATCCGTATGCAGATGCCCTCAGTGCATACAATCGGAATAATGTTCGCATGACCGGCTCTTCCTCCTATGTTCCGAATTCAATGAAGCTAACGTTAGGCTCGCTCAAGGGTGGTCTAGCCTCCAACACGCCTGTGCCACAACCTGAATATTTAGCGGTTGTACCAACGAACCAGCAGGCAGATGGCTTCTACAGGTCTGACACGAACGTACCATTCCTGAATCAAAATTTTGTTTTTGCTTCGGTCGGAAAGAGTTCAACTTTGGCTGATTCGAGGATGTTCGTGGCAGGAGGAGACACCACGCTACCATACTGCATCCCTTCAGTAGTAAAGGCTGAAGCCGATCAATTCATCGAAACAACTATGAGTGGCGCGCCTGTGCACTGCGCCGCTTGCGGCGTGCCATCAAGTCTCTATGACCCATTGCCCGCTCCAGGCTCCCTTTCATTAAGTTTTCCTGACGGACCCGTTCCTGAAATTAAAAAATTTGCCGATATTTTGAGCAATGGCCAACTCAATGACAATGGCAAGCCTGCAGGTCTTTTCACTCCAACGAATGGAGATTTTCCTTGGGATTACCCCAACGCCTCAATGTCTCCCATGCCCTGGCCGATCAATGGTGCTTCCAGTCCGCCGATTGGCGTAGTCTGGCGAGGGGCATTTTACGACTGGATTCGGCGAGGAGGATGTAAGGCGCAGATTGACCAAGTACTTGCTATTGTTAACGCCCCTCTCGATGCGCCTAATCCGGCCACAGTTATTTTTGCCCCAATCACCACCGCCGGTGGTACCACCGGGACACCACTGGGACCTGTTCCGGGTGGGATCATCCATATATTCAAATTTGGCCCATCGGGAAATGTTTTATACAAGAGCGGGCCGCTTAAGCCTTATCCATTCTCGGTTTCGAGTAACAATCAAATGTATGCTGAGGAACTTAACGCAATTACAGGAAGTGCCATTAGCACCTTCTCGATAACGCCTCCAGTGCTGCCGCAGTTAAAAGGTGTAACAAACGTTCCTGGTAAACTCGATTTTACCGATAAATGGGATGTCTACATCAGAGATGAGGTGCGACAACCCGGAATCAATCTGGGTGGTAAGCATGGAGGTGAACCTATGGACAATGCGCAAGTTGCCATGAACGCTAGTCATGCCATTAAGTCGAAATCGAAATCGCTTCAATCCATCCCTCTTGTTGGTATGAAAAACGATGCACACAATCCTGTGATCACAGGAGGACCCGCTGAATGAAAGTTGATGTGCGATTGTTCCTTGTCTGTTTTGCTTGTTCTTTGACCCTGCAGGCAAATAGTTGCAATGGTACATCGGGTACATCGGGCACCTCAGGTACATCAGGTACGTCAGGTACTTCCGGCACTTCCGGCACTTCAGGAACATCTGGAACTTCAGGCACCTCAGGTACTTCAGGTACGGGCACCACAGGCGGTACCAGTGGTACCGGGGGTAACCCGGGCACTGGATTGCCTCCACACGGTTTAGGATCAATTCCTTTGCTGGGATCTCAATCAGATTTTAACGAGACTATGACACCATCAACAACATATCGGGCATATCGGGTCGGACCGTCTGCTGTGCGGCCAACTTACACTACGAATGGAACTGCGATCGACATCAGATTTCGTCGCCAAGTAAGTGCCAAAGCCTATGCAAGCTCGCTGGGCTTCGATACTGGATATGTGGCAGAGTACGAACAATAAGGTAATGCATTATCATACCGAGTCTTGCTTTGTGCTGCCTTGGTATCTGCTTAGGATAGCGCTGATCCATTTTTTACAGGAGCTGACAAATCGGTCCACGTCATTTGGCTGAAGGAAGTTGATGTAGCTTGCTATCATGATGTACTCAAAAACCGGTATGTTCATTGACCAATCGATGCCCAGGTGAAAGATAGTGCCGATTGCTATGACCGGGTAGCGAAATCTTTTAAACCAGATCAATGTAAACAGCGACAATTCGACCGCAAGCGTCGTCCAACTTAATAGCTGACATGTCCAAAGGTGATCGAATAAAAATGGCACGGGCAGTCGAGCAAAGTCGGTTAGTCGGCTAGAGTAGTACAACGCTGTTCCATCAATCCACTGAGAGCACGCCATTTTTGAAAAAAAAGTTTGACAATAAACGCCTGCTAGTTGAAGCTGAATAAGTCGTTGTGCCCAGGGACTACATAGCACACTTGCCGTGGATGGTTTATTTGACTTGTTTCTTCTCACACTATCAATCGAATAAAGAGCTCCCGCAGACGAGAAAATAAGCAGCAAAGCCTGATGACGTAAAATAGTGTCACCGGCGTTAAAGATACAAGCCATTCTTTGTTGGAACGACAGCAGGCAAACGTAGACAAGAAATGCGCTTAATCGCGAAAACAGTCCCACTGTTAAGCTGGCTGCAGCAAGCATTAACACCGAATAGGTGATAACAACCACTGTGTTCGTTTCAGGCAAGAGAAAGAAAATACTAAAGCGAGCTTCTGAGTTCTCCCAATCATGAATTGTTTGTTGTGAAATGGCGGCACCGTGTCCGTACCAGTTGAGCAGATCTGGACCAAGAAGCACACCAGTCGTGAGCACCAACAAGCCATAGGCGATACGAAATAGGCAAATAGGACTTGGAGAAGTCTCGGTAAACCAGCAGCGATTCCACCAACGTCGTAATGCTCCAAACCTCATTGCAGATCCTCAATTCTGATCGGATAGGTAAAGAAGCCGAGCGAGGCGTATTTATTTGGCGGGCGAGGCAGAGGATCTCCATGCGCTGGTGGGATGTCAGACCAGTAGCGCACCAAAGTCACTTCGAGCGGGCGTTTGCCTTGTTGCGCGTAAACCTGTCTGGCTATAAAACGCGCCAGATCCGGCCAGAGAACCCCATCGCTGGCGTTATTTGCAATGTCGTTGTACAGCTTGCGGTAGCGCTCTTTCTGCATCTTTTCAATCAATCCGAGTTGCTCCATGCGCGGATACTTCCAGATCAAGATCTGTCCATTATCTAGCTTGACGTTGGCTTCAAGATACAGATTGAAAACACGAGGCGGAACGAATACCGTGTAATACTGCCACAGTCCTACATATTCGATAAAATTCCAAAAAGGCGATAGAAGAGTTTGTCGCCAACCTGTATCCGGACATAGAAAAAGTGCCCCGCAATAAATGTAGAAAACAATCAATGTTGAGACTAAGGGCTTTCGCGCAGAGGCCCATAGTATTGATAGCTTCTTGTGTAAGATATTTGAGAGCAGATCGATCTTCGCACCTGGCCGGATAAGTCATTCGGAATTAGGTCAGTGTTTCTGTCGCTATGCCCGTTCTTCGCCTATTTTCGACTGCACCACAATGTTGAACAGAGCGTTAATGGAAACGGTTTCCATTAACAATGCTTGGCAACTTTCTGAGTGTCACGAATGCATCATACAAACTTCACACCAGTGCATCTAATATTTTGGTTATGGAGATGGATTGCCCACCAAACATCCCATACGGATCTTCCAAACTTCCCCTAAGGTGATTTATGGCATTCGATAACACTCACAATCGAAATAATGGCGGTAACGATCATCCGTTGATGCAGCTCGATAACACGCAGAAGGGTGACAATCTGCACTTACAGTCCGCTCAACTTCTCGGCGATCCTCACTTGATGGCCTCCTTAACTGGAACAGGCAAAAACATGAGCGCTGGACAGGAAGCAGCCTGGGGCTTAGCTGGTTTCTCCTTAGTTGGTCATGAATCACCTAATGCTAACCAAGCCGCGATTCAACGTGGCCATGAAGTGGCTGGACGGGTGATGAACACAACCGTCGCCAGTGAAGGTGATTTGGCCGCAGCGCAAGCAGCATACGGCGATATAAGCGGCAATCTTCTTACCAATCCAGAAGGATCGTTTGCTCAAGCCAACCTTGCCGGTGCCATACAATCCGCACAAAACAAGCTTGATCTGCAGAGAGCTGTTTCGACTAATGGCTTGGGTGACAACGCAAACACAGTGCAAACTCAATTCAGCACACCAGCCGAATATCAAGCTTTCGTTCAGCAGCAAGCAGATTTGAAAACTAAAACTGACAGCCTCACAGGCAATCAGATGTTAGTGAGCAGCTCGCAGTCCATTGATCGCAAAGTCGTCTCAACGGTCGGAAACTCGACTAAGGATATTCTGAGTGGATTCGCTATCTACACAGAAGCGGATGGTTCCGAGCAACTGGACCCGCGTCAGAAAATCGCTGCCTGAGAGCATTATTTGCAATGAGCACCATGTTTGACCACCTGTACAGCTGAATAAACGTAACGCGCTTGTGCTTTCATCTGCGGGGATTTGTGTATTCCTAAACTGAAATCAATTCCGCAAAGCTCTTCACGCCTTGCGCGATTGTATGTTCGTCGAACTGCCCAAATGGAATCAAGAACTCGCCTTGCGGAGCTGTTCCCATATAGTAGTTTTCCGTGCTGAACAAAGGGAAGTCCGCCTCACAGGCGGCTTCGATAATCTTTTCATTGGAAAATCGAGATGAATCAAAACGCGCCAAGACGCGCATGCCACCACTTTCTTTGGTGAGCGTCATCGATCCTTTCAAGTGCAGTGTACATGCATGGGTGAGGGCATGTAAGCGCCTGCGGTAAAGCGAACCCGCCTTGTGTATGTGCCTTTCCAAATAGCCTTGCTCGATAAACTCCGCCAGAGCGGCTTGTTCCAGGACAGGGAAGTCTCGCTCCACGATTGACTTCACGAAGGTGAAGACTTCGAGCAATCGGCGCGGTAGCACAAGATAACCTATCCGCACTAGCGAACCGAGCGTGCGCCAGAAGGTGTTCAAGTATATAACGCAGCCGTCTTCATCCATAGCCATAAGGGAAGACAAAGGCCGCGCTCCATGACGATATTCGCAATCGTTATCATCTTCAATAATCAGCGCGCCTGTGTCGCGAGCCCACGCTAGCAACTCTATGCGCCGGCTCAGCGAGAGCACTGCGCCGGTTGGGTCCTGATGAGCCGGTGTGACGAAAACCATCTTTGGTGCTCTTTCCAGCTGTCTCAGATCCGATACGCGGATGCCGTCCTCATCGACAGGCACGGCTATAATTTGTGCTCCGCTAGCGGCGATTGAACGTCGCGCTCCAAAATAGCCGGGCTCTTCCATGGCAAAACCATCATTTCTGTCCAAAAGCACGCGGCAAACCATGTCGAGAGCAGGCTGAGAGCCGGAGAAAATTGCAATCTGATCCCAGTCACATATGGCTCCCCGAGCCCGTCTCAGGTATGCAGCAATTGCTTTTCTCAAGCGGATCGAGCCAAAAGCATCACCTGTGTATTCCAATGATGTCTCTTCCACAAGACGGCTGTTCTTTACGAGTATCTTGCGCCATGCTGCCAAAGGCAGCTGCTCGCGCGTCGGAAGGCTCTGATACATGCTGGCGAAGAGATCGGGTTTTTCCGGTAACGAAGCACCGCTCGAAAGCAACGCTTGCGCGAAACAGGACCAGCGAATGTTCGCCTCCTTAGCGGATAGCGCAACCGATGGTAACTGTACTAAGTTATCTTCCTGTGCTTCGTTCGGTATTCGATGTCTAACGAACGTGCCACGTCCTGACACTGTTTCGAGATAACCACGACTGAGAAGATCCTGGTAGGAGCGGTGAACAGTAACTGCCGCAATTGACAGAGTGGCTGACAAAACCCGCGTTGATGGTAGTGCCTCTCCAGTCTGTAATTGACCGCTGTTGATGGCCTTAATAAGGGCTTGAGACAGCCTCAGATAGAGCGGTATCGTCTCATCTCCTTCCATCGCAAGAGCTAAGACCATGAAACATTCCCAGCAAGCTGAAACAATCGATTAAGGCACGGAACGATTGTAACGTGCTCGTTTGGTGAGAGCAACAAAATGCAGTTGTGTACAGCCATCGAGAAAATGTTATCAAGTCGCCAGATATAACGATTTCACGACGATTGCGTATAACAGTGATAGTTCGCTCCGATCAGTTCTCACGACCAATGGGTGAAGCCTCTTGTTTGCACCGACCCAATGGGATATTGTTAAGCATCCCCTTGTCAACCAGCCTCAACCTTAGAATTCTATACTAACTCAAGCCCTGATTATGTTTCAACCTTTTCTCTCTCACGAACTGTGTGTGTGATTCAAGCCGACATTTTTGAATTATCTATTACATTTTTCCAAGGACAACAGAACAACCATAAATAGCCAGCTTGTTAGCGCTAGACAGCACAGCATGTATAACGATTTCACGACGACTGTGTATAACAGTAATAGTTCGCTCCAATCAGTTTTCTTTACCAACGGTGAAGCGTCTTGTTTGCACTGTTTGCACTGACTTCACTGAAGACTTCCAACCAAAACAGCCATCTTGCTTATTCAACCGTTCAATAGATCGCAGCATGGTGTTGTGGCTGATGTTGCGGAGAAGAGTTCTGTAACGACTGCCTGAAATGCGCGTTTGAAACGAAGCCAGTGCGCGCGGTCGTTAACAACGAGCGTACTGTCCGATGTCTTTCAAAACTAAGCGTTCGCGTTCATCGTCGAGTTCAGATGCGCGAGCAGGAATCTAACGAGCGAAAGCTCATAGTGTTATTTAAGGAGACACACAATGTACTTCGAATCGAAAGAGGCAATGGCAGCGTACTTCTGGGAGCATCCTGGGTTGATCTATCTGCGGGTCGATAACTGCCCGGCCCTGAGGAGCCTGCCTGCGCTGCCGAGCACGTTGATCGATCTGCTGGTCGACAACTGCCCGGCCCTGACGAGCCTGCCTGCGCTGCCGAGCACGTTGACCAATCTGCGGGTCGACAACTGCCCGGCCCTGAAGAACTACAAACTGAAGCTGGGTAAGCTCACCATTCAGATCGGCTAGCCAAAGCATGGGGCACGAACCCAACTGCTAATCTGCAAACGTTTAACCAAGCAAAGGAGAAAAACTATGACACCATACCTCGCCAGCATCTTCAAGAAGAGCGCCAAGTAGTCTTTCATTGTCAAACATTTTCATCAACCCTTCTGCACCTGGGTGGATCTAGTCAAGCAAGCGCAAATGCGTCAAGGGAACTAGTTGTGGCACTCCAAGGTGTCTCACAAGGTTCCCTTTTTTCTGCAGGGGCGTGTCGCCATGCCGGGTTACACCTTGCTGCTGTGTTTTTCTATGGAAGTGGCGGATTCTGTCAAGCCCCGTTTTCCCCATTTTTCCGCTCCTTTTTGTACTTTTTTTACTTTTTGCATCACGAGGTAGCACCACAATTTCTCGTGATGACCTCGTGCCACTGGACTTTTGGCACTTTTTGTCCTTTTCCCGATTTACGTGATGTCCAAAATTGGACTACACACTTTTTCGATACGCGCTCATTGCTGGCGCCTCGGTGATTTTGCGTGAGGGATTTGGTGTCATTTCATTTGATGTGGCGTGGATTTGGCAGTTACAGGAATGACGAAGTATTACAGCAACTCGATTTACAGGCATCCATAGCTGACATCACGCGCATTTTCACTGAGTTGCGCATCGATTATCCCAATACGCCAATTGTTCTTTTGGGAGAATCAATGGGCGGTGCTATTGTGTTGCGCATAGCCGCTGAGTCACCGCATTTGGTGCATGCGGTGATTAGTTCAGTGCCTTCGGGTTCACGCTATCAAGCAAAGAAGACTGCTTTTAAAGTTGGCTTGAAGTTCCTCAATCACGAACACGAGCAATTCGATATCGGTACGGCGGTTGTGGAGCAGGCCACGGCTGATGCTGATTTACGTGATATGTGGGAAGGTGATTCACAAATGAGGATGAAACTTTCACCCTCCGAGCTTCTCAATTTCCAGAATTTTATGGGTAACAACGTTAAGGCTGCAGCAAAAATCACCGACACTCCTGTGATTATCTTTCAGGGTTACAGCGACAATCTAGTCAAGCCAATGGGCACGATTGCTATTTATCAAGCGATTACGAACAAGGATAAGGATATGATTTTTATCGGCAGGGCTGAGCATTTGATTTTTGAGGAAGGACAGTTCGACGACGTAATATTTAAAGGCGTTCTGGAATGGATCACAAGACACACGACTCCGCTTGTGCAAGCAAAAAGCTAAGTTCTATCAGAACGTTCCGGCAAAACATCCAGCAAAACATGACTAAAGTCACAGGCGAGATATGGCTGTCGTTGGATGTTCTTCTTGCCTAGTCGCAGTAGACTCATTAGCGAGACGACAATAAAGGTGAGTTATGCGCAACGGCATTCTGAGTACGATGTTGACCTTGCTGACTTTGTCAGCGGCGCCAGGGCAATGTAGGGATTGGCAGACACATCAGCAGTTCAGTCAGGTGGCCACCCAATGTGAGCACCAAGGTAAGTGGACGCAAATTCACTGGCTCAAAGATATGGAGCAAGCGAAAGCAAGATCAAGAGCTGAGAATAAGCCGATCCTTGTCTTTCTGGTGATTGGTTTCCATGGTGAAAAAAACGCCGGCGATTGCTGAATGGGCGGTCGCATGGCCCGGGGCAGTTCGCTCTCGGACGATAGAGTAATCAACGAAATCAACAAAGACTTTATCGCTGTCGACAATAACATCAGTGATCAGGGTTGGCCGGCAAATACGCCAGCACTTATGCCTTGGCAGAATTGGTTAAACAATCATCCAAACAACTCTAGGAATGGGTTTACGACAAGCGTGGTGATCGCGCCTGATGGGAACACAGCTCTGGGAACTTCCGGCTCAGGGCACATCAGTGAGTGGCACACATCGATATGCTACGACCCTGATAAATACTTGGGCTTTCTCGACGGTGCGCTGCAGAAGTATCAGCAATATCGGAATATCGCGGCGATTGAAGATCCCAATCAGCGCTACATGTCGGCAGTCCAATTGCAGCGACAGGTGATGCAAGAGAATCGCAACCGCAATCATCCCGAAGCAGCTTCGCGCTAGCAATCCGAGCGGCATACATTGCAATGCTGAATGTATTACGAAACAAAATGTGCACGTGTCGAAAAGCTAAACTGACATCTTTTGCGGAACTTTGAGGTTCTTGAATTGGTAAGACTGGCTTCATATCCTGGTTCGTTGCATTGCGAGCTTAGCGCCATTAGGTAAACTCACGAGAGATGACGCAGCGTAAATCGAGAAGTTTTTTCTGTAGTTTAGATGAGACTCCGATAAGCATCGCTGACTGTTTACATGCGTGCTTTTGTTCGGATTTGAAACGTAAACAGAGTCGCTGTTTAGCCGAATTGTCAAGAAGTTTTAAGCGCCGTCGTGCCAGGGTGCTTAACATGCGGGTCGCTAAGTCCCTGGGCCGTTAACGGTGCCTTTGCTAGGGTGTGGGTATCGACTTATCGCGTGTAGTTCTTTTAAGGAACACCCCTCGACCTTCTGACTTACAGACATCTCGGAACTATTGCGCACCATCCGTGGTGTGTTGGTTGTTCTATCTGTGGAAGGCAGGCGCGCGATTTGTGGGTTGAGTCAGGGTTGCACGACCGGCAAGGCCGCTCGATGACAACATCTGGCGCAAATAGCAACCACAGCGACAGGTTATCCTGCCGCTAACGAAGGCTATTTGCGATGAAAGCTCCAATCAACTCTTCTAGCTTGGTAGCTTATGGCAACATTCAGCCTTGGTTGGCGTTTTCTGGAAGCCTGCGCGAAAGCAAAAGGTGTTCCAATGAAAACGC